>CAWFSD010000035.1:0-76901 GCA_963818245.1 uncultured Planctomycetota bacterium
GATGGCGAGGCCTTCGCGCTCGGCCGGCGTCATTCGCGTACATGGCCAAGGGAGCCTGGGCCGACATTTTCGTGAAAAAGACTGCACAAAGTGTGCATTCTACTCACCCTCCCGACTCGGCTGCAACCCCGAGATGAAGCCTTAGAATCCTGATTAGGTACAGTAGGGATTGCTTGGCGCTGGCCCCCGGTGAATCCAACTATATGGTCCCACGCTACGGCAAGCTGACCCACTCTTTTCCGCAAGAGCTGGTATCCCCATCACCGCGAGGCTGTGCGCATGTCAATCGAGCCCTGGGTGACCCTCAAGGAAGTGGCCGAACATCTCCCTGTTTCCAACGAGACTGTTCATCGCTGGATCTCTGGTCGAGACAAGCCGGCCCCTCGTGCTGGTCGGGTCTGGCGCTTCAAGCTCAAGGCAAGCTGAACTGCTGGCCAAGCTCAAGTCCGGTCCTGTGAGGGTCTAGCCATGAAAATCGAAAGTATCCGGCTCCGCAACTTCAAGGCCTTCCGCAACGCCGAGTTGCGGGGGGTGCCAAATCTGTGCGTGTTGGTCGGCGCCAACGGCAGCGGAAAATCCACCCTGTTCAATGTCTTCGGCTTTCTGCGCGAAGCCATGACCACCAATGTCACCACCGCCCTTGCTAAGCTGGGCGGCGGACGGGGATTTCAGGAAGTGCGCAGCCGCTTGCCCGAAGGCGACGGCAATATCGAGATCGAACTCAAGTTCCGGGTGACCGTCGACAGTCCGCTGGCCACCTATTCGCTGTCTATCGGCGAACGAGACGGCACCCCGATCGTGGCCCGCGAGGTTCTAAAGTACCGTCGAGGCAGTCACGGTCAGCCGTGGCACTACCTAGACTTCACAGCGGGTAGTGGAGAGGCGGTGATCAATGAACTGGATGATGTGAAGGAGGAAGGGGAACTGCAGCGTGAATCGCAAACCCTGAAATCCCCAGACATCCTAGCCATCAAGGGCCTGGCCCAGTTTGAGAAGTTCCCGGCAGTCAAAGAACTGGAAATCTCATCGAGAACTGGCATATCTCCGACTTCCACATCAGCCGAGCCCGCCCTGAGGCGGAGGCCGGCTACGCCGAGCACTTGTCCACAGAAGGCGAAAACCTTGCCCTTGTGACCCAGTTCCTATTCCAGCGTCACCGCGCCGTGTTCGACACGGTCTGCGAGAAGCTGGCCCAGCGCGTACCTGGCATCGCCAAGGTCGATGCCAAGCAGACCGAGGAGGGTCGCGTCCGCTGCGTTTCACCGATGGGGCCTTCGTCGATCCCTTTCTCGCCCGCCATGTGTCCGACGGCACCATCAAAATGTTCGCCTATTCGGTCCTACTATACGATCCCAGCCCGCATCCACTTCTATGCGTGGAAGAACCAGAGAATCAGCTCTACCCCAAGCTGCTGTGGGAGTTGGCCGAAGAACTGCGCGCCTACGCTAAGCGCGGCGGTCAGGTCTTCGTCAGTACCCATTCCCCTGATTTCCTCAATGCCACCAAGCTGGATGAGGTCTTTTGGCTGGTAAAAGATGGCGGTGCAACCGCCATCCGCCGCGCCGCTGATGACCAGCAGATTGCCACGTACATGCGAAACGGCGACCAGATGGGCTACCTCTGGAAGCAGGGCCTCTTCTCCGGGGTCGATCCGCAATGATGACCCTGGTGTTCATGCTCGAAGAGCCGTCGGCTAAGGAAATGCTCAAGGGACTGCTGCCCAAAGTGCTACCGGAATCGGTGTCAGTGCGCTATCAAGTGTTCGAAGGCAAGCAGGACCTCCAGAAGCGGGTGGAGTCTTGTCTCGATACTGGCCGGCTCCCAACACCCGATTTGTCGTCGTGCGTGATCAGGATTCGTCTAGTTGCATAGAGGTCAAAAACGCCCTGGTCGCCAAATGCCAGAATGCAGGAAAGCCAGATGCTCTTGTTCGCATCGCCTGCCGCGAGTTGGAGAGCTGGTATCTCGGCGATCTGCAGGCGGTAGAAGCCGGTCTTGGCCTACGCAATTCGGCACAACAGCAGAACAAGGCCAAGTACCGTGAACCGGACGCCTGGGTAATCCCGCCGAAGAACTGGAAAGGCTCACCAACGATACTTACCAAAAGGTCAGCGGCAGTCGCGCCATCGGGCCGCACCTGAACCCGGACAATGCCCGCTCGCGCAGCTTTTCCGTCTTTGTGTCTGGTGTCCGCAGGTTGGTATCCGGAGCATCCACATGACCGCCCTACCCGGCGACCGACGCCGTCAGCTTATGGAGACCATCCACGAAGCGAGACGCGCGACCGTGCTGGCGCCCAGGCGCCCTCCTGCCGGGCTTCGAGGGCGATCAGGGTGCGGGCCTCGGCGTAGAGATCGCTGTTCATATCAGGTGTCGCCTACATTTCGGCTGCAAGACCCGGGCTTCGCCGCCAGTGGCCCGCGAAGGGCCTTCCACGCCCGCAGACGCCAGGATCGCGGCCAGGGCCATGGAGAATCATCACCCGGCAGCCGCGGCTCCCCCTACGTCATCAACCGCGCCCCCTCCTGCCTGATCCGGTCGGCGCGGTCCCACACCTCGCCCTCCGCCCCGGCCTCCAGGTACCGGGCCGCGGTCCAGCCCAGCGCCATCACGATCTCGGACCCGTTGTCCAGCTCCGCAGCAGCGTCCATCAGGCCCGTCACGGCGACATCCAAAGGCGCAGGGTTGTATCGCGTCCGTGCGCAGCAAGATGCGCGCTTGCAGCCGCAAAGAGTTGCGCGGTCTTCCCGGTGATCATCGCCTGCGACACCCCCGGCTGTACGACGATGATCTCCGTCTTCAGCCGACGGGGGTCCTGGAGGATCTCATGGATGCGCTCGACCGTACCGCGGACCAAGCGCTCGTGGTCTGCTGTCACGCGTTCGAGAATCCGATCACGCAAGGTCTTGGCCGTCCGTAACCACAGGAGGGACTTCACGGCCTGCGAGCAGACCTCGTACACATCCTCGACGCGTTCGCCCGCTTTGGCGCCACCCGAGCCCTTACAGTGGTACAGTGTGAGGAGCGGCGCACCGGCGAAGATGTCCAAAGCGACGAAGTCCGCGATCTCGCCGGAGCCGTCGTCGTAGATGAGAACCTCAGGGATGGCGGTCTTCAGCAACTCCTCCCGGACAAACTGGTGAATGCCGCGCTGGCCGGGCGCTACCTTCTTGACTTCCTTGCGCACATCGACACCGGCAGCCAACCAGTCGATCACGCGGATTTGATCGACCGCGAGCGCGGTGTCTTCGATCGAAACGGACTCGTAGTGGTTCGCACCCTGGAGCAGGGCGAAGTCCTCGAAGAAGATGGAAGGCGGGTGACGCTGGAGGAAGCGAGCTAGACTATTTTCATTTTCGCCGCCGGTGATCGTGATATCGACCCCTGGAGCGATCACCTCGAAGATCGGGAAGCGACGCGGCGCGTAGGTAATCGTGAAGGCGATACCCTCAACCGTGCCCTCGAACTCTGCGTGGTCCTCGGTAAAGCGGACAAGTTCGACGTCGATGGCGGCCAACTGCGCCTCTAAAATCTTACCCCCCTTCTCCGCCACCACCCGCAAATCGTTGATATAGGCGGGATCGGGCCAAATGAACGCGATGGGCGATCCGGGGAGCTTCGTCGCCCGGCTGGGCAAGCGCAAGTGATCGAATGCCGACTTCGTCACCACTTTCTCGTCCGACCTAATCTTCCTCGCGATGGCCTTAGACCATTCGAGGATCGCGTCGATTTGGAAGGACCCAAGGCTCCATACCTTCGAGCCGCTGCTGTAGCCGATGTTCGTCTGCCTGGCTCCCTCTCGTCCCTGGGCGTAGCAGTGGCCGGGGCCGAACAACCGTCCGAGCGAAGCTTCTACTGCTCGTTCGACGTAGTTGCCGGTGATCGTCCGGTAGCGCTCCTGGGCGGAGGACGCCGATTTCCCACGCATCCCGATGCTCATGAAGCGAGGATCCTCGATGCCGAGGAGCACCTTGGCAATGTCGGCCAGAGGAAGCGGGGTGGCGGTCTCGGAGTAACATTCAGCCAACTGGAGGTAGAAATCCGGATCCGGATCGAGCTGTTGATGAACAGTAACCGGTGCTCGCGGTTGAAATAGACGACTAGCAAGTCGTGCTTTGTGTCGCGGAAGACGTCGACGGCCAGCCACCTTGGCCTCGCCGCTTGGCGCAGCACGTATACCACGCATGACTCGTGGTCGCTGACGTTGCGGTAGACGATGTCGTCCGCGTCCACGCAGGTCAACTCCGCGGCTATATCGCAATCCTGGACCTCGTAGATTTTCGCATGAGGCATCGGCCTAAGTGCATGCAGAGACACCTCCGCTAGTGCGACGTCAGGCGACTGCTGTTCTGATTGAAGGACTCAAACACCTCCTGCCGCGTGATCTCGCCGAGAATGCGGGTCTCGCTCAAGTTGGAGATAATGTGCTGCCAGATCGCGTCTTCCTGGAACAGTTTCTTCGCCTCGATCTCAATCTCGGAGGGTACGGCGACGAAGACACCCCGACCGACAGCATCTCCTCCCGTACGCGCGAACCTGCCGATGAACTGGAGGGTGATCTCAAGCGACTTGTGGGGGCGGTGGATGGCGGCGATCTTCAGGTTAGGGAAGTCATACCCTTCGCCGAGCATATTGACGCTGATCACGCCATCGAGGTTGCCCGCACGGAGGGCGTCCAGAGCCTCTACGACCCGCTTGTAGCTCATGCCACTGTCGATGGCGGCCAGGCGCAAGGAGGTATGCCGCTCGTACACTTTCAGCAACTCGGCGGCGCGCTTCCGACGGTCGGTTCTGACCATCACGAAGTGACGGAACCCGTCCTTCCGATCCTTCTTGAAGACGCGCTCGGTCTCCTTCGCGATGGCTACATCGGGATCAGCTCTTTTCGGGATCACGGCCTGGAACTCGATCGTGCTGAAGACCTCGTCCTCGTGTGCCATCGAGAGCGGGTAGTTGAAGATGATCTTAGCCGGGAGTTCGCGCCGATCTCGGCGGAACGGCGTCGCAGTGAAAAGGACAACTCGTGCACTGCGGAAGTGCGCGAGGAGCGCCTGCCACTTCTTAGCCGCGGCGTGGTGGGCCTCGTCCACGAGCACTAGGTCGAACAAATCCTTCGGGCAGTTCGCCAGGTCGTGCGCGATGCTGGTCGGGATTCCGACACACACGTCGGCCTCTCGAAGTTTGTTCCATGCCCTCTTCGTGGTGACCCGCTCTGCGATCTCCTTGACGACCGGCGTTGGCACATCGTCCGGTAGGCAGTTGAGCGCTTTCAGCTTCGCCAGCGTTTTGAACTCGGTCGCGATTTGCCGGCGGACGAGCTTGCTGGGCGTCAGGACGAGGACTCGCTCCGCCCGCAACAGGAAACCCGCCGCCATCAGCACGACGGTCTTGCCTGAGCCCGTCGGCATCGTGATCAGCGCGGGCTCCCGCCGCACGCTGAAATGGGCCGCAATCGCATGAGCTGCTCCGACTTGGGCTCGGCGAAGCCCAGGTTTTCGCCCTCGGCGTTGATGCGCAACGCTCGGCTGTGGTTGTCGAAGTAGCTCACCGGCCATTTTGATTCGGGTTGATCACGGTATCGCGACCCCTTGAGGAAAGACGCATCTCTGGCGGGATCTCGGCGGTGTGAACTTGGGTCGACCCTAGCTCAGTCAGGGACGTGTTCCAGTACCAGGGACCAGGGCTGCCGGATCTAAAGCCGGGATATACGCGCCCAAGAATGGGGAACCGGAAGCCATTACTCACCCACGAGCCGGATACCGCGGGAGAGCTGCAACGATAGGGCCATGTTCATGCTCCGCGAATCCCAACTCACGCGGGTACTGCTGTGGCTCTACCAAGGCCAAGCCGATCAGGAAGCCGTAGGTCCACCCCGAGGACAACGACGGCAGGCGGTCTCGGTCCACAGCGGAAACGTCGACAATCTAGAAGGCCCAATGCCGCGGCAGAAGGCGGCCTAGAATCGGCCTTGGGCATCAAGGCCTTGGCGCACCAGGGCCGACGGCCTCGCGCCCCTCAGCGGCCGGAAGAAGGCCGGTTGCAATGGCACCCGAGGCCGCAATCGTGCCGAATCCCTGACCTGACTTCTCAAGTCCTTATCAGCTAAGAACGGTTTCATGTTTCAGTAACTGGAAACACCAGGACTATGACGAAGCGCTCGATCGACGATCCGAAGTTCATTACCGCCAGAAAGCTCACCGACCCTCTGGCCGCGCTCGGGGATCCGCGCCGCCTCGTGCTGTTCAGCCGGCTCGTGCGCAACGGCTCGCCGGTCGCGCTCCAGACGATCAAGGAGGACCTGAAGATCCACAAGGTCGAGCTGTCGCGCATCCTCCACCGCTTCGAGGCCGCGAGGCTGGTCAAGCTGGCAACCGGCCATGACCGCACCGTGACCGTGACTGTCAACGTCGAGACCCTGCACCGCCTCATCGGGTTCCTGTCGAAGGCCTACACCGCGCTCGCGGATCCGATCGCGGGCGAGGGCACCGAGCCGCAGGATCGGGACGGCGTAATGCCGAAGTAATGCCGGCAATACCCAGGCTTCTTCGCCAGCGGTCCCACGAATGGGCCTAGCTGACCTTCAGCGCCAGCATCGCGGCCCCGGGTCAGGCCAACTCTATCACGCACCGGCCGCGATCTATCCTAGGCCATCAAATCCGCTACCTCCCGCCACTTCCCAGCAGCGGACCAGAACTCAACAGGCCTGAATGATGTCCCACGAGGCACGATTCCCCCGACCGCCCAACCTGCATGCTCGGTTGATGGCGATGAACTTGAGTGTTCCATGGCTCCTCGCAGCAACCAGCATGATTCTGTGCCGACCCTTGATGACGTTACTGCCCACGAGATGCTCACCGTCCAAGACCGGCTGCGCGATGAATTGCAACGATCTCCTGCCTACGAAGATTCCGCGCAACGCTGCGTCCGGATCATCCACGAGACTTTCGCTGGCGACATCGTTCTGGCGCGCATGTTCAAAACCATCGCTTTCAGCGAGCTCCCGGAGGAACTCCGCCGCTTGGCCTGGGATATTGTAGAAACGCAATCCCTACAGGGCCTGGTCAAAGCTACGACTCCTGTCCTCACGCTGATGGGGAGCCAATGGAAACGAAACCGGAGTGGTGATCGGAAGGCTTCGCGCGCGCACTCAGCCATTCCGCTGTGTTCGATGAGCTTCGTCGACTCGATCTCCGATGGTCGCGCGCATGCTACAAGAGATGGGCGTCGGTTTGGGCATCAGGCTGGACACCGATCGCGATGTGAAGAATGTGCTTGGAGTAGGCTGGGTTGGTCTTTTCTATGTCGAGGATGCCCGCTCGGCGCGCGATAATCAGGGTCGCCGGGTCATACCTTCCGTTTATTTCGTTGAACAATACGGCGTCCGGACAGTTTTCGGCCTCGGGAAGGCCAACAGCGATGGCTCGATTTCTCGCGTTCATTGCCTTCACAAAGAAGCTTATCCCCAGGGCCAAGGTCGAGCTGCTGGTACCGACCGTGAATCTCTTCAAGGCGTCGACCATCGAACTCGTCCATGAACGGCGACATTTCAACGCCGACGACCGTCCCGCCCGGGCATGACCAGATAGCCAGCAATCATTCCATCTTCTGCCTACTCCGAGCCCGACATCTCCGGAAAGGTGAAGAAGAAGCACGATCCCTCACCAGGTGCAGATTCCACCCATATCCGGCCCCCGTGCGCACTGACGATCTTGCGACAGAGCGCCAAACCGAGGCCAGTGCCAGCGATGTCGCCACCGTGCAACCGTTCGAACGGGAGGAAGATGCGCTCGGCACTGGTCATATCGAAACCCTGGCCATTGTCTCTAACTACGATTTGCCAACCATCGCCGACCGCCTCAGCGTCGATGCGAACGATCGGGGGCGCAATGGGTGCCGATACTTCAGTGAGTTTCCGATGAGGTTCTGGAGCAACTGGGCGACCTGCCGAGGATCGGCGCGGAGGGTGGGAAGCGGACCAGACCCCACGCTCGCGCCGCTCGCCACGATGTCGGCGTCCAGAAGTGCGAGCACGTCCACGAGGACCTCTTCCAGTTTGATTTCCACGCGCACAGGGACCCTCGCGACGGAGAGTTCGAGAAGATTCCGCACCAGGGCCTGCATGCGCCGGGTCGTTTCCACGATGCGACGCAAGTAGGTCGAGGTCTTCGCGTCCACCGCGTCCTTGAGGCGCGACTCGACCAGCTCGACGTAGTTCGCGACGATGCGCAGAGGCGCCTGGAGGTCGTGGCTGGCGACGTGGGTGAACTGAGCGAGCTCAGCATTCGCCTCCGTGAGCGCCATGTTCGCCTTTTCGAGATCTTTGCTAGTCTGCGCGCAACTTCTCGGCCGCCTGCCTGGCTTCACGCCGCGCCAGTAGCAGTTCCAACTCATAGCGGCGGCGTTCCGTCGCTCGGAAAAGCGTGATGCGGTTGAACAGATGGACGCCGTCGGCGTCCCGACGTTGAACCGCATTGGCCAGGGTCGGGACTACACCCCCGTCCTTGCAGACCACATCGAAGGCCACCTCGTACATGTGACCCTGCATCAGGAGCGGGGGATGGAAGTGCGTTTCCGACCAGATTCGCCCTCCAAGCGTGAGCATGTCGCGAGAAGCGCAGATGATCGCTCACCTCGTCTTCGGAATATCCCGTCGAGTTCCAGGAAGGCCCGATTGGCTTTGACGATCAGGCCTGACGGGTCGACCGCGATGTGCCCGACCGGCGCCTCGTCATAGGCGTCTTCGAGCGGGCCCAGCGCATCGATCTGGCGCATCCGCTTCGTTCATGCCGGGAACTCGCGGACCGCAGGTAGGCGGATCGCGGCGACGTTCTCCCGGGCGCGCTGAGATCGGACAGTGGCCAGTCGCGCGCAGCAGCTCGAACACGCTTCCAGCCAGCCGCTCGTGCACGAACTACCCGCCGTTGCCGGCGCGATGACGTCGTCGGAGCACTGCAGGACAAGCGCCGGACACGTGATGTCCACGAGGTCAATACGGTTATCCGAAAGGAAGGTGACCCGCGCAAACGCCTTGGCGATCGCCGGATCGGTCCTGCAGAAGCTGTCGGCGAGCTCGTCGGCGAGCTCGGGGCGGTCGCCGTTGCCCATGATCACAGGAGTGATGGCACGCGACCAACCCATGTAGTTGCTGTCGAGCTGCTCGATCAAGCCGTCGATGGCCGAACGCTCGAAACCCCCCTTATAGTCCCCATCATTGAGGTAGCAGGCGGATGGACCGACCAGGATGAGTTCCGCAAAGAGATCTGGGCGACGTTTTGCGGCGAGCACACCGATCATGGCACTCACCGAGTGCCCGACGAACACCACCTGCCGCAGTTCGAGCGCCTCACAGATCTCGATCACATCATCCGCGTAGCCCTGAAGCGTAGCGTACTTCTGCGTGTCGTACGCGGAGGCATCCGAACGCCCGGCGCCGATGTGGTCGAACAGCACGACACGGTGGTCGTCGTCAAAGGCTGGAGCGACCCACCGCCACATGTTCTGATCGCAACCGTACCCGTGGGCGAATAGCATCGGCCGCTCTCCCTTGCCGCCCAGGGTCACATGGTGGCGCCGGACCACTTCGTCGAAACGCTGGCTTCGAGACATCAAGTTCATGTGTGGTACCTTACCGAGAGCCGATGGCATGGCCAGTGGCCTGGGTACGGGTCCACTGACTTCGTATCGTCACGATGGCGTGCAAAATGCAGTGGGGACGCATCGAGCCGGACGGCGCCGATGAAGGGTCCGGCAATACAAACCGCGCCGCGCCTGCTATGGGCTGTCACTGAGCGACGATTCCTGAAGTTGTGGACGGCCCTTCCTCAAGGCGGTGATCCGCCGCATGGCCGCGCTTAGCTCGTAGTCGATGGCCTCGATAGAAATTATGCCGGGCGCCGCTACATCGAGCCGAAGTATGGCGTCTGCGACTGGAGCGTCGAAGTGCCCATAACCTCCTGCGGCAGCGGGCTGGGCAGCAGAAGGCTAGCCCATCAACAAACTCGTCGTCGCGGCCCGACGGGCCAGGAAGGTGCGCTTGTACTCGTCGGGGGACATGTGGTACGGATTCTCGTGGACGTTGCAGCCGATCACCACGTGGGTGTGCGTCGAGAGGATGTCCAGCATCGCCCGACCCGCCGATGCGGTTGGAATCGTAGACGCAGACGAAGGTCACATCGTTGCGACCGACCAGCAGGCGGTTCACCTCGCTCTCGTAGTCCATCAGCTCCTCGGTGCCCGGCATGTTGCGCAGTGCCCACTCCATGTCGCCGCAGGTGCGGATCCCGGTGAACTCCGTGTTCTTCAAGTTGGCCAAGCGACTGGCCAGCACGTTGTACATGCGCTCCTTCCCGAAGCTGCCTCCGGCGAGGTAGGTGTCGTCCGAGGTGGTCGTCTTGAGGTGGCCCGAAGCCTCGCCGCCGGCCACATCCACCCCGCCTGCGCACAGCCGAGCGCGGTGCTCATCGAGCGCGTGCCCCTCCATGATGCAGAAGACCTCTTCACCGTTGGCCAGCCCTTCTTGGAAGTAGGGCGTGAGGACTTCGTACTGCTGGTCGCGCGAGTCGAAGAAGCAGCAAATGTGGCGTGGCGAGGTGAGGCGGTGGCCACACACGTGGACAGGGAGATCGGCGCTGGTCGACATGATGGACTCCTTCAGAAGGCTGGGTTTACTATTGCGAAGGTCAACAAGGGTCCTCGCGAGATCCCTCAATAACAATGCCGGCCTCGAACTGATCATCCGACCTGCCTCTGCAAACATCGGTTGCGCGGTCACGCACCTCGCCTCCGCTTCGACCCCATTTACCCTGCTGCTCGCGGCACGGCGCTCGTTCCGCCATGCCTTCTGGCTGTCAAAGCATGCCATAGCTGGCACACCTCTAGCCATTTGAAATGCAAAGGGTTGCGTCGAAGCATCACTGCCACCCCCTCGGTTGGCCAAGGATTGAACTTGGGTTCAATCCCGACCCCCGCAACCAAAACCATGTATGCATGGACGAAACGCCCTCGGCACCCGCCGGGGGTGAGTCGTTTCCAGCGCCTCCGCGAGGTCTGGCCGCCGGGCCCCACAGGTTGCGCAAGGCTGAGGACCGGCGCTGCGCCGATGGCGTGCCGCGGCGCGTCCTCACCCGAGCTTCCGCCCCACGTCCCACCCTGGAGCGCATCATGGATCGTCGCGCACTTGGCGCCCGCCTCGGCGGGTTCTTCTTCGCCACCAGGGTCCGCGTCGCGGTGACCTGCGTGGTCGGGCTGGCGGTCCTCGCCGGCCTGGTGGCGGTGGCGGTGATCGGCCACCTCACGAACGGCGGCATGATCGCCCGCCAGAAGCCTGGGCGCGGCCGAGGCATTCATCGCAACGCGCCTCCTGGACATGAGCATCCCCGAGAAGTGCCAGGCGCATGACCAGTCCGCTGGACGCCACCGCGGTGAGCGCGGACGTCGATGCCGGCCGGACGCTGTTTCAGACGATTGCGCGGTCTGCCACGGCAGCGATGGCCGGGGCCGCGACCAGCGGCCGGCGGCGGGCTCTATCCGCCGCCCACCGACCTGCAGTCGGCAGCCAACGCGGCCAGCGCACCGACGGCGAGCTGTTCTACTTCATCCGCAATGGCATCCGGAACACCGGCATGCCGGGCTGGCAGCTGCCCGACGAGCGAGACCTGGCAGCTGGTCGCCTACATGCGCAATCTGCCCCTCACCGCGTCGCCCGGCGCGGCACGCCGGCGCGTGCGCGACGCGGCTGGCGGCCCACTACGTCGGCTCCGCCGCCTGCAAGACCTGCCACCAGCGACCATTTACGAGCGATGGAAGAAGACCCCGATGGCCAACGTGGTGCGCGATCCGCAACGAACATCCCGAGGCCATCATCCCCGATCTCTCGAAGCCCGATCCGCTGGTGACGTTCACCAAGGACGACATCGCCTTCGTCTACGGCAGCAAATGGAAGCAGCGCTACTTCAAGAAGGTCGGCGACGACTACTTCCCGCTGCCCGGCGCAGTGGGACGTGACGCACAAGAAGTGGAGGCCCTACTTCGTGAAGGACGACTGGTGGGTGCCCTTCTATCCGCCGGACAATTTGCAGCGCCCGACCGGCCCGCTCTGCGACGGCTGCCACTCGGTCGAACTACGACATCGCGACCAAGACGCGTCACCGAATGGAACGTCGGCTGCGAGAAGTGCCACGGGCCCGGGCAGCGAGCACGTGAAGCAGCCCGGTCGCCGCCAACATCGTCAATCCGGCGCGGCTGGACTACGTGCAGGCCAACGACACCTGCATCCAGTGCCACTCCCAGGGCCGGCCGCTCGAGCAATCCCATCGACGGCAAATACTACGACTGGCCGGTGGGCTACGACGTGGGCAGGAAGCTGCAGCGACTTCTGGAAGCTGGAGGAGCACAAGCTCGGCGAGACGACCTTCACCCACTTCGCCGACGGCACGGCGCACAAGAACCGCATGCAGGGCAACGACTTCGTCACGAGCCTGATGTACACGCACGGCGTGACCTGCTTCACCTGCCACGACGTCGCACGGCACGCGTAACAACGCGGACCTGCTGCGAAGCCGGCCAGTGTCGCTGTGCCTCGACTGCCACGGCCCCGGTTCGCCCGAACGGCCCGCACGCGCCCACGCATCGAGCAGCACACCCATCACCAGGCCGGCAGCGCCGGCAGCGAGTGCATCGCCTGCCACATGCCGAAGATCGCGCAGACCATCGGCGACGTGAACGTGCGCAGCCACACCTTCCGCTTCGTCAGCCCGGCCATGACCGAAGTCGCTGAAGGTTCCCAACGCCTGCAACGTCTGCCACACCGACAAGACGACGAGCTGGACCGTCGAGGCGCTGCGCAGCTGGAGCGACCAGTCGCCGTGGCGGATCGCGCGATGAGCAGGTGACGACCGCCCTGGTCGAAACCTCCACGGCCTCGGCGAAGTCTCCGATTTCGAGGCAGATGCCGCCCAGTTCCCGCAGGCACCGGACATCGTCGCCGCTGGCGTCGGCCGCCTTCCGATATGCGTCCCGACCCGGCTCCAAGCGTCCTGCGCGCTGGCGCGCCTTGCCGAGCATCAACCAGGCGCAAGTGGAGTTGGCGTGACGATCCTTCCCACCTCGATCAAAGGTGCGATCAGCGCATGCCGGACCACGACGGTGGTCCCTTCGATCGGGAGTGCCATATCACCTCACCTCAGGAACATCCGGTACGCCGGATCACCGGTCTCGTCCTCGTACCGGTACCCCAGCGTGCGCAGGCGCTCGTCCAGCTGCGCGCGGTCGGCGGGCGGAACCTGCAGGCCGACCAGCACCCGCCCGAAGTCCGCGCCGTGGTTGCGGTAGTGGAACAGGGTGATGTTCCACGCGCTGCCCACGCCGTCGAGGAACGCGAGCAGGGCGCCCGGGCGCTCGGGGAACTCGCAGCGCAGGACGACCTCGTCGGCGAGGGCGCTGGCGCGGCCGCCGACCATGTAGCGGATGTGGGTCTTGGCGGTCTCGTCGGCGCTGAGGTCGAGGGCGGTGTAGCCGGCGCCGGCGAGCAGCGCGAGGACGGCCGGCTTCTCGCGCGCGGCGTCGCCCAGCTTCAGGCCGACGAAGACGTGGGCCGCGCTGCCGGCCGCGTAGCGGTAGTTGAACTCGGTGATGGCGCGGCTGCCGAGCAGGTGGATGAA
Source organism: uncultured Planctomycetota bacterium (assembly GCA_963818245.1). GTDB lineage: Bacteria > Planctomycetota > UBA11346 > UBA11346 > UBA11346 > BOG-1363. The sequence continues at coordinate 13,659 of CAWFSD010000035.1, forward strand.
GCGCCGGTAGCTGCCGCGCTCCTCGGGGATGGTGACGCCGATGAGCATCTCGCGGGTCTCGCCGATCTCCGCGCGCTCGGCGACGTGGCGCAGGCGGTCGAAGTTCATGTTCGCGCCGCTGTTGATCGCGATGAGCGCGCCGCTGCGCGCCGGGTGCGCCGCCGCGTAGGCCTTGAGCCCGGCCAGGGCGAGCGCGCCCGCCGGCTCGGCGATCACCCGGGTGTCCTCGAAGATGTCCTTGATCGCCGCGCACATCGCGTCGGTGTCCGCGACCAGCACGCCGTCGAGCAGCGCGCGGCACAGGCGGAAGGTCTCGACGCCGGCCTGGCGCACCGCCACGCCGTCGGCGAACAGCCCGACGCGCTCCAGCGCCACGCGCTCGCCCGCGGCGAGCGCCGCCCGCATCGAGGCGGCGTCGACCGGCTCGACGCCGATGACCTTGACCTCGGGGCGCACGAACTTCACGTAGGCGGCGATCCCGGCGGCCAGACCGCCGCCGCCGACCGGCACGAAGATCGCCTCGATCGGCCCGGGGTGCTGGTGGAGCAGCTCCAGGCCGATGGTGCCCTGCCCGGCGATCACGTCGGGGTCGTCGTACGGGTGCACGAAGGTCAGCCCGCGCTCCGCCTCGAGCACGCGCGCGTGCGCGAGCGCCGCGTCGAAGGTGTCGCCGTGCAGCACCACCGCGCCGCCGCGCCAGCGCACCGCGTCGACCTTGATCGCCGGGGTCGTCACCGGCATGACGATGGTCGCGGCGATGCCCAGGCGCTGGGCCGACAGCGCCACGCCCTGGGCGTGGTTGCCCGCCGAGGCGCAGATCACCCCGGCCGCGCGCGCCGCTTCCGACAGCCGCGCGATGCGGTTGTAGGCGCCGCGGATCTTGAACGAGAACACCGGCTGCAGGTCCTCGCGCTTGAGCAGCACCTCCGCGCCCAGGCGCTGGCCGAGGCGCGCCATCGCGTCGAGCGGGGTCTTGATGGCGACGTCGTAGACGCGCGCCTCGAGGATGCGGCGGATGTACTCGGTCATGGGCATTCGAGGGACGCTAGGGGGTGGTGGGCGTGCGCAACTCCGGTCCCAGCCGGGCCCCTCGCGCTTGACCCGCCCGGGAAAGCGGTCTAGGTGTCCCGCCCGGAGGCCACCATGAAGGTCGAGATCCCCGAAGCCGTGAAGGCCGAGCTCCCCCCGACGCGCTGGGGCAAGGTCCTGGCCTCGACGCCGGTGATCATGGCCGTGGTCGCCACCGCCCTGGCGGGGCTCTCGTCGAGCGAGATGTCCAAGGCCCAGTACCTGCGCTCGCTGGCGGCCCAGCAGCAGTCCAAGGCGGGCGACCAGTGGGGCTACTACCAGGCGAAGCGCCTGCGCGAGACCGTCCTGGAGGAGGAGTTCGACGTGCTGAACGACCGCGAAGCGGTCCCGCACTCGACGCCGCGGCGTTCACCGCGGCCGTGAAGGCGCTGCCCGCTGGCGGCGACCACGCCGCGGACCGCGACCGGCTCGCCCAGCTCGTGGAGGCGCCGGCGGGGCAGGCGGCGCTGCTGGCGCTCGCCGCCGGCGCCACCGCCGCTCCTGCCCGCCGCGCCGCTGCCGCCCGCCGTCGCCAGCGGCCTCGCCGCGCTGCAGGCCCCCTCCGCGAGCCCTGCCCCGACCGAACCGGCGAGCGATGAGGCGATGGAGTCCGCGCTGCGCGCCGCCCGCGACCAGGTGGCCGCCTACGACCAGGCCACCAGGCCCATCGCCCAGGCCGTCGACCAGGGCGAAGCGCTGCTGCGCGCGCTGGCGGGGGAGCCGCAGACCCGGCCGCTGCAGCGCGCCCTGCTCGCCGCGCGGCTGCGCTGGAACGCCGCCCGCTACGCCAGCGAGGCGCACCTGAACCAGACCATCGCCAACCTCGAGGAACTGGCGGTCGCGCGCAGCAACCACGGCGCCGACCACCACCACGAGCGCAGCGGCCGCTTCTTCCTGGGGATGCTCGCCGCGCAGCTGGGCGTGATCGTGGCGACCATGGCCATCGCGGCGAAGAAGCGCAACCTGCTCTGGGGCTTCGCCGCCGCCGCGGGCCTGGTGTCGGTGGTGTTCGCGTCGTACGTGTTCGCGTTCGTCTAGACTCGGGAAGCCCCTAGACCCTAGACCCTAGACCCTAGACAAGTGACCTGAGAGGAAACCATCTCCTCGCACGCCACAGTTTCAACGAGACCGCTTTGAAACCAAGAGACCTGCTGTCCCTAGGGTCTAGGGTCTAGGGTCTAGGGTCTAGGGTCCAATGCTCACCACGTGGTCGGCTCGGTGATCAGCCGTTGGATCCAGCGGATGGTGCCGACCGGGTTCTTCATCCACGTCTGGGTGCGCACCGCGCCGCTCCAGGTGTGGCTGGCGTTGGGCGGCCAGCTCTCGTAATGCTCCCAGATGTGGCCGAAGTCGTGGTCGAGGTTGTGGTAGGAGACCTCGGTGACGGCGGCGGTCCACTCGATGCGGTACCAGATGCGCACCTCGGTCGAGCGCAGGTCGTCGAACAGCGCCTGGCCGCCCGGGCCGCCGAACAGGCCGGTCTGGCCCTGGGCGACGACCTCCGTGGTCCAGTCGCGGAAGCCCATCGTCCCACCGGAACCGCAGGTCACCACGAAGGTGCCCGGGCCGTCGCGGTAGACGCGGAACCACGACTTGCCGGTGGTCTGCGGCTGCGGGGTGCGGTCGCCGGTCTCGAAGTCGACGTACTTGGTGGCGACCGCGCTGGACGGGCCGCCGGCCTTCGTCCAGCCGTTCGAGGCCACTGGCTGCGGGTCCGGGTACTTCAGCAGCGGCCAGCAGAAGTCCGGCGAGGTGGAGTCGCGGTTCATCGGGTTGTAGCACGCGGTCAGCTGCGTGGCGTAGGGCGGGCGCTTCATCACGTACATCGGGCAGCGCACGGAGGTGCCGACCGCGGGCCACTTGCCGCCCGGGGTCAGGTCGGCGAGCACGGCCCCCTTGTTCGACGAGTCCATGCGGCCGAGCGGACCGAGCTCGCCGGTGCGCTCGTCCACCCAGCCGTAGGCCTCGTCGTGGATGTGCAGGCCGTCGATGATCGGCGTGGGCGAGGTGCCGCCGACCGATTTCAGCGGGTAGCGGTCCCAGCCCAGGCGCGAGGTCTCCTGCACGTAGTTGCAGGCGGCCGCGAGCATGATCTTGGCCTGGGCGTACTGCACCACCAGCTGCGACTCCTCGACGTCGCTGCGCATGCGCACGAGGAAGGTCAGCGCCAGCGAGGCGAGCAGGGCCGAGACCCCGGCGACGACGATGAGGATGGTGCCACGGCGCGGATCGTTCATGGAGGGTCGCATCACGGTGGGGAGTCGAGGTTGGGGTCGATGGTGGCGGACGGCGCGTTGTCCCAGCGCGCCCAACCCTGGCCGTCGCGCAGGCGCTGCTGGCGGGCCCCGCGCAGCGTGGTGCCCAGGCCGCACCACGACAGCTCGATGACCTCGCCGGTCAGCGGCGCGGTGCGGCGCACCTTGGCGACCGCGACGAAGTGGGCGTTCTTGACCAGCCGGCCCACGCACACCTGCACCTGCGGCCAGGCGGCGGGCATCTGCGTCATCAGCTTCTCAGGCATGCAGGTGTGGCTGAGGAACCAGCGCAGATCGAGCACGCCGGTCCAGAAGCCGTTGCCGCTGACCGGTTTGTCCGCGGTGTCCCAGGCGCCATAGTCCGATTCGAAGTGCTGATAATGCCACTGGCGCAGGTTGTTCCCGCCGGGGGGCGCGGTGCTGCCGGACCCGAGCGACGGGTCGCCGGGGCGGTAGTTGTCCGGGGCGCGTGGATTGAAGTAGCCGAACGAGGTGGCGTAGGTGTTGCGGTAGATGCCGCGCGAGCTGCGCTGGTTGCCGTCCCAGTTGCAGAAGTTGTAGTTCGGCGAGATGCCGAACTTGTTGATGCCGCCCGGCGTGCGGTCGCCGGTGCCCGAGTACCAGGTGTAGATCGCGTTGGCCGGCAGGTAGTCGCAGAACGCCGCGTAGCCCATGGCGTTGATCAATCCATCGAGCTGGCGGTAGTACCACGGGTGGACGCCGTCGCTGGAGAAGCCGGTGTAGGTCACCGTGATCGGCGTCTGAGAGGTGGTGGAGTCGTTGACGTCGGGAACGATCGGGTACGAGCTCAGCGTGCCGCCGGGGCTGGCGTTGCCGAAGATCGCGTAGCGACCGTTGATCATCGGCGGGAACTTGTTGGGCTGCTCCAGCGTGCCGTCGCGGTCCTTCTCGGCCATGTTGGCGCGCGACCAGGTGCGCGGGTCGTGCGGGGCCCAGGCGAAGGTCGGGTCCCAGCCCTTGTCGTTCTCGAGGGGATCGGTGGCGGTGGCGCTGGAGGTGCCGGGCGGGTGCCCCGCCGGCGCCACCGGCCCCGGCAGGATGCCGTTCAGGCCGCTGGCCGGGGCGTTGCGCGGGACCGTGCCGCCGCGCGGCCAGATGCCGACGGACTCCAGGCTGGGCGAGGCCGTGCCGTACATCGGCGTGAAGGGCAGGCCGTGCTGCGCGGCCCTGGTTGGTCCAGTCGGTGAAGGAGCCGATGGCCTTGAGCGGGCGGCCGGTGTCGGGCTGGTTCGGGTCGTCCAGGTTGGTCCAGAAGTCGAGCTGGTTCTGCGCCTCCCAGTAGCCGGCGCGCAGCAGGTTGTTCTCCAGCGACAGCCGGTTCGCGGTGGTCACGGCCGAGGAGGCGGTGCGGAAGCCGGCCACCGCGGTCAGCACGATCAGCATGCCGAGCGCGATCGCGATCATCATCTCGATCAGGGTGAAGGCGGCGGCCGGGGCGGGGCGCGGTTTCATGGCGGACCTCATCAGCGCAGGATGGCCTGGACGCGGGGATCGTAGTAGTTGAAGCGCGACGACCGCGGTCGCGCGCAGGCGCACCGACTTGGGCACCGGTCCGCGGTCGAGGATCTTGTTGTAGTTGCGGTCGGCCCCGAACATGCCGTTGAAGGTCTTGCGGTTCTGGTCCGCGGTGCCCTTGTCGGGGTAGTCGGTCCACGGCTTGTTCAGCACCATGCTGTTCGACATGTCGGTGCCGGTGGCGAGGTGTGGTGGGGTCGACGAAGTAGAGCAGGGTCTTCTCGGGGTTGCGGTACGACCACAGCTGCTCGTCGCGGAACTGCACGTCCCACAGGCGGTCGCTGAACTGGCGGGTGATCTGCGTGAAGACCTTGTTGCCGAAGGCGTGCCAGTCGCAGCGCGGCGAGGCGAAGGGGTACTTGCTGGCGTCCACCGGGGCGCTGGGCAGGGTCTCGAAGTCCTCGTAGGACTGCCAGTCGGCGGTCCAGAACACCAGCTCGCGGCAGCGCTCGGCGGCGTCGAACTTGGCGGTCAGGTTGAAGTGGTCGATGTCGCCGAACTGCGAGTTCGAGTCGTAGCCCCCCTGCTGCATCGTGGTGACGATGGTGTTGGTGGGGAACGTGGCGCTGACGCCGACGTGGCGGATCGGCTCGGGGCTGAGCGCGCGCCACTGCTGCGGGTTGTCGGTGTTGGTGCGGCCGAAGATGTGCGCCCACGACGAGTTGTCGATGGTGACGTTGCCGGTGGAGCCGGTGGAGTCGTACAGGGGGTTCGCGGTCAGGCCGTACGGCAGCGCCGGCGTGAACAGGTCGGCCTCGAGGAGCGGGAAGTCCATCATGGTCACGCGCTCGAGCGGCCGCGGCACCGCCCAGTCGTTGGGGTACTTGGCCGAGAACCAGTTGATCAGGTACAGCGAGCGCTCGTGGTAGTACTTCACCAGGTCGTGGGTGATGACGCAGGCCGGGTTGCCCTGGGGGCTGACGCCGGACCCGCTGAACTTCACCAGGTCCGCGGTGATGTGCACGCCGGTGCTCAGGCACTCGGCCTCGCTGCCGCTGTACGAGTACCAGCCGGTCAGGCAGGTGGCGGCGTGGGCGAGGAAGCGGAACGTCTGCACCTCCTCCCACTGGAACTCCTCCGCGGCGGAGGGCGCGGCGTAGGGGTCGCCGGGCGCGGTGTACGACGCCGAGAACGGGTGCCGGCCGTACTTGGTCTGGGCGTACCACAGCGCGCACGCCATGTAGCGCAGGACGCTGGTCCGCGACGGGTACTCGCCCTTGTCCCCGCCCGTCGTCGTCGAGGTCGGCGTGGCGTCGGTGGTCAGGTGGGTGGGGAAGAAGGTGTGGTCGCTTGTCGGCAGGATCGAAACCGCTGCACTCCCACAACCGACCGCAGGCGTACGGGAAGTAGCCGATGTGCTTGCCGGGCCGCGTCTCGTCGACCCAGTCGTAGACCTTCTGGATGTCGGGGTCGCCGTTGCCGGCCGCGCACTCCCACGGGAAGCAGAAGTTCTCGGAGTTGTTGCGCACGTTGGCGCCGGCCTTGTTCTGGTCGTCGAGGTCCATCCACGGCCACGAGTAGTAGTTCGAGTAGGCGTTGTTGGAGTAGTTGCGCCTGGGCAGGAACTTGTCGGCCATGTGGCCGAACTGCAGCGGCGGCGAGGGCATCGGCGTGTGGTAGGGCCAGTTCTTCATCGGGAACGAGGCGATGCAGTTCTGCTGGGCGAAGCCCTTCACGGCGAAGATCATGCGCTGCGCCTCGTTGGGCGGCGCCTGCGCGGCGCCCTGCTCCTCGGTGCCGGTGCTGGCGAGCGGCTGCGAGTAGTAGATGTAGCCGCCCTGGTCGAGGATCTCCTTGATCTCGTCGCCGTCGCTGTCCAGGCGCCGCGCCAGCTCGAGCGGCAGCGGCATGATGCCGTAGCGGTGGCTGGACAGCTTCGACTCCAGGTCGCAGGTCTGCGCGCGGTACGAGACCGGCTGGTCCCACATCTCCAGGCCCTCGGAGTCCACGGCGGGGTTGCTCGTCTGCACGCAGTTGAACTGCTCGATCATCTCCTCGGCCTTGGCGGCGGCGTAGATCTGGAAGCGCGCCATCTGCTGCGCCTTGAGCCCGCTCGGGAAGAGCATCAGCACGCTGACCACGCCGAAGGCGACCAGTCCGAGCGAGATGGCGACCTCGAAGAGGGTGAAGCCCAGGCGGGGCGCGCGCACGGTCGGGCTGTTCACGCGCAGGGAGGCGGCATTGGTCATGGCGGGTCGGGCTGGGGGGTGGGGGCGGCGCACGAGCATACCCGGAATCGGACGGGAACGCATCAGCTGGTGCAGTCCGTGCACGTCGTGTCCATATCCAAGAGACGTTGACCTGCGTCGGATCCGGACCCATCCGCCGGCGCCCTCCCTTTTCGGCGGATCCTCGAAAAGGAGAGTCCGCAGATTCCACAGATGTCCCCGATTGGCGAGTTGGATTCCGGATGGGCGGGTGATGGGTCGGCGTCGAACCCGGGATCAGATCGCCAAGGGCGGCATGGTCCTGCTGCCCGGCAGGGTGCGCCCGCCAGCGGTGACCCGCGGCATCGCACAGCAATGCAGCTGGTGGTGATGCTCTGGTACGTCGGCCCCCGGCCGCGCAGCGGTCAGGGCGCATCATCTGGCATGATATGGATGGACGCCCATTCCGCTGTCACACCTGAAACATCGCGTGGGATTTCCGCAGTGTCCAAACCATACCGCGCCATTCCATCAGGCGACGCGGCGCGAGGGTGCGATCGGACGCCGTGAACGGAGGCGGACCACCTGCCGGCCCCATGGCACCTCAACGTTATCCCGGCGGACGGTAATCCTTTGCATGGTCCCTCGCTGCGCAGCGCCCGCCCGGTCATGGCGCCCGGAACCTGCCCCGCAGATGGCCGTGCCGCTCACCGTGCTGGTGGCGGCGCTGCTGGTGGGCGCAGGCGCGGTGGCGGCGGCCGAGACCGCGGGGGATCCGGACACCGACGCGCGGCGCGCCACCGCCAGGCAGGCCTTCGACCGCGACATCAGCCCCTTCGTGATGACCTATTGCGAGCGCTGCCACGGCGAGAAGAAGCGCAAGGGCGACTTCACCTTCGTGAACGCGCTGAAGGACCCCTTCGCGGTCGCCTACCGGCCGCTGTGGAAGCTGGCGGTCACCAAGATCCACGCCCAGGACATGCCGCCGGAGAACGTCGAGAAGCAACCCGCCGACCACGAGCGCGCGGTGATCGCCGCGTGGGTGGCCAGCCTCAAGCACCTCAGCCCGAAGGACCCCGGCACCTTCGTCATCCGCCGGCTGTCCAAGGTCGAGTACGCCAACTCGCTCCACGACCTCTTCGGCGTCGACCCGCAGGTCGCGAAGGACCTGCCGGACGAGGTCTTCGGCGCCGGCTACACCAACACCGTCTCGTCGCTGCTGATGGAGGAGTACCTGCTGGTCGCCGGCGCGGTGCTGGACCAGGTCATCGCCGCGCCCGGCGCGCCGCCCACCGCGCTCCAGCAGCGCCTGTTCGCCGCCGCCCCGGACGCGCGCGCCGACCGCCGCGGGCGCGGCGCGCGCCATCGCCGCGGCGGTGGCGCGGCGCGCCTACCGCCGCCCGCCGAGCGCCGCCGAGCTGGACGTGCTGCTGAAGGTCTTCGCCCTCGCCGACGCCAAGGGCGCGCCATTCACCGAGTCGGTGCGCCTGATGCTGAAGGCGGTGCTGGTGTCGCCGCAGTTCCTCTTCATCACCCCCGACGCGCCGCTCACCGGCGGCGCGGCGCCCGCCGCAGGCGCCGCGCCCGCCGCAGGCACCGCGATAGCTCCGCTCGGCGACCACCAGCTCGCCGCGCGGCTGTCCTACCTGCTGTGGGCGGCCCCGCCCGACGACGAGCTCGGCCGCCTCGCCGACGCCGGCACCCTGCACCAGCCGGCGACGCTCGCCGCGCAGGCGCGCCGGCTGCTCGCCGACCCGCGCTCGCGCGCGCTGTTCGACGGCTTCGGCGCGCAGTGGCTGGGCATCGACAAGCTCGCCGACAAGACCTTCGACGAGCGCAAGTTCCCGCAGATGACCCCCGCGCTGCGAGCCGCGATGTACGACGAGGCGCGCCTGCTCTTCGAGGACGTGCTGCGCGGCGACCGCAGCGCGCGCGAGCTCATCGACTGCGACTACACCTACCTCAACGGGCCGCTGGCCGCGCTCTATGGCGTCCCGGACGCGGCCAGCGGCCCGCAGTTGCGCCGCGTCGCCCTGCACGACGCGAACCGCGGCGGCATCCTGGCGATGCCGGCGGTCCTGGCGGTGACCTCGTTCCCCAACCGCACCAGCCCGGTGAAGCGCGGCGTGTGGGTGCTGGAGCAGGTGCTGGGCGAGAGCACGCCGCCGCCGCCGCCCAACGTGCCGCCGCTCGACAAGCAGGACCCGGCGAAGGTCGCCCACCTGACCCTGCGGCAGCGCACCGAGCTGCACCGCAGCGACGCGGTGTGCGCGAGCTGCCACAAGATCCTCGATCCGATCGGGTTCGGCCTGGAGAACTTCGACGCCATCGGCCGCTGGCGCGTCCAGGACGAGGGCGGCGGCGCGGTCGACGCCAGCGGCGAGCTGCCCGGCGCCCAGCGCTTCACCTCGCCGGCCGAGCTCAAGCGCATCATCGCCGCGCGCCAGGACGACTTCGTGCGCAACCTCGCCGGGCGGCTGCTGGCCTACGCGCTGTGCCGCCAGCTCGAGGGCTACGACGAGCTGGTCGTCGACCAGCTCGCCGCGGCCGTCGCCAAGGACGGCTACCGGCTGCAGTCCCTGGTGCTGGGGGTGGTCACCAGCTACCCCTTCCTCAACCGCCGCCTCGCCGACTGATTCCGGAGCTCCGTCATGCGCAAGAACTGGCTCATCGACCGCCGCACCTGCCTGAAGGGCCTGGGCGCGGCGCTGGCGCTGCCCCTGCTCGAGGCGATGGGCTGGGCCGACCCGCCCAAGGGCGCGGCGTGGAAGCCGCCGGTGCGCCTCGGCTTCATGTACATGCCGCACGGGGTGATCGAGACGGCGTTCTGGCCGACCGACCCCACCACCTTCCTGACCGCGCCACCGCCGGCGTGGGACGCGCTGCGCCCGCTGATGAGCCAGTGCCTGGCGCTGAAGGGCATCGAAGGCGTGCCGATCACCGGACTGGGCGGCGCGCCGCACGCGCTCGAGCTGTCCACCTGGCTGACCGCGACCCTGCCCGACGTCCACCGCCGCGACACCATCCACATCGCCATCTCGGCCGACCAGATCGCCGCCAACCACATCGGCGCCGACACCCCGCTGCCGTCGCTGGAGCTGGCGACCATGCCGCAGAACCACAAGGAGAACCAGGAGGGCCTGAACGAGAACTACTACTCGCACTGCAGCTTCAGCTCGCCGACCCAGCCGGTGCCGGCCGAGACCAGCCCGGGCAACGCCTACAAGCGGCTGTTCACCTCCCGGCCCCTGACCGCGTCGACGCTGGCGCGCGGCGCGGAGGCGCAGGACCTCGACCGCAGCATGCTCGACGTGGTGCTGGGCGGGGCGCGCGACCTGCGCGGCGGGCTGGGCGTCGGCGACCAGCGCAAACTCGACGAGTACCTGGAGGGGATCCACACCCTGGAGCGGCGCGTCGCCGCGCTCGAGCGGCAGCAGCGCAACACCGCGGCGCGTCCGGCGAACGGCGCCGGCTCGCCGACCATCCACGTCGACATCCCCGGGGAGAAGATCCCGCGCAGCGAGTACATGCAGGTGATGGGCGACCTGATCGTGCTCGCCTTCCAGACCGACACCACGCGCGTGGCCTCGCTGATCGGCTCGACGCCCAACGGCGTCTCCTACCCTGAGCTGGGCTTCACCGACGAGCACCACTCGCTGACCCACCACAACTTCGATCCCGTCAAGGTCGACAAGCTGACGAAGATCAACCAGTTCAACATCGCGCAGTTCGCGCACATCGTCAAACGCATGCACGAGCTGAAGGAGGGCGACGGCACGCTGCTCGACCACAGCATCATGATGTGGGGCTCGGGCCTGGAGGACGGCAACAAGCACATGCGCAAGAACCTGCCTGCGATCATCGCCGGCAAGGGTGGCGGCACCATCCGGCCGGGCCGCTTCGTGCCGGACTGCCAGGGCAACCAGGGCGACCTGGTCAGCAGCCTGCTGGTCGCGGCGGGGATCCCGCTGGAGAAGCCGATCGGGATCGGCACGAAGTTCCTGACCCAGCTGGCCTGAACCGCGCACGACCGCGAGCCGGTGGCGGTCGACCGCACACGCCCCGGAATCCCTGTTAGGTCCGCCCGCCGCCGGGAACCGGTATGCCATGGGGCAGGGAACAGCCATGGACCAGCGGCGGATGGAGCTCTCGGCGCGGTTCATGGCCGAACGGCACGCGCTGCTCGCCTACATCCACGCCCTGGTGCAGCGCGCCGACGTCGCCGAGGACATCTTCCAGGAGGTCTGGCTGCGCCTGGCCGACGCCGCCGACCGCGACGTGGCCATCGCCGACGCGCCCGCCTGGTTCCGGGGCGTGGCCCGCAACCTGGTCCTGCACCACTGGCGCAGCGGCCGGCGCGCGCGCGTGGTCGTCGACAGCGAGCTGCTCGACCTGGTCGACCGCGCCTTCGCCGAGCAGGACCCGCACGCCGAGGAGCTGGAGCGGCGCCGCCTCGGCCTGCAAGCCTGCCTGCGCGAGCTGCCCGCGCACGCCAAGGAGGTGCTGCGCCTGAAGTACGTCGCGGACCTCACCGCCGAGGAGGTCGGCGCGCGCCTGCAGCGCTCGTCGGCCAGCGTGCTGATGCTGCTGTCGCGGCTGCGGCGCTCGCTCGAGGACTGCGTCAACCGCCGGCTGCGCGAGTCCGAGGAGCCGGCGTGAGCGGGCCCGATCCGTTGCTGGCGCGCTGGCAGGACGGCGAGCTCTCCGCTGCGGAGCTGGCCAGGCTCAAGGCGCTGCTCGGCGACGCCGCGCAGCGCAGCGCGCTGGTGCGCGAAGCCCACGACCGCGCGGCGATCATCGAGACCCTGCGCGCGGAGGACGCGGCTGCGCAGGCGCCACCGGGGCCGGCCACGGCGCGCCTGCGCGTCGTTGGCCGCACCATCGACGCGCAGGATGGCGGGCCCGGCGCCATCCTGCCACGCCACCTGCGCGGAGCCCCCCGCCGACGCGCGCCCGGCGTGAAGGCCGCGCAGATCGGCACCGCCGTCGTCGCGGCGGTGCTGGTGGTGGCGGTGGTGCTGGTGTTGGCCACCTGGGACCACCAGCCCACGCGGCCGGCCCAGGCCGCGCTCGCCGTGGTGATCGGGGGTGACGGCGCCAGGGTGGTGCGCGCGCCGGGCGGCGCGCAGGTTGTGGAGGCGTGCAGCCCCGGCATGGCCGTGCACGCCGGCGACCGCCTCGACACCACCAGCGGTGCGCTGCGGCTGCGCTTCGCGGACGAGGAGACCGAGCTCGATCTCGCCCCCGGCAGCCGCCTCATCCTGCGCGAGGCCCCCGGCCGTCGTGAGGTGCGTCTCGAGACCGGTGCGGTCGCCGCCACCGTCGCCAAGCAGTCCGCCGGGCGCGCGCTGGTGTTCGTAACCACCCAGGCCGAGGCCTGGGTGGTCGGAACGCGCCTGGCCTTGAAGACCGGCAGCGGCGCGACCCGGTTGGAGGTCAGCGAGGGCCGCGTGCGCTTCCAGGCGCGCGCCGGCGGCACACCCTGGAGGTCTCCGCCGCTGGTGCGGCGATCGCCACGGCCAGCGGGCTGCGCCGCGACGACGTCGCGCCGCTGGCCGCCCGTCTGCTGCCCGCCAGCGGCTGCCTGTGGGGCGCCTCGCTGCGCGCCGAGGCGGGCGCGGCCCAGGCGCTCGCCGACCTGGAAGCCGCAGGCGGCCGCGGCCTGGCGGTGATGCACCAGTACCAGGCCTTCCCCGACTATGCGCGCGAGCGGCACTTCCCGAGCGCCGCGCAGCGCGCCTGGGCGGAGGGCGGGCGGCTGCTGGCGATCGCCTGGAAGCCGCGCATCGGCGAGGAGCAGCTGCGCTGGGCGGACGTCGCCGACGGCGCCTACGACGCCGCCTACGTCGACGTGCTGGCGCGCAAGGCCGCGGCCTGGGGCCAGCCGTTCTTCTTCACCGTCCACCACGATCCGGAGGAGGCGGTCGGCCCCGCCGGCAGCGGCATGACCGCGGCGACTTCGCGCGCATGTGGCGCCACGTCCACGCGCGCTTCGACGCGGCGGGCGCCACGCGCGTGGCGTGGGTGTGGACGATGTCAGGCGCGGCCGCCATGTCCGCCACCTGGAACGACCTTTATCCGGGCGACGACTGCGTCGACTGGCTGGCCTGCGCGGCCTACAACAACGCCCATCCGCCGGCGCAGGCCGGGCCCGCACCCCTGCCGTGGCGCAGCTTCAGCGAGCTGGTCGCGCCCTTCGTCGGCTGGGCGCGCGGCCCTTCCGCGGCGACCACGCCAAGCCGCTGATGGTCGCGGTCTACGCCTGCGCCGAGGATCCCGGCGATCCGCAGCGCAAGGCCGCGTGGTTGCGCACCCTGCCGGAGCAGCTGCACCTGCTGCCGGAGATCCGCGCGCTGTTGTATTTCCACGACCGCGCGCTGCGCGCCGACTCGACTCCCGCCGCCCTCGCCGGCTTCCGCGCCGCCGGGGCCGATCCGCTCTTCCACACCGCACCGCCCACGTCACCGCCGGCGCAGCAGGCCCCGGTGAGGTGACCCGCTAGTCCATCCCGCCAGCCACGCCGTCCCACCAGCGCCGATCACGCGATCGCCGTCCGGGGCTGCTCGTCCCTCCTGGATTCCGCCATGCCCTCTCTGCACCGCGCGCACCACGCGCATCACGCGCACCACGCGCATCACGCGCACCACGCGCACAGCGCCCGCCTCGCTCTGCTCCTCCTGCTCGGTGCCGCCCTGCACGCCGAGCAGTACCAGTGGGACACCCTGCCGATCGGCGGCGGCGGCTACGTGACCGGCATCGTCTGCCATCCCACCACGCCGGACCGCACCTACATCCGCACCGACGTCGGCGGCGCCTACCGCTGGGACTCCGCGGCCGCACGCTGGGTGCAGATGCTGGACTGGCTGGGCCCGGCCCAGGCCAACCTGGTCGGCGTGGACGGCATCGCGCTCGATGCCAACCGCCCCGACCGCGTCTACCTCGCGCTCGGCAAGGGTTCGGGCGGCGACGGCGGCGTCTACCGCTCGGAAGACCGCGGTGCGACCTGGCAGCGCCTGATGAGCGCACGCTTCGAGGGCAACGGCCGCGACCTGCGCTGGGCCGGCGAGTGCCTGGCCGTCGATCCGCGCACCAGCAGCGTGATCTACTGCGGCACGCGCCTCGACGGGCTGTGGCGCAGCACCGACGAGGGCGCGACCTGGGCCAAGGTCGCCAGCGTCCCCGCCGGCTTCACCGGGACCAACCCCACCGGCGTGCGCAGCGTGGTGTTCGACCCGGCCACGGCCAGCGGCGGCCGCTCGGCGACCGTCTACGTCGGCATCCCGGGCAGCGGCATCGCGGTGAGCAGCGACGGCGGCGCGACCTTCACCGCCATGGCCGGGGCGCCGAGCGCACCGCGGCGCCTGCAAGTGGTCGCCGGCCGGCTCTACGTCACCCACGGCAGCGGCGTCGCGCTGTGGTCGGGCGGGGCATGGCGCGACATCACCCCCGCGAGCGGCGCCGGCAAGGACTATTGCGCGCTCGCGGTCGATGCCGGCGATGCCGGCAAGGTGGTGGTGGCGCAGCGCGCGTCCGCCTACTTCAATCCGATGTACCGCAGCAGCGACGGCGGATCGACCTGGGCGCAGATCAACACCGCCGCGGCGCCCGCGACGCTGCACGTCGGGATTCCGTGGTGGCAGCAGAACCGCTTTTCCTCCGCCACCGCCGGCATGGCCTTCGACCCTTCCACGCCGGGCAGCTGTTCTCCACCGACTGGTTCGGGGTGTGGCGGACGCCCGATACGTGGGCGACGCCGATGGACTGGTACACGGTCGAGCCCGGCCACGAGGAGACCGTGGTGCTGACCCTGGTCGCGCCGCGCAGCGGCGCGCTGGTGCTGTCCGGCATGGCCGACAACTTCGGCTTCAGCTCGCGCGACACCACCAGCTACCCGGCGGCCAGGCTCTACCCGCTGGCGGAGGGCTTCAGCATCGCGGTCTGCGAACAGCACCCCGAGAACGTCGCGGTGCTCGGCGCCAAGACCTGGGCCGGCGACACCCTGACCCTGGCGACCTCGACCGACAGCGGCGCGACCTGGACGGTGCGCGCGCTGCCGGCGGGAGCGCAACTCGGCCGCATCGCCTGCTCGGCGACCGACGGCGGCGACCTGATCTACATCGCCGGCGGCGGCGCGGTGTCGTACAGCGCCGACCGCGGCGCGACCTGGCACGCCGCGAGCGGCGCGCCGAGCGGCGCGGTCGGCCTGAGCGACATTCTGGAACAAGGACTTCGCCATCGCCGCCGACAGCGTCGACGGCAGCCGCTTCTACATCTTCGCCGCGGGCCGGCTCTACGCGAGCGGTGACGGCGGCGCGACCTGGATGGCGCAGAACGCCAGCGCCATCCCCGGCAAGGCCGGCTTCCTGAACGTCGTGGCGCGGCCGGGGACCGCGCACGAGGTGTGGGTCGCGCTCGACGGCAACGGCCTGTGGCGGACCACCGACGGTGGCACGGGCTTCACCGAGGTCGCGGGATTCTCCGCCGCCACGCTGTTCAGCTTCGGCGCGCCGGCGCCGGGCTCGGCCATCCCGGCCGCCTACTGCTATGGCACGCGCGCGGGGACGCTCGGGCTCTTCCGCTCCACCGACCTGGGCGGCAGCTGGACGCGCATCAACGACGACGCGCACCAGTTCCCGGCCGGGGCCAAGACCCTCGCCGGCGATCGCCAGGTGTTCGGGCGGGTGTTCATCGGCAGCGGCGGTTGCGGGATCTCCTACGGGCAGCCGGCCGCCAGCGCGGCGGTGGCCCCCATGATCACCGCCCAGCCCGCTGCGGTCAGCGTCGCCGTCGGACAGGGCGCGTCGTTCACGGTGGGCGCGAGCGGCACGCCGGTGCCCAGCTACCAATGGCAGCGGAACGGCGCCGACATCGCCGGTGCCACCGCTACGACGTTCGCCATCGGCGCGACGGTGGCCGGGGACGACGGCGGGGGTCTTCCGCTGCGTGGCCAGCAACAGCGCCGGGACCGCGACCTCGGCGGGCGCGCGTGCTGACCGTGCTGAGCGTGCCGCCGCCCACCGCCACCCCGCCGACGGTGGTGACGCCGGCGCACGGGCCCGGCAGCGCGGTCACCGGGACGAGCGCGCCGCTCGGCGTGCGCGGCGGCCCGGTCGGCAGCGCGGCGGGCTATCTCTACACCTGGAGCGTCGTCACGGCGCCCGCGGGCGGCACGGCCACCTTCACGCCGAACGGCAGCTCAGGCGCAGAAGATGCCACAGTCACCGTCAACCCGCGCCGGCACCTGGCTGATCCAGGCGCGCATCGCGGATCCGGCGCAGGGCACGGCGACGGTCAGCGGGCCGTTCACGCTGGTGGTGGAGGCGACCCCGACCTCCCTGGTGGTGGACGGACCGGCGACGGTGGCGGCGGAGACCAGCGCGTCGTTCACCGCGCAGGTCCGCGACCAGTTCGCCCAGCCGCTCGCGGCGCAACCGCCGTGCGCGTGGAGCGCCACGGGCGGTGCCATGGCCGCGGGCGGAACCTTCACCGCCGGCGTGGCCATCGGTGCCGCGCAGGTGCGCGCCGCCGCCGACGGGCTGACCGGACTCCTCGACCTGACCATCACGGCGGGCACCGCCGGCGGCGGCCCGGTGGCACCGCCGCCGGCCGCTGGTGCCGGTACCGTCTCCAGCCAGGGCGGCAGCTCCTGCGGCGGCGGCGCCGGCTTCGCGGTGCTCGTGCTTGGCCTGGGCCTGGTCGGACGGACGCGGCGGCGGCGGTCGGTTCCGCCCGGGCAGCGGATCTGAACCGCCGCGCGGTCGCGCTGCTTCACGCCAACCCAGGAACCTCGACCCCGGTGCTGCTGCCGAAGCGCTCGGCGGGCACGCCCATGCCGCGCAGCAGCTGCACGAAGAGGTTGCCCAGCGGCAGGTTGTCGGCCTGGTCGAAGGCCAGGTGCTGGCCGTGGGCGAAACCGCCGCCGGCGACCACCACCGGCAGGTTGCGCCACTCGTGCGCGCTGGCGTTGCCCAGGTTCGAGCCGAACAGCACGGCGGTGCGGTCCAGCAGCGGCGCCGCTCCTTCCTGAAGGGCGCGCAGCGCACCGAGGAACGTCCCGAGCTCGGCGAAGATCGCCTCCTCGATCAGGCGCAGTTCGGCGATCTTGCGCGGGTCCTTGCCGTGGTGCGAGAGCTCGTGCCAGCCCTGGCTGACGCCGGCGACGCCGACCGGCGGCGTGCCCAGGCCCTCGACGCGCAGGGTGATGACGCGCGTGGAGTCCGTGCGCAGGGCCAGGGTGGCGAGCGCGAGCATCAGGCGCATGCGCCCCATGGCGTCGCTGCGGTCGGCGAGGTCCTTCGGCGCCGTGGCGTCGACCACCGGCTTGGGGCGGTCGAGCCAGGCCTCGGCCGCGCCGAGGCCGGTCTCGAGCTCGCGCACCGAGGTCAGGTACTGGTCGACCTTCTCCTGGTCGCGCGCGCCGAGGTCGCGCTGCAGGCGCCTGGCCTGCCCCCCGACCGTGTCGAGCACGCTGCGCCCGCGCTCCAGCCCGCGCTTCTGCGCCGCGATCTCCGCCGGCGTGCCCTGCAGGAAGAGCCGCGCGAAGACCTTGGCCGGCGAGCTCTCGCCGGGGATCTGCACTCCGCCCGCCGTCCACGACAGCGAGGGTCCTACGGTCGCCAGCGCCAGGTAGGGCACGCGCGTCGCCTGGCCGAGGTGCGCGGCCATCACCTGGTCGAGCGAGATGGTGTTGCGGAAGCCGACCAGGCCCGGGTGCTTCGCCGAGGTCAGCCAGGTGTTCTCGGTGCTGTGGCCGTTGCCGCCGTTCTGGTCCGGGTGGCACGTCCCGGACAGCACCGTGACGCGGTCGAGGTGCGGTTTGAGCAGCTCGAGGTAGGGTGTCGGCGCGTAGCCGCGGCCGGCCGCCGCCGGTTCGAGGAAGGGCCGGTGGATTCCCAGCGTCGTGCAGATCCCGACGAAGCGCCGCGGTGCGGCGGCCGCTGCCGGCTCGGCGGCGCACGCCGGCCGCATCGCGTCGAGCAGGGGCAGCGCCAGGGCCACGCCCAGGCCGCGCAGCACGGTGCGGCGCGAGAGGTGGTTGCGGGTGATGCAGGTCGCCATGGTCGCTCCGCTCATTTGCTCAGGAAGATTTCACTCTGCACCACCAGGTCGAGCAGGTCGCGCACGCCGCCCGCCGGACCGAGCTCCTTCACCAGGCGCGCGATGACCGCGCGGTCGGAGAAGCCCATCTCGCGCCCGGTGCCGAACATCAGCAGGCGCGCGGCGAGGTTGGCGGTGATGCGCTGCTGCTGGCCGAGCAGCAGGTCGCGGAACTGCTCGAAGCCGGCGAAGGCGCCGCCGCCGGGGAGTTCGCCGCTGGCGTCGACCGGCGGGCCCAGCTTGTACTGCACGCGCCGCCCGTCGCGGTCGGCCTTGACGCGCTCGCCCTGGTCGAGCGTGCGCACGCGCTCGCGCCAGCCGCCGGTGACGTCGAAGGACTCCAGGGCGAAGCCCGGCGGGTCGATGACGCGGTGGCAGCCGTTGCAGGTCTCGAGGGTGCGGTGCTTGGCGAGCTGCTCGCGGACGGTGGTGGCGCCGCGCGTGTCGGGCTCCAGGCCGGCGACGCCGGGCGGCGGCGGTGGCGGCTGGAAGCCGAGCAGGCGCTCCATCACGTAGACGCCGCGGATCACCGGCGAGGTGGCGGTGCCGTTGGCGCTGACCTTCAGCACCGCGCCCTGGGTGAGCAGGCCGCCGCGGTGGCTGCCCGGCGGCAGCGCGACCCGGCGGATCTGCGGGCCGTCGACGCCGGGGACGCCGTAGTGGTGGGCCAGGCGCTCGTTGAGCATGGCGTAGTCGGAGCGCACCAGCTCCGCCGGCGGCCGGTTGCGCGCGAACAGCTGGGCGACGAAGGCGCGCGTCTCCTGCGCCATGCCGTCGCGCAGTTCGTCGTCGAACTCCGGGTAGAGCTTCTTGTCGGGGGTGGTCGCCTCGAGGTCGCGCAGGTCCAGCCAGCCGTCGGTGAAGTCGGTGACGAAGCGCGCGAAGTCCGGGCCGTCCAGCAGGCGCCCGGTCTGGGCGCGCAGCCCGGTGGGCGTGCGCAGCCCGCCGGCGGCCGCCGCCTGCAGCAGCTCCTCGTCCGGCGGCCCGCGCGTGAGCAGGTAGGACAGCCGCGCGGCCACCGCGTAATCGTCGAGGCGCTCGCCCGGCCCCGGTGCGGGCTCGCGCAGGAACAGGAAGTCCGGCGCGCACAGGATGGCGCTGGCGGCGGCGAGCATGGCCTGGCGGAAGTCCGCGCCCTGGGCCAGCTCGCCGCTGAACAGCGCGAGGTAGGGCGCGACCTGCTCGGCCGGCACCGGGCGGCGGAAGGCGGCGGTGGCGAAGCGGCGCAGGCCGCGCGCGCCGTCGCCCTGGGCGTCCTCGCTGACGACCTGCGGCGCGGCCTTGGGCCGGCCGCGCGCGTCCACCGGCCCCAGCGTCACCGGCAGGTCGCCGAACAGCAGGCGCTGCCCGCGCAGCGCCGGCTCCGCGTCGAGCGGCCCGTCGACGGTGATGCCGCGCACCAGCGAGGCCGCGGCCCTTGTAGGCCTTCAACGCGTCCTGCCCGGCCTTCTTGAGCTCCTGCGGCGGCGCTCAGGCCCTCGACCAGCGGTCGGACGGTGTCGCCCGGGCGCAGCCAGGCGGTGAACCGGATGCGCATCGGGGTGGCCGGCGCGAGCTTGTAGTAGCCGAACAGGCGGTCGTCGGCCGCCTTGCCGAAGTTGCCGAGCCACAGCGCCACGGTCAGCGGCTGCTCGCACTGCCAGGCCTCGACGTCGATGGTCACGGCGTAGCGGCCCGCGTTGGCGAGCTTGAGCGTGTCGACGATGGTCGACGGGAAGGCGCCGGCGTTGAACAGCACCACCGCGCCGTCGTCCCGCTTCAGCCAGAAGTTGTCCGCGATGGCGCGCTTGCCGCCGCCGGTGTCGGCCATGCTCACGGTTGATGGTGGCGCGCTGCGGCGCGCGCTCGCGCAGCTCCATGCCCTCCAGCACCGCGTCGGCCGCGGCCAGGTAGCGGCGCAGGTGCACGTCGCTGAGGCCGAGCGCCTCGCCGTTGGTGTCGAAGCCGTGCGCCAGGGCGTCCTCGGGCAGGTCCTCGTAGGCGCCGACGCGCTGGCCGAGCAGCGCCTCGATGGTGGTGCGGTACTCGCCGCGGTTCAGCCGCCGCAGCACGGTGGCGCGCATCGCCAGGTGCTGCGCGGTGAGGTCCGTCTCCAGCGCGGCCAGGAAGCCGCGCAGCGCCGCTGGTGCCGGCCGCGGCTTCTTCGCCGGCGGCATCTCGCCGGCGCGCACGCGGTCGAACACCCGCACCCACTTCACGTGCGTGCCAGGCTCCGCCCCGTAGGGCAGCGCGGTGAGGTCGAGCCCGCCCTTGGCCACGTCGGCGTCGTGGCACTCGTAGCACTGGTCCTCCAGGAAGGGCTTGAGGGCGGCGGGCGCACCCGACTGCGCGGCGGACGCGGTGGGCGCGGGCCCGATCGCCGCGACGAGGACCGTCACCGCCAGCGCCCACGCCGCCCTCATGGCGCCGCGACCTCCAGCCCCGCCACCTCGAGCCGCGCGCCCGCCCAGCCCGCGCGCGGGAGGATGAACACCGCCTCGCACCCGACCAGCGTCGGCTGCGAAGCGCGCATCGGCCGGAAATCCGCGGTGCCCAGCACCGCGGTGCGCCAGCCCGCGGTGTCGGCGGGATGGCGGTCGGTGTCGACGCCGGCGCTGAACGTGCCGCCGAAGGCGCCGCTGGCGGTGTGCGTGCAGACCATCACCTCGATGTGCGTGTTGCCGGTGCGGCGGGCGACGCGGTAGCGCAGCGTGAGGGTCGAGCCGGCGACGAAGCGCACGAAGGGCCGCCCGTCCTCGTCCGGGGCGGAGATGCGCACGCCGTAGTGGACGATCGGCGCGCCCGCCGGGGTGCGCGCGGCGAGGTAGGGCGCCGCGCTGAGGAAGGCGGGTGATCCTGCCGCCGACGCGACCCAGGTGCCGGTCCAGCGCGCGGCGTCGAGGTGCCCCAGGTCGAGTGACCAGCGCGACGGCGGTGCCGCGCGCACCGCGGCCAGCATGGGCCTGGCGGGATCGAGCCCGGCCACCGCCGACTGCCGCGCGGCGACCTCCACCGCCTGGCCGTCGGCGAGGCGCTCGAGGCGCACGCGCCCGTGCTCGACTTCCAGGGTCGTGCGCTCCGCATCGGTGGTGACGGTGAAGCGCGTGCCGATCACGCGCAGTTCGGCGGTGCCGGTGCGCACCAGCATGGGCCGGCCGGCGGGCTGCGGCTGGACGTCGGCGCTCAGCGCGCCGTGCACCAGGCGCAGCAGCTTCTGTCCGGCTCCCGCCAGCGCGACCACGGTGTCGCCGGCCAGCACCACCGTGCTGCCGTCGGCGAAGCGCAGGCGGGCGCTGGCGCTGGCGCCGTCTAGGGCGAGCTGGCCCGTGGACAGCCCCTCGCCGCCGGCCAGATCCCGGTGCGCGCCGCTGTCGTCGCTCCAGCCCAGGCTGCCGCCGGCCACGTCGACCACGGTGAGGGCGGGGAGCGGCCCGCGCGCGCTCCACAGCAAGGCGCCACAGGTCACCAGCAGCACCGCCGCCGCCGCCAGGGGGCGCCAGCTTCGGCGCGCAGGCGGCGCCTCCTGCGGGGCGCGCGCCGCCGCCGCGTAGTCCCAGCGCAGCCCCGCGTCGAGCGCCGCGAAGCGGCGGTAGCGCCGGCGCGCCCCGGCGTCCGCGGACAGCAGCGCCTCGAGGCGGCTCGTCGCGGGCTCGTCGAGCGACCCGTCGGCCAAGGCGTTCAGCAGGACGTCGAGCTCGGCGGTCGGGCTCATGCGCCCGCCCCACCCAGCTTGCGCTCGACGCAGCCCAGCAGGCCGAGGCGGATGCGGCGCAGCATCTCCGACACCGCCTTGGGCGAGCTGCCGCGCTCCTGGGCCAACGCCTCGACCGAGCCGTCCGGCTGGTAGCGGCTGGCGACCAGGGCGCGGTGGTCGGTGCTCAGGCGCTGCAGGCAGTCGCCGAGGGCGCGCCGGCGCGGCTCGAGCTCGTCGACTTCGTCCACCGCCTCGTCGGCGATGGTCTCGAGCAGGGCGTCGGCGAAGCGGCGCTGCGCGCGGCCGCGGCTGGTCAGCCAGGCCATCGCCTGCAGCTGGGCGATGCGCATCGCCCACGGCAGGAAGGGCCGCGCGGGGTCGTACTCGCCGGCCTTGCGCCACAGCACCAGGTTGGCCTCCTGCAGTACGTCGTCGGCGTCGGCCGGGCGCCAGATCAGGCTCTGGATGAAGGCCAGCAGGTGGCGCTGCGCCCCGGTCAGGTGCGCGATGAAGGCGGCGGGCGGGGCGTCGGGCATGCTGTCCAGGCTTAGCCGGAGTGTACACGATCCCACGCCCGGAGTTGAGGACCCCGGCAGCGCGTGCGACGCCCTGGCCCGCAGGGGTGCAGATGATGCGTGGGAACGCCGGGTCTGCTCGAGGGCGTTCCGGACGCCGCCCGCGCCCTGGACTCCACGCACCGCCAAGCCGGGCCGCCGCACTCCACCCGCTCGCCCTGCTGCTCATCCCCACCGCGACCGCGGCCCTGTCCGGCACCGAGGCGGACACCTGGCGACTGCGCGGCTTCGCGATGTCGACTTGAAGCCCACCCGGATGCGCGCAGCATGCGTCCGAGGTCGCCCATGCCGCTGCTGGTCATCCCCCCTCGCAACGCCGTGCGGCCCGACCTGATCGTTGCGGTCGCGCGACATCGCGCCGCGCTGGCCCTGGTCTGGGCGCTGACCGCCGCCGCCCTGCCCGCCGCCGATCCCGCGCCCGCACCCGCTCCCTCGGGGGTCGCGGTCAGCTATGCGCTGCCGGCCGAGGGTTCACCCTCCGGCACCTGGCGCGTGACCCTGGCGATCGTCGACGCCAAGAACCCGGACTGGATCATCAGCCAGTTCGCCGCCGGCGTGCCGCGCACCGTCACCGCCGCCAACCACGGCCGCTTCACCGAGACCTGGAACGGCCTGGACGACAACTTCATGCCGGTCCCCCCCGGCACGTACGCGGTCAAGGGCATCTGCATGCCGGCGGAGCGCTGGCCGGTCGACGGCGAGTTCCACTCGGTGGTGCCGCGCTTCGTCGGCGGGGTCTCGGCCTGGCTGCCGTCGCCGGACGACGCCGGCCGGCAGGGCGAACCGTTCCACGGCGATCCGGTGAATGCGCCGATCGGCGACGTCGCGGTCAGTCCCGAGGGCATCGCGGTGTTCTACTACCGCTACCTCGAGAACGGCCTCAGCAACCCGCTCATCGACCTGCGCAAGCCGCTCGGCATGGAGCAGTTCCTGCGCGCCTTCCCGTCGGGCGGCGCCGGCGGCGGGGGCAGCACCTGCACCGACGGCGAGACGGTGTGGAGCTACTCCACCGATGGCGGCTGCCACGTCTACCGCGCCGATGGCCGCAGCTTCGGCTCGAGCCCGCGGGCGATGCGCAAGAACGGCTACGCCCCCGAGGGGCAGGTGACGGCGATGGCGGCGTGGCGCGCCGACGGGCGCACCAGCGTGTTCGTCGCCCAGCGCGGCCGGCTGGAGCAGAAGAGCGGCTACTGGTGGGTCGAGTCGGCCACGCCGGTCGACGTGGTCACGGTGCACGCCGGCGAGGACGGCACCCTCCTCGCGACCCTGCCGCTGGCGCGGCCGCGCGGCCTGGCAGCGCGCGGCGGCAGGCTCTACGGCCTGCACGCCAGCGAGGCGGGCTGGGCCGTCAGCGCCGTGCCGCTGGCCGGCGGCCGGCCCACGGGCGCCTGGCAGCGCCTCTTCGAACTGCCCGCCGCCATGGACCCGGGCGGCCTGGCGGTCGACGGCAGCGGTCGCATCTACGTCAGCGAACCGGCCGCGAACCGGGTGCACCAGTACGACGCCGGGGGCCGGCGCCTGCGCAGCTTCGGCCGCGGTGACCGCCAGCAGCCCGGCACCTACGACCGCGAGACCTTCATGTCCCCCGGCAAGCTCGCCGCATGGACCGATGCCCAGGGCCACGACCGCCTGCTGGTGGTCGAGCAGGCCGGCCCGTGCCGCACCAGCGAATGGAGCGCCGAAGGCGCGCTGCTGCGCGAGTTCCCCAGCCTGCAGACCCGCGCCAACGATGGCTGGGCGGTCGATCCCGCGGACGCGCGCCACGCCTACATCGCCGGCGAGCAGGGCTGGCTGACGCGCTTCGCCATCGACTACGCCAGCGGCCGCTTCACCGTCGACGCGGTGTGGCCGGACGTCGGCAACGATCCCCTGCTGCCCGGCTTCGACCACGTGCGCATGGTGCGCCGCGACGGGCGCCCCTTCCTGGTGTGCGCGCCGCGCGGCCAGTACGCCATCTACCGCCTCGACGGCGAGCGCTGGAAGCTGGCGGCCGGCATCGTCAGCGTGCGCCCGGACCAGGGCCCCGCGCAGCACTTCGCCTGGCGCGACGCCAACGGCGACGGCAAGGTCGACGAGGCCGAGTTCCGCCCCACCCCCATGGCCCTGCCCGGGAACGTCCTGCGCTACCACGGCGAGCAGGTCGGCGAGGACCTCGCCCTGCTCGCCATCGACCAGGGCGGCCGCGACGTCTGGCGCCTGCCGGTGGCGCGCCTGGATGAACGCGGCGTGCCCGCGTTCGGCGCGTGGGAGCGCGTCATCACCGACCCGGTCTTCACCGCGCGCGCCGCGGGCACCGCCACCGCGCTGTCCGGCGCCAACGAGACCGCCGACAGCTACAGCAGCGACTGGGCGCAGTGCGACGGCACCCCGGCCCAGGGCTACTGGGTCAGCGCCCGCGGCGGTCGCAACTTCAGCGCCAACTTCGCCGCGCAGGAGAAGGTCTCGGCCTACGTCCCCGACGGCAAGGGCGGCGTGCGCCTGCGCTGGCGCGTCG
This sequence comes from uncultured Planctomycetota bacterium, assembly GCA_963818245.1. GTDB lineage: Bacteria > Planctomycetota > UBA11346 > UBA11346 > UBA11346 > BOG-1363. The sequence continues at coordinate 38,504 of CAWFSD010000035.1, forward strand.
GCCGCGCCGCGATCAACGGGCCGCCCCAGCCCGGCGAGACGGTGGGCGCCATGCACATCCGCGCGCCGCTGAACGGCCTGCTGCCGGTCATCGACCAGACGCGCTGCGGCGTGCTGCTCTACGACCAGGACGGGCTGTACGTCGACACCCTGTTCCCGCCCGGCGGCAGCCGGCTGGGGATGTACGACCTGCCCGGCGAGTTCTTCTCCGGGATGGTCTACGGCGATCCCCAGGACGGCGGCATCTACGTCGGCGTCGGCAAGGACACGCCGCTGGTGTTCCGCTGCGTGGGCTGGTCGCTGCGCGACAACCCGGTGCGCCGGCTCGCCGACCTCCAGGCCCAGGTCGAGCTCGGCCTGGCGCAGATCGCCAGCCCGCCCGAGGTCGCCCTGGCCCTGCGCGGCGGTGCGGGCAACGCCCGGCTGGCGCGCTTCGCCCCCGCGTTCGGCGGAGTCGCGCACGACGGCTCCCTGGCCGGCTGGGAGCAGTGCGATCCGCTGACCTTCCAGGCCGACCGCGAGCGCACCGTCGAGGTGCGCTGCCTGTGGGACCCCGGCCACCTGCACCTGCGCGTCCACGCCCGCACCGGCGCGGAATTCACTCCGCGCGCGCTGCAGCCGCTCGAGCGCGTCTTCGCCCACGACCGCGCCAGCGACGCGGTGAGCTTCTACCTGCAGGGCGATCCCGCCGCCAAGCCGGGCGGACCGGCCGGCGGGCGCGCCGGCGACGTGCGCGTCGTGCTCGGACTGTTCGACGATGGCGGCAGCGTGCGCCCGGCGGCCATCGGGTTCCACCCCGCGTGGTCGGGGCCCGGCGCCAGCCCGCAGTCCTACCGGACGCCGGTGGGCCAGGCGCAGTTCGCCCACGTCGGCGAGCTGGCCGGCGCCGTCCTCGGCGGCCGGCGCGACGACGACGGCAAGGGCTGGGTGGTGAGCGTCACCATCCCGCGCGAGGCCATCCCGGGGTTGCCGGAACTGTCGCCGGCGCTGCGCACCACCGTCGATTTCGAAGCGACCTTCGGCGGCCACGCCAAGGTGTGGTGGGCGGACAGCGACGGCTCGGCGAGCCGCGAGACCTTCGATGAGCCCACCGAGGCGCGGCTCTACCCCGGGGCGTGGGCGCCGGCCGAGTTCTCCGCGCCCGCGGCCGGCGGACTGGTGCTGCGCCACTGGCTGGTCTGCGGACCGTTCGGCGGCCCCGGCGCGGAACGCTTCGCCCGCGATCCGCAGGGCGAGATGAAGGACGCGGTGCGCGACTTCTTCGCCAAGGCGGTGTACCCCCCCGACAGCGGCCCCTTCGACGCCCAGGCGGTCTTCAGCGGCCCCCAGGTCGAGGGCTGGTGGAAGCCGGAGCGCGACGTGCGCTGGCACCCCGCCCAGGTCGAGGCCCTCGACGCGCGCCTGCTGCTCGGGAACGGTGGCGCCCAGGTGTGGTACGCCACCTCATGGGTGCACGCCGCTGCCACGACGCCACTCAGCCTGATCGTGCACAGCATGCCGCAGGCGCGGATCCGCTTGACGCTCGATGACGCCGTGCTCTTCGACGGCCTGGCCAAGACCGAGACCGGCGACGCCTGGTTGACCGAGACGGTGCCGGCGACCCTGGGGACCGGCTGGCACCGTCTGCAGTTGCGCAGCTACGACTGGGGCTACGGCGCCACGCGCATGGGCGTGGCCCTGGCAGCGCCGCTCGAGCGCCTGTGGGACCTCGGTCTCAGCGCCCAGCCGCCGAAGTGAACCCGCTCAACCGCGCCTGCGCGTGTACGTCATCTCCATCGACTTCCGTTCCTCGCCGTCCTTGGCGGTGAACATCACGACGGTGAAGCGGTCTTCGGACTCCTGCGTGTAGACATGGCGCAGCTGCACGCCCGGGCCTTGCATCGGGCAATCCATCGTGCCGGTGAACACGAGTTCCTTGGCATCGGCCGACGGCGCTGCGGTCGTGCGCGTGATGCCCGTCCCCACGCTGTCGTACCAGACGCGCACGAAGCGCTTCGGCGACGCGGTCGAAGCCGGTGGTGCCGACGCCCTGGAACGGTTGGCCCTGGTACTGGCTGGTGAACACCTCCCGGATGTAGCGGCCTTCGAACAGCGACGAGAGCACCGCGGAGCCTTGTTCCCGCTTGGGTTCGTCGCCCTCCTTCATCCACATGGCGTAGGCGACGTCCCAGGTGCCGATGTTCTTCGCCAGCTGGGCGTGCTTGGGTCCGGGTCGCATCGCGTCCGCGGCGCCCTGCGCCCCGGGGGCCTGCGGGGGTTTCGACTTGGATTTGACGGTGGCGGAGCTCATGGCTTCCTCCTGATGGGTGGATGCTGGACACTGGCGACTAAAGCGTCGGACATGCCACATCGCCCTTCGCCGGGCCCGCGTAAACCACGGCGCGGCCACGCCCTGTGCGCCACCACCGCGCGCCGACGCCCTTCCATTCGCCGCGATCCGCGGCGTCTCCGTCAGGGCATCCTGCAATGGAACGCCGCCACGGGTACGCCGTGCTCACCCGCCCAGGCGCACCCCGCACAGCATCAGCACCCCGATCACCGCGAACACCACCGCCGCGATGCGCTGCATCAGCGCGGGTCTGATGCGGTGCTTGAGGACGTGGCCGAGGGCGATGGCGAGGGCGCTCACCGCCCACAGCGCCAGCGTCGCGGCGAGGAAGATGGTCAGCGGCTGGCCCTGTTTCGCGGTCAGGGCAGCGGTCGCCAGCTGCGTGAGGTCGCCCCACTCGGCGATGAAGATGACCAGGAAGGCCTTGCCGGCCACCGCCCACCAGCCGGCCGCCGGCCGCGCGGCCGCCGTCGGCCCCCTCCTCGGGCTCGGTCCGGCGCCGCCACATGGCCACGGCGAAGGCCAGGAAGAGCAGGCCCGCACCGATGCGCACCACCTCCGGCGGCAGCAGCCCGAGCGCACTGCCGAACAGCACCGCGACCAGGCTCTGGATCACGAAGGCGGCGGCGACGCCAACGAACACCGCCACCGGCCGGCCACCGGTGGCCAGCATCAGGGCCGCGAGCGCCGTCTTGTCCGGGATCTCCGCGAGGAAGATCATCGCGAAGGTCGACGCGAACAGAGCGGGGGAGATGCTGGGGATGTCCATGGGGAGCTGCGAGTTGCGAGTTGCGAGTCGCGAGTCGCGAGAAGGGAGAAGGGAGAAGGGAGAAGGGAGAAGGGAGAAGGGAGAAGGGAGAAGGGAGAAGGGAGAAGGGAGAAGGGAGAAGGGAGAAGGGAGAAGGGAGAAGGGAGAAGGGAGAAGGGAGAAGGGAGAAGGGAGAAGCGAGAAGCGAGAAGCGAGAAGCGAGAAGCGAGAAGCGAGAAGCGAGAAGCGAGAAGCGAGAAGCGAGAAGCGAGAAGCGAGAAGCGAGAAGCGAGAAGCGAGAAGCGAGAAGCGAGAAGCGAGAAGCGAGAAGCGAGAAGCGAGAAGCGAGAAGCGAGAAGCGAGAAGCGAGAAGCGAGAAGCGAGAAGCGAGAAGCGAGAAGCGAGAAGCGAGAAGCGAGAAGCGAGAAGCGAGAAGCGAGAAGCGAGACTTCCTGCAATCCCAGGATTACAACCCCGATTACAGGGAACTCGCAACTCGCCAACTCGCAACTCGCAACTCACCCTCAGAAACTCCCTCCAATGCCGAAGGCGAACACGAAGCCGCGGGTGACGTAGTCCGCGGTGCCGAGATCGTGGGCCGAGTCACCGAAGTGCGCCCCGCTGATCTTCACCTCGTATCCCACCTGACCGATGAGCATCAGACCGCCGCAATCGACGATCAGGCCGGCATCCAGCCCGACCTTCAGGGTCGTGCCATCGACGCTGACCTGGTAGGGCGTGTCCCCGGTCAGGCGCCGGTCCGAGATCAGGACGTAGCCGATGCCGAGCCTGGGGCCACCGTAGATCGCCACATCCCCGCCGAGGTTCTGCAGCATGCCGAGCCCGAGGCCCACGCACGGGTTGAGCTCGCTGATGGTGCGGTGGTCAGAGGTCTCGGCGGTGCGGTAGTCCATCTCGAGGGAGAGGGACAGGTAGGGGGAGGTCGGCTCCCCCGGGGCGATCAGGTCCATCGCGGTCAGCGCGAAGCCGTAGCGGTGGCCGTAGGCGTCCGCGGAGGTGGTCTTGCGGTCGCGGTCGACGTAGGTGATGGCATCGATCTCCGGGCTGAAGCTGCCCATGGCGAACAGCAGCGTGCCCTCGTCGATGCCGCCGGGACCAGCGTCCTCGTGCCGGACCCGACCACTGCGGTAGCGGACGACGGCCGCTGCGGCGGTGCCTCCCGAGGAGGTCGGCGCCGGCTGGGGCGGTGGCGGTGTCGTGACGACCGGGGCGGGCGGAGGCGCATCGCCGGGCGCCGCCGCGTCCTCGCCACGCAGGCGACCCGCGCCGAGCAGGACCAGCACTACTGCGAGCGCAGCCGGCGTCCGTCCCGCCGACCGCCAGACCCGACGGAGCGCACCTGGGCTGCGCTCAGATTGTCCGGTGCGAGCCGGCTGTGGGAGCGTGCGCGTGCTGGCGGAGTGCATGTCCCGATGAACCTAGCACGGCGAGGACGGATTGCGATCCTCCTGCGGCGTCCGTACCCGGTCCCCCACCGGCCCGGCGCGCCCGCACCGCGCAGCGCACCGCCGTGGCGCGACCCCGTTCGCGCTTGTCCCAGGCGGCCGCCCAGCGCAGCATGTGCTTCCGCACCCGACCGTCCTGGAGCCGTCATGATGCCTGCGCGCCACCTCCAAGCCCTCCTCCTCGTCAGCGCTCTCGCCAGCGCGCCTGGCGCCGAGCTCGGTGTCGGCGCCGCGCCGATCGCCGGCGCCGAGGTGCTGTTCGACGGCACGCGCCAGATGCTGGACGAGAAGTGGACCTACTGGCAGGGCCCGGCCTTCGCCTCGGCGCTGCCCATCAAGTGGCAGATCGTCAAGGACCCCGTCGACGCCGGCACGGCGCTGATGACCGACGACCCCGCCGCGGCCGGCGGGAAGTACGGCGCGGCCGACATCGTCACCAAGAAGGGCTACCGCGACTTCCGCCTGCACGTCGAGTTCGCGATCATGGTCAAGGGCGGCAACAGCGGGGTCTACCTGCAGAACCGTTACGAGATCCAGGTGCTGGACGGCGATCGCGGCACGCACGGCCTGGCCGCGCTGATCAACGAGGAGGCCGGCCCCTACGACGCCTACGCCGGCCTCGGCAAGTGGAACGCGTACGACGTGCAGTTCCGCGCCGCGCGCTTCGTGGACGGCAAGCTCACCGAGCGCCCGCTGGCGACCATGTACTTCAACGGCGTCAAGGCGCACAGCGACCACGCCATCGCCCAGGTGTGGGGCGGCCCGCGCTCCGGCCTCGACGGCGGCAACGACGGCGGCAAGGGCGTGACCGACACGCCCGGCGGCATCAAGCTGCAGTGCGAGGGCTGGGACGTGCGCTACCGCAACATTTGGATCAAGGAGCTGGACTTCGCCCAGCCGACCACGGCGTTCTGAGCGCCCTCGGCCACCGCACCCGACCGACCGGGCAGGAGACGCGGAGACCCGGAGGTCGGACGAGGGGGTCCGCTCGGAGCACGGCGCATCGTGCGGCATCGCGGGCCCTGGGCGCAGGGTCGCTCGCCCTTGCAGGTCCGAGCGGCTCCCGGCCTTCGCGCGCCAAGCGCGGGCGGGGAGCCGGACGAAACTCGCCTCGTCTCCTCCGTTCTCCGCGCCTCCTGTTCGATCCGGCCGTCCAGACCCGCGCAGCCCCGCTCAACCACCGCCGAGCGCGAGCTGGGCGGCGACGGTGGCGCGCAGGTCGTCGAGCAGGCGGTGCGGCCCGTGCCCACGGGCCGCGCGCACCATCAGGTCGCGCAGCGTGCCGAGGTGGCAGCGCAGGAAGGCATCGAGGTGGTCGAGCGCCAGCGCGCCGTCATCGGCGCAGAGGCGGCTGGTGTCATCCCAGGCGGCGATGATCTCGGCATCGGCGGGATGGTAGTCGCCACCGGCAGCGCGCTCCTGGTCGAGCACGGCGAGCGCCTCGCGCAGGCGGTCCTGCGGGCTCGCCGTCCCGGGATCGGGCCGGAAGGGCGCGGCGCGCGCGGTGAAGCGGCGGCGCGTGCGGGTGGTGGGACGGGGCGGCGCCTGCGGCGTGCGCGGCGCGGTGGGAGTCGCGTGGTTGGCGGTGGGGTTCATCGGTGCTGCTCGGTGGTTCGTTCAGGGAAGTGGGGGACGGCGCCAAGGCGTTCGGCGACGGCTACGGCGACGTCGCGGGAATAGGCTTTGGAGATGAACTGAAGCATGGGAACTCCCGGGTTGATGCGTGGACCTGAAAACGAAGCGGGGCGGCCTTCTTCAGAAGGTCGCCCCGCGCTGGATGCGCATGAAGTCGTCCTTCCGGTGCTAGGCACTGGAGATGGCGGAGACCGGCTTCACAAGGATGCAGCGTATCATCGTGGTGGGGAATACGGCGCGGAAGCGCCAGTGGCAAGCGGAATTTCGATGAATCACCGTGTTTTTCGCGCAATTGTAGCCCGGACCGCTGGTTATGGCTGCCGAGGACGGTTGCGAGCTGCGAGCTGCGAACTGCGAGCTGCATTTCTCGTGTCTCGCGCCTCGCGCCTCGCGCCTCGCGCCTCGTCCCTCGCACCTCGCACCTCGCCCCTCGCACCTCGCACCTCGCACCTCGCACCTCGCCCCTCGCCCCTCGCACCTCGCACCTCGCACCTCGCGCCTCGCGCCTCGCGCCTCGCCCCTCGCACCTCGCACCTCGCACCTCGCGCCTCGCACCTCGCACCTCGCAACTCCGTCGCACCCGTGGCAATGCCGCTCATTCCTGGCACGGTGGGCGCGATGCCAACCGTGATCCCCGAACTGGCCGTCGTCACCGTGGACATCGACGCCGAGCATGGCGCGGGCTTCAGCGTCGACCGGCCGGCGGGCAGCGGCGACTGGACGCTGCTGCACCTGGTGACGCCGGCCACGGTGCTCGATCGCCACGGCCGCCAGCAGGCGCGCGCCGACGCCTGCCTGCTGATCAGCCCGGACCAGCCGCAGCACCTCGCGACGCTCGGTGGCCGGCTGGTCAACCACTACGCGCACCTCAGAGGCGCGGGCCTGGCGCCGCTGATCGCGCGGCTGGGACTGCCGGTGGACGAACTCGCCTACCCGCGGCCGATCGGGTTCCTGCGCGACCAGCTCGCCGAGCTGCGCCAGCACTGGGCGCAGGGCGGCGAACACGCCGAGGTGCTGCTGCCGTTCCTGGTCGGGCGCCTGCTCGCCACCCTCGCGCGCCGCCTGGGCGGGGCCGAGGGCACCGGCGCAGCGCTCAATCCCAGTCTGCTGGAGCGCCTGCGGCAGATCCGCCGCTGGCTGGTCGAGAGCCCTGGGGAGCACCAGTCCGCCGCCTGGATCGCGCAGCAGGCCGGCGTCAGCGCGCCCTACCTCAGCGCGGTGTGGCGCCGCACCTTCGGCAGCGCCCCGCAGGAGGACCTCATCCGCATCCGCCTGGAACGCGCCTGCCGCCTGCTCGAGGAGGGCGCGCTGCCGGTCGCCGAGGTCGCGGCGCGCAGCGGCTTCGCCGACGCGCACTACTTCAGCCGCCTCTTCCGCCGGCGCCACGGCTGCACGCCGAGCGCCTGGGCCGCTCGCGGCCGCGGTACACGCACATGACGGGACGATGACGGCGCGTGGCGCGCAGCGCGCCGCTCGTTGACACGTCGCGCACGGGGCGACCCTGGGATCATGCGCATCCTGCTGGTCGAGGACTACGAGCCGATCCGCACCAGCCTGGTGCAGGGCCTGCAGGGCGACGGCTTCGCCGTCGACGCGACCGGCGACGGCGACGAGGGCAGGTGGTACGCCACCAGCCACGACTACGACCTCATCCTGCTCGACATCATGCTGCCCGGGGCGAGCGGGCTCGAGATCCTGCGCGCGCTCCGCGCCGCCGGCAAGGACGTGCCGGTGCTGCTGATGACCGCCAGGGACGAGGTCGAGGACCGCGTGCGCGGGCTCGACCTGGGCGCGGACGACTACCTGGTGAAGCCCTTCGCGCTGGCCGAGCTGTTCGCGCGGGTGCGCTCGCTGACGCGGCGCAAGTACGGCAAGCGCGCGCCCGTGATCGAGGTCGCCGACCTCGCCATCGACACCACCGCGCGCAGCGTGCGCCGCGCGGGCGTCGCCATCCCGCTCACCCAGCGCGAATACGCGCTGCTGGAACTGCTCGCGTTGCACAGCGGCGAGGTGGTGGCGCGCACCACCATCTGGGAGCACCTCTACGACTTCGCCGACGAGTCGACCTCGAACGTGGTCGAGGCCTGCGTCCTGCGCCTGCGCCGCAAGATCGACGGCGAGGGCCGGAGGCCCCTGCTCCACACCCGGCGCGGCTTCGGCTACCTGCTGGCCGCCGAAGCGGAGCCGGCGTGAGCCGGCGCGCGGGACCGCCGATGACGGCCAGCCTGCGCCGGCGCATCTTCCTCGGCACCACCGTGGCGCTGTCGTCGATCGTGCTGCTCGGCGCGCTGGCGGTGTGGGCCGCGGCGCGCGGCCTGCTTTACCGCGAACTCGACCAGAGCGCTGCGCGAGAGCGCCCATGCCTTGATTCGCGCCGCCGCACTTCGGCCCCCATGGGCCGCCGGGCGAATGGCCTGGACGCGGACCTCGACCCGGAGCCCGCGGATGGACGCGGAGCGCCGGGCGGCGCCCCTGGTGGGCAACCGCCGCCACCGGAAGACCGGCCGCCGCTGTCCTTTGGCGACGCGCCGCAGCCGCCACCGGAGTTCCGCAGCGGCGGACACGCCTACGCGCAGCTCGTCGAGGCTCTCGGCCACGTCGAGCTGGCCCGCTCGCCCTCGCTTGGCGACGATACCCTGATGGCGCGCGCGCAGTGGGGGGTGCCGCCGGCGCAAGTTGACCGACCATACGACGGGCGCCTCGCCGATGGGCGGCCGCTGCGCATCATCGAAGTCAATGTGCATAGCGGTCCCGGCCCGGGCGGCGTGCCGCGGTGGCTGGACGAACGCGCGCGCCAGCGCGGCGCGCCGCCGCGCGCCCTGCTGGTCCTGCTCGCCAGCGACGCCGGCCCGATGGTCGACGACCTGCGCCGGCTGGCTGCGGTGCTCGCCGCGCTGTGGCTGCTGACCACCGCCATGGGCGTGGCCGTGGCGGTGTGGCTGCAGCGCGCCGTGCTGCGCCCGGTCGCCGGCATTTCGCAGGCGATCGCCGGCATCGACCCCGCCAACCTCCAGGCACGCGTCACCATGGACGTGGTGCCGGTCGAGATGCGCGTGGTGATCGAGCGCCTGAACGCGCTGCTCGCGCGCCTCGAGGCCGCCTTCACGCGCGAGCGCACCACCATCGCCAACATCGCCCACGAGCTGCGCACCCCGGTCGCCGGCCTGCTGCTGACCCTCGAACTGGCCGCGCGCCAGGGTGGCCCCTCCGCCGCGGGCGACCCCGTGCGCAAGAGCCTGCGCATCGCCGCCTCGATGCAGGCGATGATCACCAACCTGCTGATGCTCTCGCGCCTGGAGGCCGGCCAGGCGCGCAGCGCCCCGCAGGCCATCGACCTCGACACCGCGCTGCGCGACGGCTGGGACCTGCTCGAGGCGCGCGCGGACGAGCGCCGGCTCGAGGTGGAGTGGGAGACCTGCCCGGGACTGGCCGCGCACGCCGATCCCGAGCAGCTGCGCATGGTGATCGCGAACATCCTCGACAACGCCATCAGCTACGCGCCCGAGGGCAGCGGCATCCGCGTCAGCGCCTCCGCCCTCGCCGCTCCCGACCCGCTCGCCGGTGGCGCGCGCCTGCGCGTGACCAACGCCATCGCGGGGACGCCGCCGGATTGCGGCCAGGTCTTCCAGGCGTTCTGGCGCGGAGACGACGCGCGCGCGACCGGGCTGCACTGCGGGCTGGGGTTGGCGCTGGTGCAGCGGCTGGTGGGGGCGTTGGGCGGAACGGTGAGTGCGGAGATCGATGAGGATGGCCGGTTCGGCATCAGCGTGGGTCTGCCGGGGCCGCGGTTGGTGGTGGCGGGGGACGGCGCAGCAGGGTGAACGGCTGCGCTGAGGAGTCATGGGGTTCGGGTGGCACCAGGGCCTACTCGCGTCTCGCGTCTCGCTTCTCGCTTCTCGCTTCTCGCTTCTCGCTTCTCGCTTCTCGCTTCTCGCTTCTCGCTTCTCGCTTCTCGCTTCTCGCTTCTCGCTTCTCGCTTGGAGCGACCGGGGACAAGGGTGACACTTTAAACCGGGGACATGGGTGACAGTCACAGGGCTGGGTACACGCCAACACCGAGCGGCTTTCGATGGCCGCCGGGTTTCGACGCCGTCTGGAGCGCCCAGTCGAGGCGCGGTCGTCCTGGCGTCGAAAGCCGGAGGAAGGCCGTCGAAAGGCGCGGTCACATTCACGGAGACAGCGCGTCGAGAGTGGGGATCGGCTCGTCCGCCTTGATAGGCGGAGGCTCGTCGATCTTTCGCGTGCGTCGGTCGATGACTCCGAGGCGGAACGCTCCGAGGGACACCGTCCAACGGTCGTCGTCCGTCTCCGCCACCCCGACCATCTCCCCACGCAAGGCGGTACTCAAGAAGATGTCCTTGTTCCAGAGTTTGATGCAGCCGTTGTCACCGACCTTTCGAACCTCAAAATGGGATGGGTACTCGAGATCCGGCAGACGCTCGGGGTAGGAGCGTGGTGAGGGCTGGTAGAGGTGCGCTGGCAGTTTCTGACCCAGCGCTTCATGAGGGCGCTCATGGTTGTGTTCCGCCTGGAATGCGTCGAAGCGGCTCTGCTGGGCGCGGAGATGCCGCTCTGGAGGGCGGGTCGTCTGCGCCTTCATGTCTCGGTGCATGCGCTCATGGCGGCCATTCTGCTCGGGGTGCCCTGGCATCGTCCGCTTCAGGGCGATGCCGAGTCGCAACCACCACACCGAGGGGCGCGAAAGCCGCGCTAATCCAGTACTTGCGAAGGGACTGCCGTTATCGCTGCGAATCGCCTCCGGAAGACCATGACGACGGAAAAGATCCCTGCAGCTCGCGATCACCGATGCCCCGCAGATGCGTGAGAACCCCTGGCACAACAGTAGGTACCGGCTGTGTTCATCGCTGACCGTCAATGGGTAGCAGTACTGGCCGTTCCCAAGCTTGAACTCCCCTTTGTAGTCGATCGCCCAAATGGCGTTCGGATGCCCTCCCCAAGGCCATGCCGCCCCCTTCATCCATTGGCGGCGACGGTTACCGCGAGGCTGGACCAGGCCATGCCGGGCCAGGATATCCCCGGCGGTGCTCACCGCGGGAAGCGCCAGGTCAGGACACGTCACCGAGAGCTTCGCCACTAGCTTCTTCGGGCCCCAAGTCGGATGGTGTTCGCGCAACTGGCAGAGCGACGTTTCCGCCTTATCGCAAGTCTTCCCAGGGCTCGATCGAGGACGCCGAGATCGATCCTCAAGCCCGGGCCCTCCTTCGCTGACGAACCGCGCGATCCACTTGTAGGCTGTCTTCCGGCTGATCTGGAACGTCTCAGCCAGGCCCGAGACATTCCCGTCACGCCGCCAGGCAGCGATGAATTTCCGTCGTTCCAACACGGGGCACGTATCCTTCCAGGTCATGGATCACCTCCATGACCGGGATTATGGGTGTCACCCATGTCCCCGGTTTGGAGTGTTACCTATGTCCCCGGTTCATACCCTTCTCGCTTCTCGCTGCCTCGCTTCTCGCTGTCTCGCTTCTCGCTTCTCGCTTCTCGCTTCTCGCTTCTCGCCGCCTCACGCCCAATGCGCGGCACTGATTCCATGAAACGATCCCACTCTTTGCGGTATCCTAGCGCCTAGCGCCTAGCGCCTAGCGCCTAGCGCCTAGCGCCTAGCGCCTAGCGCCTAGCGCCTAGCGCCTAGCGCCTAGCGCCTAGCGCCCAGCGCCTCACTTCAACGTATACAGGTACGCCAGCACATCCCGCAATTCGAAGCGCGTCAACGCCTGCCCCATCGGCGGCATCGGCGAGATCGGCGCGGTGATGTTGGTGACGGTGGCCATGGGCAGCGTGCGCTCCTTGCCGTCCGGCAGGCGCACCACCACCTCGGTCGCGGACTGCTTGAGCACGCTGCCCGCGAGACTCGAGCCGTCTTTCAGCGTGACCGTGGAGACGCCGTAGCCGGGAGCGATCTCGGCGCTCGGCACGACCAGCGATTCGAGGATCTTGTCGCGCACCAGGCGCGTCGGCACGCCGCGCAGGTCGGGGCCGACGTTGCCGCCCTCGCCGTCGACGGCGTGGCAGCGGATGCACTGCACCGCGTGCTGGCGGAAGACCGTGCGGCCGCGCTCGGCGTCACCGCCGGCCTGGGCGATGCGGAAGGGCGCGAGCGGGTCCTTGGCCGGCAGCGCGGCCTGCCACTGCGCCAGCTTGCCGGCGATGGCGGGCTCGCTGCGCGCCTTGGCGGCCTCGGTCACCTCCAGCGCGAGCTGGGCCGGGGCGTCGCCGGCGATGACGCGGTCGAGCCACTTCCCGAGCAGCGTCGCGGCCTGCGCGTCCTTGGCCGCCCCGAGCGCGAGCAGCGCGTGCTGGCGCAGCTGGATCACGGCGCGGTCGCCGCCGGCGCTGAGTGCGGGCAGCGTGCGGCTGGTGGTGTACACGTCGAGCTGCGAGTAGAAGGTGCCGACACCGCCGTGGGCGAGGTTCTGCCACATCAGCCAGCGGTAGCGGCCGACGCCGTCCTTGCCGCCGCCCTGCACGGCGCTGCCGTGCTTGCCGCCGTCGCCGAACGACGTGGTGTCGACCTTGGCGATCTCGGTCCAGCCGGCCTTGGCGGGGTCGCCCTTGGTCGCCGGCTGGCTGGCGCCGCCGGCGCCCCACAGCACGAACAGCTGCTGCGCGCGGTTCGCCTTGTGCCACGAGTAGGTGTTGACGCGCGCGACCGGCTGGGCCTTGCCGAGGTCGAGCACGAAGCGGCTCTCGCCGCCGTCGCACCAGGTGTTGCGCTCGACGTCGTCGTCGGTGCGCGCGGCCTGGCCGCTGGTCAGGCGCGGCAGGGTGGCGCCGACCGCGCCGGCGTCCTTGTGCGGCTTGGCGAAGCCGTCGACCCAGGCGGCCGGCGCCGCGCCGGCGGCGGGGTCGCTGTCGGACTCGCCCTTGCCGGCCGGCCCGCGCATCGCGAGGTCGTCCCAGTCGCCGCTGGTGCGGTCGATCACCACCGACGACGCCTTCCTTGGGCGCGACCGGAGCGGCGTCGTCGAGGACGCGCGCCACGGTCGGCACCAGCTGCGCCGGGTCCGCCGCGACCTTGGCGTCGAACGCGGCGATGCGCATCTCGGCCGAGGGGTCGTCGAGCAGCCCGTCGAGGCGCTTGGCGAACTGCGCCGGCGGGTGCGCGGACAGCTGGCGCAGGGCCTCGGCGCGCACCGAGGCCGGCATCTTGCCGTCCTCGAGCAGCCCGAGCAGGGTCTTCTCGTCCAGCCCGTAGCCGAGCTGGGCGGCGAGCATCACCGCGGTGGTGAGCATCTCCTTGTCCCCGCTGGCGATGATCTTCATGATCGGCGCCTTCAGCGCGGCGGCGTCGAGCGGGTGCTCGTGCACCGGGGCCGGGCGGTACAGGCCGATGACCGGGTCGACGGTGGTGGGGTGGGCCCACTTGCCGAGCAGGGCCAGCGCCTGCGCGCGGACCGCCGCGGGCGCGCTGTCGCCGGCGGCGAAGGCCGCGAGCGCGGCGGGCGCGCTGTCGTCGCCGTAGCGCTGCGCGGCGTTGATCAGGCGCAGGGCGAGCAGCTTCTCCGCGCCCTCGGGCTGCCCGGCGGGCAGCGGCTTGGCGAGCTCGGCGATGAGCGCGGGCATGGCCGCGACGATCGGCAGGTCGTAGATCGCGCGCACCGCCTCGGCGCGGATGCCGTCGTCGGCGTCCTTCAGGAAGGTGGCGATGCGCGCATCGGCCTGGCGGCGCAGCGCCAGCAGCACGCCCAGGCGCGTGGCCTTGGACGACTCGCCGCTGTAGCGCGCGAGGGTGGCGCCGTCGGCGGCGCCGGCCAGGCCCATGACCGCGGCGTGGCGCAGCCAGGCGTCCTGATCGCCGTTGGCCGCGAGCAGCTGCAGCAGCGCCGGCACCGCCGGTGCGAACGCGAGGCGCCCGAGCGCGATGGCCGCGAAGGACTTCACGCGCGCGTCGGCGTCGGCCAGCAGCGGCACCAGCGCGCTGCCCGCGGCCGGGTAGCGGCAGTCGCCGAGCATCTTCGCGGCCTGCTCGCGCACGTGGCCGTCCTTGTCGGCGAGCAGCGGCAGCAGCACCGCGGCCGCGCTGGCGTCGGCGCGGGCGGCCTGGCCGATGCCCCAGATGGCGTGCAGGCGGGCGAAGGGCTCGCCGGCGGCGGGGAGCTTCGCCACCGCGGTCAGCGCGGCCAGGCCGTCCTTGCCGCGGCGCACCAGCTCGAACTGCGCGAACTGGCGCACGCGCTGGTCGGCGTGGGCGAGCAGCTTGGGGAGCTCCGCCACGGGGCGCTTGTCGAAGCCCTCGGCGACGAGTTTGCGCTCGGCCTCGACCGCGGCCGCCTGCGCCGGCGTCGCGCTTGGGCACCACCGCCAGGATCGCGCCCTTGTCGGCCTGCGCCCAGCCGCCCAGGTAGTCGCTGATGAAGAGGTTGCCGGCGTAGTCGAAGGTGACGTCGGTCGCGCCGGTGTTGCCCAGGAAGGTCTTGGCCTCGGCCATGCCGTAGCCGGCGCCGTCCGGCTTCGGCGTGAACGAGAGCACCGCCGACCCGGTGCCGCCGCGGTAGTCGCAGACCAGGAACTGGCCCTGCATGGCCGCGGGCCAGCCGGTGCCGGGCACGGTGGCCAGCCCGCACGGGCCGGCGGTGGCGTAGCCGATCGGCGGCACGATCCACGCGGGCTGGCCGGGGAAGCGCGTCTTCCACAGGCCCTCCTCCAGCCACGACTCCGGCTGCGGGCCGTCGAGCAGGCCGGCCTTCGAGAACGCCGCGCTCTGCAACATCTGCCAGCCGTGGCTCCAGCCGTTGCTGCCGCCCTCGAGGACGTAGACCACGCGCGAGTGGTCGCCGATGTCGGCGTTGTTGTCGCAGGTGAAGAGGTCGCCGTAGGCGATTGAAGGCCAGCTCCTCGGGGTTGCGCAGGCCGGTGTAGTACAGCTCCAGCCCGCTGCCGTCGGGTTCGGCCGCGGAACACCGCGCCGCTGGTGGGGTTGCCGAAGTGCGCGCCCTCCTTGGAGGTGACGTCGTAGCCGCGGTCGCCGACCGACCAGTAGACGCGGCCGTCGGGCCCGCGCACCAGGCCGTGCAGGTCGTGGCCGCTGATGCTGAAGCGCGGGCCGTAGCCCTCGCTGATCGCGCCGCGCTGGTCGGCGACGCCCTTGCCGGTGCTGTCGGTCAGCGCCCACACCTTGGGGATGGCGGCGAGGTAGACGGTGGTCCTGCCGGCGACGGTGTCGCCGACCAGGATGCCCGAGGCGGTGCCGTCGAGCGGGTCGTTGAAGCCGTCGGCGAAGACCGAGATGCGGTCGGCCGCGCCGCCGCCCTTGCTGTCCTCGAGCAGCGAGACGCGCTCCGAGTCCTTGGTGAAGAAGCCGGGCTTGAACATGCCCTGGTCGGTCCACTTCTTCATCATCGCCAGGCGGTCGGCGGTGGTGCGGCTGCGCAGGTCGTCGCGGTAGAGGAACATCGACTCGCGCACGTCGAGCACGCCCTTGATGCGGAAGCGGAAGGTCTGCGCCGTGTACAGCCGGTTGCGGCTGTCGACGTCCATGGCCACGATGTTCGCGACCGCCGCGCCCGCCGCCCACACCCGCGCGGTGAAGCCGTCATCGAGCTTCAACGGCTTGAGGAAGTCCTTGTCGTCGGTGGCGGTGACCACCGTCAACGTGGCGTCGCCGTTCGCCTGGTGGCCGCCGGCCTCGACGGCGTTGGCGACGGCGGCGGTGCAGAGCAGGGCGAGCGCGGGGACCAGGGCGGACGATGTCACGGTGGGGCCTTTCGCGGCGGGGTCTGGATGACGGAGGCTGCTCAGCGCGGCAGCGGGTAGAGGGCGGCGCTGTCGACGACCTGGCGTGGCAGGCCGGGGCCCTCCCACTCCAGCTGCACGGCGGCGAGGTGCTCGTATTCGAAGTAGTCGAGGCGGATGGCGGAGCGGTGCCCCGCCTTCAGCGCGTGCGCGGCGTGGTGGGACGTGCTGCGCACGAAGCTCTGGATGCGCCAGTTGTCGAACACCAGCTCGCCGTCGAGCCACAGCCGCACGCCGTCGTCGGACGGCAGGTAGAAGGTGTAGGTGCCGTCGCGCGGCGCCTCGAGCTCGCCGGTCCAGCGCACCGAGAAGTGCGCCACCTCGACGCCGGCGGCCGGTGCGCGGTCGGCCCAGTCGAAGTCGATGCGCGGGTCGATGCGCTCCAGCACCAGGGTCTCGAACGAGCTGCCGCTGTAGTAGGCGCCGAGCAGGCCGCTGCCGTGGTCCGCGGGCACCACGCTGAGCACGTCGCCGGCGAGCGCGCGCTGGCCGGCGCTGACGGCGAAGGGCGTGCCGTCGCCGGCGCGCCCCAGGTGCACGGTGCCGCTGCGCACGTCCAGCCACGTCGCCACCGGTGAGGCGACCACGTCGAAGGCGGTGCCGACCACGGTCACGTCGGTGCGCGGGGTGGAGATGACCAGCGGCTGGCCGGCCGGCTGCGGCGCGGCCTGCACGTGCACCGTGCCGCCGTCCAGGCGCAGGCGCTTGCCCGGCCCGGCGAGCACCGCCAGGCGCGTGTTCGGCCCGGTGTCGATGCGCGTGCTCTCGCCGCTGAAGGTCAGGCCCGCGGGCCCGTGCTCGCCGGTGACCAGCACGTCGCCCTGACGGAGTTCGCCGCCCTCCGCCACGACCAGGGACTTGCCGCCGCGCTCGATGCGTGTCTCGAGGGTGGCGGTGGCGAGCACCGCGGTGCTGGGCGCGCCGGCGTCACGGCGCGCGCCCTGCAGCAGCGCGACCGCGCCGGCGCTGGTTGCGACCAGGATCAGCGCCGCGGCCAGCCAGCGCAGCGGCGCCGGGCGCCGGCGCCGCGCGCGCTGACCGGTCACCGACAACGTCGAGTCGACCACCCGGCGCACGCGCGCCGCAGCGAACGAACCGGGGATCAGCCGCGCGCGGCGCAGCACGCTCTCGGACAGGTCGGGGCGCAGCAGCCCGGTCAGCGCCAGGTGCACGCGCACCTGCTCGGTGAACGCGGCCTCGTTGGCGGGGTCGGCCCGCACCCAGTCGACCAGGCGCTGGCGGGCGGCGTCGCCCAGGGTGCCCTCCACGTAGGCCGCGACCAGGCCGGCGATCGGCTCGCCGACCGTGTCATCTCCCACGGGGTCGCTCACGCCGCACCACCCTGGCGGATGCACACCAGCAGGGTCTTGCGGATGCGGAACAGCGTCACCGCCACCCAGCTCGCCGAGCGCTCGAGCAGCCGGGCGATGTCGTTCACCGCGCGGTCCTCGTAGTAGCGCTCGCGGATCAGGCGGCGGGCCTCGGGGGCGAGTTCCTCCAGGCAGGCCTGCAGGCGCGCCACGCGCGCTTCGGCCTCGTCGTCGGGCAGTTCGAGGTCGCGCGAACCGGCCTGGGCCAGGAGCTGCTCCAGGACCTCGCCATCGAGGGTGCACTGGCGCGAACGCTCGCGCAGGTCCTTGAGCAGCTTGTGGCGGGCGATGCCTTTCAACCAGGCGCGCAGGGTGCCGCGCGGCTGGTAGTTGGCGATGCTCTGGAAGCACGTGACGTAGGTCGCCTGGACCACTTCATCGACCATCGAAAGGCTTGTCGCATAGATGGTTGCAAAAATGCGCAGGTCCCGTTCGGTGGCCTCGACCAGGGCCATGAAGGCATCGTGGTCGCCACTCTGGATGCGCAGCGCCAGGCTGTCGAGCAGGGCGGCATCCCCACCTTCGGGCGGGTCCTGGTCGGCGCGGGCTGGGGGCACGGGCGGTCCTCGCGTGGGCGGGCGGCGGACGGTGCGTCCGGGCGCTGGCGGTGCGGGGAGTATTCCTCACAGCGGAGGGGGGATTACCAACTTTCCGGGGGAGGTCGGAGGGTCACCGCTCCCCACCCTGCCTCGGCAGGCGCAGGCACATGGTCACCAGGGCGCCGAGCATCAGGACGCCGGCGGCGATGATGAACCACGTGGTCGGCGAGAAGTTGCCCTTCAGGAAGGTGCCCAGGAAGCCGCCGAGGTTGCCGACCGAGTTGATGACCGCGATGCCGGCGGCGGCGGCGGGACCGGCGAGGAAGGTGGCGGGCAGCGCCCAGAAGGGGCCGAGGGCGGAGTAGACCGCGGCGATGCCGATGGACGCGCAGATGATGAACGGCACCGGCGTGGTCATGCACTGGGTCGCGGCCAGGAAGGCCGCTGCGCCGACCAGGTAGGGGACGATGACGTGCGCGCGCGGGCTGCGCGTGCGGTCGCTGTTGCGGCCGACCACGATCATCGCCACGGTCGCCAGGGTGTAGGGGATGGCGGTGAGCCAGAATGGCGGTGATCTGGTCGAACTTCCCGCTGCCCTGGATGAGGCTGGTGATCGAGAAGGTCGTGCCGTAGTTGGCGAGGCAGTCGGCGGTGTAGACGATCATCAGCAGGTAGACGCGCGGTTCGGTGAAGGCCGCGCGCAGGTCGTGGCGCCCGACGGCGGCGACGCGCGCCCGGTCGGCGGTCAGCTCGGCGTCGAGCCACGCCGACTCGTCCCGGGTCAGCCAGGGCGCCTCGCTGGGCTTGTTCACCATGGCCTTGAGCACCACCACGGTGAGCAGGATCGAGGGCAGCGCCTCGATCAGGAAGAGCCACTGCCACCCGTGCAGGCCGGCGACGCCATCGAGCTTCATCAGCTGGCTGGACAGCGACGAGCCGACCACCTGGGCGACCGCGATCGCGGTCATGAAGCGCCCGACCATCTGGGCGCGCATGGTCGACGGGAACCAGTAGGACAGGTAGAGGAGCATGCCGGGGAAGAAGCCCGCTTCGGCGAAACCGAGCAGGAAGCGCAGCGCGTAGAAGGAGTTCTTGTCGGTCGCGAACGCCATCGCGCCGGAGATCAGGCCCCAGGCGACCATGATGCAGGCGATCCAGCGGCGCGGGCCCAGGCGGACCAGGATCATGTTGCTGGGCACCTGCGAGAGCAGGTAGCCGACGAAGAACAGCCCCGCGCCGAAGCCGTACTGCGACTTGTCCAGGCCGAGGTCGTGGCTGAACGGCAGCTCCGCGTGGTTGAGGTTCACGCGGTCGAGGAACGACGCGATGTACAGGATGAACAGCAGGGGGATGAGGCGCCAGACCGCCTTGCGGTAGACCGCGGCCGGGACCACGCCGGGCGGTATCGCGACCGGTATCGGGGCGGCGGTCGCGCCATCGATCCCCGGCACGCTCATACCCGCGGCCTGACGACGATCTCGTCGATGACCGCGCGCTCGGGCAGGTCGACCGCGAGCATGACGCAGGCGGCGACGTCGTCGGCGGTCAGCATGTTGGCGCGCGCCTCGGGCGGCGGCATGTTCGGGCGCTTGAGCAGGATGGGCGTGTCGATGTCGCCGGGGTAGACCGCGCAGGCGCGGATGCCGTTGGCGTTCTCCTCGGCGTTGATCGCCTGGGTCAGGCCGCCCTGGCCGAACTTCGAGACCACGTAGCCGACGCCCGACAGCGCGCTGGCCTTCTTGCCCGCGATCGACACCACGGTGACGATCAGGCCGCGGCGGCGGTTGCGCATGCCGGGCAGCACCGCGCGCGCGGCGTAGAAGCTGCCGTGCAGGTTGGCGTCGACCAGCTCGTGGTACTTCTCCAGGCTGACCGCCGCGATGCTGCGCTGCGGGGTGTTGGTGCCCGCCGCGCAGACCAGCACGTCGACATGGCCCCACTGCGCGCTCACCGCCGCGACCGCGCGCTCGACCTGGTCGTTGCGGCCGACGTCGGCGACGTGCGCGACCACGCGCTCACCGGCGGCGCACAGCGCCCTGGTCTCGTCCAGCGTGGTCTGCGTGCGCCCGAGGATCGCGACGCGCCAGCCGCGCTTGGCCAGGGCGATGGCGGTGGCCCGGCCCACGCCGGTGCCGGCTCCGGTGACGATGGCGATCTGGTCCTGGGACATGCGGGGTTCCTTGGGAGGGCGCCAGGCGCTAGAGATACGAGACACGCGGGAAATGTCGTAGGAATAGAGGACAACGATGCGGGACCGGGTCCGTTGCGAGAAGCGAGAGCGAGAAGCGAGAAGCGAGAAGCGAGAAGCCAGTCGGCTCCAGCCACTCCCTCCCGCTCATCCCGATCACGCCTCCGGCACATCCTCCCAGCGCCCGCTGCGCTCGGACTGCAGCACCGCCTCCATCGCCGCCTGGGTGCGCACGCCGTCGACGAACGACGAGAAGCACGGGCGGCCGTCGCGGATGGCGTGGATGAACTCGACGTCCTGGTCGTAGCGGAAGGTGGTGATGGGGTCGCCGGCCGCGGGGTCGCGGCTGCTGCCCGGCCAGGTCTGGAACTCGCGCGGCACCGCCTCGCGGCGCAGCTCGCGGCCGCCGGCGCGGCCGATCAGGATCTCGTGCGGGCGGCCCTGCTCGTAGACCGCGGTGCCCTCGCTGCCGTTGACCTCGCAGACGTCGTGGCTGCGCCCGCCCTCGCCGCGGCCGGTGGCGAGCTTGGTGCTCTCCCACACGCCGGTGGTGCCGCTGGCGAACTCGCCGAGCATGCCGACCCAGTCGTCGAGTTCCGAGGGCACGCCCTCGCGGTGGCTGACCAGCTTGCGCGTCTGCGCGACCACGCGCGTCAGCCGGCCCGCCAGCAGGAAGCCGAAGTCGATGCGGTGCGAGAGCATGTCGCCCAGCTCGCCGGTCGCGGCCTGGGCCTTGATCTGCCGCCAGCCCAGGTTGCGCCGGCCCCAGTCCTGGAAGCGCTGGGCGCGGAAGTGCCAGGGCGTGCCGAGCGCGCCACGTGCCACCAGGTGCGTCATGTAGACCATCGCCGGTACGAAGCGGTAGGTGAAGGCGGTCATGTGCCGGACCTTGGCGGCCTCGGCGGCGGCGAGCATCGCCCGCGACTCGGCGAGGTCCATGGCCAGCGGCTTCTCGCACAGCACGTGCTTGCCGGCCTTGGCCGCGGCGATCGACAGCGGCGCGTGCACGTCGTTGGGCGTGCAGATGATCACCGCGTGCACGTCGTCGCGCTTCAGCACCTCGCGGTAGTCGGTCGTGGCCACGCTGACGCCGGTCGCGGCCTTGGCGCGCTCGAGCGCGCCGGGGTGCGCGTCGCACAGCGCGACGACCTTCGCCTCGGGGCAGAGGGCGATGCCGGGGAGGTGGTTGGCCAGGGCGATGCCGCCGGTGCCGATGAGCGCGATGCCGATGGTGGCCATAGGGTGCGTAGGGGGGGGTTGGGGTGGGACTGGGGGAGTGGGGAGGCGCTCGGCGCTAGGCGCTCGTCGCTCGGGAAGCTGCGGTGGAAAACATGTCAACGTCGCTCAGGGGGTGACCGTTGCGGAGAAGCGAGAAGCGAGAAGCGAGAAGGAGAAGCGAGAAGCGAGAAGCGAGAAGCGAGAAGCGAGAAGCGAGAAGCGAGAAGCGAGAAGCGAGAAGCGGGGTGGGCCAGTGCATACCCGCATCCCGGTGCGGTGTTATCACGCTCACCACTCCCATGCCTCCAGCAACTCATCCACCGTCTGGCGGCGGCGGGCGAGGCGCACCTGGTCGCCGTCCAGGACGACCTCGGCGGGCAGGGGGCGGGTGTTGTAGGTGCTGGCCATGGCGGTGCCGTAGGCGCCGGCGTCGCGCAGGGCGAGCAGGTCGCCGAGCTGCGGCGCGGGCAGGCGGCGGGCGCGCGCGAAGACGTCGCCGCTCTCGCAGAATGTTGCCGACCACGTCGACCTCGGCGGGCGCCGCGTCGGGGCGGGTGAGGTTGTCGATGCGGTGGTACGCCTCGTACATGGCGACGCGCACCAGGTGGTTGAAGCCGGTGTCGCAGCCGACGTAGGTGCGTCCCTTCGCGGCGGCGGTGTCGGGGTTGGCCTTCACGCTGGTCACCGTGGTCAGCAGCGTGCCGGCTTCTGCGACCAGGAAGCGGCCGGGCTCGAGGCGCAGCTCCAGCGGGCGGCCGTAGGACGCGACGAACGCGGCCATCAGCTCGCTGGCCTTGGCGCCCAGGGCGCGCAGGTCCATGGGCTGCTGCTCAGCCTTGTACGGGATGCCGATGCCGCCGCCGAAGTCGATGAAGCGCAGGTTGGGCAGGCGCGCCGCGACCTGCAGGATCACCGCCATGGCGCGCGCGTAGACCTCGGCGTCGAGGATGCCGCTGCCGATGTGCATGTGGCAGCCGACCACCTGGATGCCGGTGGCGCGCTCGATGGCCGCGACCCGGTCGACCTGCGAGTAGTGCACGCCGAACTTGGTCAGCGGCCCCGCGGTGCAGATCTTCTCGTGCGCGCCGGCGCCGACGTCGGGGTTGAAGCGCACCGAGGCGGTGCGGGCGCCGGCCTCGGCCAGGCGCTCCAGGCGGTCGAGGCTGCCGCAGTTGACCAGCACGCCCTGGGCGAGCGCCTCCGCCTGCTCGGCGTCGGTCATGTTGTTCTCGGTGAACAGGATGCGCTCCGGGGCCACGCCGCAGCGCAGCGCCAGCGCGACCTCGCCGGGGCTGACCGCGTCGATGCCGTAGCCCTCGGCGACGATCGCCCGCACCACCGCCGGGCAGGGGTTGGCCTTGATCGCGTAGAGCGGCTGGAAGGGCTGGTAGGTGATGGCCGCAGCCAGGGCGCGGGCGCGGGCGCGCACCACCGCCAGGTCGTACACGTACAGGGGCGAGCCGAAGCGGGCGACGAGGTCGGCGGGGGCGGGGGGCATGGGCGGTCCGGAGGGCGGCGACGGGAGCAGCGGAGCGTGCTCCTCTCCCGGCAAAGGCAATGCGCGGACCGCCCCCGGCCTCCGCCATTCCCTGGGCGCCATCCCGCGCCAGCATGCCGGCCGCGTGATCACCCTGCGCTTCGATGACGGCACCATCACCCTGGAGCGGCTCGGCGACCACGCCGCGCTGGTCGAGGGCCTGTGCGTGTGGGACGCGCGCGTCGCCCGCCACCGCGCCAAGGCCAGCGCCTACGCCGAGATCCTGCGCCGCCTGCACGGCAAGGCGCCCTACGACGACCAGGCCAAGGCCTATGAGGTCCTGGCAGCTGACCGAGGCGGCCCCGCGCGCCCTGCGCGCGTACCAGGAGCAGGCGATCGCCGCCTGGCTGGCGGCGCGGCGCCGCGGCGTGGTGGTGCTGCCGACCGGCGCCGGCAAGAGCTACGTGGCGCTGCGCTGCATGCTCGCCTGCAACCGCTCGACCCTGGTGCTGGCGCCGACCATCGACCTGGTGCAGCAGTGGGTGCACGACCTGCAGACCCGCCTCGGCCACGCCGTGGGCCAGTACGGCGGCGGCGAGAAGAACCTGCTGCCGGTGACGGTCGCGACCTACGATTCCGGCGTGCTGCTGATGCCGTGGCACGGCCACCGCTTCGGCCTGCTCATCTGCGACGAGTGCCACCACCTGCCGGCCGGAGTGACCGCGGGCGTGGCCGAGGGCTGCCTGGCGCCCTTCCGCCTCGGCCTGACCGCCACGCCGGAGCGCGCCGACGGCATGCACGCGCGCCTCGACGAACTGCTCGGGCCCGAGGTCCACCGCTCGCACATCAGCGAGCTGGAGGGCAGCTTCCTCGCCAACTACCAGGCCGAGGTCGTCGAGGTCGCGCTCGATCCCGACGAGCAGGAGTCCTACACCGCGAACCGCAAGGAGTACCTCGCCTTCGCGCGCCGCGCCGGCGTCGACTTCGGCGCCCCCGACGGCTGGCAGCGCTTCATCGCCGCGGCGGCGCGCGACCCGCAGGGCCGCGCGGCGATGCGCTGCTACCGCGAGCAGAAGCGCCTCTCGCGCGCCAGCCGCGCCAAGCTGCGCGCGGTGTGGGACCTGCTGCGCGACCACCCCGGCGAGCGCGCCCTGGTCTTCACCGAGGACAACCACACCGCCTACGAGATCGGCCGCACCTTCGTGCTGCCGGTGATGACCCACCACACCAAGGGGCCGGAGCGCAAGGCCATGCTCGCCGCCTTCCGCGCCGGCACCTTCCCGGTGCTGGTGACCAGCAAGGTGCTCAACGAGGGCGTCGACGTGCCCGAGGCCAGCGTCGGCATCATCGTCAGCGGCTCGGGCAGCGTGCGCGAGCACGTCCAGCGCCTGGGCCGCCTGCTGCGCCCGGGCGCGGGCAAGGTCGCGATGCTCTACGAGATCCTCTCCGCCAACACCGCCGAGGCCTACACCTCGGAGCGGCGGCGCAGCCACGTGGCGTTCGATGGCGAGCAGCAGGTGGAGGACTTCGCATGAGCCGACCGTGCTGAACCGCGACCTCCTGCGCTTCAAGGTCGTCGACGGCCGCGCGCTGCCCTCCCTGCTGCGCGCCACGCCCGGCACCGTCGAGCAGGCGGAGCGGCTGATCGCGTACTGGCGCGGCGGGGTCGGGCAGCGGCGCGGCGAGCTCGAGGACGGCGCCATGCCGCTGCTCCACCAGAGCCGCGCGCTGCTCGTCGGGCGCGGACTGCAGAAGCTCATCCTCGACGGCTGCCGTTTCCGCGACGCGGCCTCGTCCGAGGTCCTGCGCGGAGCGGCGCTCGCGGCCTCGGCTGCGCGCATGGCGTCGCCGGCCGCCACCGTGGCCGCCCACCGCGAGGCGGTCGCCGCGGAGCTCGGCCTGCACCCCGACGAGCTGGTCGAGCGCATCTACGGCGACCTGCCCGACGCCGCGGTCCTGGAAGAGGCGCCGGCGCAGAGCGCGCGCCAGCTCATCGACGCGTACAACGTCGCGCTCTGCCAGGGCCTGCTGCTGCAGGCGCGCGAGCTGCGCGTCACCATCGACGACGCCGACACCGGCCTGCGCCGGCGCATCCTCAAGGCGCTGCGCTTCCGGCGCCTGCTCGCCACGGTGCGCTCCGACAGCGCCGCGGGGCTCGACCTGGTGGTGTCGGGACCGGGCGACGTGCTGGACCAGGCGACGCGCTACGGCCTGCAGCTCGCGCTGTTCCTGCCGGCGGTCGCCTGCGCGCGGCGCTGGTCGGTGCGCGCCGAGCTGCCGCCGCCGCGGCACGAGGGCCCCGGGCGCGGGCCCATCCTGCTCGAACTCGACCAGGACAGCGGGCTGGTCGGCGACTCGCACTTCCTCGGCCACCTGCCCGACGAGCTGCGCGGGCTCGCGGCGCAGCTCGCGGCCAAGCTGCCGGGTTGGACCGTCGAGGACGGCCAGATCCTGCCGCTGCCCTCGGGCGAGCTGGTGGTGCCGGACCTGCAGGTGGGGGCGGGCGGTGCGCTCTTCCCGGTCGAGCTCTTCCACCGCTGGCACGGCAGCGCGCTCGGCCGGCGCCTCGCCGTCCTCGAGCACGGCGTCGCCCCGCGCCTGATCCTGGGCGTCGACCGCGCCCTGGCCAAGACCACGGCCATCGCGCCCTTGCTGACCTCGCCCGCCTTCGCGCGGCACGGCTTCCTGTTCAGCGACCTGCCCAGCGCGCGCGCGTTGAAGGAGGCGGTCGAGCGCCTGCTCGCGGCGCCGGGAGGGGCCTGAGCGCGGGGGCGCCGCCACCTCGGGCGGTCTGTCGTCTCGCTCCCCTGCGACCGCGGCCCGCTGGGCCGCGAGCGACTTCATCAGGCGGGGACCGCGGCTGCCAGCGCTCCGGGAGCGACGGAGTGCGCGGTTCGACGAGGCGGTACCGGGAGCGGGCCGCGGTCCCGGGGGAGGGGCATGTGGCCACCGGGTACCGCGACGCGTGCAGTGCATGGCCGGGAACGCCCGGGTCGCAGGCGCAGAAATCGCTGGCGCGCGCGCCCACCGACCCACGATCCGCAGCCCTATGCTGAAGCACAATTCCTATTTCGACGGCAAGGTCCAGAGCATCGGCTTCGAGCGCCATGGCCGCCGCCAGACCGCCGGCGTGATCGCGCCCGGCGAGTTCCACTTCGGCACCGACGCGCCGGAGCGCATGACCGTCATCAGCGGCGAGCTGCAGGCGAAGTTCGCCGGGTCGACGCAGTGGCTGACCTACCCGGCCGGCACCAGCTTCGAGATCGCCGGCAAGAGCGGCTTCGACGTCAAGGCGGTCACGCCGGCGGCGTACCTCTGCGAATTCATCTAGACGGAGCATCCGGACGTCCGGAAGTCCGGGGGTCCGGAAGTCTCGTCGGACATGGTCGCCGCGGCACCAGCCAGTCGCTGGCGTGGACGCCCTGAACCCAGGACCGCCCCGTGACCAGCCGCCCGCCGCGCTCCGCTCCCATCCTCGGCGTGATCTACGACCACGACGGCACCCTGGTCAATTCGCTGCCGGTGGTGGTGGCGGCGACCAACCGCGCGCTCGTCGAGCACGGCCACGCCGAGGACGCCGGCGCGGCGATCATCGCCGCCATGGTCCTGCCCACCGCGCCGCGCATGGGCCACCACAGCGGCGTGAGCGACAGCGCCGGCCAGTGGCGGCTCGCCCACGCCTTCTACCGCATCGCCCGTGAACTCGCCGGGCTGGCCACGCTCTACCCCGGCGTGCCGGAGCTGCTCGCCGCCTGCGCCGGCCGCGGCCTGCCGCAGGGCGTGGTCAGCAACAACGACGGCGCCTTCGTGCGCGCGGTGCTGACCGGTTTCGGCCTCGACCACCACTTCGCCGCGCTGATCGGCGAGCAGGACATGCCCGCCCCCAAGCCCGACCCGGCCGGCCTGCTGCTCGCCGCCGGGCGCATGGCGCGCGCTGCCCGGCGACTGCATCTACGTCGGCGACAGCGGCAGCGACGCCACCGCCGCGCACGCCGCCGGCATGCGCTCGGTGGGCGTCACCTGGGGCATCCACACCCCCGCGCAGGTGCGCGGCATGGGCTTCGACTGGGTGGTGGAGCGGCCGGGGGAGATCGGGGAGTTGCTGGGGAGGACCTAGCAGGGTGATGAAAAATGGCGACCAAGCCTCGTCGGCCCATCCGGCCTGGATGGCAAGGCGGACGAAGCGAAGGACATGCAGGGCATTTTCGAGCTTCGTCCAACGCGGCCAGACAGGCTGGAGGGGCCGGCGAGGCGCCGGTCGAGCTTTTTCATCACCCTGCTAGGAGCCAGGCGCGAGGCGCGACATCCGTTGGCGATCGGCGCTTGGTTCAGGGGCTCGGGCCGCAGCCACGTCAAGGCGGCGACCGTGGGCGAGCAGACGCCCGCCCCTGTCCACCCAGGCGGCGCGTCGGAGTCGGAAAACCGGAGTGACGGCAGTCTGCCGGCGGTGCGACGCGTCGCTGGCGCGACGCGCTGCGCGATTCACACCGCCGTCAGATGCGCGGGGCCGTCCTCGGCCTCGGCCTCGGCGGCCTCGCCCTCGCTGCCGGTCACCACGCCCTGCCCGCGCTTCACGTTGATGTGGTACTCGAGCAGCTTGCGGTCGAGGGTCACGCGGTTGATGCCCAGCGCCTTGGCCGCGCGCAGCTTGACGCCGCGCTCCTTGGTCAGCGCGTAGATGATCAGGATCTTCTCGGCCTGGTTGAAGAACTTGCCGACGTCGGGGCCGGCGCTGTCGGCGTAGCGCTCCAGCGCCTGGCCGAGGTTCGCCACCGGGTCGACGACCGGCGCGGGGCCGCTGTCGGCGAGCTGCTGGCGCTTCTCGCGCGGCAGGTTGTCGGTGTAGGTGCGGATGGTCGGCGGGATCAGCTCGTCGATGAAGACCGTGCCCGGCGCCAGCACCACCGCCTTCTGCACGCAGTTCTCGAGCTCGCGGATGTTGCCGGGCCACGGGTAGTTGATCAGCATCTCGAGCACGCCGCGCGGCACCTCGTCGACGTTCTTGTAGTTGGCGCGGTTGT
Organism: uncultured Planctomycetota bacterium; assembly: GCA_963818245.1. Classification (GTDB taxonomy): domain Bacteria; phylum Planctomycetota; class UBA11346; order UBA11346; family UBA11346; genus BOG-1363. The sequence continues at coordinate 66,247 of CAWFSD010000035.1, forward strand.
ACTTCTGCAGGAAGTGGTTGATCAGCAGCGGGATGTCCTCGCGCCGCGAGCGCAGCGGCGGGACCAGCAGGTTGACGACGTTGAGGCGGTAGAACAGGTCCTCGCGGAAGCGCCCGGCGGCGACGTCCTTGGCGAGGTCGCGGTGGGTGGCGGCGATGATGCGCACGTCGACGGTCAGCGGCGTGTGGTCGCCGACGCGGGTGATGGTCTTCTCCTGCAGCACGCGCAGCAGGCGCACCTGCGCCTCGGGCCCGATCTCGCCGACCTCGTCGAGGAACAGCGTGCCGCCGTTGGCGACCTCGAACAGGCCCTTGCGGTCGTGGTCGGCGCCCGGTGAACGCGCCGCGCGTGTGGCCGAACAGCTCGCTCTCGAGCAGGCTCGGCGACAGCGCGCCGGCGTTGATCGCCACCATCGGCTTGTGCGCGCGGTGGCTGTGCGAGTGGATGAGCTTGGCGAGCAGCTCCTTGCCGGTGCCGGTCTCGCCCTGGATCAGCACCGTCGCGGTCGACGCGGCGGCGCGCACGCCGCTCTGGATCAGCGAGTTCATCACGCCGCTGTTGCTGAGGATGTCGTGCTGCTTGACGTCGTAGGAGAGCGCGCCGCGCAGGACCTGGTTCTCCTCCGCCAGCTCGCTGACCTCGAGCTGCACGCGCAGGCGGTCCATGCAGTAGCGGGACAGCACGTCGACCAGGAACGAGGCGGCGTCCTCGGAGGTGGTGTGGCTGACCATCAGCGTGGCGATCGGCACGTTGCCGTCGCGCAGCTGGCGCGCGACCACCGGCAGGCTGTCGGTCTGGATGGGCGCGGTGGCGGGGGTGGCGAGGGCGGCGATCTCCTCGGCGTCCTCCAGCGCCGCGCCGACCATGAAGGTGCCGGACGGGGTCAGGTGGCCGGGGCGGCACTGCAGCCAGATGCCGCCGATGGTGTTCCAGGTCTTCACCTCATGCCACAGGCGCTCCAGGATGAGGCGCGGTCCGACGGCGGGGTCGAGCATCAGCAGAACGGAGCCGACGCGGGTTGGCCAGGTATGCATGCTTCGCGGTGATGCACAGGGCGCGCCGAAGCCAGAGTGATTCAGATGTATACAAAATCGGGGGATTCGCTCTAGGAGGAGGGCAAAAAGCACTCCCCGGTTGCTTCAAGAATGAGCAACTGGCAGGAGAATGTCCGTCGCCCTGGGCCGTCACCGGGAGCCGCTGGCTGAAGAAGGGGGATCTTTTCCGCCACGACGCCAAGGGAGAGGAAGGCATGGGGGCGTTCCGCTCCACGGTCGGCGCCACTCGTTCCCGGCTTCCTTGGCGTCTTGGCGTCTTGGCGGTTAATTTCCCCCTGGAGAAAATGGCCGGACGGCATCAGCAGCTCCGCACCTTGGCGGGCGTCAGGCCTCGAGCGACGCCGGCAGGCCCTGCCGGCGCAGCCCGGGCAGGGGGCCGCGCCGCTCCAGGTAGGCCCCCACCAGGTCGGCGCCGCTGCGCAGCAGGCGCACCTCCTCCTTCAGCCAGCGGTAGTCGGTGCGGTGGTCATCCACGCGCAGGAATCCCACCCAGTCGCCGCGCACGTTGACCGGCAGGGCCAGCACGGTGCGCACCCCGGCGAGCAGGCCCTGCTCGTCGCCGGGAAGGTGGCGGACCAGCCCGCCCACCTCCAGGCCGCAGGACAGGTCGTTCTCCCAGCGGCGCAGCCCCGCGCGGTACGGCATGGATTCCGGCCCGCAGGCGGGGGCGTCGCCGACCTGGGCGCCGGCGCTGCGCCGCAGGCAGCGGTCGCCGGCCGCGTCCTCCTCGTTCTCGAACAGGGTGATGGCGCTGGCGTTGGTGGTCTCGACCAGGTGGCGCAGGGCGAGGTCGAGGGTGCGCGGCGGCTGGACGTCGGCGAGCAGCGCGCGCGCGCAGCCGGTCAGGCCCTTCTCCAGGCGCAGGCTGCTGGTCAGGGCGGTCTGCGCGCGCAGGCGCAGCAGCTCGGCGGCGGCGCGCTCGACCACCACCGCCAGGACCTGCGTCCAGGCTGGCGCGCGCGCTGCCGCGCGGCGGCGCGTCGCACCACAGGCCGAGCGTGCCGAGCGCGCGGCCCTGGTCGTCGCGCAGCGCCAGGCCGAGGTGGGCGGCGGCCGTCAGCTGGCCCTGGCGCGCGGCGAAGTCGAGGTGCGCGCCCAGGCGTTCGACCGGCCGGGCGGCCGCCAGGACCTCCCGGCAGGGCGCGGCGGCCACCGCCCACTCGCGCGGCGGCTGCAGCGCGCCGTCCGACCACAGCGCCAGGCTGCGGCAGGTACCGCCATCGTCGACCAGCTCGGCGACCGCCACGTGGCGCGCGCGCGCCGCCGCGGCGAGGTGGCGGACCAGCACGCCGAAGAAGTCGCCGCCCACCACCGGCGCGGTGGCCTCGACCAGCACGCGCAGCGCGCTGGCGCGCTCGGCCGCGAGCAGGCGCGCGCGCGCGCCCTCGACCGCGTTGCGCACGGTGGTGGCCAGGCGCTCGCCGGTCAGGCCGTCCTTGACCAGGTAGTCGCTGGCGCCGTCCTTCATCAGCTCGGCGACGATCTGCGGCGAGGTCTGCCCGGACAGCACGACGATGGGGGTGCGCCCGCCGCGCGCCGCGCGCAGCACCGCGCTGCCGTTGGCGCCGGGCAGGTGGTAGTCGAGCAGCACCGCGTCGAAGCCGCCCTCGCCGAGCGCGGCGCCGCCGCGCTCGGCGTCGGCGCACTCGTGGAAGTCCGCGGCCACGCCGGCCTCGGCGAGCTTGCGGCGGATCGCCAGGCGGTCGACGGTGTCGTCGTCGATGAGCAGCAGGCGCAGGCGCTCGGCGCTCGGCGGCAGGGGCGCGTCCGTGGTCATGGCAGCTCGCTCAGCGTCCAATAGGCGGTGATGGTGGACATGGTGGCGGCGGCCTGCGCCGGGTCGAGGGGCTTGCGGAAGAACCCCGCCACCTGGTGGCGGAAGGCGGCGCGGATGTCGCCGCCGTCGCCGGAGGTGGTCAGCACCACCACCGGCACGCTGGCCAGCGCGGCGTCGGCGCGCAGCGCCGCGAGCAGCTCCAGCCCACCCATGCGCGGCAGGTTGAGGTCGAGCAGCACCAGCCAGCGCGCCGCCGCCGCGACCGGGCGCAGGCGCAGCACCGCCAGCGCCGCCTGGCCGTCGCTGGCCACGTGCAGGCGGTGCGGCGGCGCGCACGCCGCCAGGGCGCGGCGCATCGCCAGCACGTCGACCTCGTCGTCCTCGACCAGCAGCAGGTCGAGGGACGGCCGCTCGTGGGTTCCGGGCGGGCTCACGGCGGGGCCTCGCGCGGCGCCTTCGGCCAGGTGAAGCGGAAGGTGGCGCCGCGGCCCTCCGCGGACTCCAGCGCGACGTCGCCGCCCTCCTCGCGCACCAGCTTCTTCACCAGCGCCAGGCCCAGGCCGAGGCTCTCCTTGACGTCCTTGGGCACCAGGGTCTGGAAGATGACGAAGATCTTCTCGTGGTACTCGGGGGCGATGCCCGGCCCATCGTCGGCGACCGCGAACTCCCAGAAGTCCCCGACCGCGCGCGCGCCGATGGTGATCGTCCCGGCGCCGCGGTGGTGGTGCTTGATGGCGTTGCCGACCAGGTTGGCCAGCACCTGCCACAGGCGCGTGCGGTCGGTGACCAGGCGCGGCAGGTCGGCGGCGATGGCGATGGCGAAGCGGCCGTCGTGGTTGTGCTCGTCGCAGACCTCGCGCGCGAGCTGGGCGGTGTCGACCTCGTCGCGGCGCTGCCCGGAGCGGGTCGCGGTGGCGTACTGGTGGATGCCGTCGATCAGCGCCTCCAGGCGCCGCACCCGGCCGCGCAGCAGGTCGAGGTGGGCGGGGTCGGGCGGCGCGCCGCCGCGGCGCGCGTCCTCGTCGATCCAGCCGGCGAGGTTGGCGATGGCGCGCAGCGGCGCCTTGAGGTCGTGCGAGGCGACGTAGGCGAACTGGTCCAGCTCCTGGTTGCGCCGCTCCAGGCCCTGCGCGTAGCGCTGCAGCTGCTCGGTGCTCTCGCGCAGCACCGCCACCACCAGGTGGTCGGGACCCACGGTCATGGGGCTGAACACGGTGTCGAGGACCAGGGCGCCGCCGCCCGGCCGCTGCGCCGCCAGGGTGCGCACGCCGACCGCCGGGGTCCGCCACGGCGCGGTCGCGCCGCTGGCGCCGGGCGCGCCGGCGCCGCCCGGCGCGATGAGCTCGCGGAACGGCCGCCCCGCGATGCGCTCCGCCGGCAGCGCGAACAGCCGCTCGACCGCGGGGTTGGCCGAGACCACGTCGCCGTGGCGGTCGATGGTCAGGATGCCGTCGTAGCTGCTGGTCAGGATCGAGCGGTTGAAGGCCTCGGCGTGCGCCAGGCGGCGGCGCTCCTCCTGCACGCGCTGCACCATCGGCCGGAAGATCACCAGCGCCTCGAAGCCGAGCACCACCAGGGTGGCGAGGAACACCCAGGTCTCGGCCTCGCGCAGGCGCGCGATGTCGCGCTCGCTCTCGCGCTGGTAGGCGGCGACCACGCCGTCGAGGGCGTCGAGCAGCGCGTTCGGCGCGACCGCCAGGATCCACGCCAGGTCGGGGTTGACCGGCACCAGCTGCGCGTCGGGCGCCGCGGCCAGGGCGCGCACGCGCGCGAAGTACTCGTTCACCAGCCCGTCGAGCGGGTGCGCGCCCGCGAAGTAGATGGCGGCGATCGCCGGCGACGGGTTGCCGGGCAGGCGCAGGCGCTCGTTGCCGTCCAGCAGCCCGCGGTGGGCGGCCTCCATGGTGTCGATGCTGGTCAGCATCTCGCGGCGCGCCGCCGCGCGCGCGGCCGCGTCCGGCGCGGCGACCAGCTGCGTCGCGTAGAGCGCGGCGCGCTGCGAGGTGTAGCGGCGCTTGCCGCTGTAGTTGACGATCGCCGCCGCGGTGTCCTGGGTGGCGATGGTCTGGTAGAGGCTGATGAACGCCGCGGTCGAGAGCAGCGCGACCAGGCCGAGCGCCACCAGGTAGCGCTTGGTCATGCCGGCGGTGGCGCTCGCGGCGCTCGGGCCGGGCAGGGTCGGCAGCAGGCGGGCGCTGACCATGCGCGGCCGCCCTCAGGCCGGCGCGCCGGCCGCGGCCGGCGCGGCGTGGGCCTGCATCAGCTTCTGCACCTCGGGCCGGCAGCTGCCGCACGAGGTCCCCGCGCGCGTCGCGGCGCACACCGCCTGCAGCTCGCAGGCGCCGGCGGCGGACTGCGCGCGCACGCTGCGCGCGATGGTCTCCTCGCCGACCTGGTTGCAGCTGCACACCAGCCGGCCCTCGACGCGGCGGACCTCGCCGCCGGGGCGCAGCAGGGTGGCGCGGCGCTCCTCCAGCTCGCTGCCGCTCGCCACCAGGTCGCGGTAGTCGGCGAACAGGGCGGTGTCGCCCATCATGATGACGCCGATCAGGCGGTCGTCCTTGATCACGCACTTCTGGTAGACGCCGCCGTCGGGGTCGTCGAAGACCACCGCGCTGGTGCCGGGCTGGTCGGCGTCGACCACGCCGATCGCGGCGAGCCGCACGCCCTCGACCTTGAGGATGTTGGCGTTGACCGGCCCGCGGTAGCCGGCGTGCAGGTTGCCGCGCAGGAACTCGGCCAGCGCCACGGCCTGCTCCTCCGCGGCGGCGGTGGTGCCGGCCGCCTGGCTGTCGAAGTCGGCGACCTCGCCGATGGCGAAGATCGCCGGGTCCGACGTCCGCAGGTGCGCGTCGACCTTGACGCCGGTCGAGCAGTCGAGCACCGCCGCGCGCGCCAGTTCGGCGTTGGGCGCGGTGCCGGTGGCGAACACCGCCAGCTGGCAGGGCAGCACGGTGCCGTCCTTGAGCTTCACGCCGGTCACCTGCGCGCCGCCCTGCAGCTCCTCGACCTCGGCGCGGAAGCGCACGGCGATGCCGCGCCCGGTGAGGTGCTCGGCGAGCAGTCCCGCGGCGCGCGCGTCGAGCGAGCGCCCCATCAGGCGGTCGCTGCGCTGCAGCACGGTGACGCGCGTGCCCAGGCCGTGCAGCGCGTCGGCCAGCTCGATGCCGAGCACGCCGCCGCCGATGATCACCGCGCTGCGGCCAGGCCCGGCCAGCGCGCGGATGGCCTCGGCGTCGCTGCGCTTGCGCAGGCCGAACACGCCGTGCGCCGGCAGGGGCCCTTGGTAGTGGCGCGCCGGCCGGCTGCCGGTGGCGATGATCAGCACGTCGTAGCGGTGGCGGCCGCCGCCGGCGTCGACGATCTCCTGGGCCTTGCGCTCGATGCGCTCGATGCGCACCCCGGGCCTGAACGCCACGCCGTGCGCGGCGAGCTCGGCGGGGCCGCCCTTGACCATGCTCTCCCACGAGCTGTGGCCGCTGACGTAGTGCGGCAGCAGCACGCGGTCGTAGATCGGCAGCGGCTCGTCGCCGAACACCGTGATGCGGTCGGCGAGGCCGTGGCGGCGGTGCGCGGCGATGAAGGCCCACGCCGCGGCGCCGCCGCCGACGATGAGGATCTCGCGCGCCGGCGGGGCGTGGCGGCGCACCTCGACGGCGCTGAACTTGAGGTCGGGCTCCTTCGACACCGGGTCGTGGATGGGGCTGGTGAGGTTGTTGGCGCGGCCGCGCTCGCCGCCGCGCTGGCGCCCCCAGTGCATGGGCAGGAAGACCACCCCGGGGCGGATCGTGGTGGTGACCTCCGCGCGCACCTGGACCTCGCCGCGCGCGCCCGCGACCACCACGATGTCCCCGCCGCGGATCCCGCGCGGGCCGGCGTCGTCCGGGTGGATCTCGCAGAACGGCGCGTCGGCGTGGTCGCGCAGCTTGCCCACGCGCCCGGTCTTGGTCATGGTGTGCCACTGGTCGCGCAGGCGCCCGGTGGTCAGGATCAGCGGGTGCTCCGCGCTCAGCGGCTCGCTGCGCGTCGCCACCGGCGGCGCGCGCAGCCGCGCGCGGCCCGACGGGGTCTGGAAGCGGTGGTCGGTGTAGAGGCGCGGCACCTCCGGGGCGTCCGGCGCCGGGACTGGCCACTGGCGCGTGCCGTCGATGCGCAGGCTCTCGTGCGACAGCCCGCTGATGTCGCAGTCCCGGCCGCGCGTCAGCGCCGCGTGCTCGGCGAAGATCGCGGCCTCGTCGGCGTAGGCGAAGGACGCCTCCCAGCCCATCGCGCGCGGCGAAGCGCGCGATGATGCGGCTGTCCGCCAGGGCCTCGCCGGGCGGCTCGACCAGCGGCTGGAGCAGGCCGATGCGGCGCTCGGAATTGGTCATCGTGCCGGTCTTCTCCAGCCAGGTCGCGGCCGGCAGCACCACGTCGGCGAACTGCGTGGTGGCGGTCGGGTAGCAGTCCTGCACCACCACCAGCTCGGCGGCGCGCAGCGCCGCTTCCGCGCCCCACGCGTCCGGCAGCGACTCGATGGGGTTGGTGGCGATGATCCACACCGCCTTCATGCGTCCCGTCGCGCAGCGCGGCGAACATCTCCAGCGCGGACAGCCCGGGCTTCTCCGGCACCGACGGCCACGCCCCAGTGCGCGGCGATCTCGGCGCGGTGCGCCGGGTCCGCGAGGTCGCGGTGCGCCGAGGCCAGGTTGGCCAGCCCGCCGACCTCGCGCCCGCCCATGGCGTTGGGCTGGCCGGTCAGGCTGAACGGCCCGCAGCCGGGCCGGCCGATCTTGCCGGTGATCAGCGAGAGGTTGATGAGCGTGGCGTTCTTGTCGACGCCGACCGAGCTCTGGTTGAGGCCCATCGTCCACAGCGACAGGAAGCGCCGCTCGCCCGCCAGCCACGCCGCGGCCTGGGCGATGTCGGCGGCGGCCACGCCGCACTCCGCCGCGGTGCGCTCGAGGGTCCACGGCGCGAAGGCGGCCTGCAGCTCGGCCCAGCCCTCGGTGTGGTCGGCGATGAATTCCTCGTCGATCGCGCCGGTCTCCCACAGCCGCCGCGCCAGGCCGTGGTGCAGGGCCACGTCGGTGCCCGGGCGGATCTTCGAGATGGAGGTCCGCCCCGGCGCACGAGGCGGTCTCGCGCGGATCGACGATGATGATGCGCACCGCGGGGTCGGCGGCCTTGCGCGCCTCGACGCGCCGCCACAGGATCGGGTGGCACCACGCCGGGTTGGCGCCGGTGACCAGGAAGGTGTCGCAGCTCTCGATGTCCTCGTAGGCGATCGGCGGCCCGTCGGCGCCCAGGGTCTGCTTGTAGCCCGCCACCGCCGACGACATGCAGAGCCGCGAGTTGGTGTCCATGTTGTTGGTGCCGAGGAAGCCCTTCACCAGCTTGTTGACGATGTAGTACTCCTCGGTGAGCATCTGCCCGGAGCAGTAGAACCCGACCGCGTCCGGGCCGTGCTCGGCGATGATGCGCTTGAAGGTCGCGGCGACGTGCGCGAGCGCCTGGTCCCAGCCGGTGCGCCCCAGCGGCTGGCTGCGGTCCAGGCGCACCTGGGGCGTGCGCAGGCGCTCGTCGCGCGCGGCGACCACGTGCAGCAGGGTCCGGCCCTTCGAACACAGCAGGCCGCGGTTGGTGGGGTGGTCGGGATCGCCGCGCAGGCTCAGCCTGCCGCGCGCGTCGCGGCTGACCTCGATGCCGCAGCCGACGCCGCAGTAGCAGCAGATCGTCTTGATCGAGGTGGGGGTGGGCATGGGGGGCGGCGCGGTGGCTGGCCGCACGTCCCGGCTGTGCGCCGTGCGTGCCAAAGAGCGCGCCGGGCCACCCGCGTCGCCGCAGGACCCGCCCGCCTGGCGGACCGGCGTGGAGGGCGCGCTGCCTGGTGCCTGGATCCTGCGCGGAAACCAGGGTTTCCCGCGCAGCGCCCTGCAGGGATGACGGCCGGAGGGGAGCGCTCTGGCGGTGGTTCCCTGCGGTACCGCATCAGGACCGGCCGGTGGACCCGCTCAAAAAGCGTGCGCTGCGCAGATATCATGCTCTGCGCTGGTTAGCGGCGCAGCACTCTGCGAACGCGCCGCAGCCCAGTCGCCCGCAGGGAGCCGGTCACATGCTCGATTTTTGCGCCGACGCGGCGTGCAGCGCCTGGCCGGTGCTTCCGCTCCGGCTACCAGTAGGTGGGCTCATTCACCAGGCGCTGCACCCAGCGGATGGTGCCGACCATGTTGGCGGGGTGCGGCTGGGAGCGCATCGTACCGGTATCGGCGTTCATGGCGCTGGCATTGATCGGCCACTCGACGTAGTGGTCGCCACCCAGGTTGTTCTCGATGCACTGGTAGTCGGCGGCCGCGACGTTCGGCGACCACTCGACCCGGTACCACAGGCGCACCTCCTGGGCCTCGAGCTCGCGGAAGGTGTCGAGGTCGTCGGCGAAGAGAGCCTTGTCGGCGGCGCTCATGGCGTGCGCGCCGCCGCTCCAGTCCTGCAGGCGGAAGCCCATGGTGCCGCCGCAGCCGCAGGTGACGACGAACGTCGCCGGGCCATCGCGCAGGACGCGGAACCAGGCGCCGGTCTGTCCGCTCGGCAGCGGGCGTCGGTCACCGGCGGCGTACCTGGTCCCACGGCGCGGGGCCGCGCCGGGACCGACAAGATTGACCACGGGCTCCGGGTCGCGGTGCACAGCGAGGGGCATGCCATCCGCGTGGCGTCGCCGCGGTGGCGATGGGGTTGGGGGCCGCCATCGGCTGCACCGCGAAGGGCGGACGGCGCATCACGTACATGGGCTGGCGCGCCACGGGGCGCGTGGGCAGGGGGTTTCCGGCGCCGATGTCCGCCCAGGTGTTCACCGCCGCGGGATCAGGGTGGTGGCATCGAGCTGCGAGCAGGGGCCGTTGCCGCCGTTGCGGACGTCCACCCAGCCGAACGCCTCCTCGTGGATGGGCGTGGCCGGGTCGTCCCACCCCAGGCGCGAGCGCTCCTGGATGAAGTTGCAGGCGGCGACCAGCATGAGGTGCGCCTGGGCCAGGCGCACGGTGCGGTCGCTCTCCTCGGCGTCGGTGCGCATGCGCACCAGGAACGACAGGGCGAGCGAGGCGAGCAGCGCGGAAATCCCCGCGACCAGGATCAGCACGGTGCCGCGGCGCGGCGCGGCGGAGGGCGTCCCGGCCATCTCAGTTCTCATTGTCCAGGGTGACGTCGTTCGGTGGGCCGCGTCAGGGTCGCCGCTGGGCTGGAGGTGGTTGCAGTACCAGAGCCGCCCACCGGGGGCCCCGGCCGTCCCGCCCGGCCCGGGCGCCGCTGCTGCCGCGCGCCGCGCAGGCTGGTGCCGAAGCAGGTGAAGCTCAGTTCCGCCGCGTTGCCGGTCAGCGGGCTGGCCCAGTGGACGCGCGCCACGCAGGCGAAGCGGTTGAAGGCCAAGCGTGCGCGCCGACCGACACGGTCAGCGACGGCCAGGTGGCGGGCCGCAGCTCCAGCACCGGATCGCGGCTCTGCGACGCGTCCTGGAGCCGCACCACGGCTCGGCGTGGACCGCGTCCTGGCCGAGCCAGCGGAATGTAGGTGATGGCGCCTCCTCTGCCGCCAGGTGGCCGTGGTGGCAAGATCAGCGGGTAGATGGCGAAAGCGGTGTTCTTGGTCGCGCGGTACAGGCTCTGCGCGAGGTCGCCCCGCCGTCGCCGTTCTGGAAGCGTAGCGTACCGCCGTTGCCGAGGTGCTGGCACATGCCGCCGGAGGTCACCCCGTCGCTGCCGCCGACGTAGCCATAGATCGTCCCGGAGGGCAGGTAGTCTGCCATGCCATAGTAGCCGAAGGCCTCGACCAAGCCGTCGGTCTGATTGGCA
>CAWFSD010000036.1:0-77114 GCA_963818245.1 uncultured Planctomycetota bacterium
GTGCCGGCCGCGATCGAGGTCGCGCCCGCGTAGCTGTTGGCCCCGGTCAGCGTCAGGGTGCCGGTGCCGATCTTCTGGGATGCCGCCGGTGCCGGAGATGACGCCGCTGAAGGTGGTGCTGCCGTTGCTCCAGGCCGATGGTCAGGTTGACGCCGGCGAGCGTCACCGCGCCCGCGCCCGACAGCGCGGCGACGATCCATGTCCGAGGCCAGGGTCGCGTTGGCGGTCGAGATGTCGACCATGGTGGTGTTGCCCGCGCCGCTGATCTGCGCGTTCAGGGTGTAGGTCACGGTGCCCTGTCGTAGAAGCCACCACCAGGTCGTGGGCGCCCGCGGTGAGCGCGATCGTGCCGCTGCGGGTGGGAAGCTCTGGAAGAAGTTGTTGTTCACCACCAGCGTGCCGTCGACGAACAGCACCGAGCCGTCGTCGCTGGTGGTGTTGAAGGTGTAGATGCCGGCGGTGCCGATGGTGATCCGGCCGGTGTAGAGCGCCTCGAATTGGTGGCGCCGCTGTTGTACGGCGCGGGGAACGCGCTGCCGGTGCCGCCCGCGAAATTCAGGGTCGTGGCGGTCGTGGCCAGGGCCACCGTCTGGGTCGAGAAGTGGGCGATCAGCGCGCTCAGCGAGGCGAAGTTCGTCGCGACCGGGGTGGCGTTCACGTACTGCGCCGTCATCCCGGTGCCGCTGGTGCAGGCGAGCGTCCCGCTGGCGCCCACGCTCACCGCGCCCGTGCCGAGCGCCGTGCCGCCGGCGCTGATGGCCCCCTGGTTGATGGTGGTGCCGCCGCTGTAGGTGTTGGCGCCCGACAGCACCATCGTCCCGGTGCCCTGCTTGACGAGCGCCAGCGCACCGCTGGTGTTGCGCATGGTGCCGGTGAGCGAGGACCCGCCCCCCGTCTGCCCGATGGTCAGGGTCGAGGTCCCGCCGCCGGTGTTGTCGACGATCCCGGCGCCCGACAGGGTGTTGAAGGCCTCGTTGCGCCCGTTGGTGTCGAAGGTGCCGCTGGTGACCAGCACGGTTGCGTCGTCGTTAGAGCTGGTCGTCACCGGTGCCGGCGAGCTTCACCGTCGCGCCGTTCACGGTCAGCGTCGCGCCGCCGATGGCGTGCACGGTCGCGCTGCTGGTCTTGGCCAGGATCACCGTCCCGGCGGTGGCGGTGAGGGCGAAGCCGACGTTGTCCGTCGTTCCACTCAGCGTCAGGGTGTGGGATCCGGACTTGGTGAGCAGGCCGTTGAGCCCGAGCGCTCCGCTCAGCACGACCTGCCCGCTGCTTCCCGCGACCCGTACGTCCCGGAGATGTCGCAGGCCAGGGTCTCGGTGGCCGTGCTGGAGTTGGTAATGGTGCCGGTGACGACGATGCGGTTGCCGCCGATGGTGAAGGCGCCCGCCGTGGCCGCGAAGGTCACGTTGGCGAAGCTGGTGTCCGCCGCGAGAGCGCGCCCTTGGCGGTGCTGGTCGGTTCGTCGACGGCGCCGATGGCGTTCCGCGGGATCTCCCAGGTCCCGGGCGGGCCGTACTCCGTGACCAGGTAGGGCTTGGTGCCGCCGGCCTTGCGGTAGCGCTCGGGCAGCGACGGCGCGCCGCCATAGCTGTTGATGCCGACGATGTCGATGTCCGGGCACAGGCGGTGGATCAGCGGCACCCGCTGGCCGCCGATCTCGGCGACGGTGGTCAGCGTCGGGTGGCCGGGATCGCTCGCGTGCACCATCTTCGCGACGTCCTCGATGCCGCGCCAGATCGCCTGGTCGTCGCCATCCTTGTAGCCCTCCATCTCGTTGCCCAGTCCCCAGGCGAGCAGCGCGGGGTGGTCCTTGAAGGCGAGGACCGCGGCCTGGGCCTCGGCGAGCTGCCTGGCGACCGCGGGCTGGTCCGACCAGTGGAAGCCGTGGCGCTCGTGGCCCAGCCAGATGCCGACCACCACCGCCAGGCCGCGGCGCTGCGCCTCGTCCAGGTAGGCGCGGGTGTCCTTGCCGACGCCCCAGGTGCGCTCGGTGTTGCCGCCGATGCGCGCGAGCAGCTCCAGCTGGGTACCGCCGCCGGCGCCCTGGACCAGCCAGGGCTTGCCGGCGCGCAGGAGCTGCCAGCCGGCGTCGCCCTTGGCGAGGGTGACGGGGACGGGCTGGTCGGCGGCGTGCAGCGGGGCGGCGAGAGCGCCGGCGAGGAGGGCCAGGCACGAGGCGTGCGGCGCGAGGAGCGAGAAGCAGGAGACCAGCGGCGAGTGGCGGACAGCGGGGAGCGGGCGGCGGGCGGCGAGCGCGGCGGGGGTCTGGGTCATGGCTTTCCTTGGACGGCGGGCGGCAGGCGCGGATGCGCCACCAGCATAACGCCTGGGGGACGGGGCGATGTGACCTGTCCGCGGCGCGTTCTGCTCGCAATCCGTGGCGAACGCGTGGACGGAATGTACCCCGAGAGCGGAGCGGCCACCAACGCTTTCCGATGGCATCGGGAGCGAGTCGTCACCGCGACGCATCACCGCTTCGCCGCCTCAGCCGGCAGCGCATCCGGAATGGCGATGAGCGCACCGGCGGGGACGGTGATGCTGCCGACCGCGCGCCCCGCGCGCCACACCGGCGCGGTCACCGCTGCGGCTGCGGGATTCCACGCCACCGCGGTGAAGCGCCCCGAGCGCGGGTCGTGGAAGACGGTGCTGGTCGGGATGCCGGTGTGGCAGTCCCAGGCGACCGCGCCGAGCGCGCGGTAGGCGTGCGCCAGGTAGTAGCCGAGCGCGAAGTGCTGGTCCTTGACGATGGCGTGCTGGGCGGTCCACAGCTCGTCCATCGCGGCGACCGTGCCCTCGGCGTCGCCGAACAGCGCCGCGCCCAGCACCACGTTGCCCCAGTCGCCGTCGAGGTCGGCGAAGCCGAACCCGGCGCGGCCCTTGCCCTGGGCCTTCAGCATGTTGGCGACCTGCCAGCTGGTGAAGGCGGGATCGCGGCCGAGGTACTGCAGGCTGGTCGACAGCGGCAGCCACTGGATGCCGTAGATGTGCAGCGGCGCGCCGCTGAACCACGTCCAGAAGCCCTGGTCGCGATCGCGCAGCACGCCGACGATGGTGTGCGGGTATTGCGCAGGGAAGTTGCCGCTGCCGGCCTGCTTCTGCCAGGCGTAACAGTCGTTCCAGTACTCGCGGATGGCCTCGCCCTCGATGGCGTAGCCCATCGCGCCGGTCGCGCGCATGGCGTCGTCGCCGAGCGCCGCGCCCAGCTGGAAGACGCCGGCCCACGACTGCATGGCCTCGGAGCTGGACTCCTGGTTGTTGCCGTCCTCGTGCGAGCTGCGCCCGCCCGCGTAGGAGTGGCCCGCCCACGGATCGAAGGTGCGCAGGCGCGGGAAGTCGGTGGCCGCGCGGTCCCACGACGCGTACTGCTTCGCGACCAGGGTGGAGAACGCCGCGAAGCCGCTGCGGAACTCCGCGTCGCTCTGCATCAGCATGGCGGCGGACAGCGTGAAGTAGCCGTAGTGGAAGTGGTTGTCGGTGAACTCCTCGGAACCGAAGCTCGGCTTGAAGCCGACCAGGCCGGGCCACGGCGCCGGGTAGCGGGCGAAGTAGTGCTCCTTCTCGCCCGGCGTGTACGTGAACCAGTCGCGCAGGGCGCCGGCGAGCAGCTCGCGCAGCGCGCCGGCCTCGGGCAGGTTCGCGGCGCGCGCGATGGCGAGGTACTGCGCCGCCACCCCCAGGTCCTTGCCGCCCCAATAGGTGTCGGCGCCGAAGCGCTGGCCCGCCGGCTTGGCCTGCCGCTCGGCGGTCCACGCGCGGATGCCGGCGGCGACCCGCGCCGCGTCGTACGCGTGCGCGAGCCCGGCCTGGTCGCCGGGCGGCGGCAGCGCCGGCAGCAGGCCGTTGAAGGGCCAGGCGATGGAGAAGCTGCGCCCCGGCGCCAGGCGCAGCTGCCCGCGCTGGGTGGCGAAGGTCGGGGCCGCCGTGGGGAAGGCGAGGTCGTTGCGGGTGCTGCGCCAGTGGTGCGGCAGCCAGCCCTGCAGCACCGCGGTGCCGGTGCCGCGCAGCGCGTCGGCGTCGACCGTCCAGGTGGTGGCGATCTCGCCGGCCTCGACGTCGTAGCGCCAGTCGAAGCGGCTGTCGCGCGGGATGGCGTAGGCGTACGTCCTGAGCAGAGCGGCCTGGGCGCGCTGCGGCAGCAGCCCGACCACCAGGTAGCGCTCCTTGCCCGGGAAGGTCAGGGTCAGCGCGCCATCGGCGAGGGCGAAGCGCGTGCGCTCCGGCGCGAAGAGCGCGAACAGGCGCTCGCCGCGCGCGATCACCAGGCTGTCGCCGGTGAACGGGAACGTCACCGGCTTCCCGGCGAGGTCGCTGATCTGCTCGGCCTGCGCCGGCACCACCAGGTCCAGCTCCTTGGCCTCGATCCACACGCAGGGCAGGCCGCGGCCGCAGGTGACGTCGAGCCAGCGCCCGGCGCTGGCGGCGTGCTGGCGCATGGTCAGCGTCCAGTCGCCCCAGCGCAGCGCGGTGGTCGAGTTCGGCGCGAACAGCCCGCCGCCGCCGCCCTGGTCCTCGTGCTCGCTGAGCACGAGCTGGTCGACGCCGAGGTGGCCCCAGCCACCCGTGGCGTGGTCGACCAGGCGCACGCGCGCCTGCTTGCCGCGCCACTGGCCGACGTCGAAGCTGCGCGCGGAGAACTGCTCGGAGTCGCCGCCGGTGGCGCTGCGCACCACCGCGCCGTCGACCTCGAGGTCGACCTTCAGCCGCTCCGCGTCGCGCCCGCCGTGGACCAGGAAGTTGAGGTGCGCGCGACCGATGGTGAACGGCGCGCTGAGCAGCTCGCCGGTCGCGCCGTCGCCACCGTGGAACGACGAGGCCAGCGCCTGGCCCTGGAACCCGGCGATCGGCGTCTGCCCGGGCAGTGGCCCGCGCGCCGGGCCCTCGCCCCAGGCGCCG
The DNA here is from genome assembly GCA_963818245.1 of uncultured Planctomycetota bacterium. GTDB lineage: Bacteria > Planctomycetota > UBA11346 > UBA11346 > UBA11346 > BOG-1363. Next base: position 4,894 of record CAWFSD010000036.1, read on the forward strand.
CCGGTTGCGGTCCAGCCCGCCGGCCAGGCCTTGCCCTCGAAGTCCGCGACCACCACGTCGCCGGCCTCCGCCTCGGCCCCGCTTTCGCGCGCCTGCACCTCGAGCGGCTCGCCTTGGGCCAGCTCCGTGCCGCCGGCGTTCCAGCCCTGCGGGAACCAGAATGCGCACGCCGCGCCCGTCGCAGCCGATGGTCGCGGGGTAGGCCCACAGCTTGCCGGGATACGGGCTGACCAGCAGGTCGGTCCACCAATGGTTGCTGGGCGTGGGCGGGTGCGGCACGCCCGGCTCGAGCGGGAGCGGTCGGGCGAGCGCGGCGGTCAGCTTGGCGTCGCCCGTCGGCGGTGCCGGCGCGTAGGAACCCGCGCCGACCGCCACGGGCTCGCCCTCCTGGGCCGCGGTGATCGTGCCGATCATCCCGAGGAGCACGGCGACGCTGGCCGCGCGGGCACGGGTGCGGGTCGGCAGGGTGGGAGTGCGGACGGGTGCGTGCGAGGGGGACATCACGGGAGTGTACGACCGGACCCGGCGCAAATCTCGTGGCCACCCCGGGTGCGGAAGCGAACCGTCCACACGCTCAGGACGGATCGCCCGCAGGACCGGTCGTGGGCCGTGGGTCCCGGTCGCCGCCACCGGCCGCGCTCGGCGGCGTCCCGAAGCGCCGGCGGAAGGCGCGGCTGAGGTCGGCGCGGCTGCGGAAGCCGCAGCGCTGCGCGCACGCCGCCACGGTGAAGCCGCGCGTCAGCAGGTGGCGGGCGATGGCCAGGCGCGACTCCATCAGCTCCTCCTTGGGGCCGCGCGCGAAGAAGGCCTTGAACAGCACGTGCGCCTTGGAGCGGCCGAGCGCCGCGGCGGCGATCACGTCGCCGCCGTTGATCGGCCGGTGCAGGTTGTTCCACAGGAACGCGGCCATGCGCAGGACCTCGGGGTGGATCCAGTCGACCATGCGCGCCTGGTCGCCGACCACCTGCGTCAGGCACTGCCCGACCAGGTCGCGCTGGCGGTCGGCGTCGGCCTCGTGCATGAGCCGCTCGCACCAGCCGCGGTAGGGCGCCTCGCCGACCATGCCCCACAGGGTCTGCTGGTGGTCGAAGAACAGCACGTCGCAGCGCCCGGCGAGGAAGCCCAGGCCGAACGAGGTCGAACCCGGCTTGTGCGCGGCGTGCTCGTGCCAGCAGCCCGGCTCGACCACCAGGGCCTCGCCGCGCTGCAGGTCGAGGGTGGCGCGCCCGCGCACGCGCACCACGCCCCCCAGGCACACCACCAGGGTCGGCACCGCGTGCTGGTGGGGCGGCGCGGGCCCGTTGTGCGGCTGCGGATCGACCAGCCCGTCCGCCGGCCCCCAGCGCCGCACGCTGCGCACGCCGGTCCCGGTCAGCTCCTTGAGCTGGAGCCACATCGCGATGCGCTGCGGATCGGCCAGGACGGCGTCGGGCATGTCCGCAGCGTGGCGCCTGTCGGTCGCTACGCCATCGCGAGGAAGGACAGCCGATAGAACCGCCAAGACGCCAAGGGCGCCAAGCCCGAGGAAATCGGGACTTGGCCGGCAGGCGGGGGAAATACGTGGGATACCGACACTCGGTCGAGCGCGGCGACAGCTCACGAACGTCTCACCTCGGCGGCCTTGGCGTCTTGGCGGTTCTATCCTATTCGCATCGCCATGGCCTATTTCGGCGCGTCCGTGCGGAACGGCACCGCCGGCAGTCCCGCGCCGTTGTACAGGTTGCACGCCGGGTTGTCCGCCCAGGCGTAGCGCACCGCCTTCGGGTTCGCCAGGCCGGCGGCCGAGACCACCACGGTCTCGCCGTCGATGGCGGCGTCGGCCCAGACGAAATGGCCGTCCTCGCCGGCGATGGCGAAGCCGACCAGCTTGTCCGCGGCCTTGCCGGCGTAGTCGCGCGCGACCAGGCCGCCGGCGTGGGTGAAGTGCAGCCGCACCTTGTCGCCCTGGATCTCCATGCTGGCGTAGACCGGGCCGGACGCCTCGACCTGCTGGCCGTAGGCGATGGCCTGGGCGGCCAGCGCGAGGCGGCGGCCGACCTCCTGCTTGTTCTTGGGGTGGATGTCGCCGGCCTCGCCGATGTCGATGGCCACCGCCAGGCCGACCTTGGGGACGCGCTGCGCGGTGAGCGCCTGCGCCTCGCGCAGGCTCGCCCAGCCCGGATCGGTGGGCGCGTCCTGGCGATTCATGAAGTTGGCGAGCTGCACCACCAGGAAGGGGAAGTCGCCCTCGTCGAAGCGCTGGCGCCAGTCGCCGATCAGCGTCGGCAGCAGGCGGCGGTAGAGCTGGCCGTTGTTGGCGTTGGCCTCGCCCTGGTACCAGATCGCGCCCTTGATGCCGTAGGGCACCAGGTTGGCGATCATGCCGTTGTACAGCGTCGCCGGCGTGTTCTGGTTGACGGCCTGCGGGTTCTGCGGCAGCGGCGCGCACTTGGCGAGCGGCGTCGAGGCGTGGAACTGCCACGGTCCGGCGAGCTTGACGCTTTTGGTCGCATCGCCGTCCGGCCCGACCCAGAGCGCCGCGGCCTCGCCGTAGATGCCGCCCTGGCCGCCGGTGTCCAGCACGCGCACGGTGATCAGGTTGCGCCCCGGCTTCACCAGCTTGTTGGGGATGGTGTACTCGCGGGGCGTGTTCCACGTCCCGGTCTCGCCGATCTTGGTGCCGTTGATCCAGGTGGTGTCCATGTCGTCGATCGGGCCCAGCGACAGGTGCAGGTCCTTGCCCGCCCACTCCGCCGGCACCTCGAATTCGCGGCGGAACCACACCAGGCCGTCGAAGTCGGGCAGGCCGCGACCCTCCCAGTTGCCGGGCAGCTCCATGGCCTGCCAGTCGTGCGCGTCGAAACCGGGATCGGCCCAGCCCAGGCCGTTCGCCGAACCCGGGTCGTTCTTCGCGTACCACTCGGTCATCTGCTGGTCGAAGTCGAGGCCGCCCTTGGCGGCGTCGACCAGGGCCTGCTCCAGCTGCGCCACCACCGGCTGCATCTCGGACACCGTCTTCAGCGCCGTGGCGCTGGTCCAGGCCTCGATGGGCGTGCCGCCCCACGAGGAGTGGATGAGGCCGATCGGCACCTTGAGCTCGTTCTGCAGGTGGCGGCCGAAGAAGTAGCCGACCGCGGAGAAGCCGCCCCACCCGCCCGCCGCGATGGTCTCGGGGGTGCAGGCTTCCCAGTGGCCGCTCAGGGTCGGGTCCGGCGCGGTCGAGACGCGGTGCGCCACGCTGTAGAGGCGGATCTGGGGGTTGGCGGCCTTGGCGATCTCGTCAGGGGCGTTGATCGCGCCGACGCCCATCTCCATGTTCGACTGCCCGGAGCACAGCCACACATCACCGACCAGGACGTTGGCGAAGGTCGCGGTCTGCGGCCCGCTGACGCTCAGGGTGAACGGCCCGCCCGGAGCGAGCGGCGGCAGCTTGGCCAGCCAGTACCCGTCGGCGCCCGCGGTGGCGGTCGCGCTCTTGCCCTCGAGGGTCACGGTGACGGTCTTGCCCGGCTCGGTCCAGCCCCACACCGGCACCGCCAGGTCGCGCTGCAGGACCAGGTTGTCGGTGAAGAGGTGGTGGACGAAGGGCCGCTGCGACTCGGCGGCCTGGCCCGACGCGGCCAGGAAGGCCCCGGCGGCCAGCACGAGCGCGGCCAGCAGCGGGCGGAAGGACGGACTGGGCATGAAGGGTCGGTTCCTCGACGGCAGCCGGCGGGGTACCGCGCAACCTGAAACGTGGTACGTCATGGGGAGTTGGCTGTTGAAGCGGCGGCGGGCGGGCGTGGGGGGTTCAGATCGCCACCACGGCGTCGATCTCGACCCGCCCGCCCTTGGGCAGGGCGGCGACCTGGACGGTGGCGCGGGCCGGATAGGGCGCCTCGAAATAGCCCTGGTAGACGGCGTTGACCGCCTGGAAGTCGGCGAGGTCGACCAGGTAGATGGTCAGGCGCAGGGCCTTGGTCAGGCTGGTGCCCGCCTCGCGGCAGATCGCCTCGAGATTGCGCAGCGCCTGCTCCGCCTGGGCCACGGTCTCGGTGCTGCGGAAGGCGCCGCTCGCCGGCTCCAGGCCGAGCTGTCCCGAGCACCACAGCAGCCCGTCATGGCGGACCGCCTGGCTGTACGGCCCGATCGCCGCGGGCGCCTCGCTGGTGTTGATCGTCGTGCGCATGCATGCGATTGTCGGGCCGCCGACATGGGGGCAAGGGTACAGCGGGGGGCGTTGGCGCTGCGGCGCGAGCCGGGCGCAGGCCAGGCCGAGCGTGGCCCTCGGGACGTGACCCGACCCTGCCTGCCTCGTGCCCCGCGACGCGCCACTCTGAATCGCCCTTCCACTCACCTCGTGCCTCGCTCGGCTCTATCTCAACGACGTCGCCACGCCCAGGACCTCCCCCAGATGCAGGATCTCAGCGTCCGGTCGACAGGTGGCGAGCGCGTCCTGGGGATACATGTTTTCGGTGATGCGCAAGCAGGTGCGGAAGCCGAAAGCGCGGGCGCCGACGATATCGCGGTCCGGGTGGTCGCCCACGTGGAGGACCTCGGCGGCCGCGCAGCCCGCATGGTCGAGCGCGTGCTGGTAATGGCGCGGATTGGGTTTGATCCATCCGATCTCGCTGCTCAGGCTGTAGAAATCGATGTAGCCGGCCAGGCCATGGCGCTCGAACCACGCGCGGCAGGCGGGGCCGGGCCACGGCACATGCGAGAGGATGCCGATGCGGAAGCCGCGCACCTTGAGCAGGCTCAGGGCGCTGGCGGCATCGGCGTACGGGATGACGGTGTCGGTGAGCGTGGAGGTGCAGCGCGTCACCGCGTGGCGCAGGCGGTGCGGGTCGGCGCTGAGCGCCTCGGCCGCGCCGACCCAGCGGTCGAGCATGGCGGCGAAGTCGAACTCCTTGTGTTCGGGGTTGCGCGCGGGGTCGATCGTGCCGCGCCACTGCACGGCCAGCTCGGCCATCGCCGCCTCGACCCAGCCGTCCGGGACCGCGCAGCCGAGCTCGCGCAGGTCGGCGGCGAGCCGGCCGAAGGCGCGGCGCTGCGTGGCCAGGTAGGGCATGCCGTGGTTGGCGGCCAGGGTGTCCCCCCAGTCGAAGGTGATGGTGCGGATGGGACGGCGGCCAGGCGTGGCGGTGGGCATGCGCGGCAGTCTCAATCGCCGTGCCGCCCGGAAAACGGAAAACGCCTGTTTCCGCCCGGCCGCAGCCGAGAGTCGGACCATGTCGGAGGTTGACGCCGAACTGGTGCAGCGCGTGCTCGGCGGGGACCGCACGGCCTTCGAGGCCCTCGTGTCCATGCACCTGCTGCGCGCGCGCGCCGTCGCGCGCGGCGTCCTGGGCGACGACGTGGCGGTCGATGACGCCGTGCAGGAGGCCTTCCTGCGCGCTTACGAGCGCCTCGGCCAGCTCGGCGACCCGGTGACCTTTCCGGCCTGGCTGTCGACCATCGTGCGCAACGAGGCGGTGAGCTGGCTGCGCCGCCACGCGCGCGCGCGCGGCGTCGACCTGCAGGCCGCCGCCGACCACGTCCGGCCCGAGGTGGTGCCCGAGGACCCCCAGCTCGAACCGCTGCGCGCCGCGCTGCAGAAGCTGCCCGCGTCCTACCGCGAGATCCTCGCCTTGAAGTACGACGCCGGCCTCAATTACGAGCAGATCGCCGAACTGCTCGATTTGGCGCTGCCGAACGTCGAGAAGCGGCTGTACCGGGCGCGGCAGGCGCTGATGCAGCTGATGCCGCCGCCGGGGGCCGAAAGCTGAGCGATGACCGTCTGGCGGCTACCGTGTGGTGAGCGGCTCGGGACGCTCCAGCGGTCGGTTCCCGACCAAAGGTCGAGCTGGCGCTCGACCCTCCGGCGGTCGCTCGCGAGTCCACCCGCGCGCTCTGAGCGCCGTTCCAGTCCGCCGGGAGGGTCGAGCGCCAGCTCGACCACTGGTGCATGCCGGCCTCGCCATCAGCCAGCGGTCCGTTTTTTCAGCAGCTTCGCGATGTTGCTGCGATGGCGCACCACGACCAGGGCGCTGGCCAGGAACATGAACAGGGTCTGGGGAATGGCGAGCAGGCTCAGCGGATCCGGGTAGATCGCCAGGTAGACGAAGGGCAGTGCGAGGGCCGCCACCACCGATGCCGGTCCGACCGCCTCGCTGGGTTTCCGCAAGATCGCGTAGGCGAGCGCCCAGATCAGGATCCAGATCCCCAGGACGACGGCCGCGACCTTCAGTACCAGGCCGGTGATCACGCCCAGGGAGGTGGCCACGGCCTTGCCGCCCTTGAAGGCGAAGAAGCAGGTGAAGACGTGCCCTATGATCACCGCTGCGCCGACCGCCACTGGCAGTGACCCGCTCGCTTCGTGACGCGCGGCGAGGTCCATTGCGTACATGACGGGCAGCAGCCCCTTGAGCAGGTCTGCGGTGAACACCGCCAGGAACCAGCCCTTGCCGAGCACCCGCCCGGCGTTGGTCGCGCCGAGGTTGCCCGAGCCGTGCTGGCGCAGGTCGATGCCCTTGATGCGCCCCGCGAACCACGCGAAGCTCACCGAGCCGAGCAGGTAGGCGGCGGGGACGAGCAGCCAGTTCATGGGCGGACGGCCCTCACTTCTTGCCGCGCTTGCCCGCGCCCTTCGTCCCGCCCTTGGGCTGGCGGCGGGGCTTGTTCGACTTGGGCACGATCAGGTTCGCGCGGCGCTCGGACTTGGTGCGGGCCTGGACCACGCGGCGCTGGTCGAGCTGGTCGTGGAAGACGCTCTCGCGCGCCTTGAACAGGATCTTCACCGGCACGCGCTTGAAGGCCAGGCGGTCGCGCAGGAAATTCTCCAGGTAGCGCGAGTAGCCGGCCTCGATCCAGTCGGTGCGGTTGACGAAGAACACGAAGGTCGGCGGCACGGAGTCGGCCTGGGTGCCGTAGTAGATCTTGGTCGGCACCGGACCCAGGCGGCGCGGGCGGCGGCGCTGCATCGCCGCCTCGATGATCTCGTTGAGCTCGCTGGTCGATACGCGCTCGTGGTTCTCGGCGTGCAGCTCGGTCGCCAGGCGCAGCGCGTCGTCGACGTTGTAGCCGGTCAGCGCGCAGGTGAACGTCACCGGAGCGTAGCGCAGGCCGGGCAGGCGGTCCTTGAGCCACTCGGTGTACTCGGCGCGCTTGGCCCCGCCCTTCTCGGCGATGTCCCACTTGTTGATGACGATCACCGTGGGCTTGCCCTCGACCTCGCAGAAGTGCGCGATCTTCTTGTCGACCATGCCGACCTCGTCGCCGGCGTCGAGCACCAGCAGCACCACGTCGGCGCGCTTGATCGCGCGCTCGGTGCGGCAGGCGGCGTAGAACTCGAGGTCCTGCTCGATCTGGTTCTTCTTGCGCAGCCCGGCGGTGTCGATCAGCACGAACTGGCCCTGCGGCGTGTCGAGCGGCACGTCGACGGCGTCCCGGGTGGTGCCGGGCAGGTCGGCGACGATGACGCGCTCCTCGCCGCACAGCGCGTTGGTCAGCGACGACTTGCCGACGTTGCGCCGCCCGGCCAGGCAGATGCGGATGCGCCCGTCGGGCTCGGGCGGGTCGATGACCGCGTCGGCCTTGGCCCCGGGCAGGTCGCCGCACACGCGCTCGAGCAGGTCGTGCAGGCCGTGCGCCTGCGCCGCGCTGATGCCCATCGGCTCGCCCAGGCCGAGGGTCATGAACGGGTAGACCTCCGCATCGAGGCCCTCGTGGTCGAGCTTGTTGACGGCCACCACCACGCGGTCCTTGTGCGGGCGCAGGGTCTCGGCGATCTCGCGGTCCTGGTGGGTCAGGCCGTCGCGGCCGTCGGTCAGGAAGATGATGCGGTCGGCGGCGTTGATGGCGCGCTCGACCTGGCGGTAGACGTCGGCCTCGAGCTTGGCCTCGTCGACGATGCCGATGCCGCCGGTGTCGACCACGGTGAAGCGCCAGCCGTCGCGGTCGACGGTGTGCAGCAGGCGGTCGCGCGTCACCCCGGGCGTCGGATCGACGATCGCGATGGGCTCGCCGACCAGCCGGTTGAAGAGGCTGGACTTGCCGACGTTGGGACGTCCGACGATGGCGACGGTGGGGAGAGGCATGGCAGGCATCCAGCGGGGGCGCGGCATGATCGCGCCGGGCGGCGGGAGGGAATGGGCAAATTCGACTTCTGGGACCTTGGAGATCCTAGACGTTAGACGTTAGACCCTAGACCCTAGACCCTAGACCCTAGACCCTAGACCCTAGACCCTAGACCCTAGACCCTAGACCCTAGACCCTAGACCCTAGACCCTAGACCAGTTGACCGATGCGAGGCACGGATGACGAAGTGCCCGATTCTTCAGAGCGGAGATTTGAACACGTCACCGACCCTCAGTCGTGGTTTGTTGTCCCTAGGGTCTAGGGTCTAGGGTCTAGGGTCTAGGGTCTAGGGTCTAGGGCCTCGGGCCTCGGGTCTCACGGCACCAGCTGCCCCTTCCCCGTCCCCCCCACCGGCCCGCTGCGCGGCGCCAGCAGTCCCAGGGGCAGGGTGTAGCAGGGCAGCATGTCGAGCAGCTTCCAGGCGGGTTTGGCGTCGGGATCGACGACCTCCTGCATGGCCAGGGCGGCGGCCAGGGCCTGGGCGGCGGGGAGCAGGGCGGGGTCGGTGAGGAAGACCTCCTGGATGGCGTCGGGGCGGCCGCTCAGCAGGCGGTCGTAGCGCGAGAGCGTGTCGGGCAGGGTCACCGCGGGCGCGCTGTCGAGCAGACCCTTGCCGGCGCCGCGGCTGTCGCCCAGACGGTGCTGGATGAGCCGGTAGAGGGCGTAGGCGAGCGGGTCGCGGCGCGCCAGGGGCAGGCCGTCGGCGGTGGCGTCCTTGTGCTTGGGGTCGGGGTCGAGGGCCAGCAGCGCCGCGTTGGCGTCGCCGAAGCCGCGCAGCACGAGCAGCGCCTGGGCGAGCAGCGCCTCGCGCAGCGGCGCGTTGTCGCGCGCCGCCTGCAGGGACTGCTCGGTGGCGCGGTGGATGTCGGCCTGGACCTCGGCGCCGGCCGCGGCGGACACCGGGCGGTCGAGCGCGTCGAGGATGCGCGCGCGCATCACCAGCGCCGCGACCGGTTCGAGGTCCGCGCTCTGCAGCACGCGGTCGAGCGCCGGCCGGATCGGGTTGCGGTCGTCGGGACTGGCCGGGATCGGGCTGGTGAAGGCCTGGGCATCGGGATTGAAGCCCGCCAGGGCGCGCCAGCGGCTGACCAGCCACTCCGGGCGGTCGGCCGGGGTCGCCTCCGGGGGGCGGCCGCGCAGGCAGGCGGTGGCGTGCACCAGCAGGTCGAGTTCCAGGCCCCAGTCGCTGCCGCTGCCCGGCGGCAGCGCCGCGCGGGCGGCGTCGGCGGCCGACCCGAGCAGGCCGAGCCAGGCGGCGCGCGCGCGCAGCACCTCCTCCGGCGCGGTGCGGAAGGCCGGTCTGGCGCAGGCGCGCTGCGCGAGGCGGTCCAGCAGGTGCAGCAGCAGCCCTGCCGACTCGCCGACCGGGTCCTGCTGGGTGAGCACCATCAGCTGCTCGAGCGCGGCGTTGGTGAGGTCGACGGCGTCGCCGTCCTGGCGCGCCAGTTCGAGCAGCACCTCGCCCCAGGCGAGCCAGGTCTGCAGGCGCGCGCGGTCGGGGTGCAGGGCGCCGAGCCCGCGCACCGCGGCGTTGGCGTCCTCGAGGGCGCGCTCCATCCCGCCCGGGTTGCGTCCCGGGTCGAACGCGCCGAGCGCGTAGCGCACGCGCATCAGGGCGTGGTCGGCGCGCCCGGTGTCGGCCAGCAGCGGCACCAGCGCGCGCGGGTCGCTGCGCAGCGCCGTGCTCTCGGCGGCCGTGAGCAGCCGCCGGTCGTCGTAGAGGCTGATGCTGGTGTCGCCGAGCGGGCCGGCGGTGTGGAAGCCCCACGACACCGGCGGCGGGGTCGGCAGGGGGTCGAGGCAGGTCAGCACCTCGTGGCCATCGACTTCGAGCGCGAGGCGGTAGCCGCGGCGCGCGAACACCACCTCTTCCGGGAAGCGCTCGAGCGAGGCGCTGCCGAGCAGCACCGCCTCGCCCGCGCGGAACACCTGCAATCCGAGCCGCCCCGGCAGCCAGTGCAGCTCGTAGCCTTCGCCGGGCTTGGCGCCCTCGAACATCATCCACTCCGGGCCCGGCGGCTTGACCGCGCTATCGATGCGCAACTGCAGGCGCCACGCCGGGCAGGGCCGGTCCTCGGGCGCGCGCTGCTGCGGCGACTGGTCGGCGAGGACGATGCTGGCCTGCGCCCCGGTGGGCAGCGCGACGAAGCAGACGCGGGTGTTCTCTGGCTGGACCCACCAGGAATAGGCGCTCAGCGCCAGCACCACGGCGAGCGCCGCCGGCAACGCCCAGCGCAGCCAAGGACCGGAGGACACGGACATCGCATCTCCCAGGCCGCGCAGAATAGGGGGGGCGGCCCAGGGGGCCAGGGGGAGCGTTGGGCGCTGGAAGGCGCCAGCCGCCAGCCGCTAGGCCTGTGCGCTGGAGTCGCCTGGATCTCCCGAGTAATCGCCCACCTCCCATGAATTCAACGTGTGCTTGATGGCAGCGACCTCCTCGCTCGCCTATCTAGCGCCTAGCGCCTAGCGCCTAGCGCCCAGCGCCTGCCCCCATCACGAAAACAAATCCTCCTCCGCCCCCGGCGTGGAGTTCGCCCGGTCCTTCTTCGCGCGGTGGTAGCTCTGCTCGTGCTCCTCGCCCTCCTGCGGCTCCTCGCGGGCGGCCATCTCGAAGCGCATCTTGGCGGGGTAGAAGTTCATCGCGCAGTCGCCGGTCGGGCCGAAGCGGTTCTTGGCGACGATGATCTTGACCTTGCGGCAGTCGTCGGCCTTGCCGCCGTCGCCCTGGTCGGTGCGGTGCATGAAGATCACGGCGTCGGCGTCCTGCTCGATCGAGCCGGAGCCGCGCAGGTCGGACAGGCGCGGGTCGCGCGGCTGGGTGCCGACGCCCTTCTCGCTGTCGCGGGACATCTGCGACAGCGCCATCACCGGGATGCGCAGCTCGCGCGCCATGACCTTCAGCACGCGGCTGATCTCGGAGACCTTCTCATACTCGCTGGCGTCGGGGCGCGCCGAGTTCAGCAGCTGCAGGTAGTCGAGGACGACCAGCTTGAGCTCGCCGTTCGTCTCCAGCATGCGCCGCTTCACCACCGAGCGCAGCGCCTGCACGGTCAGGTCCGAGACGTCCATCAGGTCGAGCTTCCAGCCCTTGAACGCCGTGGCCGAGGCCGCGAGCAGGTCCATCTCGTGCGGTTCGAGCACGCCGGTCTCGAGCGCCTTGAACTCGACGCCGGCCTCGGCCGACAGCAGCTTCTTGACCAGGTCCTTGCGGTCGACCTCCAGGCTGAAGAACAGCACGCCGTGCTTGTGCTCGGAGTGGCCGGCGATGTTGGCGACGATCTTGAGCGCCAGCGAGGTCTTGCCCACGCCCGGGCGCGCGGCGAGCACGTAGAGGCCGCCCGGGCGCAGCGACATGAGCTTGTCGTCGACGTCCTGGATGCCGGTCTTCACCCCGATCTCGGGCGAGTTGATGGTGCGCTGGATGTCGTCGAGGGTCTCGTCGACGACGTTGGCCAGGCCGTGCACGGTGGCGGTGCGGCTGTGGCGCGAGAGCTCGAGGAACTGCTGGCTGCCGTCGTCGAGCAGCTTGCTGAAGCTGTCCGGCGTGCGGTAGGCCTTGTCGCACAGCGCGAGCAGGCGCGTGATCATGCGCCGCTTGAGGTAGTAGTCCCACAGCAGGGTGATGTTGCGCTCGATGCCCGCGGCCGGCGCGAAGGCCCCGGCGAGATCGGCGACGGCGTTGAAGCCGCCGATCGCGGCCAGCGCGCTGTCCTCGTAGGCGGCGGCGTCGTCGCCGGGCCCGCGGCGGTACAGCGTCTTGAGGCCGGCGCGGCCCAGCCCGTCGAGCTGGTCGCTGTCGAGCAGCAGCTGCTGCTGGCGCAGGCGCTCGAGCACGGCCTTGAAGTCGTAGCGGCTGAGCAGCTCCGCCACCGCCTGGGCGTCGATGCGGTGACCGTCGTCATCGAGCTCGAGCGCGGCCAGGTAGACGATGCGGTGGTCGCGCTGGAAGAAGGCCAGCGGGTGCTCGGCGATGGCGCGCACCTTGTGCATCGCCATGGCGTGCCGGCCGTCGAGCAGCACCGCCAGCACCGCCTTCTCGAGCTCGGCGTTGTTGGGCAGCTCGCGCGAGGCCGCCTGCGCGGCCTCTGCGCGGCGCTGGGCGCCGCGTGGCAGGTGGCGCTCGGATGGCGACTGGTCGATCATCAGCGGGGCGGTTCCGGGGCGTGCGGGCCTGATGGTGTCCGCGACCGCGGACGGCGCCAATGTGGCACCGCTGCGGCGCTGACCAGGGGGGTCTATTGACCGATTTCCGGCAAGTTCTCCACAATGCGCAGCAGCGCGGTGACGATCTCCCCCGGTGCCAGGCTGGCATCGACCACACGGTGGGCCACATTGTGGTACAACGGGGCGCGCTTGGCGAGAATCGCCGGTACTTCCTCGGCTACGTCCGCGCCGGAGAGGCTCGGACGGTCCCCGGCGTCGGCCCGCAGCCGGGCCTGGAGCACGGCGGCGGATGCTTCGAGATAGACCACCGTTCCGCCGCGCGTCCGCAACAGGTCGCGGTTTTCCACAGACAGCACCGCCCCGCCCCCCGTGGCGAGGATGAGCGGCTCCGGACCGGCCAGGATCTCCGCCAGGACAGCGGATTCGGCCTTCCTGAAGGCCGCTTCCCCCTGCTGGGCGAAGCACTCCGCGATCGACGTGCCCAGGTGCTGCTCGATGCGCACGTCGGCATCATGGAACGGCCAATGCAGGCGATCGGCGACGATCCTGCCGATGGTGCTCTTGCCGCAGGCCCGGTAGCCGACGAGGGTGAGGCGGTGGAGCATGGCTTCCCGGCGGTGGAACGGGCCGCGTCCGGCGGCGCGGCACACGCTGGTGGTGGTGGCGCGCGCTTGTCCGGCAATGGTTTGGGTACCGCAGGGTATCCACCTCCAGCCGCCGTGCCAGCCACCCCACCTCCTGCGCGCCGACCTGTCGACTCTTGCCGCCTCCTGGCCTGCGACTAAGAAGCGATCTTCCATGGCCCAACTCCTGCAACCGAAACAGCAGCTCGCCGGATACGAGATCCAGGAGATGGTCGGCAAGGGCGGCATGGGCGAGGTCTACCGCGCCAAGCAGCTGAGCATGGACCGCGTGGTCGCGCTCAAGATCCTGGCGCCGCGCCTGGTCAAGCAGGACCCCAGCTTCGCCAAGCGCTTCGTCGAGGAGGCGCGCGCCGCCGGCCGCCTCAACAACCCCAACATCATCGCCGTGCACGACGTCGGCAAGGCGCCCATGCCGGGCGACCCGACCAGCGAGCTCGACTACTTCTCGATGGAGTACGTCGACGGCGAGTCGGTGAAGGACGTCATCGAGCGGCAGGGCGCGGTGCCGCTGTCGCTGGTGGGCAAGATCATGCTCGGCATGGCCTCCGCGCTGACCTACGCCGAGGCCCAGGGCATCGTCCACCGCGACATCAAGCCCGACAACATCATGCTCACCAACACCGGGCTGGTGAAGCTCGCCGACCTCGGCCTGGCCCTGCAGCTCGGCAACGAGGAGGGCGTCACCGAGCGCGACGAGCAGGGCCGCGGCAAGGTCATGGGCACGCCGCTGTACATGAGCCCCGAGCAGGCGCGCGCCCTGGCCGTCGACTCGCGCAGCGACCAGTACAGCCTGGGCGCGACGCTCTTCCACATGCTCACCGGGCGTCCGCCGTACCGCGGCGAGAACGCCAAGGCGATCATGAAGTCGCACGTCTTCGATCCGGTCCCGGACCCGAAGTCGGTGGTGCCCGAGCTGCCCGAGCCGTGGCGCCAGCTGTCGCTGCGCCTGATGGCCAAGACTCCGGAGGAGCGCTTCTCCACCTGCGCCGAGATGCGCGACGCCGTCACGGCGGCGATCAGCGGCGTGGTGCACGGCGGCGCGGCGGGCATCTCGCGGCGCGTGCGCACCACCAACTGGCCGGCCGGCGGGGTGGCGGCGCGCGAGCGCGAAGGCCAATGCCGCCGTGGGCGCGCAACCTGGTCTACGGTTTCGGCGGCCTGGTGGTGCTGATGGTCATCCTGCGCCTCAACTGGGGCGGCGGCCACGCCGAGCGCGCCGAAGCGGGCGAGGCCCAGCAGCTCGAGCAGGTGCGCGCCGCGATCGCGGTGCTGCCCGGCGACCCCGAGAAGGCGAGCGCCGCCCTGCAGAAGCTGATCGCCGACCCCGCGTTCACCGCGCCCGCCGCCCAGGCCCTGCTCAAGGACGAGGATGGCCGGCGCCGCGCCGCGCTCGCCGCGCAGCAGCGCCAGGCCGCGAGCGATGCGCGCCTCGCCGCCCTGGACCAGCTGCAGAAGGCCATCGCCGGGCACAACCTCAACCAGGCGCGCGACCTGTACGGCCGCCTGCAGGCCGAGGCCGCGGCGCTGCCGCCGGGCGGCCGCGAGCGCCTCGATGGCCTGCACGCGCACTACCTGACGGCGCTCGTCGACCTGCGCAAGACCTACGGCGAGCGCATCGCCGCGGCGGCCAAGCGCGAGGACGTCGACCTGCTCACCGGCGAGATCAAGGCCAGCGCCCTGCCCGAGGACGCGGTCGCCGCGCTCACCGACCAGGGCGCGCAGCGCATCGCCGACCTGCTCAAGCCGCCCACGCCGGGCCCCGGTCCGGGTCAGCAGCCGGGACCGCCGCCAGTCCCGCCACCGCCGCGGCCGACCACGCGCTGTGGCTGGCCCTGGGCGAGCGCCTCGAGGAGATCCGCGGCGGCGGCATGCCCAACATGCACAAGCGCATCAGCTCGCTGGCCAAGAGCGAGGCGCCGAAGTTCAGCGCTCCCGAGGCGCAGGCCGCGGTCGCCGCCTTCGACGACCTCGCCGAGCTCGCGCTCAAGGCCGAGACCGCGATCCAGTTCTACGTGCGCGGCCGCAACCTCAAATGCGACGTGCAGTTCGCCGGGCGCACCGCCAAGGTCGAGATCGTCTCGATCACCTCCGACAAGGTCACCTTCCGCGATGGCGGCAACGAGGTCCAGCGCGACCGCAAGAGCACGCAGCTGCCGCTCGCCGACCTGGTCGACAAGGCGCTGGTCGAGTACCTGGCCAACCAGCCCGCCGACCGCCCGCGCGCCTACGCGGCGATGCTGTGGCTGTGGCGCGCTCCCGAGACCGCCGACGCGCTGAAGGCGATCGCCGGCGATCCCATCGCCAAGGCGGTCGCCGCGCTCGAGGCCAACGCGCGCGTGCTCGACATCCAGGCGCCGATCACGCGCCGCGGGCGCGAGGTGACCGTGGTCTACGACTTCACCGGCCACGTGGCCGCGCAGCTCGGCGACTTCACCGACGCCGCCAGCCTCTCCTACACGGTCAAGGGCCTGTCCTGGACGACTACCAAGACCGTCAAGCCGCCCGCCACCGAGGCGGCGATGCCCGAGGTGGCGTGGAAGGCCGCGCTGCTGCCGCCGCTCACCGTCACCGCGCAGATCTATCTGCGCCCCACCACCGCCTGGGCGCTGGTCGGCGTGCGCTCCGGCGACCAGCGCCTGCGCCTGGCGCTCGGCAATTCCAAGCCGCTCGACCACAAGGTCATCCCGGTGCGCACCGCCGAGGACGGCTCGTACAGCCCGGTCAAGGAGGCGGAGAAGCGCGAGCTCTACTTCAAGAGCACGGACGTCATCACCGTCGAGATCGCGGTGGCCGCCGACGGCAAGGCCACGCTCAAGTACAACGACAAGCGCGTCGGCGACGTCTTCCAGCTGGCGCCCGACAAGCCCCTGGTGCCGATCTTCCAGGTCCTCGTCCCCGAGGTCGCGCCCCCCGGGACGACCTGGGCGAACGGGATCGACGTCATGCGCTTGACGATCGATGGGATGCTGGGGGGATGAAGGCTGCGGGAAAATGCGTCAGGCGTGCTGTGCAAGGGTCGTGGCGCAGTGACTGCAGCCTGCGCGGCTGGGGTCACGGGGCCGACGTGGGCGCCTCCGGCACCGGGTCGTAGCCGTGCCCTCCCCATGGATGGCAGCTGCAGATGCGCCGTGCGGCCAGGCCGCTGCCACGCCACAGGCCGTGCTTCTGCATCGCTTCCGCGGTGTATTCCGAGCAGGTTGGCCGGTACCGGCAGAGTGGCGGCTTGAGCGGTCGAGATGCGGCGGCGGTAGAAGCCGATCGCGGCGATGAGCAGCGCGCGGATCATGGGCGCGCTCCACGCCGCGCTGGCGGGCCGCCTGCCGGGGCGCCGCCCTGTGTGCTGGCGTGGACCGCGGCTGCCGCCGGCGACCGCCGGCGCTGCGAGCAGCCTTCGCGACCAGGCCGAGCAGTTCGCGATCGATCAGCGCGTGGCCGTCCTCAGGAGGGTCGCAGCGGAACAGCACCACCGCGTCGTGCGCGGCGAGGGGGACGTGCAGCTGCAGGCGGAAGAGTTCACGCACCCAGCGCTTGAGCTGGTGGCGGCGCACCGCCAGCGGTGCGGTCTTGGCCGAGATCATGATGCCCAGCCGCGCGCGGCTGCCCGGCGCGCGCGGCCGCAGCAGCAGCACCACGTGGCGGCCCGCCGCCTTCTGCTGACGATTGAACACCCGCGAATAATCGCGGCCGTCGTGCAGGCGCATCTCCGGCGTGAAGGTGGCGGGCATGCGCGCATGGTGGCGGGTCCGGGGGCGCGGCAAGGCGCGAAGCGACGGCCAGGCGGCCGAGTTGCGAGCTGCGAGCTGCGAGCTGCGAGCTGCGAGGAAGGCACATTGCCACCGCACACTCCTCGCAACTCGCAACTCGCAACGAGCACCTCGCCGTCACCCAGCGGTCACCGCGATGCGGCGCGGGGCGGCCTCGGCGCGCTTGGGCAGGACCACGCGCAGCACGCCGTTCTTGCTGGTGGCGCTGACGCGGCTGCCGTCGGCGTCCTCGGGCAGGGTGAAGGAGCGTTCGAAGTCGAGGGCCTCGTACTCGCGGTGCACGGCGGTGGCGCCTTCGCGGGTGTCCGCCGCCACCTGGCCGCGGATGTTGAGGACGCCGTTCTCGACCGTCACCTCGGCCTGGTTGCCGGGGACTCCGGGCAGGTCGACGGCGAGGATGATGCTGTCGTCGTTCTCGGTGATGCTCACCGCGGGGGAGCGGGTGCGCGCGCGCGGGCGTTCCGGGGTGGCGGTCGGGACCTGCGCGCTGCGCTGGGCGAGGGGCTTGCTGGTCATGGCGTGATCCTGTGCTGATGATGGGTGTGGTGGTGGGTGGTGCCTCAGGCGGTCGCCACGGCGATGCGGCGCGCCTTCTCGGCTTCCGGGCGTTGCAGGGTGACGGCGAGCACGCCATCGCGCACCTGGGCCGTGGTGCGCTCCGCATCGACGCGGTACGGAAGCTGGAAGCTGCGGGTGAACTCGCTGGCCTCGGCGCCCTCGCCACGCTTGCCGCTGATGGTCAGGGTGTCGCCGAGCACGTTGATGGCGATCTTGTCCGGGTCGATGCCGGGCACCTCGGCGGTCACGTGCAGCTGGTCGGGGTCGGCCCAGACGTTCATGGCCGGGCCACGGCTGCTGGCGAACACGGGCAGCCGACCGCCTGGCACCGCGGCGGTCTCGGCCAGGAGCCGATCGAGCAGGTGCAAGGGGTCCCAGGAGGATGCGGTGTATGGAGACGTGAAGAACATGGCGGGCTCCTCGAGTCAGGGGTTGGATGAGATGGGGTGGGGCTGTTGGCCATCCACGCCCGATCCTATGCAGCCCACGTGCCAATTCCGGGATGCCGCCCGCCTCGGCCAGCCCGCTTTCCTAAGCGTGGTCGAGGCAGGAAATTGTGTTGCCGGTTGGGGAGAAGGTCGTTGAGGAATGCTCATCACGAGGCGACAAATGAGTCATTTCGACACATAACCAACCCTATGAGATGCAATGGACCCTCCGGAAAGTCGACTCTGGTCAGGAATGTCCACATTTCGCTTAGCCCGCTCCGGGCCCAGGCCGATACTCCCATCATGGCTGATGCGGCACCAGTCACCGGGATCAGCGGCGTGTCGGGGGACCCTTCCCGGCAGGGGGGCCTTGGCGGCCGTCCGCGACCGCGCTCGACCGAGACCGAACGCATCCGCCGCGGTGAGGCGCGCACGGCAGAGGCGCCGGCCGTCAGCGCGGAGGAGACCGTACCCGACCCCACCGCGTCCCTCATCCAGGCGCTCGACCGGCTGCGCGCCACCGCCGAACTCCGCCCGGCCGACGTCGAGGTGGTGCGGATGCTGCGCGGCGTGCGCCATTATCAGGAGGAGTCGCGGCATGGGCTGCCGGTGGTCGCGGACAGCGCAGGCCCGGCACTCCCGGCCCTGCCCCCGGTCGACCCGGCCTGAGCGGGATGCGGCGCGCCCCTGGCGCCGGTATTGACCTCCCAGCGGTCCTTCCCTATGGTTCCGCCCTCCTGGTCGGGGCGGATCGTCCGTCCCCGAGAGCACATCCGCCGCTTCCGGCGTGGTTCCCCGCAGCTTGTCCGCGGGGGGTCACCGGGGCGCGCCGGCGGCTGCGCTCTTCACAACCCCTGCGCGCGCCCCCAGCCAGCTCCCCGTGCAGAGGGGACTGGAATGCTCCCGCGAGGGAGTGGAGAGACCCATGCCCATCGTCAACGTCAAGGAGCTCCTGGAATCCGGTATCCACTTCGGAACCGCCTCCAGCCTCTGGCACCCGCGCATGAAGCCGTACATCTTCGGCAAGCGCAATTCCATCCACATCCTCGACATCAAGCAGACCGTGCGCGGCCTGATCCAGGCGTACTACTACGCCGCCAAGCTCGGCAAGGCGAACAAGACCATCCTCTTCGTCGGCACCAAGCGCCAGGCCCGCGACGTCGTCCGCGACGGCGCGCGCAGCATCGGCCAGCCCTACGTCGCCGAGCGCTGGCTGGGCGGCATCGCTGACCAACTTCGAGACCGTGCGCGCCAGCGTCCGCCGCCTCGACGAGATCGAGCGCGACCAGTCGAGCCCGGAGTACATCCGCGAGTCCAAGAAGGTCCAGGCCCGCGACGCGCGCGAGCGCCGCCGCATCCTGCGCAACCTCGAGGGCGTGCGCACCATGAACAAGCTGCCCGACGCGCTGTTCATCGTCGACCCGCACAAGGAGATGAGCGCGGTGCGCGAGGCCCACCGCCTGCGCATCCCGATCATCGGCCTGGTCGACACCGACTGCGATCCGGACCTGGTCAACCTGCCCATCCCGGGCAACGACGACGGCATCCGCGCGATCCAGGCGGTGGTCAAGGTCGTCCTCGCCGGCTACACCAAGGGCCGCGCCGACCAGATCACCCGCGAGCCGGCCCCGGCCGCCGAGCCCGCCGCCAAGTGAGCCCGCCACCCGGGCGCGCGCCGCGCGCCCGGGTGCCCCTCTCCAGCCCCGCTCCCCGCACGAACCGGCGCCTCCGCGCCTCTGAGTGGAACCCATGAACAACCCCCAGCTCGAGATCACCGCGAAGCTCGTGATGACGCTGCGCGACCGCACCAACCTGCCGATGATGAAGTGCAAGCAGGCGCTCGAGGCGACCAAGGGCCAGGCCAGCGAAGACGCCTGGATCGAGGCCGCCATCGCCCACCTGCGCAAGCAGGGCCTGGCCGCCGCCGACAAGTTCGCCGGCCGCGAGACCGCCAACGGCGGCCTCGGCCTCGCCCTGGCCCCCGGCAAGGGCACCCTCGTCCTGCTCGGCTGCCAGACCGACTTCGTGTCCGGCAACGACGTCTTCAAGGAGCTGGTCAAGAAGCTCGCCGAGACCGCGCTCGCCGCCGGCGCCGCCGACGTCGATGCGCTCAAGGCCGCGCCCTTCGACGGCACCACCGTCGCCGAGGCCATCCCGCTCAAGATCCAGCAGATCGGCGAGAACCTGGTCATCGCCAAGGTCGCGCCGCTCAGCGGCGCGGTCGTGGTCGGCTACAACCACGGCGGCAAGATCGCCACCCTGGTCAGCGGCACCGGCGACGCCGCCAAGCTGCGCATGATCGCCCTGCACGTCGCCTCGGCCAACCCCGCCCCGGTCGCGCTCGCGCGCGCCGGCGTCGACCCCGAGCTGATCAAGAAGGAGGAGGAGATCCTCAGCGCCACCCCCGAGGTGCAGTCGAAGCCCGAGGCCATGCGCGCCAAGATCGTCCAGGGCAAGCTCGGCCGCTTCTACAAGGAGCGCGTCCTGCTCGAGCAGGAGATGCTGCTCGACGCCGAGAAGGGCGAGACGGTCGAGAAGTACGCCGCCCGCCACGGTCTGACCGTGACCGGCTTCGTGCGCCTCGCGGTCTGAGCGCGTCGTCCGCCGCAGCCTCGTGGAACCCCCGGCTCCGGCCGGGGGTTTCCGTTGTTGTCGATTCATGTCCACCGGCCCCTGGACAGCCCGACGAGGCCGACTCCACGGCGGTCGGTTGCACGATTCCGACCCTGCGCCGCGTCCGCTATTCGCGCAGTTCGATGTCCGATCACCTTGCGCCATCTCCTGCGCCCGTCCGCGCGCCTGCTCCACGGTATCCCCGGCCGCCACCGCGACCGCCAGCCGGCGTTTGCCCGTGCATACCGGCTTGCCGAACAGGCGCACCTGGCTCTCGGGGACGGCCAGCGCCTGGTCGAGGCCGGTGAACCGCGGCACGCCCTCGCCCTCGCCGAGGATGGCGGCGCTGGCCGCTGGGCGCAGCAGGCGGATGGGTGGCACCGGCAGGCCCAGGATGGCGCGCGCGTGCAGCGCGAACTGGCTGTACTGCTGGCTGCCGAGCGTGACCAGGCCGGTGTCGTGCGGGCGCGGGCTGACCTCGCTGAAGATCACCTGCTCACCGCCGTCAGCGGCGTGCGCGACGAACAGCTCGACGCCGAAGATGCCGTGCCCGCCCAGCGCCTGCACCACGCGCGTGGCGATGCGCTGGCTCTCCGCCCAGGCGGCGGGCGACATCGGCGTCGGCTGCCAGGACTCGCGGTAGTCGCCGTCGATCTGGATGTGGCCGATCGGCGGGCAGCACTGGATGCCGTTCGACGGCGCTGACCGTCAGCACGGTGATCTCGTAGGCGAAGCGCACGAAGCCCTCGACGATGCACATGCCGGCGCCGGCGCGGCTGCCCGCCTGCGCGTAGGTCCAGGCCTGGTCGAGGGCCTCCGGCCCGCGCACCACGCTCTGGCCCTTGCCCGACGAGGACATGATCGGCTTGATCACGCACGGCCAGCCGAGCGCCGCGGCCGCGGCCGCGAACTCGGCCGGCGTGGACACGAAGCGGTAGGGCGAGGTCGGCAGGCCGAGCTCCTCGGCGGCGAGGCGGCGGATGCCGGCGCGGTTCATGGTCAGCTGCGCGGCGCGCGCGCTGGGCGCGACGCGGAACCCTTCGCGCTCGAGCTCGACCAGGGTGGTCGGTGGCGATGGCCTCGATCTCGGGGACGATCAGGTGCGGACGCTCGGCCTCGACCACCGCGCGCAGGCGCGCGCCGTCGAGCATCGGGAAGACGTGGCTGCGGTGCGCGACCTGCATCGCCGGCGCGTGCGCGTAGCGGTCGCAGGCGATGACCTCGCAGCCGAGGCGCTGCAGTTCGATGGCCACCTCCTTGCCGAGCTCGCCGGAACCGAGCAGCATGACCCGGGTGGCGGAAGGGGAGAGCGGAGTGCCGAGGCTGGTGGTCATGTGTGGGATGATCCCGCAGCCGCTGGGGGAACAACTACCAAGGGTCCGGTAGCGCTCCGCCATGTGCGCCGTGCCGACGTCCCATGTCATGTCGATGACGAGGCTTCCAATCCCGGGCGCGCCCCTTCCCCGGAGGCCGTCGTCGGCCCACGCACAACGCACCCGCGGGATGATTGTTCAGATCCCATGAAGATTCCCCGGATCCCGACCGCTCCGCCCCTTCCTTGCCTTGACTGCGCCCAAACCGATCCAGCGTGGGCGCTGCGCCGGCACCACCCTCCGGCGGAAAGACGCCTCTGCGATGCCGGACATGTCCAAGACCCTGCCTGAACACCGCCTGGGCATCGACCTGGGGGGCACCAAGATGTACGCCCTGGTCATCGACCGGAAGGGCCGGGTGGTGGGCTCGTCGCGGCGTTCGACCAAGAGCGAGCTCGGCTACCGCAAGGTCCTGGCGCGCCTGGCCGAGACCGCGCGCGAGGCGCTGCTGGAGGCGGACGTGAAGCTCAAGGAGCTGCGCAGCGTCGGCGTTGGCGTGCCCGGGCCGGTCGACGCCGCGAAGGGCCGCGTGCTGCTGGCGCCGAACCTCGGCTGGGGCGCGAAGCCGGTCGCCAAGGACCTCGGCGCCCTGCTCGGCAAGCGCGTGGTGCTGGGCAACGACGCCAACTTCGGCGGACTGGGCGAAGCCACCCACGGCGCGGCGCGCGGCACCGCCAGCTCGGTCGGCGCGTTCGTCGGCACCGGCCTGGGCGGTTCGGTGGTCATCGCCGGGCGGGTGCTGAACGGCGCGCACGGCTTCGGCGGCGAGCTCGGCCACCTGCGCGCGCCCTTCGGCACCGCGAAGTGCGGCTGCGGCCGGGTCGGCTGCCTGGAGACCATCGCCAGCAAGACCGGCATCGCGCGCATCATCGCCGAGGGCGTCAAGGCCGGGAAGCGCAGCAAGCTGAAGCTCGCCGAGGACGGCCGCCTGCGCTCCGGCGACCTGCTGCGCGCGTGGCGCGACGGCTGCCCGCTGACCACCGACGCGCTCAGGCAGTGCGCGCGCGCCACCGCCTGGGGGCTGGCCACCGCGGCGAACCTCGTCGATCCCGAGGTCTTCATCCTGGGCGGCGGGGTGATCGAGGCGCTCGGCGAAGAGATGCTGCCGCTGGTGCGCGCCAGCCTCGGCGAGTTCAGCGTGCAGTTCGAGCGCCGCACGGCCGACCTGCGCCGCGCCCGGCTGGGTGACGAGGCGGTGGCGACCGGCGCGGCCGTGGCCAGCGTTCCGCAGGAGGGCTGAGCCATGGCCGACGCCCCGACCGCTCCCGCCGCGTCCCCCGCCGCGCCCCGCCCGGTGGCGGTGGTCGACTGCGGCACCAGCTCGGTGCGCGCCTACATCGCCGAGCTCGCCGGCGACGGCTACCGCATCCTCGAGGACCTCGCCTACCCGGTCGACCTGACCACCAGCTTCATCGCCGGCAAGCTGACGCGCGAGGCGATGGACGGCGTGGTCGACGCCTTCGCCGGCATCGTCGCCGCGGCGCGCAGCTACGGCATCGCCGAGGTGCGCGCGGTGGCGACCTCGGGCCTGCGCGAGGCGGTCAACGCCGACGTGCTGATCGAGCGCGTGCGCGACCGCCACGGCGTGGTGCTGGAGGCGATCGACAACGCCGAGGAGGCGCGCCTCTACGGCGAGGCGCTGCGCATCCTGCTCAAGCGCTGCGGCAAGCGCCTGCAGGGCAACACCCTGTTCATCGACCTCGGCTCGGGCAGCACCTGCATCAGCCTGCTCCACGACGGCAAGCTGGTGCACTCGGTCGACGAGCACTACGGCACGGTGCGCCTCTACGAGCAGTTCAAGGCGCTGCGCGACAGCACCGACTTCAGCGTCACCGTCGACCGCTTCGCGCTGGGCGCGGCGCGCATGCTGCTCGACCGCCTGCCCAAGGGCAGGGTCAACCACCTGGTCGTCACCGGCGGCGACGTGCGCCGGCTCTACGCCCTGCTGCAGCCCGCGCCGGGCGGCGCGCAGCCGGCGGCCAAGCCGCTGATCGAGCCGCTCTCGGCCAAGGACCTCGACGCCTGGTTCCAGCGCATGCAGCCGCTCACCCCGCCGGCGCGCGCCGCGGCCTGCGGCTGCGACGCGCGCGCCGCCGCGCTGCTGCTGCCGGCGGCCGGGCTGATCCGCCACCTCTGCCAGGAGACCGGCGCGCAGCGCGCGCTGGTGCCGCACTTCACCATGCGCGACGGCATGCTCGCCGACCTGCTGCCGGGCTCGCACGGCGCGCACTACCTGGACGCGTCGGACCTGCTCGCCGAGGCGCGCCAACTGGTGGCGCGCTACGGCGGCAACCTGCCCTACGCGCAGAGCACGGCCGGGCTGGCGGTGCAGATCTTCGACCAGACCGCGGAGCTGCACCACCTCGGCGAGCGCGAGCGCACGCTGCTCGAGTTCTCGGCGCTGGTCCACGACATCGGCTCGTTCATCAACGTGCGCAACCGCCACAAGCACACCATGTACATCATCCAGAGCGTGGACATCGCCGGGCTGAGCGCGCTGGAGAAGGACCTGGTCGCGAACATCGCGCGCTACCACCGCAAGAGCCCGCCCGAGCCGCACCACCAGGAGTTCCAGTCGCTGCCGCGGCGCGGCCGCGTGGTGGTCAGCTACCTGGCGGCGATCCTGCGCCTCGCCTACGCGCTCGACGTCGAGCGCACCCAGCGCATCACGCGCCTGCGCTGCGAGGTGCGCGGCGAGGACTTCCTGATCCACGTCGACCGCCGCCAGGTCGCGCTCGAGCGCTGGTCGGTGGAGGGCAAGTCGAGCCTGTTCGAGGAGGTCTTCGGCTTCACCGTCCTGGTGGTGCCGCGCGAAGACGCCTGACCCCGCACTCCGCCCCGCCGCCGGAAACGCCATGAGCACCGACAAGCACCTCCACAAGCACAAGCACGCCGCCCACGCCCGCACCCCGGCGCCGACCGCGCGCTTCCGCGCCACCGCGACCTCGGCTCCCGCGGCGGTCGAGCACGCGGTGCCGGCGCGCGAGCGCTACGCCCACCGCGAGCTGTCCTGGCTGGCCTTCAACCGCCGCGTGCTGGAGGAGGCCCAGGACGAGGCCAAGCCGCTGCTCGAGCGGCTCAAGTTCCTGGCCATCGTCAGCTCGAACCTCGACGAGTTCGTGATGGTGCGCGCCGCCGAGCTGCACGCCCAGGCGCACGGCCGCGAGAGCGGCGGCGACGAGGCGCTCGTCCTCGAAGCCAGGAGCCTGTTCAACGAGGTGCGCGCCGGCGTGCGCCGCCTGGTCGAGGACCAGTACCGCTGCTGGCGCGAGCAGGTCGCGCCGGCGCTCGCCGCGCAGGGCGTGGTGCTGGTCGGCCCGGACGCCTGGCAGCCGGTCGAGCGCGAGTCGCTGCGCACGCACTTCCGCAACCAGCTCGAGCCGGTGCTGACGCCGCTCGGCGTCGACCCGACCAAGCCCTTCCCGGTGGTCGCCAACCGCGGCCTCAACGTCGCCGTGCAGCTCGAGCCCGAGGGCGGCGGCCAGGCGCGCACCGCGCTGGTGGCGGTGCCCGGCGGCGCGCGCCTGGTGGCGCTCGGCGCCGCGCCGGGCCGCTTCGCCCTGGTCGAGGACGTGGTGCTGACCTTCCTCGACAGCCTGTTCCCCGGCTACCGCATCCTCGCCCGCTCGCTGTTCCGCGCCACCCGCGACGGCGCGCTCGAGATCGACGAGGACCAGGCCACCGACATGCTCAGCGAGATCGAGCAGGAGCTGTCGAGCCGCGACCGCAGCCACGTGGTGCGGCTCGAGGTGCCGGCCGCCGGCGACGTCGGCCTGCGCGCCTGGCTGGCCGCGGCCATGGACCTGGACGTGGCCGACATCGAGGGGGTCGACGGGCCGCTCGACCTGACCGTGTTCTTCGCCCTCGGCGACCGCGTCGAGCGCGCCGACCTGCGCGACGCGCCGCTTCACCGCCACCCTGCACCCCGGCGAGTGGGACGATCCATTCACGCGCATCCGCGGCGCCGAGACCCTCATCCACCACCCCTTCCAGTGCTTCCAGCGCATCGTCGAGCTGGTCGAGAAGGCGGCGGCCGACGACCGCGCGTGCTGGCCATCAAGCAGACCCTCTACCGCGTCTCCGGCAACTCGCCGATCGCGCGCGCGCTGGTGCGCGCCGCCAAGGCCGGCAAGCAGGTGACGGTGCTGATCGAGCTGAAGGCGCGCTTCGACGAGGCGACCAACATCCGCTGGGCGCAAGGCCCTGCAGGAGGCCGGCGCGCACGTGGTCTACGGCCTGGCCGGGCTCAAGGTGCACGCCAAGCTGCTGATGATCATCCGCAAGCGACGAGGACGGCCTGCGCCGCTACGTGCCACCTCGGCACCGGCAACTACAACGACAAGACCGCGCGCCTCTACACCGACCTCAGCTACCTGACCTGCAACGAGGCGGTCGGCCGCGACGTCGCGGCGCTGTTCAACATGCTCACCGGCTACAGCCAGCCCCCGGAGTGGGAGCGCCTGGCGGTGGCGCCGCTGACCCTGCGCGCGCGCATGGTCGAGTGGATCCGCCGCGAGGCCGCGCACGCGCGCCTCGGCAAGGGCGGCCGCATCATCGCCAAGTTCAACAGCCTGGTCGACGACGGGCTGTGCGACGAGCTCTACGCCGCCAGCCAGGCGGGCGTCGAGATCGACCTGATCGTGCGCGGCATGTGCATCCTGCGCCCCGGCGTGCCCGGGCTGTCCGGCACCATCCGCGTGCGCTCGCTGGTCGGGCGGCTGCTCGAGCACAGCCGCATCTACTACTTCGCCAACCAGGGCGCGCCGGTGATCGGCATCTCGTCGGCCGATTGGATGACGCGCAACCTCGACCGCCGCGTCGAGTACTTCGTCGCCATCGAGGACGAGGCGCTGCGCGAGCGCCTGATGACCATCCTCGACATCTGCCTGGAGGACAACGTCCAGGCGCGCGTGCTCGAGGCCGACGGCACCTACCGCCGCCTGCGCCCCAAGCCGGGCGAGGCGCCGCGCGCGGCCTTCGCGCGCCTGCTGGAGGAGGGCGCCCACGCCATCGACGCCCCGCCCGGCGAGGAGCCGCGCACCGGCCCGCGCTTCAAGCCGCGCCGCAAGCAGGAGTGAGGGAGTTTGAGGCGGACCCGTCCGTGGACGACGGTCATGGCCGCAGAGACGCGGAGGTGCAGAGAGGGCCGCAGAGGATTTGGACCGAGAGCCTGGGAATACCGGTTTCCGACGCGGATGACCGGTCGCCAAACAGGCTCTTCTCTGCCGTCCTCTCCGCACCTCTGCGTCTCTGCGGCTAAAACCCCGGTTCCAGCCCGTACGCACCAAAGCGACCGTCCGGCCTCCCGAAGATCGTCATTTGAATCGTAAGCACTTATAATAAAATGATTTAAGGATAATCACCCCGAGTGTGTTCAGGGCCTCATGCGTGATGCTCCCGCGGGTGGAGATGGCGGTGGGGCATGGCACCCAGCCCAGCCATGCCCAACCCCTTGCCCGTTTGCAAGTCAGGGCGCAGGCTTAGGACATAGGACCCCTCCGGAAATCGACCCATGGCCACCGCCTCGCCCGATGACCGCCTGCGCGCGAAAGCCGCCGAAGACCCGGCCCTGGCCGTGGCCTGCAAGCGCATCGCCGCACTCGAGGGCGACATCGCCAACCTGCGGCGCGGCATGGTCCAGCAGCTGACCAGCAGCGGCAAGCTGATGAAGGCGGTCTTCGCGCTCGACAACGACTACTTCGGCGGGCGCTTCCAGGGCGCAGGCAGCCAGGACGGCATGGACCCCTTCCGCGACATCACCGTCGCCACCCAGGTGGTCGAGGCGGTCTCGGAGGAGCTGCAGGGCGTCGGCGCCTTCGCCGACAGCCCGGTCCTGCGCGACGGCATCGCCAATCTCGTCGCCGCGCTCGAGGCGGTGCGCAGCATCGCCCTGAAGATGGAGGAGGCCGGCATCGAGGCGGTCGGCCTGCCGGTCAAGGCCGAGGGCTTCCCGCCGCGCACCTTCCCCGAGAACAACCCGCCCGGCTGCCTGGCCGAGCTCGCCGGCTTCGTGCGCGACCTGTCCGGCGTGCTGACGCGCACGCGCGACCGCTTCTCGGCGATGCGCATGCTGATCGCCGAGGCCGAGCGCGCGCGCAGCGAGGCCGAGAGCACGGTCGAGCCGGTGAACGCCGACCAGGTCGCGGCCGCGGTGACCGGCGAGCTGCGCCGCGTCGAGGCCGAGCTGGCCGACCTGCGCGCGCGCTTCCTCGCCGAGCAGGACCAGCAGGCCGCGCTGGTCGACGGCCTGCGCGGCGAACTCGACGCGGCGCGCGACGCGCTGACCGCCGAGGCCGACGGCCGCACCGCCGACCGCGCCGAGGCGCGCAGCCTGGCCGCGGAGATCGCCCGCCTGATCGCCGAGACCCCGGAGGCGGCGAACGACGACCTCGAGATCACCCTGGCGGTGCTGCGCGACGCGCTCACCGAGGACCAGGACATGGCCGCGGTCATCGCCGCCACCGAGGAGGCGGTGATCGACTGGATCCGCCACACCGGCGCGCGCCAGCGCGCCCAGGAGGAGGAGCTGGCGCGGCTGCGCGCCGCCCCCGCCGCCCCCGCGGGCGAGAGCCCGGCGGCGGCCGCGCTGATCGCGCGCCTCGCCGAGCGCGAGGGCGCGCTCGCCGACACGCGCGCCAAGCTCGCCCAGGCCGAGGCCCTCGGCCGCGACGTCGACGCCCTGCGCTCCCGCCTCGCCGACGCCTCGCGCATCGCCCAGGCCCAGGGCGATGAACTGCAGCGCCTGCGCGGCGAGCAGGCGGCGCTCGCCGAGGCGCGCGCCAAGCTCGCCCAGGCCGAGGCCGCCACCGCCGCCGCGAACGCGCAAGCCGCCGCCGCCGCCAGCGCCCTCGCCGCGCGCGACGCCGAGCTCGCCCGGGTGAACGGCGATGCGGCCGGAGCCGCGGCCCGCCTGCAGGAACTGCAGCGCGGCGCCGAGGCCGCGCGCGCCCAGCAGCAGGCGCACGCCGCGCTCGACCGCGACGCCGACGCCCTGCGCACCCAGCTCGCCACCGCGCAGGCCGCCATCGCCCAGCGCGACGCCGAGCTGCTGCGCCTGACCGAGGCCGCGGCCAGCGAGAAGCGCAAGCGCACCGACAGCGAGCGCGCGGCGCAGGGCGCCGGCGAGCAGCGCCAGCAGCTCGCCGCGGCGCTCGGCGACCTGCAGTCCGTCCGCCACCAGGTCGGCGGGCTGACCGCCACCCTCGCCAGCCGCGACGGCGAGATGAAGCAGCTGCGCGAGGCGCGCGACGCCGCCGAGTCCAAGCTCGCCCTCGCCGAGCAGGCCGCGCGCACCCGCGACGCGGCGCGCAGCGCCGAGGTCGCCGAGGTGCGCAAGACCCTGGCCGCGGTCGAGGGCCGCCTCGACGAGTCGGCCAAGGGCCGGCGCGAGGACCAGGCCGAACTGGTCCGCCTGCGCGCCGAGAGCGCGCGCCTCGGCGCCGAGCTCACCAAGGCCACCGCCAACCTCGACTTCACCGCGGCGCGCGAGCGCCAGCTCGGCGCCGAGCGCGAGCGGGTCGAACGCGAGCGCGCCGAGCTGCAGGCCCGCCTGGACGCCCTGCGCAAGACCCACGAGTCGACCGCCGGGCAGAGCGAGCAGAGCCTGAGCCAGAGCAAGCGCCAGCTCGCCGAACTGCGCGCCGCCGAGACCGAGGCCCAGGCCCAGCTCGCGCGCGCCACCACCGCCGCGGCCGCCCTGGGCGAGCGCACCGGCGCGCTCGAGAAGGAGGTCGCCGCGCTGCGCACCGAGCGCGACCGCCTGGCGGCCGGCGCCCAGGCCAGCGAGGCCGAGCTGGTCCGCCTGCGCGCGCGCAGCGCCGAACTCGACGGCGAGCGCACGCGCCTGGTGAACGGCGCGAGCGGCGCCGAGGACCGCATCCGCAACCTCGCCCAGGAGGTCGAGCGCCTGCGCAGCAGCGAGAGCGACACCGCCGAGCGCGCCGAGCGCCTGGCGGCCGAGCTCGCCCAGGTGCGCGCGAAGCTCGCCCAGACCCTGGCCGCGCGCGAGCAGAACGCCGCCGAGCAGGCCGCCTGGGCCGAGATGGAGGCGCAGCTGACCCGCGACCGCGACGTCGCGCGCGCCAGCGCCAGCAGCACCGCCGGCGAGCGCGACCGCCTGCGCGCCAGCCTGGAGCGCGCCAAGCTCGACCAGGAGGCGATCGCGCGCCGCCTCGAGGAGCGCGAGTCGCAGCTCACCGCGCGCCTCGCCGAGACCAGCCGCCAGCTGGGCGAGCACAAGCAGCTCAACTCCCGCCTCGCCGCCGAGGGCGAGCGCATGCAGGCCGAGCTCACCCGCTACGCCAGCCAGCCGCGCGACGCGGTCGAGCGCAAGGACACCACCGGCACCTGGACCAAGCGCCTGGCCGACAGCGCCGCCGACACCGAGGCCGCGCGCCTGCGCATCGCCGAGCTCGAGCACCTCGCCGACGAGCAGCGCAACCACCTCGCCCACCTCGAGGAGCAGACCGCGCGCCTCACCCAGAGCGAGGCCCACCTGCGCGAGCGCGTCGGCGAGGTCGAGCGCCGCGAGAGCGCGGTGCAGCAGGCCTTCGCCTCGGCCAAGTCCGACGCCGACTCGACCCGCGCGCGCCTCACCGCCGTCGAGCGCGAGCTCGCCGCCGAGCGCGTGCGCCTGCAGGAGCTCGAAGCCTCGCGCGCCCGCCAGCGCCAGCGCTTCGACGCGCTGATGCGCGAGGCGCGCGACGCCGTCGCCAGCGCCAAGCTCCGCCAGGAGCAGGCCGACGCCGACGACCGCCAGATCATCGGCGAGCTCAAGCGGCAGATCGACGAGCTGCGCATGCGCACGGGGACGCGCGCGGGCTGACGCGCCCCGCGCAGCGGGCGAGGCGCGGGATCCGCCGCGCCTGCGATCCCCTGCCGAGGGATCCGCACCGCAGGCGTGCCTTCATCTCCACGGCAGCGACCATCCCCCATATGCCCGCCCGTCCGCTCCTGGTCGCCGCCGCCCTCGCCATGCTGCTCGCCGGCTGCGCCCGCGACGAGCCCGTGCTGCGCCCCGTCGACCACGTCGACCTCGCGCGCTACCAGGGCGACTGGTTCGTCATCGCCAACATCCCCTACTGGCTCGAGAACGGCAAGGTCGCGACCTTCGACCGCTATCACCAGCGCCCTGACGGCACGCTCGACAACGAGTTCCACTTCCGGCGCGGCTCGTTCGACGCCCCGGAAGTGACCTGGCACGGGTCCGCCACGGTGACCGACACCACCAGCAACGCGGTGTGGTCGGTGCGCTTCCTGTGGCCGTTCAGCACGGACTACCTGGTCATCGACCTCGATCCCGAGTACCGCTGGGCGGTGGTCGGCCATCCCTCGCGCGACTACCTGTGGGTGCTGTCGCGCACGCGCACGCTGCCGGAGGACGTCTACCAGGGCATCCTGTGGCGCGCGGCCGGGCAGGGGTACGACGCATCGCTGGTGGAGAAGGTGCCGCAGCCTGCGGAATGAAACCCTGGCGCAAAAGCCGGTCATCAACGCGGCGACCGAACTCCGTCCGCCTCGCGCCTCGCGCCTCGCGCCTCGCGCCTCGCGCCTCGCGCCTCGCGTCAGCGCAGCGTCGTCGCCACGCCCACCGCGCGCGCCAGCCGCACGCGCGCATTCGCCGCGGTGGCGCGCACGTTCAGCTCGCCGGAACGCGCGTCCGACAGGCCCTGCTGCGCGGTGATGACGTCGAGGTTGGTGCCGATGCCGGATTTGAAGCGCTCGCGCGCCTGGTTCAGCTCGAGCTCGG
Source organism: uncultured Planctomycetota bacterium (assembly GCA_963818245.1). Lineage (GTDB taxonomy): Bacteria > Planctomycetota > UBA11346 > UBA11346 > UBA11346 > BOG-1363. The sequence continues at coordinate 36,262 of CAWFSD010000036.1, forward strand.
CGAGGCGCAGGCGCTCGCGCGCGACGGTCAGCTGCTCGTCCTGGGCGTCGAGGCCGATGAGCGCGTCGCGCACCTCGGAGGCGAGCTGGTCATCGAGGTCGCGCTGCTGCGCGGCGGCGCGGCGGATGGCGACGTCGGCGGCGTCGATGCGCGCCTCGCGGCGGAAGCCGTCGAGGATCGGCACGGTCACCTGCACGCCCGCCTCCCAGGTGGTGGCGGTGTGGTCGAGGTAGGCGCCGGTGCGGCCGATGTCCGCGAACAGGTCGGCGGTGGGCAGGCGCTCGGCGCTGACCGCGCGGCGGTCGAGGCGCGCGGCGGCCACGCGCGCGGCGCTCGAGCGCAGCTCGGGCCGCCAGCGGCGCAGCGCCTCCAGGGCGGCTGCGGTCGGGCGCGGCGCGTCGCTGGCGGCCAGCGCCTCGTCGAGGCCGCCGCTCAGCCGGTAGGGGGTGCCGGCGGGTTGGCCGATGGCGCGGTCGAGGGTCAGGGCGGCCTGGTCGGCGTATTGCTGCGCGTTGAGCAGGGTGCCGCGCACCACCGTGACCTGGGTCGCGGCGCGCGTGCCGCTGATCGACTCGGCGACGCCGGCCTGGACCTGGGCGTCGGCGAGGCGCTTGAGGTCCTCGGCGATGGCCAGGTCCTGGCGGCGCACCTCGACCAGGGCGGTGGCGGTGGCCAGGTTCACGTAGGCGAGGGCGGCGTTGCTGGCGGCGCGCTCCAGGGCGACCAGCTTGTCCTCGCCGGCGACCTCCGCTCCGGCCACGGCCGCGCTGCGGCGCAGCCAGGCGGCGGTGTCGATCAGCTGCTGGCCCAGGCGCAGCCGCCCGTCCCAGACGTTGTCCGGTCCGAACAGCACCGGCGGGGCCTCGCGGGTGCCGGCCGACACCACGGTCTTGGAGCGGTTGAAGGTCCCGGTGGCGTCGATGGTCGGCAGCAGGTCGGCGCGGGCGACGCCGATCTGGGCCGCGGCGGCGTCGCGGTCGAGTTCGGCGAGCTGCACGTCGATGACCGACACCGACAGGGCGATGGCGTCCTTCAGGGAGAGGGGGGCGGGCGTCGGCGCGGGGGCGACACCCGTGGTGGGCGCCGGCGCCGCGACCGGGGGCTGGGCCGGTTCGGCGGCCAGGACCGGGGCGGAGCAGGCGGCGGCGAGGGCGAGAGCCAGCACGGTGGCGGTCGGACGGGGCATGCGGAGTCCTCGGGGGCCACCGCGGATGCTGCGGGGGATCCTGCCCATACGTCGTAACGGGTGACGCAGCAAGCGCCAAACGTTGGCAGACTCGTCAGGGAGCGACGGCCGCCAGCGGCGCGTGCGCACCGAGGAACGCGCGCACCCCGGGGGCTGGCTGGAACCCGGCCATGCTCGCGACGGGCGCGCCGCTGCTGAAGACCATCAGCAGGGGCAGGCTGAGCACGCCATAGCGCGCGGCCAGCTCCGGCTGGCGGTCGACATCCACGGTGGCGATGGGCAGGCCGAGGGTGCGGTCCGCACTGAGCTTCTCGAGGATCGGCATGAGCCGGCGCGAGGGGCCGCACCAGGTGCCGTGGAAGCACACCACGAGCGGGCCGGGGCGGGACAGCACCGCGTGGGCGAAGGTCAGGTCGGAAACGGGGAGGGTGGGCATGGGGGCTCGCTGCGGTCGGGAGCATGGTGGCCAGGCACCGGGGCGCCATGGTGCAGGACAAAGCATTCTCCGGAAGCAGTGGCCGAGCCGAGGGAAGGCGGTTTCGGCATGAACCGAGCTATGCCTACCCGTGGTCGCGCGCTCGCACGCCCACCACTCCCGACCCAACACCACCCAGGAACATCCGATGTCCAGCCAGCCCAAGTCCAAGCCCAGCGCCCCCAGCGAACTCATCCAGGGGCTCACCGTCGCCCTGGCCAACACCTACGCCCTGACGGTGAAGACCCACGGCGCGCACTGGAACGTCGTCGGCTCCGAGTTCTTCGGCATCCACGCCGCCTTCGAGAAGCAGTACACCGACCTCTTCGAGGCCGCCGACCAGCTCGCCGAGCGGCTGCGCGTACTCGGCTCGGTCACCCCCGGCGGCATCGCAGAACTGGCCAAGCTCAGCACCCTGCCGCCCGCCCCGACCAGCCGCCAGGCGCTCGAACTGGTGCAGGCGGTCTACGACGACCGCGTGGCCGTGGCCGCCCAGCTCGGCAAGACCCTCGAACTCGCCAAGCAGGCCGAGGACGAGGCCACCGCGGACCTGCTGATCGGCCACATCGAGGAGCACGAGAAGACCGCGTGGATGCTGCTCGCGACCCTCGGCAAATAAGCGCCTCCGGCCTGGTGCCCTGCAAACCGCAGGCCGCGCCGACCGGGACATTGCAACGTGAACGGGCCCTGGCAGCCGCCAGGGCCCGTTCACGTTGGTCCGCGGGGGAGAATGCCGCACCCTGCGACCTTGCCGCCGCGTCCGCCGCCGCCACGCTGTCGCCGAGGTCACCATGAACACCCGGCTCGCCACCATCGCCCTGCTCACCCTCGCCGTCCCCGCGGCGCTCGTCGCCCACCCCGGGCACGGCCCCGCCGACTTCGCCGCCGGGGCCGCCCATCCCGTGCAGGGGCTGGACCACCTCCTGGCGATGGTCGCGGTCGGCTTGCTCGGGGTGCGCACCGCGCTCGCTCCGGCCGGCGACCGGCGCGCGCTGTGGCTGGTGCCCGGCGCCTTCCTCACGGCCATGCTCGCCGGTGGACTGCTGGCCCTGGCCGGCCTGCCCCTGCCCGGAGCCGAGTGGGGCATCGCGCTCTCGGTGCTGGTGTTCGGCACCGTCCTGGCGCTGGCCCGGCCGCCGCGCACCGCCGTCGCCTGTGCAGTGGTGGCGATCTTCGCGGTCTGCCACGGCCATGCCCACGTCGCCGAGATGGGCGCCGGCGACGCTGGCGCCTACGCGGCGGGCTTCCTGGCGACCACCACCGCCCTGCACGCGGCCGGCCTGGGCCTGGGCGTGCTGATCGCGCGCTCCTGGACGGGCATGAGCCTGCGCGTCGCCGGCGGCCTGATCGCGTGCGCCAGCGTGGTGATGATGGCCGGCCTGACCGGCTGAAGTCGACGTCTGCGACAGGCTTTCGACTAGACACATCGTACGAATCCCATGGGAAGAAGCGCCGGCGTGAGCCTGCGCTTCTTCTTTTTGTCCTGATCCCGCGCTGCAGGTGCGGATCGTGGCTATGGTTGCACGCGCTGCGATCGTTGCGCGCCCAAACCGGCATTTGCGCCCTTCGCCAAATCCGTGGTATTCTCGCCTGCATCCCTGGCGGCGTCGCTTGCCGACGACCGGGATGCCACAGGGAGCCATGTCCAGTTTCCACCCATCCTCGCTCCGCGGCTGCCGCAGCTCCTTGCTCGCATGCACGTTGCTCGGCGGCTGCGCGTCCCTGCCGGCGGCCGAGGTGGTGCTGTCCGACCTGCGCTTCGGGCTCGAATCCCTACCGACCTCGTTCACCTACCACGTCCACGACGGCGGCAGCGAGGACTCCGGCAGCAGCACCTTCCAGTTCGGCTTCGGCCTGGCCGGGCGCGGCGTCTACGCCTTCGGCGCCCCGGGCAGCAGCGGCGCCTTCTTCGTCGGCGGCGCGCTCGACCTGCAGGCCTACACTTACGATGGCAGCGGCCGCTACGACGTGGCGATGCTGCGCGCGCTCGGCGGCTACGCCTACGCCTTCGACGACCGCTGGACGGCGGAGATCTGCCCGTTCGTGGGCGCCGGCCTGGGCAGCTTCCGCATCCCCGGCGACGACCTCTTCCAGCCCATCGCCACCAGCGGCCACGTCATCGACTACGGCATCGACGTCGGCGTGTCCTACGCGCTCAGCCGCCATTGGCTGATCCAGGCGCGCGCCGGCTGGCTGGTCAGCACCGCGACGCTGTCCGGCGAGGGCCTCGACGTCACCCTCGACCAGTCCGGACCGACCGGCTTCCTCGGCGTCGCCTACCGCTTCGGCGGCACCCCGCCGCCGATCCGCTGAGGCCGCCATGCCGATCCTCTCCGGACAACCCGCGCCACCCGGCGAACGCCCCGCCCACCAGGGCGGCGGCAGCAGCGGCACGCGCCCGTTCCTGTTCACCGAGGCCGACCTCGCCAGCGACGGCCCGGGCCTGGGCAGCAACCCCGCGCTCGATGCGCAGCGCGCGGTCCTGAGCGCCGACGGGCGCAAGGGCCCGGTGTCGGGCGCGCAGTGGAAGGACTACGAGATCGGCGACCTGCTCGGCGAGGGCGGCATGGCCGCGGTCTACCTCGCGCGCCACCGCGGCGATGGGCGGCTGGTCGCGCTCAAGATCCTGCCCGCGCGCTTCGCCGACGACGCCGCCTTCCGCGTGCGCTTCGAGCGCGAGGCGCGCATCTCGCAGGCGCTCGAGTCGCAGCACGTGGTGAAGGTGTTCGGCGGCGGCCGCTACGGGCCGCTGTGCTACCTCGAGATGGAGTTCGTCGACGGCCGCAGCCTGGGCGACCTGGTCAAGCTGCGCCGCGATGGCCGCCAGTCGCCGTGGACCAGCGCCGAGGCGGTCGGCCTCGCCATCCAGGCGGCGCGCGGCCTGGTCGAGGCCGGCCGCCACCAGCTGGTGCACCGCGACATCAAGCCCGGCAACCTCATGCTGACCCAGGGCGGGGTGGTGAAGATCGCGGACTTCGGCATCGTCAAGGTGCTCGGCGAGGAGGCCATGACCATGACCGGCACGGCCATGGGCACGCCGGCCTACATGAGCCCCGAGCAGGGCCGCGGCGACGCGGTCGACCAGCGCTCCGACCTCTACTCGCTCGGCGCGGTGCTCTACGAGCTGCTCACCCTGGCCCAGCCGTTCAGCGGCGAGACCGCCGACGCGCTGATCTACCAGCACCACTTCGTCGAGCCGAAGCTCATCACCGAGCTGGTCCCGGACGCGGACCCGCGCCTGCAGGCGGTGGTCTTCACCTGCCTGCGCAAGGCCGCCGAGGAGCGCTACGCCGACGCCGGCGCGCTGCTCGCCGACCTCGAGGCGGTCCAGGCCGGCCGCGAGCCCGCGGGCGCGGTGTTCGCGAAGGGCCGCGTCTGCACCGGCGCCGACGCCGCGCTGGCGCGCCACGGCGGCGGGCTGCGCCGGCACTGGAAGCCGCTCGCCGCCGGGCTCGCCGGGCTGGTGCTGCTCAGCGCGCTCGGCGTGTGGTGGCTGCTCGCCAAGCGCGGCGAGGCGGAAGGCCTGCGCACGCGGCTGGTCGGCCTCGACCAGCCGCAGGCGCTGCCCAGCGACGTCGACGCCACGCTGGCGCGGCTGCGCGCGCTGAGCGGCGCGCGCGACCCGCAGGTGGCGCGCTGGACGGCCAAGCTCGCGCGCGTCGCCGCCCTGCGCGCGCAGCTCGCCGGGCCCGCCGGCGCGCTCGACCACGCCGCCACCGCCGCGCTGGCGCCGGCGCTCGCGGCCTTCGTCGCGGAGTGCGGCACCACCGATCCCCTCGCGGTGGAGTGGGCCAAGCGCCTGGGCGACGCCGAGCGCGACCTGCGCGAGGCGCGCGCGCAGCTCGCCGAGCTCGACGCCGCCGAGGTCCCGCCGCGCGCCCTGCACGACCGCCTCCTGCCGCTGCTCGCGGTCGCCCAGCGCCTGGCCGGCCCCGACGACCCCCAGGTCGCCGGCTGGGCCGCCAAGCTCGCGGCCAGCGACGCGCGCATCGCCGCGCTGCGCGGGCGGCTGGCGCCGCTCGACGCCGCCGGCGCCGTGCCGCCGGCGCTGCAGGCCTCCGCCGAGGCCGACCTGCCGCGCCTCGCCGCGCTGGTCGGCGACGCCGACGACGAGGTGCTGCGCTGGTCGGCGCGCGCGCGCGCCACCGCCGCGCACCTCGCCGCGCTGCGCAAGGTGCTCGCCCAGCTCGACGCCGGCCCCACCGCTTCGCTCGCCGCGTTCGCCGGGCTGGCGCGCGAGTGGCAGGAGTTCCTGGCGCTGTCCGCCGGCGACGACCGCGACCGCGCGCGCTGGAGCGCGCGCGTCGCCGCCGCCGAGGCGCGGCGCGAGGCGCTGCGCGTGCAGCTCGGCGCGCTCGGCCGGGACGACCTGCCGCTCGCCAGCCTCGACGCCCTGCAGGCGGCGCTCGGCGAGTGGCGCGCGATCGCCGGCGACGAGGCCGCCTGGCGCGCCTGGCAGCGGCGTCTCGACGAGGCGCGCGCGCGCATCGCCACGCGCCGCCAGGTGCTGGCCTCGCTGGTCGGCAAGGAGCAGCTCAGCGCCGAGGAGCAGACCCTGCTGCGCACCACCGTGGCCGGCCTCGCCGCGGTGCAGGCGCTCGATCCCGCCGAGGCGCGAGCCATCGACGAGCGCCTGGCGCGCGACGCGGCCCGCCTGGTGCTGCTCGGCGAGCGCCTCGCCGTGCTCGACCGCGCCGCCGACGTCGACGACCAGCTGCGCCCGCTGCTCGACCAGTACGAGATGCTCGCCGGCGCCGGCGACGCCCACGTCAAGCCGTGGCGGACCAAGTTCGACGAGCTCACCGCGCTGCGCCGGCGCCTCGCCTCCTGCGACCAGCCGCGGCCGCTGCCGCCGCACGCCGCCGAGGACCTCGCGCGCCTCGCCGCGCTGGTCGGGCCGGCCGCCGCGGACGTGCGGCGCTGGGGCGACAAGCTCGCCGCGGTCGGCGACCTCAAGGGCCAGCTCACGGCGCTCGACGCGGCGCGGCCGCTGCCCGCCGGCGCCGCCGACCAGCTGGCGCGCCTGCGCGCGCTGGTCGGCGACGAGGACGCCGACGCGCTGCGCTGGTCGGACAAGCTCGCGCGCTGCGCCGCGTTCAGCGCGCGCCTGCGCGGGCTGGACGAGGCCTACGTGCCGCCAGCCGGCGCGCAGGAGGCCTGCGACGGCCTCGCCGCCGAGATCGGCGCCGAGGAGCCGGCCCTGGTCAAGGTGCGCGCCCGCCTGGCGATGCTGCTCGGGCCGGCGCACCCGCCCTGGGCGAGCGCGTCCGGCCACGACGCGCACGGCACCTGGGCCGAGCTGAGCATCGGCGCGCTGCGCCAGCGCTTCCGCTGGATCCCGCCCGGGTCCTTCACCATGGGCAGTCCCGCGGACGAGGCCGGGCGCGGCAGCGACGAGCGCGCCGTGGCGGTGCGCCTGACCCGCGGCCTGTGGCTGGCGGACAGCGAGTGCACCCAGCTGGTGTGGCGGACCATCACCGGGGCCGCGCCCTCCTACCACGTCGGCGACGGCCTGCCGGTGGAGCGGGTGTCCTGGAACGACAGCCAGCACTTCCTCTCCGCGCTCGCCAAGCGCGTCCCCGGCGGCCTGCCCTGCCGCCTGCCCAGCGAGGCGGAGTGGGAGTACGCCTGCCGTGCCGGCGCCGCCGGGCCGTTCCCGGTGGCGGACGGCGCGCAGGTCGACCTCGACCGCAGCGCCGTCTACGCGCGCAACGCCGGCGGCGACACCCAGCCGGTGCGCACCCGCCTGGCGAACCCGCTCGGCCTGTACGACATGCAGGGCAACGTCTGGGAGTGGTGCGCGGACGGCTACGGCCCCTACAGCGTGGTCCCGGTCAGCGATCCGCGCGCCCCGCGCGCCGACACCCAGGTGATCCGCGGCGGCTCGTGGGGCGACCTGCCGGAGCTGCTGCGCGCCGGCTGTCGGCGCGCACTGGCGAGCGACGTGCGCTCCGCGTACGTCGGCCTGCGCATCGCCATCGACGCCGACTGGGCGCGGCCGTAGCGGCGCCATGCCCGGCCCCCACCACCGTCCCGCGCACCTGCGCGCGCTGCCGCCCACCCTGCGGCGGCTGCTCGCGCTGACGTCGCTGGTGGTCCTGGTGGCGCCGCAGGCCGCCGCTGCGAACCAGTCGCCGACCCTCGACGTGGTGGCGCCGCTGACCATCACCGAGGACAGCGGCGTGCAGGGCATCTCCCTGACCGGCATCGGCGACGGCGGGGATGGTGGGCAGGTGCTGACCGTGAGCGCGGTGTCGAGCGACCACAGCGTGCTGCTCGATCCCACCGTGGTCTACGCCAGTCCGGCGGCCACCGCGACCCTGCGCATCGCTCCGGTGCCGGACGCCTTCGGCACCGCCACGGTGACGGTGACGGTCAGCGACGACGGCTTCCCGACCGGCACCGTCACCCGCACCTTCACCGTCACCGTGCTGCCGGTGAACGATCCCCCGCGCGCCGACCAGCCCGCCGATCTCGCGCTCAGCGAGGACGCGCCGCAGCAGGTGGTGACCCTGACCGGCCTCAGCGCCGGGCCGGCGAACGAGTCCGGCCAGGTGGTGGGGGTCGCGGCGGTGTCGTCGCGCCCCGACCTGATCCCCGCGATCGCGGTCGGGTACGCCAGCCCCGGCGCGAGCGCGACCCTGACCTTCACGCCCACCCCGCACGTCAGCGGCAGCGCGGTCATCCTGGTCACCGTCGGCGACGACGGCGGCGCCGCCAACGGCGGCAGCGCGACCACCCTGCTGAGCTTCAACGTCGTCATCGCGGCGGTCCCGCACACCCCGGTGGTGACGGTGGACACCGGGCTGACGCTGCCCATCCACGGCACCGCGGTGGTGTCGTCGGCGTCGCTCACGGTCAGCGACTTCGGCGCGCCGGCCCAGCTCGTCTACCACCTCGTGGCCGCCCCGGTCGCCGGCGCCCTCAGCCGCGCCGGCAGCCCGCTCGGCGCTCGGCGCGACCTTCACCCAGGCCGACATCGACGCCGGCCTGCTGCTCTACGCGCACGCCGGCAGCGCCGCCGGCAGCGATGGTTTCACCTTCACCGTCACCAACAGCGACGGCAACGCGCTGGCGGCGACCACCTTCGCCATCACCATCGCCGGCAACCTCGCCACCACCACGCCGGTGGTCACGCTGCCGGGCACCTCGCCGACCTGGGTGCAGGGCGGCGCCGCGGTGCTGGTCGACGCCACCGCCACCGCCGCCGATCCCGGCAGCCTGGTCGGCGGCGTGCTGGTCGTGCACGAGACCCAGAACGCCAGCGCCGGGGACCTGCTGTCGTTCCGCAGCGTCGGCAGCGGACCCGGCCAGGTCGCCGTCTCGGGCGGCATCGTCACCTACCAGGGCGCGACCATCGGCAGCGTCAGCGGCGGCGCGGGCAGCGACCTGGTGGTGGTGCTCGCCGGCACCGCGTCGCCCGCCGCGGTGCAGGAGCTGCTGCGCAACCTGCAGTTCGCCAATGCCGACGCGGCGCCCTCCCCCGCTGCGCGCCGCGTGCAGGTGCTGCTGACCAACGGCAGCGGCGGCACCAGCGCCGCGGTGGCCAAGGACGTGCAGGTGCAGCCGGTCAACCAGGCGCCGCTGGTGGGGCTGCCGGCGCGCACCGTCGCCTACCTCGAGGGCAGCGGCGCGCAGGCGCTCGACGGCGGCGCCACGGTCATCGATCCCGACTCGCCGGCGCTCGCCGGCGGCACGCTGGTCGCGACCTGGACGGCGAACGCCACGGCCGACGACCAGCTCACCATCCTCGACGAGGGCGCTGGCTCCGGTCAGGTCCACGTCGTGGGCGGCGCGATCAGCGTCGGCGGCGTGGCGGTGGCCACCGTCGCGGGCGGCGCCGCCGGTGCCCCGCTCACCGTGTCCTTCACGGCGCAGGCGACCCCGGCCATCGCCCAGCAGATCCTGCGCAACCTCGCCTTCGCCAATACCTCGTCGACCCCATCGCTGGCGCTGCGCCAGCTCGCGGTGGTGGCCAGGGACGGCGCCGGCGGGGTCTCGGCGCCGGCGCTGCTGACCGTGGTGCTCGAGGCGGTCGACAACCCGCCGGTGGTGACCCTGCCGTCTCCCGGCTTGCGCTACCTGCAGGGCGCGCCGGCCCAGGCGCTCGACGCGCTGACCACGCTCACCGACATCGACACTCCGTCGTACCCCACCGGCCTGCTGGTGGTCGAGTTCACCGCCGGCGCCACCGCCGACGACCAGCTCAGCGTGCTCAGCCAGGGCAACGGGACCGGGCAGATCTCCGTCAGCGGCAGCGACGTGCTCTACGAGGGCGTGCCGATCGGCATCCTCACCGCCCCCGGCACCATCGCGGGCCCGCTGCTGGTGCGCCTGAACGCGTCCGCGTCGCTCGCCGCCACCCAGGCGCTGCTGCGCCAGGTCGCCTTCGCCGACGTCGCGGTGCCGCCGGTCAGCGGCCCGCGCACCGTGCAGGTGGTGCTCACCGACGGCGATGGCGGCACCAGCCTGCCCGTCACCAGCACCGTCACGGTGCAGGCGGTGGACGCCGCGCCGACGCTGTCGATGCCGGACCCGCCCGCGACCTGGACGCAGCACGACCTCCCGGTCGCGATCGGCCCCGGGGCGGTGCTCGGCGACATCGATTCCCCCTCGTTCGATGGCGGCGCGCTGACCGTCACCGGCCTGGACGCGGTCGCGGGCGACGCGCTGGACATCCGCAGCTCCGGCGTTGGCGCCGGGCAGGTCGCGACCAGCAACGGCACGGTGCTGGTCAGTGGCATCGCTGTCGGCACCTACAGGGGCGGTGCCGGCCCCGGCTCGCCGCTGGTCGTCGCCTTCGGCCCGCTGTCGTCGCCGGGGGCCGCGCAGGCGGTGCTGCGCGCGGTGGTCTTCAGCCACGCCGGCGAGTTCACCAGCGCGCAGACGCGCCACTACGCGGTGGTGGCCAACGATGGCCAGGCGGATGGCAACACCGCCGGCGCGGTGGTCGACCTGATCCCGGTCGACGACCCGCCTACCGCCAGCGCGGTCACCTTCGGCACCGTCCAGGACGTCGCCCGCGATGGCCTGCTGGTGGGCAGCGATCCCGAGGGCGGCCCGCTGACCTGGGCCCTGGCGAGCCAGCCGGCGCACGGCAGCGCTGCACTGCTCGATGCGGCCACCGGCGCGGTGCGCTACACGCCGGACGCCGGCTACACCGGCAGCGACGCCTTCACCGTCACCGCCAGCGATGGCGTCAACATCCCGGCGCCGGCGACGGTGACCCTGGTGGTCGCGCCGCCGCTCGCCGCCGCCCGCCCGCAGGTGCTGACCAGCCCACCGCGCGAAGGCTTCCTCGGGACGCCGCTGACGTACGACCTGGTCGTCGACACCAGCCTGCTGCCGCCGGGCGCCGACCTCGTCTTCCAGGCCGTCGGCGCGCCCGCCGGCGTGGTCGTGACCAGGACCGCCGCCACCACCGCGACCGTGACCTGGACCGCGACCGGCACCCCCGAGGAGCACCAGGAGATCGTCATCCTGGTCAGCGACGCGGTGAGCGGTGCGGCAGCCAGCCAGGCGGTGACCGTGCTGTTCCACGCGGCGGCGGGGGGGAGCGGATGACCATGTCCATGTCCATGCGGCCCATCACCCCGCGTAGCGGCGCGCTCGCGGCCGTCCTGCTCGCCGGCGCGCTGCTGCTGGGCGGCTGTGGCGGCTCCGGCACCGGCACCCAGGACGATGGCCTGAGCGAAGCGATCGCCAAGACGCGCGCCGGCTACCAGGTCCTGGATCTGCTCACCGGCAACGTCCACCCCGCCGGCCAGATCCCGGATCTGCTGACCAATCCGCTCTACCGCACCACCACCATGGTGTTCCGCCGCGTGCACCTGGCGGGCACGGTCGGGACCGCCAGCGGTGGGCTGGGCGCCGGCGTCGACCAGTCGGCAGCGGCGGCGGCGCCCGATCGTTTCTACCTGGCGGTCTTCGAGACCACCCAGGCGCAGTGGCAGGCGCTCGCCGCGAGCACGCCCTGGACCACGCTGGTCTCGGCGACCGCGCCGGAGGATGTGCGCGTCGGCGACACCTTCCCGGCGATCGGCATCAGCCTCGACCTGGCGAACGCCGCCTGCCAGGGCTACCTCACCGCCCGCAACGTGCGCCTGGCGGTGCCCAGCGACGCGCAGTGGGAGATCGCGGCGCGCGCCGGCACCACCAGCACCTACGCCTGGGGCGAGAGCCTGGCGCCGGCGGTGGTGGCCGCCAACGCCCTGGTCGCGGAGACCTCCGGTGCCACCCGCGGCGCGCAGCCGGTCGGGGGCTTCGCGCCGTCCACCCTCGGCTTCTACGATCTGCACGGCAACGTGTGGGAGCTGAGCGCGGAGGCGCACCTGCGCGGCGGGTCGTGGAACGACCCGGTCTCGACCGCGCGCGCGGCCAACCGCGCCGACATCGACCCCGCGACGAAGCACCTGCTGGTCGGGGTGCGCTTCGTCTACCAGCCCTGATTCCGCGCCGCTGATGGCGGTGGGCTCGCTGGGACATCACGAGGAGGGTGCGGCGAAGAGCCTGGGAATGCCGGCAGACGTTACGGTTTCCCTCAATCCCACCGGGAACGCCCGTGCACCCGGCTCATGCAGGGCGATGCAGGTGGTCATGGCGAGCGGGGAGGGCCACAGCGTCGTCCGCATCCGATCTGACCCTTCCGACGCCTCGGCCACCTTATTCGATGAATGGTCGAGCTCGGCGACCGCGGGCGCCATCACAAAAGTCCACGGTGATGGAATGGACTGTCGCTAGTCCCCTAGGCGTTGACCGCTGGAGAAACGATGCAAATGGAGCATGGCTCACAAGTGCTTTTCTCAAAACAGTTTGAATAACCTTCACAAGAACAGCTGGGGACCCCGGGTGTGGTTGCCTGCACTGCTCGCGAAGGGTACACTGCTAGGTTATCCGAAGTCTACTGACACACCAACGCCCAGGCACCGCCTGCGCTTTTCCAAGGACTCCGCCATGACCTCGCACTCCACCCTACATCCAGCCCACCCAAAACCGGAAGCCACCGCCATGAGACTGCGCAACCGCCTCATCCCCGTCCTCGCGCTGCTCGCCGGAGCCGTGCTCGTCCAACATGCCGACGCTGCCACAACGCTCACGGTCAACTGCACGTTCACCATTTCCAAGGATGTGCATATCGTCTGGGGCGGCACGGGCCTCGTCACCGGGACCGCAGCGGTCACCTGGCCGATCGGAGCGGCGGTCCTCGGCCAGAGCTACAGCACGATCTCCCAGGCTGCCAGCGGTGACGGCACCAGCCACTGGCCGCTCGCTGATGGGTCGACCCTGGTCATCACGAACAACAGCCTGACCGCTGATGGCGTCGTCCTCTCGGTGACCGCCACGTCCAACGGAACCGGATGGGCCGCGGCCGCGAGCGCGGGCGCGAACAACTTCGTGGCAGCCGTCACGCCGCTGGCCTCCGCGCCGGTCGACACTCCGACGCTGATCGGCACGGCGAGCGCCAAGCTCACGCCGACGAACGCCTCCTTCGCGACCGTGGCGGCGACCGCCTCGACCAATCCGCTGTGGTTCGCCGTCACCATCCCGTCTTCGATCACCACGGGCGGCAACAACTACCAGATCTCCTTCGCCTTCACGGGCACCGCCCAGTAATCGCCCTTTCTCGCTCTTCCATTCCAGGAGACCTCATGCAACGGCATCATCCACGAAGGCATCCGCTCGTCGCTTTCATCTGCTGTGGCCTGTGCTCGGCCTCTGCGTTGGCGGCGGCCGAGGGCGGTGGCATCGGCATTTCCCCCGGCATCGCCTTGATCGAGGACGCGCCAGCTGGCGTCAAACTCGATCTCGGCGCGCAGGGACTGAACTTCCAGGTCAGCAACGATGGCGCCGCGGACGAGGAGTTCGAAGTGGTCGCGATCGTCCCCGGACCGGAAGAGATCGCCTCGTACGAAGCCGGCTACGAACCGCTGCCAGACGCGTCCTGGGTGCATCTCGGTCACGAGGTGCTGAAGATACCGGGTCATGGCCGGGCGCATGCCGGCCTCACGCTGGACATCCCGGCCAAGCCCGAACTCGCCAACCGCCACTTCATGCTCTACGTCGAGGCGGGCCCCAAGCCGACCGCGGCCCTGGGCGCGGTGCTGCGGGTGCGCGCACGCGTGCTGATCGAGACGGCAGCCGACCCCCATCCCGGGGTGAGCGAGCACGCCGCCGGCATCGCCCTCGCCCCCGGCCGGGTCGAGATGGTGCCGCACGGCGACGGGGGCTGGAGCGGCGAGGTGGAGATCACCAACCACGCCGACCATCCCGCCACCTACGACCTGCTGACCCTGCGCCAGGCCTATGGCGCTGGTGAGGAGGACCGGCGTGAGCGCTTCTTCGGCGCGCGCCAGACCGGGCTCATCGACCAGGACTGGGCGGTCCCGGACACCGCGTCCTTCACCCTCGCCCCCGGCGCCACCCGCCTGCTGCACTTGGCGGCCAAGCCGACCCGGGCGCTCAAGGCCGACGAGCAGGTCGACGAGGTGCTGTTCCTCGCCCGCCGCGCCGGTCCCGAGGTCCCCGCCAAGCAGCGCCGCCACCTCGCCGGCGCCGATTACGAACGCAGCGAGCTCATCCGCATCCGTTACAGCGCCCCGCCGGCCGCCAGCAAACCCTGAACATGCCCTTCCGCCTGCCGCATCTGCGCCAGCTGTTCGTCCGTGCCCTGCTGGGCATGGCCGTGCTGTTCTGCGCGCCGCGTGCGGCGGCCCTCGACGTGAGCGCGACCTTCACCATCCCGCAGCTGCCCGCGGTGGTCGACCTGAACGGCGGCCTGGTGGCGGGCCGCGACTACGCGGCGACCTTCACCGAGGGGGGCGGTCCGGTGGCGATCGCCGATCCCGACCGCCGCGACCCTCGCCGACCTGGTCCAGCTGACGGTGGCTGGCGCGCGCGTGCAGATCACCAACCAGCTCGACGGCAACGCCGAACGGCTCGACGCGGTGGTCCTCGGCACGGCGATCGCCAAGAGCTACGATGCCAGCACCGGCCTGCTCACCCTCAGCGGCGTCGACACCCTCGCCCACTACCAGGCGGTGCTGCGCTCGCTGGTCTACGACAACGGCTCGCTGAACCCGAGCTCCACGGCGCGCGTGATCTCGGTCATCGTCAATGACGGGCTGGTCGACAGCCTGGCGGCGAATTGCGTCCTGACCGTGGTCCCGGTCAACAACGCGCCGGCCCTCGACCTCAACGGCCCGCTGGTGGCCGGCGGCAACTTCGCCGCGCTCTACATCGAGGGCCACGGAGCGGTGGTGGTGGTGGACGCCACCGCGCTGACCGTCACCGACCCCGACAACGCCACCCTGGTCTCGGCGACCGCGAGCATCAACGCCCGCCAGGACGGCGCCGCCGAGCTGCTCGACGCCACCGTCCAGGGCGGCATCGCCAAGAGCTACGACGCGGCGAGCGGGGTCCTGCACCTCACCGGCGTGGCCCCGCTGGCCGCCTACCAGGCCGTGCTGCGCACCCTCACCTACGACAACTCCGCCTCGCCGCCCATCGGCGGGAACCGCCAGGTGACCGTGGTGGTCAACGACGGCGCGCTCGACAGCCCGACCGTGTTCTGCGTCCTCGCCGTGCAGGCGCGCAACCACACCCCGACCCTCGACGCGCTCGCCGACCGCAGCGTGCTCGAGAACTCGGGCGTGCTCAGCGTCCCGCTCACCGGCATCGGCGACGGCGGCGACCTGGTGGCGCAGAACCTGACCGTGACCGCCACCTCCAGCGACCCGGCGATCCTGCTCGCGCCGAGCGTGGTCTACACCAGCGCGCAGCCGACCGGCACGCTGCTGCTCGCGCCGGTCGCGAACCAGGCGGGCACCGCCACCGTGACGGTGACGGTGCACGACGATGGCGGCACCGCGTTCGGCTCGCTCGACACCTTCAGCCGCACCTTCCAGCTGACCATCGTGCCGGTGAACCAGCGCCCGTCCCTGGCCACCCTCGCCGACCTCGTCATCAACGAGGACGACCCGGTCCAGACCGTGCAGCTCGCCGGCATCAGCGCCGGCCCCGCCAACGAGGCCGGCCAGGCGCTCACCGTCACCGCGATCTCCTCGCGCCCCGACATCATCGCCAACCCGACGGTCTTCTACGCCTCGCCGCAGGCGGCGGGCGCGCTGCAGTTCACCCCGCTGGCGCACCAGAGCGGCGTGGTGACCATCTTCGTCCAGGTCGCCGACAACGGCGGCACCGCGAACGGCGGGCAGGACCGCGTCGCGCGCAGCTTCACCGTCACGGTCACGCCCAAGTCGCACGTCCCGGTGCTGGTCACCGATGCCGGCCTGACCGTCCCGGTGCACGGCGCGGGCGTGATCAGCTACCTCGCGCTCGAGACCCAGGACTTCGGCCCGGCGAGCTCGCTGGTCTACCACCTGTCCGCCCTGCCGACGGACGGCCTGCTCGAGCTCGGCGGCACCGCCCTCGACCTGAGCGGCACCTTCACCCAGGCGGACATCAACTCCGGCCTGCTCAGCTACGTCCACACCGGCTTCGTGGCGGGCAGCGACGCCTTCCAGTTCACCGTCGTCAACGCCCAGGGCAACAGCCTGCCGGTCAGCACCTTCCCGATCACCATCAGCGGCGCCGCGGTCGGCACCACCCCGGTGGTGACCCTGCCCGGCCCGGCGGTGACCTGGGTGCAGGGAGGGGGCGCGGTGGTGCTGGATGGCGGCGCCACGGTCAGCGACGCCAGCGGGACGCTCGCGGGCGGCACCCTGCGGATCACGCTCATCGCCAACGGCAGCGCCGGGCGACCTGCTCGCGGTGCGCAGCGTCGGCAACGGCACCGGCCAGATCGCCGTCGCCGCCGGCACGGTGAGCTACGAAGGCACGCCCATCGGCACGCTCAGCGGCGGCAGCGGCGCGCCGCTGGTGGTCGCGCTCGCGGCCGCCGCCGATCCCACCGCGGTGCAGGCGCTGCTGCGCAGCGTCACCTTCGACAACGGCGACGCCGCGCCCAGCGCCGCGACGCGCCGCGCGCAGGTGGTGCTCGACAACGGCGCCGGCGGCATCAGCGCGCCCGCCGGCAAGGACATCATCGTCCAGCCGGTCGACCAGGCGCCGGTCGTGGCGCCTGCCCAGCCGCGCGGTCACCTACGTCGAAGGCAGCGGCGCGCGCGTCCTCGATCCGACCGCCACCTTCGCCGACGCCGACTCTCCGCAGCTCACCGGCGGCACCCTGGTCGCGACCTGGACGGCCGGCACCAGCAGCGCCGACCAGCTCACCATGCGCAACCAGGGCGCCGGCGCCAACCAGGTGGCGGTGGTCGGCAACGCCATCTCCTACAACGGTGCGGTGGTCGGCTTCACCAGCGGCGGCGTCGACGGCAGCCCGTTCACCATCGTCTTCACCAGCCAGGCGACCCCGGCGATCGCCCAGGCCCTGCTGCGCAACCTGAGCTTCACCAACGCCTCGTCCAACCCGTCGGTGGCCAACCGCGTGCTGAGCGTGGTGGCCAGCGATGGCGCCGGCGGCGTCTCGGCACCGGCGCTGCTCACGGTGATCTTCAGCGCGGTCAATGACCCCCCGGTCGTCACCCTGCCTTCGCCCGCGCCCACCTATCAGCAGGGACAGGGCGCGCTGCCCGTGGACGCCCTGGCGACGATCAGCGACCCCGACACCGCCGCCTACCCGACCGGCTTCCTGGTCGTCGAGTTCACCGCCGGCGCGACCGCCGACGACCAGCTGGTCTTCACCAGCAGCGGTTCCGGCCCTGGCCAGATCGCGGTGAGCGGTGGCGTGGTCTCCTACGAAGGGACGGCGTTCGGCGTGGTCAGCGGCACCGGCAACGCCACCAACCCGCTGCTCGTGCGCTTCGACGCGAACGCGACCGTGGCGGCGACCCAGGCCCTGCTGCGCCAGGCGGCCTTCCTCGATGCCGCGGCGCCGCCGGTCGGCGGCGTGCGCACCGTGCAGGTGACGCTGAACGACGGCGCCGGCACGAGCAGCGCCCCGGTGACCAAGACCATCGCGGTGCAGGTCGTCGACGTGCCGCCGGTGGTCACGCTGCCGAGCGCGCCGGGCACCTGGACGGAAGGCGACGCGCCGCTCGCCATCGACGCCGCCGCGACGCTCACCGACGCCGACTCGACGGCCTTCCCCGGCGGTTCGCTCACGGTCAGCCTGGCGAACGGCGTGGCCGGCGACGTCCTCGACCTGCGCGACGATGGCACCGGCGCCGGCCAGATCGGCGTCAGCGGGGCCACCGTCACCTTCGGGGGAACGCCGATCGGCACGCTGAGCGGCGGCAGCGGCGGCGCGCCCCTGGTCGTGGCGCTGAACGCCCAGGCCACCCCGGCGGCGACCCAGGCCGCGCTGCGCAACGTCCGCTTCACCCACAACGGGGTGTTCACCGTCGGCTCCGTGCGCTCCATCCAGGTGGTCGCCAACGATGGCCAGGCGGCGAGCGTGGTGGCGACCACCACCATCACCCTGGTGCCGGTGCCCACCGCCCTGGCCGTCACGCTCTACGCGGTCGCGGACCTCCCCACCTCGGGCCTGCTGCCGGCGAGCGGTCCGCTCGGCCACACCCTGACCTGGCAGCTGGTGAGCGCGCCGGCGCACGGCACCGCGACGCTGCTCGACGCCGCCACCGGCCTGGTCGGCTACGCCCCGGCCGCCGGCTTCACCGGCAGCGACGCCTTCACCTTCGCGGTCAGCGACGGGGTCAACACCTCGGTGCCCGCCACCGCCACCGTGCTGGTCTCGTCGCGCCTGGCCGCGGCGCGGCCGCAGGTCCTCACCAGCCCGCCGCGCGAGGGCTTCCTCGGCACGCCCCTGGTCTACGCGCTGGTGGCCGACGCCAGCCTGCTGCCCAGCGGCGCCGACCTGCAGTTCCAGCTCGTCGGCGCGCCCGCCGGCGTGACGGTGACCAAGACCGGCGCGACCACGGCGACGGTGTCCTGGACGGCCGGCGGTGCCCCCGAGGTCCACCAGGAGATCGGCATCCTGATCGTCGACCCGGTGAGCGGCAGCGCGACCTTCCAGGCGGTCCAGGTCCTCTTCCACGCCGGCGTGGCGGGCAACGGATGAGCCCCACGCGCGCCCATCCGCGAGCGCTGCGCGCCTGGCGCGCCGCCGCCTGCGCGCTGCTGCTCGCCGTGGCGGGCTGCGGCGGCGGCTCCGGCACGGGTGGCAGCGACTCCGGCCTCAGCGACGCCATCGCCCGGACGCGCTCCGCCTACCAGATCCTCGACCTCGCCGGCGGCACCGTCCAGGCGGCGGGCAGCGTGCCGGGGCTGCTCAGCGACCCGGCCTTCCGCTCCACCAAGATGGTCTTCCGCCTGGTCGATGCCGGCGCCACCCCGACCGGCAGCGCGAGCGGCGCGCTCGGTGCCGGCGTCGATGCGGGGGCGGCCAGCGCCGCACCGGCGCGCTACTACCTCGCGGTCTTCGAGACCACCCAGGCGCAGTGGCAGGCGCTCGCCGGCAGCAGCCCGTGGAGCACGCTGGTCTCGGCGACCTCGTCCAGCGACATCGCCATCGGCGACGGCTTCCCGGCCATCGGCATCAGCCACGACGCGGCCGTCGCGGCCGGCTCCGGCTACCTCGCGAGCCACCACGTGCGGCTCGACCTGCCCAGCGACGTGCAGTGGGAGGTCGCCGCGCGCAGCGGTGGCGGGACCTTCGCGTGGGGCGAGAGCCTGGCGCCCGCGGTGGTCGCGGCCAACGCCCTGGTCGCGGAGAGCGCGGGCGGCGCGCGCGGCGCCCAGGTGGTGGGCGGCCTGCTGCCCTCGCCGCTCGGCCTCTACGACCTGCACGGCAACGTCTGGGAGCAGACCAGCGAGGGCCACCTGCGCGGCGGCTCGTGGAACGACCCCGTCTCGACCGCCCGCGCCGCGCACCGCGCCGACATCGACCCGGCGACGCGGCACCTGCTGGTCGGGGTGCGCTTCGTCTATCGGCCGTAGGACGCGCACGGCGCGCGATGCGGGACGCGCGGCCCGAGTCGCGAGTCCCTAGTCGCGAGTCCCTAGTCGCGAGTCCCTAGTCGCGAGTCCCTAGTCGCGAGTCCCGAGTCCCGAGTCCCGAGTCTCGACTCTCACATCCCTAGATGAACCAATGCCGGTTCGCCACCAGCACCGCCAGCAGCCCGATCACCGCCCCTGCGATGATCAACCCGATCCACAGCCGCCGGTCGGCGAGCAGGCCGCGCTGCTGTCGCTGTTTCTGTTTGCGGAACAACTGCGGCACGATCGTCGCCTGGCTGGCGACGAACCCACCAGCGCCGCTGGTCGCCAGCCCGCCCAGCCCCTGCGCGAGCTGGTCGGCGGTGGGGCGCTCCTCCGCGTCGACCTTCAAGCAGCGCTCGACGAGCGCGCACAGCGCCGGATCGAGCCCCGGCACCAGGGTGCGCAGCGGCGTGAACTTGCCGAGCAGGTGCGCGCGCATCAGCTCGCTGATCACCTTGCCCTCGTACGGGGGCCGGCCGGCGAGCAGGTGGTAGAAGGTCACGCCCAGGCTGTAGATGTCCGACGGCGGCCCGGCGGTGCTGGAATCGCGGATCGCCTCCGGCGAGATGTAGGCCGGCGTGCCGACCACGATGCCGGTCTTGGTCAAGCCACCCGCCTCGCCCTCGTCGACCAGCCGCGCCAGGCCCAGGTCGCTGATCTTGGCCTGGCCCATGGGGTCGATGAGGATGTTGTCGGGCTTGATGTCGCGGTGGGCGATGCCCTGGCGGTGGATCGCGGCCAGGCCCTCGGCGATGCCCTTGCCGAGCTGCGCCAGCTCGACCGCGCCCATGCGTCCGTGCTCGTCCAGGCGCCGCGCCAGGCTCGGCCCTTCGACCAGCTCCATGACCAGGAAGGGCTCACCCTCCGCGGTCTGCCCGGCGTCGATGATCTGCACCACGTGGTTGTGGCGGATGCGCGCCGCCGCGCGCGCCTCGCGCAGGAAGCGCTGGCGGTGCAGCTCGGCGCGCGCATCGGTGCCGCGGTGCAGCATGACCTTGACCGCGACGTCGAGGGCGAGCACCTCGTGGTGGCCGCGGTAGACCGCGCCCATGCTGCCCTGGCTGATGCGGCACACCGTCTTGACCTGGCCGAACATCCGGCCGAGCCAGGGGTCACCGCCCGCAGCGTCGGCGCGCTCCGGCTCCGGCGCCGGGCGCGGCGCCGTGCCGGTCGACGAGTTCGCCGCGCGCACCGCCGCGGTCACGGCCGGCGCGGGGCCGTCCAGTCTCGGCACGATGATGCCGAAATCGGTGCTCGGCGGTCCGTTGCGGCGCGCGTGCGCGTCGGTCGAGACGGGTCCGCTGCGGGCCGTCGGCTGACCATCGGGCGCGTCCGCCTTGCGCACCACGGCCAGCACCGTCACGTCGTCCTCGATGGTGGTGGCGAAGGCCTTGGTGTCGGCGGAGATCGCGTCGACCAGCTGCTGCGCCGTGCACGCGCGGTGGCGGCCGAGGCTCGCGGCCAGGCGCTCGTCGCCGAACTCCTCGCTCTTGGCGTCCATCGCCTCGAGGATGCCGTCGGTGAACTGCAGCAGCCCCTGGCCGCGTTCCAGGCGCAGGGTGGTGAGCTGCAGCATCGGCACGAAGCGCTCGCTGGGGAACAGCCCGAGCGCCGGCCCGCGCTTGCCGAGCGCCTCGGTCGTGGCCGCGCCGGCGAGCGGGAAGCGCAGCGCCGGGTGGTGCCCGGCCAGCGCCATGGTCACCTCGCCCGTGGCCGGCGTCAGCAGCGCCGCGAACACCGTCATGAACTGGCCCGGCAGCAGCTCCTGGCGCAGGTCGTCGTTGAGCAGGCCGAGCAGCTCGCCCAGCTCGTGGTCCTGGCGGCGCAGCGCGCGCAGCGACTTGAGCATGCTCGCCACCTCGAGCGCCGCCTGCACGCCGTGGCCGGCGACGTCGCCGAGCACCACCAGCACGTCGCCGCTGGGCATGATGCCGACGTCGTAGAAGTCGCCGCTGACGCCGGAGCGGCCCTCGTAGACCACGCCGATGTCGTAGCCCGGGATGGCCGGCAGCCGCGCCAGCAGGTGGCGCTGCAGGCGCTCGGCCTTGGCGAGGTCCGCCGCGTCGATGCCGAGGTCGCTGAGGTCGGTGATGCCGAGCAGGTCGCGCAGCAGCGCGATGCGGTCGCCGGCGATGGTCCACTTGGCGTCCTCGAGGCGCTCGCCCTCGTGGAAGCGGAAGGTGGTGCCCGGATCCGCGACCAGGCTGGCGATGGCCTCGCGCCCGGCCAGCGCATCGGCGCGCGCGTGCCGCGGCACGCCGTCGACCAGCCACAGCTCGCGCTCCGGCGGCGCCGCCAGGGTCAGCCGCCCGGTCTTGCTGGTCAGGCTGAAGAAGCGCAGCAGCTTGCTCAGGTCGCGGTCGGTGACCTCGCCGCTGAACGACGGCTTGGCGCCGTCCGCCATCAGCTCGTGGCTGGAGACCTCGAAGGTCTCCATGCTGCTGATCGCCCCCCTTGCCGGTGTCCAGCAGCGAGGCGGGGTCGGATCCCGGCGGCAGCAGCGAGAAGGTGAACTGCTGGCCGCCGACCTGGATGAGGTCCTTGTCGGCGAGCGTCTCGACCGCGGTCAGCCGGTGCCCGTTGCGGTAGGACCCGTTGCGGCTCTCGAGGTCCGCCAGCGACCAGTGCGTCTGGTCGTCCCAGCGCAGCTCGCAGTGGTGCCTCGAGGTCAGGTTGTCCTGGATCAGGATGTCGACGTCATCGCCCCGCCCGAACACGTAGGTCCTCTGCGGCAGCAGCTGAAGGACCGTCCCGCCGTTCGAGACCAGGTAGAAATCGATATAGGCGACGGCCATGCCCGGTAAGGGTACGGGGAATCCGGGGGCGGCGCAAACCAGGGAAGGAGGGGAGGGGAGAAGGGGGAGACCCTAGACCCTAGACCCTAGACCCTAGACCCTAGACCCACCTACCTGAACGGACCCGGTGGGATTCGAACCCACGAGAGACTTGCGCCCCTGCCGGTTTTCAAAACCGGTGCATTCAACCGCTCTGCCACAGGTCCATGACGTCGGTGTGGTGCTTGTAGCGCGTGTGCGCTCTGGGGAAAGGCAGCCGCGACGGCATGGTGCCGTCGGCGCAGCCGACCCAGAGGCTGTCAGGCATAGGGGGCAGCGCCGTAGGCGCGTTCGTTGGGGGAGCGGCCTGCTGCCGCTCCCCCAACAAAAAGCACCCACGAGAGACTTGCGCCCCTGCCGGTTTTCAAAACCGGTGCATTCAACCGCTCTGCCACAGGTCCATGACGTCGGTGTGGTGCTTGTAGCGCGTGTGCGCTCTGGGGAAAGGCAGCCGCGACGGCATGGTGCCGTCGGCGCAGCCGACCCAGAGGCTGTCAGGCATAGGGGGCAGCGCCGTAGGCGCGTTCGTTGGGGGAGCGGCCTGCTGCCGCTCCCCCAACAAAAAGTGCGACCCCAACAAGAGCCATGACGTCGGGCACCAAAGCATGTTGATGCGCGGGATGAAGCGAGGGCATCCGGCTATCACACACCCGCGCATACCCGCTCGCGAGTGCCTTTGACCGCTGTCCGCGCGGGCGCTATAGTTGGGAGCGGCTATATAAACCCTACCCTAACTATCCGCCCGAAAGCCTGTTATGGAAAAGTATCCGGTCGTTTGGGGCCTCGATATCGGTCATTCGAGCATCAAGGCCGCCAAGCTCGCGCGTACCGGGAACGGGGTCACGGTGATGGCCTACGCCATCGAGCCGATCACCGTGGCCGAGGACGGCGACCGCGACGAGGCCGTGGTCAAGGCGCTCCAGCAGCTCGCCCAGGCCGAGGACATCGGCGGCGTGCCGGTGGTCGCCTCGCTCTCCGGCCGGCAGATCTTCACCCGCACCATCAACATCCCCGTCCTCAACCCCAAGAAGGTGGACAAGATGGTGGAGCTGGAGGCCCGCCAGCAGATTCCGGGCAATTTCGACGAGGTGGAGTGGGGCTACCACCTGTCCCCCGCCGCCGACGGCGCCTCCAACGACGTCGCGCTGTTCGCCGCCCGCCGCACCCTGACCGAGGAGCTGATCCGCAAGTGCAAGCGCGCGGGCATCAACCTCGTCGGCGTGTCCGTGTCGAGCCTGGCGCTCTACAACTTCGTGCGCTTCGATCAGGAATTCCCCGAGGACGAGACCGTCATCATCCTCGACGTCGGCGCCGAGAACACCGACCTGGTGCTGTACCAGGGCGAGACCCTGTGGATGCGCACCCTGGCGCTGTCGGGCAACGACATCACCAAGGTCTTCATGAAGAAGTTCCGCGTCTCCTTCGAGGAGGCCGAGACCCTCAAGCGCCAGATCGGCGACAGCCGCCAGGCCGAGAAGATCCTCAAGGTCCTCGAAGGCTCGCTCGGCGAGCTGACCAGCGAGGTGCAGCGCAGCCTGGGCTTCTACAAGTCGCAGAACCCCAACGCGAAGCTCGACAACCTGGTCATCTCCGGCAACACCTTCCGCCTGCCCAACCTGCCCGAGTACCTCGCCGAGCGCCTGCGCTACACCGTCAACATCCTCGAGGACCTCGACAAGATCCAGGTCGCCTCGGGCATGGACCGCAGCCTGTTCCTGCGCGATCTGCAGTCGCTCGGCGTCGCGCTCGGACTGGCCCTGCAGGGCACCGGCCTGGCCAAGGCCAACGTCAACCTGCTGCCCAGCCAGATGCAGCTGCAGCGCGTGCTGAAGACCAAGCGCTGGGCCGGCGCGGCGCTGGTCGGCATGGTCTTCGCCACCTGGCTGATCGACTACATGGTGACCGCGCGCATCATCAAGGACAACACCGCGATGTCCGCCAGCATCGACGTCCACTACAAGGACAACGAGACGCGCGTCGGCGATTCCCGCAAGATCCTCGCGCGCGTGGGTCCCAGCGCCGCCACGCTCAAGTCCTTCGCCGTCTACGGTGGCCAGAAGGGCGTGGTGCACGCCATCGAGGAGACCGTGCTGTCCGTGATGGAGGACCTGATCCGCGAGAACGGCCTGGTCAATCCGGGCGCGCCGCCGCCGGAAGAGGGGGGTGAACCGCCCCTGCAGGCGCTGTTCCTCGATTCGCTCGAGGTCACCGCGCTCAAGGCCGACAGCGACGCCGGCGTCTTCCGCCCGCTCGATGAGCCGCGCCGCGCGGTGCTCAAGGTGCGCATCCCCAAGAAGGACGCCCTGCGCAGCCTGCCCCAGACCCTGCGCGACCGCCTCTCCGCCGCCGTCAACCCCGAGTACCTCAAGGCGCTCCACCCCGGCGACAAGCTCTTCAGCGACGTCCAGGAGAAGCTGCGCGTCGACGCCGAGGACGTCTCCTACTCGACCGACCCGACCAAGATCGATGAGCACACCGGCGCCGCGAAGACCGAGATCAAGGAATTCAAGGTGCCGATGATCGTCGTCACCCTGCACTGCGAGGTGGCCAACACGGCCGCCGCCGCCGCGCCCGCCGCCGCCAAGCCCGCGAAGAAGGAGGCCGGCAAGTGAAACAGCTCAAGCTCTACCTGTTCTGGATCATCGCCGCCGTGCTGTTCCTGGCCGTGCTGATCGTGTTCTTCACCGTCGAGCCCAGCGACGACCAGGGCAAGACCCCCGAGGAGGTGAAGCAGAAGCTCGACGCCGACTTCGAGAAGCTCAAGGAGCTCGAAGGCCGCGCCAAGCGCGGCAACCCCGTCGGCGTGTTCGATCCCGAGAACCAGACCGACATCAAGAAGCTCACCGACGACTACCTGCTCACCGAGCGCTGGAAGAACGAGCTCGAGCCGAAGGTCCAGACCTACGACAAGGAGTACGCCGAGATCAAGAAGGACCTCGCCGAGCGCAGCGCCATCCTGCTCTCGCCGATCTTCGACAGCACCGACCTGCTCGCCTGGTACACCGCCTACGAGGGCAAGACCAAGGAGGTGCTGCTGTCGCTGATCAACGCCAAGGCCCTGGCCATGCCCGACGACCTCGGCGCCCCCGCGGCCGGCGCCAAGACCGAGGAGCCGAGCCTGGAGACCAACGAGCGCATCCGCTCCGTGGCCGGCTTCTACACCCGCCAGTCGACGATGCCCGAAGCGACCCTGCACGCGCGCCTCACCAAGCGCTTCCGCATCATCGAGAAGCTCGCCGAGGTGCTGATCAACACCCGCGCCAAGCCCTTGCCCAACCCGGTGATCGCCTCCGCCAAGACCACCCTGCCCGATGCGCTCGGCGCGCAGCTCGCCGCGGTGGACTGGAAGAACGTCGACCCCGCGCTGAAGGGCGACCTCGCGAACTACGCGACCGCCACCGAGGTGGTCATCACGCTGCGCGGCACCTCCTCGGCCCTGATCGCGGCCGAAGCCGCGATCGAGAAGGTCGCCAGCCCGGTGATGGTGGTGACCGGCGGCAGCCTCGCCAACAAGGGCGGGTACAAGCCCGGTGACCGCAAGATGGTGGCCTACGACCCGCTGGTCAGCCGCCTGACCATCGTGGTCTTCGACTTCAGCAAGATCGCCCAGTTGCCGCCGCTCGGCGGCGCGACCGCCGACGCCAAGCCCCAGGTGAAGCCATGAACGCCCAGGAACTCGCCCTCGCGCACGGTGAAAAGGCCGTGGTCGGCATCGCCGGCATCCTCTGCATTTGGTCGCTGACCAACACCTTCACCAACACCGACATCCGGCCGAAGGACGTCAGTCCCGAGAAGATCAACGAGATGGTGCAGACCGTCCGGGACATGAGCGCCAAGCAGACGCCGCCGGTGCTCAAGACGCCGCCGCCCTACCTCGACGAGATGCGCGAGCGCTGGGCCTCCGACCTGCCGTCCCTGCCGCACATCGTGTGGATCTCCACGACCATCGACACCGGCCCGGTGGTGGTGGTCGGGTTCCACCCCTACATCTACGAACTGCCGACCCCGTCGCTGGTGGCCAAGGACAACATCGGGACCATCGAGCTGACCCTGACCCTGCCCGCCTCCGCGCGCGACGCCGAGAGCCGCGCCAGCGACCTCGCCCACAAGTCGTGGTTGAAGGAAGGCGTCGAGAACACCGCCGACCAGGTCGGCGTGCAGATCGAGTGCCGGATCGGCGCCGGCGGCATGTGGAAGCCGCTCGCGGCCAAGGGCGTCGACAAGAACGGCCTGGTCGCGATCGATCCCAAGAGCGGCCTCGCCGAGACCCACTTCGTCACCGATTCGCAGGCCGCCTGGGAGAAGTACTCCTTCCGCGCCCACCTCGTCGCCAAGGCCACCGGCGCCGACTTCGATCCCGCCAAGCGCCTCGACCAGCCGCAGGCGGTGGTGGTGGTCGCCGGCAAGTACGAAGAGGACCCCATCGACTGGGCGCGGCTCGCCGCCGGACTGCTCGACCACCAGAAGGACTTCATCGCCAAGTTCATCCCGGGCAGCACCAGCGGCCCGTTCGCCAGCGTCCTCAAGCCCGGCGAGGCGCTCTACAACGGCCCGAACAGCGACGAGATCAACCTGATCGCCCAGTCGAGCATCCGCGTGGCGTTCGAGAAGGCCTTCGGGGCCGACCCCACCGATCCCAACGTCGTGGGCGCGCAGCTCCTGGCGATGAAGCTGGTGCGCAACGCCAAGGGCGACCAGAAGTGGGTGCCGGCGCCCAAGCCGTTCAAAGTCGCTCCCGGCGCGGACGTCGGGGAGGCGGGCGTCGTCATCGACGACCCGTTCAGCAAGACCACGCCCAAGAACCACGTCCAGCAGGACTTCTCCACCCCGTTCCACCTCGTCGAGGTGCAGCGCGAAGTGGTGCGCATCTACTGGTACGAGCTCGCCCTCAAGACCCGCGAAGGCGGCAAGGGCAAGGACATCGAGCTCAAGAAGAAGGAGGTCAAGACCGACGTCGCGATCCTCGAGAACGCCAAGACCCACGCCAAGATCCCGCTCACCAAGCTGTCGGTGATCCTGAAGCCCACCAACCCGCTCTCCAAGGTCTACCCGGACTACAAGCCCTGGCCGTACAACGAGGCCGACCAGTTCCGCCGCAGTCCGGCCACCTTCCTGCAGTATGGCCTCGTCCCGCCCGAGCCCATCCCGCACGACGCCGACACCGGCCCGCTCGAGGACCTGCGCAAGAAGACCGGCGACGAGTCGCTCAAGACCGACACCGTCTACTACGAGCTCGCCGATGGCCGCCTCGTCTATTGGGACTTCGTCAACAAGCAGCTGAAGGAATTCATCATCCCCGGCACCGAGGCCGACGACAAGGGCAAGCCCAAGCCTGCGGAGGAGACCGGCGCGGCCGAGGCTGCGCCCGCGGACGAGGCCGCCCCCAAGCCGGCTCCGGCCGCCCCGAGGCCGGCAGCGACCGGCGCGGCCCCGGCACCCGCTGCACCCCCGGCCGGGCCCACCGGACCTGCCGGCTCGCATGCCCCGGTCCAGGCGCCCACCGGTCCGGTCATCAAGCCCAGATAGGACGCGGTTCCTGCAGGCCTCCCGAAACGCCGTCCGGACCCCTTCCGGACGGCGTTTCCCTGTCCATGCGCCAAACCCTGGCCCCTGGGTGGCCGACGGTCCCGTCCGGGCGGCCCGGAACCACCCTCGGAAACGCTCCTTCGCCCTGATCTGTCAGCCGCTTGCACCGCGGCGTGAGTGACACGAAAAGCGCGGAGGCGGCAGCGGGTATTTCTTCCTGGACCTACTCGCTATGGTTCGCACGTCCGCGCGCCCGTGGCATCCCTGTCTCATGCGCGTCCAAACGCGTGCCAGGGAAGCCACTACGTGTCCCTCGGATCTTCTGGTAACCAGTCGCCTTCCCGGTCGGCCTCAGCCGCCGGCTGCTCGCTTCAGCAAGGAGTTGCAATGCGTCATCCCCGGCTGCCCGTGCTCGTCCCGGCGCTTCTCTCACTGGTCGCCCTGCCGCTGGCAGGGCCGCTCATGGCGGCCGACGCCCCGGCCCCGGCCACCCAGCCGGCGCCCGCGCTGAGCCCCGACCAGCAGAAGTTCTGGGAAGGCGCCCAGGCCGGCACCGGCGAGTTCGCGCGCGCCCAGGTCGAGGCCGAAGCGAAGTACGTCCAGGCGCGGGCCGAGTTCGCCAACGCGCACTTCGTCGAAGCGCGCGAGGCGGTCGAGGCCGCGCTGCGGCTCTATCCCTCGCACGAGGCCGCCCAGGCGCTGCGCCAGGACATCCTCGCCGTGCTCAGCCGGCGCGACAACCGCCTGCAGATGGCCGCGACCTGGTTCCACGCCCTGCAGGACGTCAAGACCCAGGAGATCGCGGTCCGCCTCGCCGCGCTGATGGAGAGCGCCGACGCCAAGTCCAAGGCCGGCGACTACGCCGGCGCCGAGCTCGACTACGACCGCGTCGACGTCGGCCTGCGCTCCTTCCCGTACCAGTTCGACTGGGGCAAGCTGCCCGCCGAGGTCGAAGACCAAGCGCCTCGCCGCGCGCGACCAGGCGCGCACCGCCGCCGTCGCCCGCCAGGAGCAGAACCGCGACGACGCGCGCCGCATCGCCGAGCAGCAGAGCGACCTCCAGGAAGAGGCGCTCAAGAACAAGGTCGACGAGCTGCTGCGCCGCGCGCAGGCCTCCTACGACCGCAAGGACTACAAGCGCGCCGAGGTCGACGCGTGGAACGCGTACGAGCTCGACCGCCGCCGCGAGGACGCGCGCTCGCTGTACCTCAGCGCGCGCCGCAGCGGCCACGTCCAGTTCGACGACCGCTACCGCGAGGAGCGCCTCGAGCGCCTGGCGCGCGTGCACGAGGAGATCCACAAGGCCCTCATCCCGCAGAACGAGCTGCTCGTCTACCCCGAGGACTGGCAGGTCCGCGCCCTGCGCAAGGCGCAGGAGATCGGCGCCAACCAGGTCGAGCCGTGGGTCGCCCAGCTCAAGGACCGCCTCGAGCAGCGCGTCACCTTCGAGTTCGCCGACCAGTCGTTCGACGACGTCATCACCTTCCTGCGCCAGGTCACCGGCACCACCATCATCACCGCGCCCGACGTGGTCGGCGGCGGCGGTGCGGGCAACGTCACCCTGCGCGTGAAGGACATGCGCTTCGGCGACGCGCTGAAGTGGATCCTCGAGCTGACCGGCCTGCACATGGCCCTGCAGAACCAGGCCATCTACATCTCCAAGGCGCCGATCACCGGCGCCGTCACGCTGCGCATGTACGACGTCACCGACCTGGTCCTGCCGATCGGCGACTTCCCCGGCCGCGAACTCGCCTACAACGCGGGCGCAGGCGGCATGGGCGGCGGCGGTGGGCTTCAGCCTGTTCAAGGGCGGCATGATGGAGGCCGCCGCGGCCACCGGCCGCCCGGCCGACCCCGCCGCGCTGATGGACTTCATCAAGCTCAACGTCGCGAAGGACACCTGGGACAAGGAGGGCATCGCCATCGACCAGCGCGGTGGCCAGACCCTGTTCGTCTCGCAGAGCCCCGAGGTCCACACCCTCATCGACCAGCTGCTGACCAACCTGCGCAACCAGGGCTCGCTGCAGGTGCACGTCAGCGTGCAGGTGCTCGACGTGCGCAAGGGCTTCTTCGAGGAGATCGGCGTCGAGTACACCGATCCCAACGCCGCGGCCGGTTCGGCGAACAACCCCAGCAGCCGCACCATCATCGGCGGCAAGCAGCGACCACGGCTACGAGCGCCTGAACGACACCCTGTCGTACCAGGGCGACCTCAACAACGTCCTGCCGGCCAACTCCACCAAGGCCAACTTCAACGGCATCAACCACGGCCTGACCATCGACGGCTCGTACCACGGCAACAGCTTCCTGCGCACCGACCAGATCAACGCCATCTTCAGCGCGGTCGAGCAGGAGACCGACGCGCAGATCCTCGAGCACCCCTCGATCACCTGCTTCAACGGCCAGCGCGCGAACGCCGCGTTCATCCACCAGTACGCTTACATCTCCGACTTACGACATCGTCAACTTCACCTATGATCCCAAGATCGAGGTGCTGAACTACGGCGACATGCTCGATGTGCGCCCGGTGGTCAGCTCCGACCGCAAGTACATCACCATGGAGATCCGCCCGAGTTCCGTGGTTCCGGAACAGTTCTTCCTCGAGATCCTACGCGCACCACGCATTCGCAGTAGGCGGCAATTTCCTGGTGGTGCTCGGAATTGACAACTATCCGCTCGAACTGCCCAACGTCGAGGTGCGCACCATGCGCTCGACGGTGATGATGCCCGACAAGGGCACCCTGCTGATCGGCGGCTTCACCCAGGCGCTGCGCCAGAACACCCACTCCGGCATCCCCTTCCTGAGCCACATCCCGTTCCTCGGCCGCCTTTTCAGCAAGAATGGCCTCTACGACGAGAACCGCCAGATATTCTTCATGCTCAACGCCGAGATCCTCGACCTGGGCGAAAAAGAGAAGATGCAGTGAACTGCTGGCGGCAGCCACATTCGGGCGCCGCCGCCGCGCGCGGACGCGGTCCCGGCGGGGTGCGGGGGCGCGCGGCGCCCCTGCGCGCCGCCGTGGCCGCGTTCGCCGTCCTCGTCGCCGCGGGCCAGGTCCATGGCGCGGACGCGCCGGCGCCCGCGGACCCGCCCGTCCCGACCCCCGCCGCCGCGCCGGCCGGCGACCTGCCCGACCTCGCCGTCCAGGTCGAGGCTCTGCTCGCCGACGCGCGCCGCGCCGTCGCCGACGCGCGCTACGCCGACGCGCGCGAGTCGTACCGCCAGGTCCTGCTGCGCCGCCCCGATCACGCGGCAGCGCGTGTCGAGCTCGCCCAGGTCGAGGATGTCCTCGCCGGGCACGCGGCGCCGGTGGGCCGCGATACCGCGGTCGGCCAACTGCGCCTCGAGGCGCTCCGCGCCGACGCGCGCACCGCCGTCGATCAGGCAGAACTGATGGTCCAGGCCGGGCGCTTCGACGCCGCCGCGGGCGTGCTCGCCGCCAGCCGCGCCAAGCTGCTGCCCTACGCCGCCGAGCCGGCCATCGCGGCCGACCTCGCCCGCCTCGACCAGCTCACGGCGAACGCCCACGAGCAGGGCCACGTCGCCGCCACCGCCCAGGCCGACGCCACTCGGCGCAGCGGCCTCGGTGGCGCCCAGGACGCGCAGGAGGCCCACCAGCAGAGCCTGCGCGACTCCTTCCACGAGCAGCTCGCGCGCGTCGAGTCCCTCGAGTCCCACGCCCACTACGACCTCGCCCTCGCCACCTGCCGCCACCTGCTGCGCGAGTACCCCGGACAGGACGAGGTCCAGACCCTCTTCAACCGCCTGCTCGGCGAAGTCCACGAGCAGCGCCGCCTGAGCACCGAGCAGCGCGACATCGAGCTCCACCAGGAAGTGCTCGAGCGCATGGAGCGCGAGCTCATCCCCACCGGCTTCGACGGCGAGCCGATCTTCGCCACCGACTGGGACGCGCGCCACGGCGGGCAGAGCAACGAGCTCGCGCCGCCCTCGCGCCTGCCCGAGTGGCACGAGCAGCTGCTCGAGAAGCTGAACCAGCGCGTCAGCATCGACTTCGACGCGCAGAGCGCCGTCGACGTCTTCGCCGCCCTGCAGAAGCAGGCCAACGTCAACGTGGTCGTCGATCCCTCGGTGTTCGCTGGCGGCGACCACCCGATCTCGCTGAAGGCCAGGGACATGACCCTGGAGAACGTGCTCACCTGGGCGTGCCGCCTCATCGGCCAGACCTGGCACGTCACCAACGGTGCGATCTACGTCGGCGGAACCGACGAGACGCGCGGTGAGCTGGCGCTGTACGACATCAGCAACCTGGTCTTCCAGCCCCAGGACCAGCTCGGCATGGGCGTCGGCCTGCCCACCGGCAACCCCAGCACCGGCAGCGGTGGCGGTGGCGGGCGCGGCGGTGGCGGCGGTGGCGCCGCCGACCTCTTCAAGACCGCGATGGGCGCCATGGAGACCCCGGCGATCGCGCCCGAGGACGTCAAGGACCTGATCATCAAGGCGGTCAGCCCGGCGACCTGGACGAACGACAAGTACAGCATCGAGGTGCGCGGCCACGACCTCTTCGTCAACGCCCCGCCCAGCGTCCACCTGCTCATCCAGCAGTTCATCCGCTCCCAGGCCAACGTGCGCCACATCCTGGTGCGCGTGGACGTGCGCTGGATCGAGCTCGACGACAGCTTCCTGGAAGAGATCGGCGTCGACTGGACGACCAAGGGCGGCATCCTCGCCAACCCCGATGGCACCACCGACGGCTACCACCGCACCACCAACCAGTTCGACCACTCCGGTTCGCTCATCAACGTCCTGCCGGCGACCGGGTTCGCCCCCGCGCCGCCGACGCTGGGCACCGGGCTCAGCCTGAGCTCGACCTTCCTCAAGGGCACGCAGCTCGCCAACATCATCAAGGCGGTCGAGCGCAACGCGCGCGGCACCATCCTGCAGGCGCCCTCGGTCACCACCATGAACGGGGTGCGCGGCTCGTGCTTCTTCGGGCACCAGATCGGCTACATCGGCAGCTACGACGTCGGCGCCGGCAACCAGGGCGTCACCGCGGGCCTCACGCCGCGCGTCACGGTGCTGAACATCGGCGCCAACCTGTCGGTGAAGCCCTTCGTCAGCTCCGACGGGAAGTACGTCACCCTCGACCTCTACCCGGCCATCGCCAGCGCCGACTTCTTCGAAGAGAACGTCATCACCACGCGCACCTTCGCGACCGGCGCTCCGGACCCGATCACCGGTCAGCAGACCACGCAGAACGTGCGCTCGAACAACCCCATCGAGCTGCCCAACGTGCTGCTGACCACGGTCGCGACCACCGTGACCATCCCCGACCGCGGCACGCTGCTGATCGGCGGCTTCGGCAACCACCTCGAGCAGACCACGTCGACCAAGATCCCGTTCCTCGGGCACATCCCCTTCCTCGGCCGGCTGTTCGGTGCGCGCGGACGTTATTCCGTGCGCGCCCAGATCTACCTGCTCACCACCGTCACCGTCATCAACTACGACGAATTGGAGGCGAACCTGTGATCGCACGCTCCCTACCGGCCCATGGCCGGATGTCCGCCATCTCCGCCACCCTGCTCGCCCTGTGCGGTCCGCTGTTCGCCGAGGACCCGGCGCCCAAGCCCGATGCCCCCGCGCCCGCGGCGACCACGCCGGGCGCGAGCGTGCCGGGCGCCGATGACGGCGCGGCCCAGCGCCAGGGCGCCGAGGCCGCGGCCGCCTACTACCACGACCGTGGCCAGAAGGCGCTCGACCAGGGCCGCCTCGACGACGCGATCCACGACTTCACCATCGCCGTCGACTGGCAGCCCGGCAACGAGGGCTACCGCAAGTCCCTCGAGCAGGCGCAGGCCCTGGGCGGTGTGAACCGCGACGCCCGCACCACGCACATCAACCGCACCTCCGACGAGTACTTCGCCAAGCAGCAGCAGCTGTGGGTCGAGGCGCAGGCCAAGGTCGAGCTCGGCCAGAAGGCCTTCGACGCCGGCGACTTCACCGAGGCCGAGCGCGAGTTCACCCTCGCCAACACCCGCCTCGACAGCCTGCCCTTCGCCGACCCGCGCCGCGAGCCCGAGCAGCGCCGCGTCGAGGCCCTGATCACCCAGGCGCGCACGCGCCGCGAGCAGGAGGAGCTGCACCAGGCGGCCGACCGCAACCAGCTCGCCCACGACCGCCAGCGCGACCTGCGCGACATCGGCCTGCAGATCGAGCGCGACCGCATCGACGCCATGCTCAAGCGCGCGCAGAAGGCGCGCGAGCGCCGCGACTACGACGAGGCGATCCTGCTCTGCGAGCAGATCCTGCGCATCAACCGCGCCGAGGACCGCGCCGAGAGCCTGCTCATCAAGTGCCGGCGCGAGCGCCACGTCTACCTGCGCCAGATCACCGCCGACCGCTGGGACGAGGAGCACAAGCTGCTCAGCGAGTCGATCCGCACCTCGATGCTGCCCCAGCTCGAGATCGTCAACTACAGCCGCGACTGGTCGAAGATCGACGCCATGCGCAGCGCCCCCGTGCAGGGCCTGAACGAGGAGAGCGAGGCCTGGCGCCGCGAGATCAAGAACCAGCTCGAGCAGGAGGTCACCCTCGACTTCCAGGACCACGACCTGGTCGACGTGCTCGCCTTCCTGCAGCGCATCACCAACGTCAACATCATCCTCGACCCCAAGGTGGTCGCGGCGGCGCCGCCGCCCGTGACCCTGCGCGTCGAGGCGATGAAGCTGAAGTACGTGCTCGAATTCATCATGAAGCTGACCAACCTGACGTACACGCTGCGCGACGAGGCGATCTTCGTCTCGAATGAGCAGGGCGTGCGCGGCGACATCTTCATGAAGCTGTACGACATCCGCGACCTCACCCATGCGATGCCGAACTTCCCCGGCCCGGACCTGAACATCCCCGAGCCCGGCGGCACCGGCTCGCGCCTGCTGCCCCCGGTCGAACCGGAGGCCAAGCCCGAGATCAACGAGTTCATCGAGATCGTGCAGAAGGTGGTCTCCCCCGACCTGTGGAAGGGCGAGGGCGTGGCCATCGCCGAGTTCAATGGCGCCATGGTCATCACCCAGAGCGCCGAGGTGCACAAGCAGGTCGACACCCTGCTGCGCACCCTGCGCAACACCAAGGGCACCCAGATCCACGTGAAGGTGAAGTTCCTCACCGTCGAGAACACCCTGCTCGAGGAGATCGGCGTCGACTGGCGCAACTTCCAGCCACCGGCCGGCAGCGGCGCTCCGGCTCAGCCCCTGCCCGGCCAGCAGCAGATCCCTCTCGCCGGAGGTGGCCAATTGCCAAACCCCTTTGGCGTCTACCACCAGCAGGGCAGCGTCATCGCCGCGGCCAACGTCAACAACTCGCTGCAAGACTACAAGACCCCTAACGGGCTGCCCCTACCGGTGACGGGTCAGGACGGCCTCAATTTCCAAACCCAGCACTGGCGGCTCACTGATGATTTCCTGGTCTCGGCCGTTCTGCACGCGGTCGAGAAGGAGCGCCGCGGCAACGTACTGTTCGAGCCCGACCTCACCTTGTTCAATGGTCAGCAGGCACACATCGTGCACATCAACCAGCAAGCCTATATTGCCGATTATGACATCAATCAGGGCCAATACCAGCCCGTTATCAGCACCCTTTCCTACGGCACCGTTTTGGATGTGCAGGCGATCGCCTCGGCTGACAAGAAATACATCACACTCACCCTTCGCCCAACTAACGCCATCGTCACTGCTTGGCGTCGCTTCGGTGGGGCTCCCCCGGCTGGGCTGCAGGGCCAGAACCAGGGAAGCTTCGGTGGCCTGCCGATCACCCAGAACAACCCAGGCATCAACAACAACGACAACCCGCTCATGATCCCCGAGATGGACTACCAGTCCGTGCGCACCTCGGTGACCATCCCCGACGGCGGTTCGCTGCTCCTGGCCGGCATGACTAACGGCGAGAGCTCGCGCTCGCACTCGGGCATCCCGTTCCTGAGCCACATCCCGTTCCTCGGGCGCCTGTTCAGCAGCAACGGCCGCTCGGAGACCGAGAAGAAGACCCTGATCCTCCTCCAGGCGGACGTGGTGCTCTTCGACGAGATCGAGAAGCGGCTTTAAAAGTCTCGCCCGAGTCCCGGAGGCCGGCTTCCCAGCCGGACCTCAGCGCGAAACCCCTGGTCCCACGACCAGGGGTTTCGCGTTCGCAGATCGGTGGCCCCTTCCCGAGACCGCGGCCCGCTGGGCCGCCTCTCCGCGTGACGAAGCGCTCCAGGGCGATGGTCGACCGCCTGGGTCATGCGCGCCGCCCGCACGGTTCCAGTCATGCAGCGAGGCGGCCCAGCGGGCCGAGGTCCCGGGAGGGGGCCGCTGGCGCGAGGTAAGAGCCCCGTGCTGCCGTTGCTATTCCCGTGTCGGACCTAGGCTGCCGCGGCCATGACTGAATCTCCTGATCAATATCGTGCCGCCCGCGCAGCCAAGGTTTCGCGCCTCAGAGAACTCGGCGCCGACCCATTCGGCACCACCTTCACCCCGACCGGCACCATCGTCGCCGCGCGCGACCTCGCTCCCGCCCAGGTCGAGGGCGATGTCCAGCCGCGCGGGCCGCAGGCCCGCCTCGCCGGGCGCATCGGCAACCTGCGCAAGGCCGGCGGCAAGCTGTTCTTCGCCACGCTCTACGACCGCAGCCGCGGCGAGGCCTACCAGGCGCAGCGCCTGGCCGGCGTCGCCGACCTCGACGGCGCCGAGGCCAAGAAGGCGCGCGGCATCCAGCTCTACCTCGAGGTCGGCGCGCTCGGCCCGGAGCAGTGGGAAGTGGTCAAGTCCCTCGATCTCGCCGACTGGGTCGGCGTCGAGGGCGCGGTCGGGCGCACGCGCACCGGCGAGGTCAGCGTCTTCGTCGAGCGCCTGACCGTGCTCGGCAAGAGCCTGCTGCCGCCACCGCACCAGGCCGGCGCCGACAGCGGTGCGCTCTCGGCCGAGACACGCAGCCGCCAGCGCTACCTCGACCTGCTGATGTCCGACGCCAGCCTGGCCACCTTCCTGCTGCGCAGCCGGCTGGTGGCGGGCGTGCGGCGCTTCTTCACCGAGCGCGGCTTCCTCGAGGTCGAGACGCCGATGATGCACCCCATCCCCGGCGGGGCGACGGCGCGGCCCTTCGTCACCCACCACAACGCCCTCGACAGCGACCTCTACCTGCGCATCGCGCCCGAGCTCTACCTCAAGCGGCTGCTGGTCGGCGGCATGGAGCGGGTCTTCGAGCTCAACCGCAATTTCCGCAACGAGGGCGTCAGCCCGCGCCACAACCCCGAATTCACCATGATCGAGTGGTACCAGGCGTACGCCGACCACCACGCGATGATGACGCTCAGCGAGGAGCTCTTCCGCCACCTCGCCGACAGCGTGCTCGGCACGCGCGTGCTGCGCTTCGGCGACCACGTCATCGACCTCGGCCAGCCGTGGCGGCGCTTCACCTACGACCAGGCCCTCGAGCAGCTCGGCGGCCTGCGCCACGACGACCGCGCCGCGGTGACGGCCAAGGCGCGCGAGCTGGGTCTCGATCCCGCGGACTTCCCGACCTACGACCGCCTGCTCAATCAGGTGTGGGAAGCGCTGGTCGAGCCGCACCTCATCCAGCCCACCTTCATCACCGACCAACCGACGTGGTTGACCCCGCTGTGCAAGGCGCGGCCGGACGATCCCACCCGCACCATGCGCTTCGAGCTGTTCATGGCGCGCATGGAGCTGGGCAACGCCTACACCGAGCTGAACGACCCCGACATCCAGCGCCAGCGCTTCCGCGAGCAGGTCGCCGAGGCCGCCACCGCCAAGGACGACGAGGTCAGCGGCCTGATCGACGAGGACTACTGCACCGCCCTCGA
Source organism: uncultured Planctomycetota bacterium (assembly GCA_963818245.1). Taxonomy (GTDB): domain Bacteria; phylum Planctomycetota; class UBA11346; order UBA11346; family UBA11346; genus BOG-1363. The sequence continues at coordinate 74,056 of CAWFSD010000036.1, forward strand.
CCACGGGCTGCCGGCCTGCGGCGGGCAGGGGATGGGCATCGACCGTCTGGTCATGCTTTTCACCGGCTCGGCCGAACATCCGTGATGTGGTGCTGTTTCCGGCCCTGCGGCAGAACGAGCGGTGAGGTGAGGAGAGCACGGGAAAAGATCCCCTGAACCTTTCCAAGGTGGTGCGTTTAACCGGCCTTAGCGCCATAAATTGCCGCGCGACAGTCACTTGAGCCCACTCCGCTGGTGACACACAAAATTCTTGACCCCGCCTGCCTGACTTGCCGCGGATGTACGGGCCAACCATACTCCGCCCCACCATCGAACCCAGGACGTCCCGCGGCCGGTCCGCGATCGCCACCATCAGGGAGACCCCATGCGCCGATTCCTCCGTTCCACCGCTCCCGTCTTCGCCCTCATGTGCCTCGCCTCGGCCGCCATGCTCGCGGGCGCGGAAGGCGAGAAGGCAGCGACGGCGTCCAAGAGCGTGATCTCCCTGATCCTCGAGGCCGGCCCGGTCGAGTACCTGCTGATCGGCCTCTCGCTGGTCAGCTACTCGCTGGCCATCCAGTGGGTGTTCACCATCAAGCGCGAGAACCTGATCCCGGACGGCCTCGCCGACGAGATCCACAACATCCTCGCCGAGGGCCCCACCGACGAGGCGGTCGAGAACGCCCGCAACCTGGTCGCCAACGACCGCAGCATGCTCGGCAACATCATCGCCGCCGCCCTCGACAAGAAGGACTTCGGCTACGACACCATGAAGGAGGCCTCCGAGGTGGTCGGCGCGGCCGAGACCAACAAGTACATGGGCAAGGTCGGCTGGCTCTCGATGTTCGCCAGCTCGGCGACCCTCATCGGCCTGCTCGGCACCGTGTCCGGCATCATCGGGTCGTTCCTCACGATGTCCGCCAACCCGGGCGGCGTGGACCCGAACATGCTCTCCGGCAGCATCGGTGAGGCCCTGGTCTGCACCGCGACCGGCCTGGTCATCGCCATCGGCAACCTCTACTTCTTCTTCTGGCTGCGCGGCCGCGTCAACCAGTGCACCCTCGACTCGACGGTCATCACCAACGAGGTCCTCGACTACTTCCGCACGCGCTGAGCGCCCGGCGGCGCGCCTGCTGCGGTGAACCCCCGACAGCAGGCCGCGTTCGCCACGGTGGAGCGCGCCTGAGCGCGCCCCCGCCACGGAAGCGATCCCGGACACGTCGCCTCGGACCGCCGCGCACGGCAGTCCCGGCCGACCAGGAAAGAGGACCATCATGATCGGACACAAGAAGAGCCGCTTCAAGCTCGAGCACGCCGATGCCGAGGTCGATCTCGTCCCGATGATCGACTGCATCTTCCTGCTCCTGCTGTTCTTCATGCTCTGCGGTCGCATCACCATGGATCAGCGCGTCGAGCAGATCTCGGTGCCGCCGACCCGCACCGCCCAGGAGGTGAAGAACCCCAAGCAGTGGGAGCGCATCGTCATCAACGTGTTCGGCAGCACCCAGGCCGGCTCGCCCCCGCGCAACACCATCCGCATCAACAACACCAACTACAGTTCGCTCGGCCCGGACAGCTACGAGTCCTACATCGCGCTGCGCCGCGTGCTCGACAAGGCCTACGACCAGTCGACGAAGTTCCCCGATCCGAAGAACACCGGCCTGCAGCTGCCGATGATCGTGCTCGAGATCCGCGCCGACGCCGACACCGAGTTCCGCGTCGTGCAGGAGGTCCAGCAGATCGCCTCGGACACCATCAACCCGAACGACGGAATGAAGCCCCACCAGGTCACCCCGGCGACGATGAAACCCTTCGTCTTCCTGGTCTTCACCACCCGCAAGCCCGGCGACCACTGACGGCGCCGCCGCGGCGCCGACCGCGGCCCAGCCGATCGCGCGCGTGCGCCCACTGATTCCCAGAGGAAACGACCATGGCCGAAGATCCGAGCGAGAAGATCAACGAGGGCAAGATCGACCTCGTGCCGATGATCGACTGCATCATGCTCCTGCTGCTGTTCTTCATCCTCACCACCAAGTTCACCGCGCCCGAGAAGGCGATCGCCAGCGTGCTGCCCACGGACAAGGGCCAGTCCGCGGCGCCGCCCTCCAAGCCGGTCGACCCGCCCAAGCAGATCAACATCGTGATCCTGCCGGAAGGGTACGCCGACGGTTACGAGCCTTCGCAGTACCAGGCCAAGCTCCTCCAGGACCGCACCCGTCTGGCCGGCCAGAACGGTGTCTTCCCGACCGCCTACCTGCGCGTCGGCGGCAGCAACGGCATCAAGGTCGAAGGCCAGACCCTGAACGGCAAGAACAACGCCGGCACCGAGGCCACCATCAACGGCATCCACGCCTACATCGAGCAGGAGCTCGGCGGTGAGCGCGAGAAGCCCGGCGTCGGTCGCAAGGAGCAGGACCCCATCGTCATCAACTGCTTCAGCGGCCTCTCCTGGAAGTTCGCCCTGGTGACCTACGACGCCGTGCGCGCCTACGAGATCAAGAAGGCCGGCGCCAAGATGGGCAACGACCCCAAGGAGTGGGACAAGCAGCGCGAAGTCAACTTCGCCCCGCCGCGCATCCGCAACTACAGCGTGAAGGAGCTCGGCGAGGAGCTCTACGAGGAAGTGCATCTCAAGTGATGCCTCGGTCGGCTGGCGCCGGCCTGCGATCCGACGGTTGGTTCCTGTCCGCCCTGGTCTCACGACCAGGGCGGCGTCGTTTGGCTGGGCTCTCCTCCGCGTGCCTCGACCCTGCTCCTCTCCTGCCACTCCCTTCCCACACAGTGGTGTGACACGCTCGGAGGGGCATGGTTGTCCATGGTTGTCAGGCCCATGGCGTGGTCTATCCTTCCGGTATTCGGCCAATCCATTCCCTTTGGCCGTGTCCATCCCCCGGGAAACCCCCAGGAGCCTCGCCATGTCCCATTCCATCCACTTAACACCTATGCGGCGTAGCCAGGGTTTCACCCTGATCGAGCTGCTGGTGGTGATCTCGATCATCGCCATCCTCGCCGGCATGCTGCTGCCGGTCATCGGCATGGTCCGCGAAATGGCGAACCAGTCCAAGTGCGGCAAGAACCAG
>CAWFSD010000037.1:0-67827 GCA_963818245.1 uncultured Planctomycetota bacterium
GTCTAGGGTCTAGGGTCTGAGGCTACCGCCTCTCCCACCATGCGATGATCGCCCCGCCGATGAACAAGCAGGGGATGATCGCGACCAGGATGGCAGTCAGGTAAGCGAGGGCGCTGTCGCTGCAGTCGACGCGGAAGGCGGCGGTCTCGGCGGCGGGGATGTCGGTGGCGGCTTCGCGGTTGGCGAGCCAGCGGCAGCAGTCGGCGAGCAGCGCGGCGTTGGCGAAGGTACCCAGGCCCAGCACCCCGTCGCTCGCCGCCTGGCGGCTGGCCCACACCACCAGGCGGGTGTGGCGGTCCTGGCGCACGCTGGTGGCGGCGGCGTGGTAGGTCAGGGCGCAGGCGACGTCGAACGGCTTCGCGGCGGCGAGCTGGGCCGGCGGTTGCAGCGGCTCGGCGCGCGGCGCCGCCCAGACGTCGCCGGGGTAGGTCGAGAGCAACCGCTGCGAACTGAACGGCGGCGTGCCGATGGCGAGGTAGGCGGCGATGAGGTCGTGGGCCGCGGCGCTGTCGCCCAGCCCGGCGGGATCGACGATGGTGAGGACGGTGCTCCACGGGCTGAGGACGCTGCGGCCGCCCGCGGCGGTCTGCGCCGTGGCGGGGTGGGTGGGGTTCATGCCGGCGGCGTCGAACAGCAGGTTGTGGTGCGGCAGCACCGTGTCCTGGCCGGCGAAGTGGTTCTTCATGCTCGCCAGCACCTGGCCCGGCTGGGTCGGCGCTCCGGCGGCGAGGAAGGCCGGCCACTGCGCCGGGTCGAGGCGGCGCGGGATGCCCGGACCGATCAGCACGCCATAGCGCCGCAGCAGGTCGGCGAGGTCCTGTGGGAGGCGGTCATCACCCAGGACGAGCGCCGACCCACCGTCCTTGAGGTGCTCCTCGACGGCGGCGAGATCGCGCGCGCCGAGCGGCGCGGTCGCGCCGGCGATGACCAGCAGCGCGTCCGCGGGCAGCGTGCCGCCGCGCGCCGGCTCCACCCGGGTGGTCTGGAAGCCGGCGAGGTCGAGGGTGCGCACCAGCAGGTCGTCGCCATCCTCGTCGCCGCCGTCCGCGCGCAGCTCGCCGTGGCCCCCGAACAGCGCCGCCTGCGGCGGGTGCGGATCGCGCAGCGCGACCAGCCCGCCACCGACCTCGCGCTGCAGCACCTGGCGGGTGGCCGTGGTCACCGCGATCTTGAAGGCGCGCGCGCCGTCCGCCGGGGCGACGTAGATGCCCGGCACCTCGGCGTCCTGGAAGCGGCGTTTGAAGTCGGCGAGCGCGCTCTTGTCGAGCTGGCTGTCGATGTGGCGCAGGGTCACCGCGGGATTGACCCCCGCCATCAGGCGCAGCGCGTCGGCGAGGGGCTGCAGGGGCTGCTCGTAGTCCCCCGACCAGATGGTGACCAGCTCCACCGGCGTCGTCTGCTCGCGCAGGATGCGCACCAGGCTGGGCGACAGGGAGAAGCGGTGGTCCGCGCTCCAGTCGGCCTGCAGCTTGCTGCGGTCCGCGGCCGCGACGACCAGCGCCACCAGCAGCAGGAAGAACACCGTGCGCGCCCCCAGCCCGGACAGCCGCGCTGCGAAACGGCCGCCCGACCGCGCCTTGCCGCCGGCTCCGACCACCGCGTCCACCGTCGGCGCGCCGCCGACTTCCGGACCTCCGGACCTCCGGACTTCCGGACTCTCGCCGTCACCCATGGATCCGCCGTGCGCAGAGCGCCGAATGGGCCAGCAGCAGGCACGCCGCCGTGCCGCCCACGAAGTAGAGGACGTTGCCGAGGCGCACCTCGCCGCGGAAGAACGGCGCCGAGCGCACGCTCAGGCCGAGCGCGTCGCCGATGCCGTGCAGCCAACTCCCGTTGCCGGCCACCCCGACGATGATGAGCACGGCGATGGCCGCGAAGGTCAGCACGTAGGCGGCCACCGGACTGTCGACCAGCAGGCTGATCCACGTGCCCAGCCCCGCGTACAGCGCGCACGCCAGGAGCAGGCCGAGGTAGCCGGCGAGCAGGTGCGGCGCGTTGACCTGGCTGACCAGCAGCAGCACCAGGGGGTGGACCAGGGTGGTCGCGACCAGCGCGCCGAGCACCAGGAACGACGCCAGGAACTTGCCGAGCACGAGCTGGTGCTCGCGGATCGGCACGGTCAGCAGCAGCTGCATGGTGCCCTGGCTGCGCTCCGCCGCGAAGCTGGTCATGGTGATCGCCGGCGCGAGCAGCGAGAGGAAGAACACGCCCAGGGACAGCGCGTCGACCGCCAGCGGCACCTCATCGCCGGCGGTGCCGTGGAAACGCCCGAGCGTGTACACGAAGTCCGCGTTGGTCAGCAGCGACCAGCACGCCAGCACCAGCCACGCCAGCGGCGTGGTGAAGGCCGCGAGCAGATCGCGCCGGCAGATCGCCCAGGTGATGGACATTGCTGGATACGGTAATCGGCGTGGGCGGGGGATGCTAGGGGTGAGACGTTGGTGGAGGTGAGACCTGAGACCCTAGACCCTAGGCCCTGGACCCTAGACCCTAGACCCTAGACCCTAGACCCTAGACCCTAGACCCTAGGAAACCGGCTATCGCCTCACTGCCGGAATTAGGAGATCGATTTTTCCCTCCGGGCGTGGGTGATCAGGCGTTCAGCGGTTTCGTCGTCCTCGCGACATGGGTCTCGGGTCTCGGGTCTCGGTCTCCACGAACCATCTTCTCGACCCACCGGCCCACGATGTCCTGCTCCAGGTTCACCGGATGCCCCGCGCGCAGGCCGGCCAGGGTGGTGTGGGCGAGGGTGTGCGGGATGACGGCGATGGAGCAGCGCGCGCCGCGGCAGTCCCAGGTGGTCAGGCTGATGCCGTCGATGGCGAGCGAGCCCTTCTCGACCACCTTCACGCTGCCGTCATCGGGCAGCACGATGGTGAAGCGCTCGCTGCCGCCCTCGCGGCGGCGCTCGACCAGGCGGCCGACGCCGTCGACGTGGCCGCTCACCAGGTGCCCGCCCAGGCGCTGGCCGAAGGCCAGGGCGCGCTCGAGGTTGACGGCGTGCCCGACCGCCCAGCCGGGGATGGTGGTCTTGCGCCGGGTTTCCGCGCTGACGTCGAAGGTGGCGACCGCGCCGTCGAGGCGGGCCACCGTCAGGCACACGCCGTTCACGGCGATGCTGTCGCCCGGCTTCGTGCCCTCCACGAGGGGGCCGAGATCCAGGGTCAGGACGGTGTCCTGGGGCGCGTGGCGGGCGCTGGCGAGGCGGCCGACGTGCTCGATGATGCCGGTGAACATCCCGGCATGTGATCGGGGGAGGGGGGAAGGGAAGGAGGGGAGGGAGGGGGGAGGGGGAGGGAGGGGAGAAAGGGACGCGGCTGCTGCCAGTGGCAACCCCGGGATATGGCGCGCACTCTCGCCCAACGGCGATGAGCACCGAACCCCTTCCTGCGGTTCCCGCGCCCTGGCAGGCGACCTGGGTCGAGACCTGGGGCGAGCCCGCCGCGGCGGTGCTGGCGCGCGCCCTGCCGGCGGCCGGGGCCGCGATCGACCCGGCGCGCTCCTGGACGGACCTGCGCGCCTTCGTCGAGGGCGGCGATGAGCCGCTGCAGGTGCTCGAGCGCCTGCGCGTCGACACCGAGGCCCTCGACCTGCTGCTGCGCGTCGGCGGGTCAGCCGCTATGCCGCCGAGGTGGCGCGGCTGCGACCGCAGGAGTTCCTCGCCCTGGTCGCCGGGCGCGAGCACCGCCAGGTGTGGGGCCGTGGGTTCCTCGCCGCCACGCTGGCGGATGAGCTGGCCGCCGCCGCACCGGCGCAGCGCCCGACCGTGCTGGCGCGCTTCAAGCACCGCCACTTCATGCGCATCATCCTCGGCGACATCACCGGCGCGCTCGGCTTCGAGGCGGTGGTGCGCGAGGTCTCCGACGTCGTCGACGTGCTCGTGCAGGCCGCCCTCGATCTGGTCGCCGAGCGCCACGGCGCGCTGCTCGCCGCGCCCGCCAGCGCCTTCGTGGTGCTGGCCATGGGCAAGCACGGCGCCCGCGAGCTGAACTACAGCTCGGACATCGACCTGATCTTCCTCTACCGCACGCGGGCTGGAGGACGATCCCGAGGGCGCCATGCACGAGCGCTTCCAGCGCCTGGGCCGCGACCTGATCGGCATGCTCGAGGAACCGGGTGGCGGGGGCCGCCTGTTCCGCGTCGACATGCGCCTGCGCCCGGAGGGCGACAAGGGCGAGCTGGCGCTCAGCCTGCGCGAGACCGTCGACTACTACTACAGCATCGGCCGCCCGTGGGAGCGCCAGGCGATGATCAAGGCGCGGCCGATCGCCGGGCTGCGCCGCGACCTGGGGCTCGGCACCGCCTTCGTCGACGAGCTGCGCCCCTGGGTGTTCCCGCAGGAGCCCGAGTGGGAGACCCTGGAGGAGGCGCGCAGCATGCGCCGGCGCATCGAGGAGCGCGCCCAGGAGGCCAACATCAAGACCGGCGCCGGCGGCATCCGCGACATCGAGTTCCTGGTGCAGTTCTTCCAGCTGTGCTTCGCCGGGCGCCTGCCCGAGCTGCGCGGCCGCGCGACCCTGCCGATGCTGCGCCTGGTCGGCGACCGCGGCATCCTGCCCAAGCGCCACGCCGACGCGCTCGAGGGCTACTACATCTGGCTGCGCACCGTCGAGCACCGCCTGCAGATGTGGGAGGACCGCCAGGAGCACGACCTGCCCAAGGCCGCGCCGCGGAGCGCCGCGCGCTGGCCCTGCGCTGCGGCTTCGCCGGCGCCGACGCGCTGGCGCGCTTCGACGCCCACCAGGCGCAGGTGCGCGTGCGCGTGCGCGAGATCGTCGCCCGCCACTTCCTGACCCACACCCAGGAGCAGGACGCGATGCTCGCCCTGCTGGTCCAGGGCGAGGCCGACGAGCGCCTCGCCGGCCGCTACCTCGCGCAGGTCGGCTTCCACGACCTGCCGGCGGCGGCGCGCAACCTGCGCAAGCTCGCCAACGAGTCGTTCTTCCTGCTCAGCCGCGCGCGCACCGAGCGCAGCCTGGTGGCGATCCTGCCGCTGCTGCTGCGGCTGTTCGCCAGGAGTCCCCGACCCCGACCAGGCGCTCGACAACTTCGCGCGCATCGTCGGCGCGGTCGGCGGGCGCTCGACCTTCTTCGAGCTGCTCGGCGCGCGCCCCGAGATCCTGCAGTGCTTCACCGACCTCGCGGGCTGGTCCACCTTCCTGGTCGCGCTGCTCCAGGACTTCGCCGGCCTGGCCGACGAGATCATCGACGTGCTCAACCAGCGCCCGCGCAACCCGGCGCTGCTCGCCAACGAGGCGCGCCACCTGGTGCACGGCCTCAAGGACCCGGGCCCGCCGCTCGCCTTCCTGATCGCGCGCGAGACCGCGGTGGTGGCGATCCGCGACCTCCAGGGCCTGGAGTCGGCGCGCGTCGGCCTGCACCTCAGCACCCTGTCCCAGGCGGTGCTCAGCGCGGTGCTGCAGCGCCTGGTCGCCGAGCAGTCGCGCCAGTGGGGCGTGCCGGTGCAGGGCGGGCGGCCGACGCGCTTCGCGATCATCGGCCTGGGCAAGCTCGGCGGCGGCGAGCTGACCTACGCCTCGGACATGGACGTGCTCTTCGTCTGCGACCCCGGCGGCCGCTGCCCGCGCGCCGACCACGACGGCGAGGAGTTCTGGCTGCGCGTCGCCCAGGGCCTGATGCGCACCGCCGCCGACAGCCGCCTCTACGAGATCGACCCGCGCCTGCGCCCGTGGGGCGAGCAGGGCCCGCTGGTCGCGAACATGGAGGAGCTGCGCAACTACTGGGGCGCCCCGCGCGAACTGTGGGAGCGCATGGCGATGCTGCGCGCCTCGCACCTGGCCGGCGACCCGCGCCTGGGCGACGAGGCGCTGACGCTGATCCGCGGCGCCGCGCTCGGCCAGCCGCTGCCGCACGACGCCGCCTGGCAGGTGCGCGACATGCGCCGCCGCCTGGAGGAGAGCGTCGCCGGCCGCGACCACCTCAAGCGCGGCTGGGGCGGCTACGTCGACCACGAGTTCATCGCCCAGCACCGCTGCCTGGGCCTGGCGCCCGCGCTGCTGCCGCCGGGCACGCCGATCGCCGGCATGTTCGCGCGCCTCGCCGAGCTCGGCCGCATCCCCGCCGAGGCCGCCGCGGAGCTCACCCGCGGCCTGCGCCTGCTGCGCTTCGCCGAGGCGCGCATGCGCCTGTCCGCGGGCAAGGCGATCAGCAGCCTGCCCACCGACGCCGCCCAGCCGCACGCGCATCGCCAAGCTGTGCGACTACCCGGACCTCGCCTCCTTCGACCTCGCCCTGCACCTGGCGCGCGAGGGCGCGCGGGCGTGGTTCGACCGGCTGGTGGTGTGAGGCGCGGGGCGCGGGCCGGTGGCATCGGGCCCTTCGCCACTGTCCAGGTGACCCGGCCCCGCTAGGCTCCGCCCCGACGTCCCGGTCGCGAAGATCACCGCCAGGAGACCACCATGTCCGCCATCCACCGCTTCCTCGCGGCGCTCCTCCTCGTCACGGCCTCCTCGCCGCCCTCGGCGCCGCCTGGTCCGCCGAGGCCCAGCCCCTGCGCATCGGCCTGATCCTGGCCGGCTCGGCCAGCGACGGTGGCTGGAACCAGCTCGCCAAGGAGGGCATGGCGGCGGCGCAGAAGCAGCTCGGGGCCAAGGTCACGGTGGTGCAGAAGGTCAGCGGCGACAAGGCCGGCGACGAGCTGCGCGCCTGCGCCGCGGACGGCTGCGACCTGGTGATCGCGCACGGCTACGAGTTCCTCAACCCCGCCGCGGAGTTCGCGCGCACCAACCAGACGATGCGCATCGCGGTCAGCGGCGCCGACGTCGCCAAGCCGGGCATCGTGACCATCGACTTCGACCTGGCGCAGGCCTCGTACCAGCTCGGCGTGGTCGCCGGCAAGCTCACGCGCAGCGGCCACCTCGGCTTCATCGGCGGGGCGAAGTTCCCGTCGGTGCTGGCCTGCTACCGCGGCTTCCTCGCCGGCGCGCGCAGCGTGCGCCCGGACGCGAGCGTCGTCGACGCCTACACCAGCTGGGACCAGCCGGCGCTCTCGAAGTCGCAGGCCGAGGCCTTCTTCACCGCCGGCATCGACGTCATCTACCACGACGTCGACGCCGCCAGCCGCGGCATCTTCGAGGCGGTCGGCGAGCGCAACGCCGCCAACCCCGCGGCCAAGGTGTGGGTGTTCGGCTCGGTCGCCGACCAGAACGCCAACGCGGTGTGCCCCGAGGCGACGCCCGCGAGCGCGGTGATCCGCCTCGACCAGACCTTCCTGCGCATCGCGCGCACGGTGCAGGCCGGCACCTTCGCCCCGGGGCTGGTGCGCGAGGACCTCGCCGCCGGCACCTGCGTGGCCGTGCTCAACCCCAAGCTGGTCGGCACGGTGATCCCCGCTGATTGGCAAGTGCTGGTCGAGACCGCCGGGAAGCAGCTGCTCTCGGGCGCCGTCGTGGTGCCGGAGAAATGAGGCCGAGGTCCTCGGCGCGCGCGCTGTCGGACGACCTCGCGCCTCGTGCCTCGCGCCGCGCGCCTCCTCCATGATCACGCTCTCCGCCATCAGCAAGGCCTATGGCGGCGTCCCGGCCCTGACCGGACGTGTCCCTGCACGTGGCCCCGGGCAGCGTCCACGGCCTGCTCGGCGAGAACGGCGCGGGCAAGTCGACCCTGATGAACATCCTGTTCGGCCTGGTGCAACCCGACGCGGGGACCATCGCGGTGGCCGGCGCGCCGGTGCGCATCCCGTCACCGCGCGCGGCGCGGGCGCTGGGCATCGGCATGGTCCACCAGCACTTCAAGCTGGTGCCGACGCTCAGCGTGCTCGACAACCTCGCGCTCGCGACCCTGTCCGGGCTGGGCGCCTTCGACCGCGCCGCGCTGGCGCGGCGGGTCGCCGCGGTCGCCGCCGCCCTGGGCTGGAGGCTCGACGTGGCTGCGCTGGTGGGCGGACTCTCGGTCGGTGAGCAGCAGCGCGTCGAGATCGTCAAGGCGCTGGTCGCCGCCGCCGTGCCGGGTGGTCGGGACGGCCACGGCGCACCGCGCGCGCTGATCCTCGACGAGCCCACCGCCGTCCTCGCCCCGCAAGAGGTCGACGCGCTGCTGCCGGCGGTGCGCGCGCTGGCCGCGCAGGGCACCGCCGTGGTCTTCATCACCCACAAGCTCGCCGAGGTCGAGGGGCTGTGCGACGCGGTCAGCATCCTGCGCCGCGGCCGCCTGGTGCACAGCGGACCGCTGACCGGTACGACCCGCGCGGAGCTCGCCGAGCTCATGCTCGGCGCGGCGGTGGCGCTGCCGCAGCGCGCGCCGCAGCCGGCACCGGTGGGCGCGCCGGAGCTGCTGGTCATGCGCGACGTCACCGTGGCCGGCGCGGGCGTGGGTGCGAAGCCCCTGCTCGACCGCGTCTCGCTGGCGGTGCGCGCCGGCGAGATCGTCGGCATCGCCGGCGTCGACGGCAACGGCCAGGAGCCGCTCGCCCAGGCCCTGCTCGGCCTGCTGGCGGTGCGCTCGGGCGCGGTGCGCACCGCCGCGCCGCTGCGCCGGCTCGGCGTCATCCCCGGCGACCGCCAGGAGGAGGCGCTGGCCCTGGCGCTGCCGATCAGCGCCAACCTGCAGCTCAAGACCCACGGCGACGCGCCGTTCAGCCGCCGCGGCTGGCTCGACCGCCGGGCCTGGCAGGCGCACGCGCGCCGCCTGATCGCCGCCTTCGACGTGCGCAGCAGCGGCCCGCAGCAGCCGGTCGCCGGCCTGTCCGGCGGCAACCAGCAGAAGGTGGTGCTGGCGCGCGAGCTGGCCGGCGACCCGCCCGCGGTGGTCGCGGTCAACCCGACGCGCGGCCTCGACCTGGGCGCGACCGCCGCGGTGCTCGACCGGCTGGTGGCGGCGCGCGCGCGTGGCGCGGCGGTGCTGCTCATCCACAGCGATCTCGACGAGCTGCTGCGGGTCAGCGACCGCGTGCTGGTCATGGAGGGGGGACGGCTGGTCGACAGCGGCTGGCCGGCCTGCGACCGCGCGGCGATCGGCCGGCTGATGCTCGACGCCGACGCCGCGGCCGGGCCGGCGCGCGGTGGGGCGCCCTGATGCGCCGCGCCGCCGTCGCCGACCTGCTGCTCGCCGCCGGCGCCGCGCTCGGCGCGCTGCTCGCGCTGCTCGGCGTGCTCGCCTGCGCCGGTTGGCCGCCCGGCGAGGTCGCCGCGACCTGGCTGCACGGCGCGGTCGGCAACGGCCAGCGCCTCGCGCTGACCCTGGAGGGGGCCTGCCCGCTGCTGCTCACCGGCCTCGCCGCCGCGACCGCCTTCCGCTGCGGCGTGTGGAACATCGGTGCGGAGGGCCAGTTCCTGGCGGGGGCGGCGATGCTGGTCGCGTGCGGTACGAGCTGGGCGCCACCCGGACCGGCGTGGCTGGTGCTGCCGGTCGCGCTGCTGCTCGCCGCCGCGGCCGGCGCGGGGTGGGCGCTGGCGGCGAGCGCGCTCGAGCGCTGGCGCGGCGTGCCGGTGGTGCTGTCGACGATCCTGCTGAACCTCATCGCCGTCCAACTGGTCGGCGCGCTGGTCGAAGGGCCGTTGCACGACCCGCAGACCAGCGCGCCGCAGACCGCCCTGGTCGACCCGCGCTTCGCCCTGCCGGTGCTGGCCGCCGGCACCCAGCTCCACCTGGGCGTGGCGCTGGCCGTCGTCCTGGCGGTCGCCGTGTGGCTGGTCGAGCGGCGCACCGCCTTCGGCTTCGAACTGCTCGTCACCGGGCTCAACCCGCGCGCGGCGCGCCTCGCCGGGCATGCCGGTGGCCACGCGCCAGTGGCAGGTGATGGCCCTCAGCGGCGCGCTCGCCGGCCTCGCGGGGGGCGTGCAGGTGGCCGGCGTCACCGGCTTCCTCAGCGGCACGCCGGCCAGCTACGGCTACGCCGGCATCGCGGTGGCCCTGCTCGGCGGCCTGCACCCGCTCGGCGTGGCGGCCGCGGCGCTGTTCTTCGCCATGCTCGATGGCGGCTCCCGGGCCCTGGAGCGGGGCCTGGAAGTGCCGCACGACCTCGGCGACCTGGCCAGCGGCGCGATCGTCCTGGTGGTGGTGGTCGGCACGGTGGCGGTGCAGCGCCGCCGCCTGCAGCGCCCGGTGGATGACGACGGTCCCGCAGGGGCGCAGCCCGTGACGGCGGCTCCGCGCGGCGCGAGCGCAGGTGGCGACCATGGCTGACCAGGGCATGGCCATCGACATCGCGGCCCAGGCCGTGACCGCGGCCGTGCCGCTGGTCCTGGCCGGGTGCGGTGAACTGGTCGCGGAGCGCAGCGGCACGCTCAACATCGGCATCGAGGGTCTGATGCTGGCCGGGTGCTGCGCCGGCTTCGCGGCGGTGGCGTGCGGCGCCCCGCCGTGGCTCGGTCTGGTCGCGGCGGTGGTCGCCGGCACGGCGCTCGCGGGGCTGTTCGCGCTCGCCACGGTGTGGGGGCGCGCGGACCAGATCGTCGCCGGCATGGCCATCAACCTGATCGCCGCCGGTGGCAGCGGCGCCGCCTACCAGCTCCTGCAGAGCCATCAGCGCGACCAGCTCGCACCCGGGCAGGGCTTCCTGCGCTCCGGGCTGCCGGGCCTCGGCCACGCCCTGGATGGCGTGCCGGTGCTGGGGCCGGTGCTCGGCGACCAGTACCTGCTCGCCTACCTGACCATCGCCCTGGTCGGCGCGCTCGCCTGGGCGCGCACGCGCACGCGCGCCGGGCTGATCGTGCACGCCCTTGGCGACGCACCCGACGCCTGCGCCGCCGCCGGCGTGCGCGTGCGCGCCTGGCGCGGCGGCTGCCTGCTGTTCGCCGGCGCCTGCGCCGGCGCGGCGGGCGCCTACCTGTCGATCATGCGCACGCACAGCTTCGTGCCGCTGATGACCGGGGGCCAGGGTTTCGTGGTGCTCGCCCTGGTCATCTTCGCGCGCTGGCGCCTCGGCGGCCTGGTGCTGGGCTGCCTGGCCTTCGGCGCCCTCGACAGCCTTCAGCAGCACCTCCAGGGCCTGGGCCTGAACGGGGTGGTGCCCTACCAGCTCTTCAAGGCGCTGCCCTTCGTGGTCGCGCTGGCCGCGCTCGCCGGCATGGCGCGCAGCGCTGCCGGACCGCGGGAACTGGGGCGGAGCTGGGGGTGAGGGGTTCGGCGTTCGACGTTGGGCGTTCGGCGTTCGGCGTTCGGCGACGTTCCTCCTGGTCCAGTACGGGGCTTTGCGTAACCGGGTTTGTCCAGACCGGATCGAAACCTGGAAGAACAGTGTTGCCCACGCCGAACGCCGAACGCCGAACCCAAGCTGCAAACGGCAGAATCACCTACCAGCCATATCCTTTGCCTTTCCCCCCCCAAAGCCGATGACCGTGCGCCCAGAAAGCAGTCACGATGTCCGATCCGACCCCGCCCCCCGCTCCCACCCCCGCCGTCCCCGCGGACCTGACCTTCGCCTCCTTCGGCCTCAAGGCAGAGGTCATGCGCGGCGTCACCGAGGCCGGCTTCATCGTGCCCAGCCCGATCCAGTACCAGGCCATCCCGGTGGTGCTCAGCGGCCAGGACCTCATCGCCCAGGCCCAGACCGGCACCGGCAAGACCGCGGCCTTCGGCCTGCCGGCGATGAACCGCCTCGGCCAGCAGAAGGGCGTCGAGATCCTGGTCATCGTGCCCACCCGCGAACTGGCCGCCCAGGTCGCCGACGAGCTCTTCAAGCTCGGCCGCTTCGCCAACGCCAAGACCGTCTCCGTCTACGGCGGGCAGTCGAGCCGCCGCCAGCTCGAGATGATCGACCGCGGCGCCAACATCGTCGTCGCCACGCCGGGCCGCCTGCTCGACCACCTCGACTCCAAGAACCTGCGCAACTTCTCGCCGAAGACCGTCATCCTCGACGAGGCCGACGAGATGCTCGACATGGGCTTCCTCGAGGACATCGAGCGCATCTTCAAGCACCTGCCCGGCGAGCGGCAGACGCTGATGTTCTCGGCGACCATGCCGCCGCTGATCAAGCGCCTGGCCGAGAAGATCCTCAAGACCCCGGTGACCATCAACCTCACCGCGACCACCGAGTTCAAGACCGACATCGAGCAGTTCTTCTACGTCATCGAGGAGCACGAGCGCGCCGACGCCATCCTGCGCCTGATCGACAGCGAGGAGCCGGGCAAGGCGATCGTCTTCTGCCGCACCAAGCGCGAGACCGACGACCTCTGCAACCTGCTGCTGTCGCGCGGCTCGGCGGCGCGCCCGCTGCACGGCGACATGGAGCAGGACCAGCGCCAGAACGCCATCCAGGCGTTCAAGAAGGGCACCATCGACACCCTGGTCGCGACCGACGTCGCGGCGCGCGGCCTCGACGTCTCGGACGTCACCCACGTCTTCAACTTCCACATGCCCTTCGACCAGGAGAGCTACGTCCACCGCATCGGCCGCACCGGCCGCGCGGGCAAGAAGGGCAAGGCCATCACCCTGACGACCAGCTACGAGTTCCAGAAGCTGCGCCGCATCCAGACCGCGATCAAGGCCTCCTTCCTGCACGGCGAGATCCCCTCGATCGGCGACGTGCACAAGCGGCAGAACGCCAAGCTGGTCAAGGCGCTGTGCAAGCAGCCGGTCCACCAGGGCGTGGTCGAGCTGCTCGCCGAGCTGCGCGACGAGATGGACGTCACCGAGGTCGCGGCGAAGCTGCTGTCGATGATGCTCGAGAAGCGCACGGTGACCGGGCCCGACCGCATCGGCCTGAGCGGCCAGCGCCTGGAGGCGGTGCTCGCGCGCGGTCGCGGCGTCGGCGGCACCGGCCGCCCGCCGTACCGCGGCGGTGGCGGCGGCTACCGTCCGGGCGGCGGCTACGGCGCGCCGCGCGGTGGCTTCCGCGCCGACCAGGGCGCCGACGGCCCACCGCGCAGGCCCTACGGCAACAAGCCCTACGGCAAGGGCCCGACGCCTCCGACCGACAAGCCGATGAACGCCAAGCCCGTCAAGCAGGGCGGCTCGAGCTACGACGGCAAGGTGTGGGACGGCAAGCAGTGGGTGCGCAAGCCGAAGCCGTAGGGGAAAGCGAAACAACGCGCCCGGGTTCCGCGGTAGGTTCCGGGCGCGAGTTGCGAGTTGCGAGTTGCGAGTTGCGAGTTGCGAGTTGCGAGTTGCGAGTTGCGAGTTGCGAGTTGCGAATTGCGAATTGCGAATTGCGAGTTGCGAGTTGCGAGACTCTGGGACCAGGCAATTTTCCAAATCACGCCCTGTGACTTCGTCACAGGGTCGTGAGCGCCAACGGCGCGGCCTCAATCTCCAGCCCAAGGCAACGCCCTGGGTATGATCGCAACAAAGATTTGCGCGAGCCCTGCAAGGGCGATTCAATCCCAAAATACGCCGAGGATTGAATCGCCCTTGCAGGGCTGGACTTCAAGATGGGACCGTCTTCCCAGGGCGTTGCCCTGGGCTCTCATTGATTCGCGCTTGCAGCGCTTGTGATGGCAGATGCCTGGAGTCGCTGATAATGGCGATCCCGTGGGATGAAGACGGGAGGCGCACCGTTGGCGCACACGCTCGCACTCACGGCTTTTCCGGCGCCAGCTCCAACGGCCCGAACCACTGGTCCACGCCAGCGAACCCGCCGGTGCGGTGCACCCACGCCGACCGCGGTTCGCCGATGATCACCACTTCCTGGGTGAACCCATCAGCCGTGTGCGCGGGAGGCTTCAGGACGCGCACGAGCGTCGCGCCCCCGGCCGGCAGCTCCGGAGCATGCGCGGCGCGCGGCAGCGGCTTGGTCGAGCCGGACCAGGTCAACCCATAGGTCGCGATCACCTGGTCGGCATCCGCCTCGGCCTGGACCTTCGCGTCGACGGCTTCGCCACGGCAGCAGGCGGCCAGGGCGGACAGGAACATGGCACAGAATGGCAGGCGCATGCGGCCGTCAGCCGTCGCCCACGCGCAGCGTGCGCCCGACCACCATTCCCAGCCACACCGCGAACAGGCACACCCCCAGGGACAGCCCGACGCACAGCGCCGCCGCGCCCCAGCGCTGCTGGTCGGCGAGGCGGATGGTCTGCAGGCCGAACGACGAGAAGGTGGTGAAACCGCCGAGGATCCCGACCATCACGAACAGGCGCACCCAGTCGCGCTCGCTGAACGCGGCGGCCACTCCTATCGCCAAGCAGCCCAATATGTTCACGATCAGCGTGCCGATGAAGGCCGTATCGCCGTGCGGCCAGCGCAGGTCGATGGCGCGGGCCAGCGCATAGCGCGCGACACCGCCCAGGGCACTGCCGAGGGCGACGGCGAGGTAGGCGTTCATGCCGGAAACTAGGCGCTGTACGCGCGCCGGGCAATGCCAGAATCCCACGAGCGCCAGTGAGCGAACCGGGCCAACAGCCCGCCGGCAGCGCCAGGGAACGCCTCGTGATGAACATCCGCAGCCGACTGACCGACCGTTGGAACCGCCTGCGCCAGGCCGCCCAGGCCGCCCAGGCGGAGGCCGCCGCGGCCCGCCGGGCGCCGGCCGGGCCCGTGCCAGAGGCTCCAGCGGACGCGGTGGTGGCTCCGCCTGCCGGAGTTCCGTTCGCCACGCCGGGCATCCCCTTCCCGGCCGCCCCCGCGCCACCCGCCGGCATCGATGCCGACCACGACCCCATCGTGCCCTTCGGAGACCTCCCCGCCCTGCCGGCCGAGGCCCAGCACGAGCTGCCCGCCTTCGGCCTGGAGCAGCTCGTGCTGCGCGGCTGGGCCGAGTTCTTCGCGCGCTTCCGCGACGACGAGCGCGAGTTCGAGCTGCCGCATTACCTCGAGGCCGGCGCGGCGGTCGCGCAGCGTCTCGCCCAGCTCGGCCCGGGCGTGCAGCCCGACCTGGTCACCGCCCGGCAGATGCTGGAGAACCTGCTGCGCTTCGAGGAGAACCGCTTCCGCGACTTCACCGAGCGCGTCGACGAGCTGATGACGCGCTGCCAGCAGCTGCGCGCGCAGCTCGAGGTCAGCGAACTGTCCAAGTCCTGGCAGGAGGACGAACTGCTCAGCTGCCGCGCCCTGGTCGAGGCCGAGCTCAAGCGCCGCGGCCTGGAGCAGGTCGCCGGCGAGCACGGCCAGCCCCCGTCGATCGCCGCGCTGCTGCGCCAGCTCGGCGGCGTGCCGCTGCCCGCCCCCGCCACCAGCGCCGCGGCCGCCACCCCGGTCGCGGACGCCGCCGCGCTGGACATCCACGCGCGCGACAGCCTGGAGTGGACGAAGCTGCACAGCGCCGCGTTCATGGGCCGCGTCGAGCTGGTCGAGATGCTGCTCGCCCGCGGCGCCGACGTGAACGCCAAGGCGCGCGACGGCGCCACCCCGCTGCACCTGGCGGCGAAGAAGGACAAGGTCGCCGCCGCCAAGCTGCTGTTCGCCAAGGGCGGCACGATCAACGCCAAGGACGCCGAGGGCAACTCCCCGGCGCACCTCGCCGTCGACGCCTCGGCCATCGACATGGTCAAGGCGCTCACCGGCATGGGCGCCTACCTCAACGTGCGCAACGACTCCGGCTGGACGCCGCTGCACCTCGCCGCCAACCGCGGCAAGGTCGAGATGGTCGACCTGGTCCTGCAGCTCGGCGCCGACATCAACGCCAAGGCCGACAACGGCTGGACGCCGCTGACCGTGGCGATGACCGCGGGGCACCCGTCCGTGGTGGAGCTGCTGCGCGAGCGCGGCGGCCGTTGATCACCCGGAGGGAAGGACCAGGAGGCGCGGAGATCGGAAGAGGCCAGCCCCAGGGCTTGGAGTGGCAGCGCCATGCTTCGGCTGGTCGAGGCCGCTTCCCCTCCTCCACCCCCCGCATCTCTGCGCCTCCTGTCCCATCCTGTCCTTTCCGCGGTCACTCCGCGCGCCCCCAGTCCCGGCTGCTCTCCTCGCGGTGCCGCTCGCGCACCACGTCGGTGACGGTGGCGGCTGCGCGGCCGGGGGCGCTGGCGTCGCGTTGGAGCAGGCCGTCGAGCACCGCGCGCAGCTGCGCCTGGCTGAACGGCTTGGGCAGGAAGCGCGTGCGCTGGTCGTGGAGCTGGCGGCTGAGGTTGTCCGCGCTGATCATGCCGCTCATCAGCACCACCGGGATGCGCTCGCCGCGCGCGCGCAGGTCGGCGAGGATGTCCAGCCCGTCGAGGTCGCCCAGCCGGCAGTCGAGCACCAGCGCGCACAGGTCGTGGCGCGCGCTGCGCAGCACGGTCTGGCACTGCGCGCCGTTCTCGGCCTCGCGGCAGGCGTAGCCCATGCCGCCGAGCATCTCGACGGTCATCTGCCGCACCAGGTCGTCGTCGTCGGCGACCAGCACGTGCTGGGCGGCGGTGGGCGGTTCGGGCGGAGTGGGGAAGCGCGCCGGGACCATGGGCCTGGTGAAGGCGTGCATCAGCAGGGTGAAGGTGGTGCCGACGCCGCGCTGCGAGGCGCAGCGGATCTCGCCGCCGACGCCGCGCATGATGCCCTGCACCGCGGCCAGGCCCAGGCCGTGGCCGTTGACCTTGGTGGTGAAGTAGGGGTCGAAGATCCGCGCCATGGTCGCGTCGTCCATGCCGCAGCCCTGGTCGCTGATGGTCAGGCGCACGGTCTCGCCGTCGCCGTCGAGGGCGATCGCCACCGTGCCGGGCGCGCCCTCGTAGCTCTCGGCGGCGTTCATGATCAGGTTGACCACCACCTGCTGGAACTGCGCCGGGTCGAACAGCACCGGCGGCACGCCCTCGGCCAGGGTGAGGCTGGTCGCCACCGCCGCGGGCAGCGCGTGCTTGATGAGGCCGTCGATCTGGGCGGTCTCCTGGCGCAGGTCGAGCGGCCGGCTCTCGATGGTGCCGCGGCCCGCGTAGGCGAGGATCTGCCGCACCAGCCCCGAGGCCCGGTCGACCGCCTGCATCAGGCGGTCCAGGCGCGGCTTGCCGCGCTCGGTGACGGTGCCGGCGAGCAGCTCGCCGTTGCCGCGGATGGCGCTCAGCAGGTTGTTGAAGTCGTGCGCCACGCCGCCGGCGAGCAGGCCGAGGCTCTCGTTGCGCTGGGCGAGCTGCAGCTGCTGCTGCAGGCGCTGGCGCTCCTGCTCGGCCTCGGCCTCCGCGGTGAAGTCGGTGATCAGCCCGTCGAGGAACAGTCCGCGCGTGGTCACCACCGTGGCGGCGTGCAGCATCAGGTGGCGCGGGCGCTCGTGCAGCGGGTGCGCGAGCCGGAAGCGGAAGCGGAACGACGTGCGGTCGCGGCCGTCCAGCCCCGCGAGCAGGGCGCGGAAGCCGGCGTGCTCCTCCTCGGTGAGCTGGGCGCACAGCTTGCCCATGTCCGCCTGGTAGGTCTCCAGCGGGTGGCCGAGCAGGTGCTCGGTCGAGGTGCTGGCCAGCTCCGGCACCAGGCGGCCGCCCGGCAGCACCCGCGCGCGGAAGGCCAGGTACGCGTCGCTGCCGTCGACCAGGTTCTGGTAGTGGCTCCAGTCCTCGCGGTGGCTGCGCTGCTGGCGCAGCAGCCACCAGGCCAGCAGGCAGCAGCCCGCGGTGGCGAAGGCCAGGCCGCCGCCGAGCGCGAGCAGGCCGTGCGCCAGGCCCGAGGGCTCGTGCCAGTAGAGGCCGTCGTCGATGCGGGTGGGCAGGCCCCCGTCCCTCAGCAGCGCGGCGATGCCGGCCAGGCGCTCGCCGCGCACCTCGCCCAGCGGGAAGCGGTCGGCGTCGATGTACTCGGCCACCGCCCCGGCCTCATCGAGCAGGTGGTGGCGCTCGTTCGCCTGGTAGCGGCTCGGGCGCTGCGCGATGATGTGGTCGACCAGCTCCTCGGTGTGGCGCAGCGCGTAGTCCCAGCCCGCGCAGGCTGGCGCGGCGGAAGCGCGCCACCAGGTCGGGGTGCGCGCGCGCGGTCTCGCCGCGGCAGATCAGCAGGTCGCCGGGGAAGATGGTGCTGCGCGGCAGCAGGGAGATCGGGCGGAACGGCACGCCCTGGCGCGCGCAGCGTCAGGGTCTCGTTGGTCGCGTAGCACGCCAGCACATCGAGGTCGCCGGAGGCGAAGCGCGCGAGGTCGCCGTCAGCGCGCTGGGTGAAGAAGGTCGCGGGGTCCTTGCCGAGCAGCTTCAGGGAGAGCCAGACCTCGACCTCGCGGTTGTCGACCGGGCCGGCCATGCGCGCCCGGGGCAGGTCGAGGATGTCGTTCAGGGACCGGTAGGCGCTGTCCTGGTGCACCAGCATCTGGATCGGGTTGCGCTGGTAGATGATCGCGACCAGGAACAGGTCCTCGCCTTCCGACCACTGCGTGAACAGGCGCGATCCCGAGGCCGCGAAGTCGCAGCGGCCGCTGCGCAGCTCGGTGGTCAGGTCGACGCCGGGCTGGAGCTCGTTGATGGTGACCAGCAGCCCTTCGTCGCGGAAGAAGCCGTGGAGGTCGGCGGCGTAGTAGCCGGCGAACTGGAACTGGTGGTGGTACTTCAGCTGCAGCGTCACCGGCTGCAGCTCGGCGGCGCGCAGCACCCCCAGGGCGGCGCCGAGCAGGGCGATGGCGACGAGGCGCCACCGGACGCGGTGGCGCGTCGGCGGCTGCGGGCGACGGCTGGAGTCCGGCATGGGTGGGGCAGTATGCACGATGAACGCCACGGCGCCAAACCGCGGCTCGCGAGCGGGCGCGGTGGCCGCTCGGCTGCTGTCAGCCAAACTCGATCTGCGACAATGGGTTATGATGTCACTTGGGCAGCTCCGGCGGCGTATAGCCATCGCACATCCCGCTCGCCACCACCGCGTGGGTGAGGACCACCGCCGCGGTGTTCGCGAGGTTGTAGGAGCGCACCGGCCCGATGATCGGCAGGTGCACGCAGCGCGCCGCCCAGCGTCGATGCCACTCCGCGGGCAGCCCGCGCACCTCGTTGCCGAGGACGATCACCGCATCGCGGTCGTAGGCCGGCCGGTCGTAGCGCAGGGCGCCGTGCTTGGTCACCAGCCACGGCTCGGCGCTCGCCGAGCCACGCCAGGAAGTCCTCGGGACCCGCGTGCAGGGTCCAGCGCAGGTCCGGCCAGTAGTCGAGCCCGGCGCGCCGCAGCGCCTTGGCGCTGAAGTCGAAGGCGCACGGCCCGATGATGTGCAGCTCGGTCGCGAGCCCGACGCACATCCGCCCGATGGTGCCGGTGTTGCCCGGGATCTGCGGCTGGTAGAGCGCGAGGTGCATAGATCAGCCTCGTGCAGTCGTGCACGGCCGGAAGGGGGCTGTCCGCAGGATCCCGCCGCAGAGACGCAGGGGTGCAGAGAGGTCCGCAGAGGACGGCCAGGCACGAGCGCGGCAGCACGCGATCGGCACGGCTGCTGACTCCGCTCCTATCGCGATTCTCCTCTGCGGCCCTCTCCGCAACTCTGCGTCTCTGCGGCAAGAAACCCATGGTGGCGGCGCAATCGTCGGAAGAAGGTGCAGTCTCACGGCGTAGGCAGGCGGAAGAGCAGGTGGGCGTTGCGCGTGGTCCAGGCCGCGACGTCCTCGGCGCGCTCGCCGCGCACCTCGGCGATGAGCTGCAGGGTGTCCAGCACCCACGACGGTTCGCAGCGCTGGCCGCGGCGCGGCATCGGCGCCAGGTAGGGGCTGTCGGTCTCGACCAGCAGGCGGTCGGCCGGCACCATCGCCACGGCGGCGCGCAGCTCGTCGTTGGCCTTGAAGGTGACCATGCCGTTGAAGCTGAGATGCCAGCCCAGGTCGAGGAAGCCGCGCGCGTCCGCGACCGTGCCGGTGAAGCTGTGGATGACGCCGCGGTTGCGGGGGTGGCGTGCCAGCACCGTGCGCATGTCCGGGTGCGCGTCGCGGCTGTGGATGACGATCGGCAGGTCGAGTGCGACCGCCAGGTCGAGCTGCTGCTCGAAGGCGGCGATCTGCACCGCGTGGTCGGAGAGCTGGTGGTGGTACTCCAGCCCGATCTCGCCGAGCGCGCAGAAGGCGCCACCGCGCAGCAGCGCCGCGAGCGCGGCGAGCTCGCCCGCGAAGTCCGCGCCCGCCGCGTGCACGGCGAACGGGTCGAGCCCGGCCGCGCAGCTGATCAGTCCCGGATGCCGCTGCGCCAGGTCCCGGCACAGCCGCGCATCGGCGACCGAGGTGCCGATGGTGATGACGCGCGCGACCCCGGCCGCGCGCACCCGCTCCAGCACCGCGTCGAGGTCGCCGGCGAAGCGCTGGTGGGTCAGGTGGCAGTGGGTGTCGATGACCGGCGGGAGCATGGGTGGGGAGGATGGGGGGAGGGGGTGGGGTGCAATCGGGAGGGACGCGGGACTCTAGACTTTAGACTCTAGACCCCCCTAGACCCTAGAGCCTAGACCCTACTCATTACCCACATCTCTCGCCCGTGACCCGCTCCCACTGTCCAGAGCGCCGGAGGCGCGGCCCAATCCCAGCCCAGGGCAACGCCCTGGGTACCTCGGTAAAATAGGAACCGAGCCCTGCAGGGGCGGCCCAATCGTCGCTGGCGGCACGCGGATTGGGCCGCCCCTGGTATGTCCGAATCCGTCGAGCGCCGATCTTCATCGCTCTGCGTGATGTGGACCGGATGCTCGACCCCGCTGTCGGAGAGCACGCGCCGCCCCAGGGGCTCTGACCCCGTCCTGTAGATCGTGCCTCCTGCTGTGTGGGGTCATGTCCGACTCGGCATCTTTGGCCATCGAGCCCGCATTCACCAGGCTGAGACTCACCCCACATTTGCAGGAGCTCCGGTGGCACTGTCCGCAAACCGCCTGCTCTTGGAGTGCCATTATGCCCCTCATATTCGCCGTTGGTGGCGATGTCAGCAAGGGTCGTCTCGATGTCGTCATCTTCAACCAATCGCTCACGGAGCTGTCCGGCAGCGGTTCCTATGACGACACCCATGCCGGTCATGTCCGCTTGCGCGACCACATCCGCGCGCTGGAGGCCGCTCATCCCGATGCCGAGATCCGGGTCGGGGTGGAGTCCACCGGTGGCTACGAGCGCAACTGGCTGAAGCTGTTCCGCGATGAGCGGCAGCGTGGCAAGCGCATCGATTTCTGGCGGCTCAACCCCTTGGCCGTGAAGAGATGGCTGGACAGCGACCTGCATCGCGCCGTCACCGACTGCGGCGCGGCACGCGGTATCGCCGCCTTCCTGCTGGCGCGTCGTCCCCAGGTCAGCGATCCGGAACCGACTCCGCATCAGACGCTCTACCGACTCGTACGCTCGGCACGTACCGATGGCGGAGTGCTGCAGCAGCAGCTCCAGCTCCTGCTCGGTCAGGTCCATCCGGAACTGGTCTGCTGGTGTCGTTCGAGCCTGCCTCAGTGGCTGCTCGCCGTGCTGACCCTGTATCCCACCCCCGCCAAGCTCGCGCGCGCCAACCTCCCGCGGCTGGCCCGCATCCCTCACGTTGGCATGGAACGCGCCAAGACCCTCATCGCTAACGCCACGGTCAGCGTCGCCAGCCTGAGCGGACCCGCAGCCGAACTGAGCGTCTCCCTCCTGCTCGAACGCATCCGCACGAACGATGCCGTCTGCGAACGCTGCTCTGCCGCCCTCATCGCAGCGCTCGCCGACGATCCGCGCGTCGCTCTGCTTGACAGCATCACTGGCATCGGTGCCTGGACCGCCACCTGCCTGCTCTTGGAGCTTGGCGATGTCGCCCGCTTCGACTCCTGTCGCCAACTCATCGCCTGGGCGGGTCTCGATCCCCACGACGACCACAGTGGCGATGGCGTAGTCCGCCGCGGCATCAGCAAACGTGGCAATGCCTATGTGCGCGCCCTGCTCTACATGCCCACCTGCTCTGCCACGGTCAGCAATCCCGTCATCCGAACGTTCTACCAACGGTTGATCGGGCGCGGCAAGTCCAACCAGAAGGCCCTCACCGCGGCCATGGCCAAGATCCTGCGCATCGCCTATGGCGTCCTGGTCACCGGGAAAGCCTTTGACCCTGACTACGAAACGCAGCGCGCGCAACGGAACCTTCACTCTCGCCAGGGCGCCGCCAGTGAAGCCGCCCAGCCAGCCAGCGCGCAAACCGTAGCCGAAGATTTGACCGCCCCGATTAGCCGCCGTGAAGCCGGCCGTCGACGTGCCAGGGCACAGCATCTGAATGAGGCGGCCCCGGAAGCCCCCTGCACGGGATCAAAGTCCCAAGAGGCCACCGAGGCCAACCGCATCGGCAACCTAGGCGTCGATGACCGGAAGGCCATCGACCAGGCAGGGCCGCGCCCCGCTGGGCGGCGGCACGCGGGCGCGATCCGCCCGACCAAGGCCGCGAGCGGAGGCCCATCTCAGGGCCGGAGCGGTGCCGCCGCCCAGCGGGGCACGGCCAGGCCGGCCGCAGGGACAGGGGCCGATTGAGGACTTGATTTCAACCTGGCATCTGCAGGGCTCGCGAATGTTTTTATGGGGATCTCGTTCCCAGGGCGTTGCCCTGGGCTGGGATTGGGGCGCGCCGTTGGCGCTCTCGATTCCCGGCCGGCGGTTTCTTCGTTTTCAGGGCCGCGCGTGATCCCATGAGATGTGGGTAATGGGCAGACCCTAGACCCTAGACCCTGGTCTCGAGTCTCGAGCCTGGAGTCTGGAGAGGGGGGTTTGGTAAGTGAGGCGTGAGGGAAAGGCGGTGGACGTGAGGGCGCCTTGGCCTGGGACCGCGCGCCGCTGGCGCGCATTGGACGTCGAGCGCGCCAGCGGCGTGCGGTCCCAGGAAAGGCCCTGGCGGTGGTCCCGCGTTCAATGGGTTGGCGCGGCGGTGCCATCCGCCACCATCCCGACGCATGGCCGCGCGTTCCCCAGTCCAGCTCCTGATCGTGACCGTCGCAGTGGCGGTGGGGCTGGTAGGGGGGCTGTGGCTGGTGGGCAGGCGCGCGGCGGACGCCTCGGCGGACCGGCAGCGCCAGGGGTGGGCCGACCTGAGCTTCGAGCACCTCGCGGCGGGCGAGCTCGCGAGCCATGGCTTCCACCTGACCGGCAAGGAGCCGGCTTCGTGGTCCGACATCAGCATGCGCACCTGCGACGATGCGCGCGGCACCATCAACGCCGTGCGCTGCCGCATCGCTCCCGCCGACGTGACCCGGTTGTTCGCCTTCCCGGCCGGCAGCCGCCGGCCCGCCAACGACCGCCCCCCGGCGGACTGGCCATGGGGCGATGCGGCCGATCCGGCGCGCATCCCATCGTGGTGGCGACCCAGCACCGGCGGCGCCGTGCAGAGCCGCATGTACGAGGACCCGCGCCGCGGCGCGGGCATCTTCGCCAGCTACGATGGCGCCACGTCCACCCTCCATTTCTGGACCTGGCAGCGCGCCGGGTGGCGCCCGACCAGGCCGAGTCCGCTCGACCACCTGGTCGCCGACGAACTGGCCACTGCGGTCGCCCGGGGCTGCCGCAGCCTGGGCCGCACCCCGGACGCCGCCGGATGGATCCAGGTGACCGGGTTCGCGCCCCATGATTGCGGACTGCCTGCGGGCCGCATGCCCGGTGGGGTGACGGCTATCGACGCGCTCATGCTGCCGGTCGCGGGCGGCCACCGCTACCTGCTCGCCGTCCACGGCCTGGACGCGGCCCAGGCCGCCGCGCTGAATGGCGAATATCCCCTGCGCGAGCTCTTCCCCACCCAGCCGCCTCCGACCTCGAGGTGGCCGTTCGCCCTCCCCGCGTCCGGCCTGCCCGCCTGGTTCGCCCCCGGCCCCGGTCAACGCGGCCACCACTGCCTGATCCAGGTCGGCAGCGGCCTGGTCGAGTCCGGCCGCTGGGCCGCGTATGACCCCGCGACCCGCACCGCCTTCTCCTGGGACTGGGAAGGCCCCACCGCCCAGCCGTCGACCGCCGACCTCGCGTTGTCCGCTCCTTGAAGCAGACCTGTTCGAGCCGCGTTGAGTGACCCAAGACCCGAGACCCTCGATCGGCTGCACGGATCCACGGTCTCGGGTCTCGGGTCTCAGCGCAGCGCCCAATGGCACCCCCTTTGCATCCACCCGCCAACATCGCGTCAAACTGACAACTTCCGAGGACCCCCATGACCCAGCACGCCTTCCAGACCGAAGTCCAGCAGCTCCTGCACCTCATGATCCACAGCCTGTACTCGGAGCGGGAGATCTTCCTGCGCGAGCTGGTCTCGAACGCCTCGGACGCGTGCGACAAACTGCGTTTCAAGGCCCTGACCGCGCCGGAACTGCTGCGCGGCGACGAGACGCTCAAGGTGGAAGTGCTTCCCGACACCGACGGCAAGACCCTGGTCATCCAGGACAACGGCATCGGCCTGACCGAGGCGGAGGCCATCGAGCACCTCGGCACCATCGCCAAGTCCGGCACCAAGGCCTTCCTGCAGGGCCTGGGCGACCAGGCCAAGTCGGCGAACCTGATCGGCCAGTTCGGCGTGGGCTTCTACTCCGCGTTCATGGTCGCCGACCGCATCGTCGTCGAGAGCCGCAGCGCGAGCGCGACGAGCGACGCCGGCGTGCGCTGGGAGAGCCGCGGCGACGGCCAGTTCTCGACCGAGACCATCAGCCGCGCCGCGCGCGGCACCACCGTCACCCTGCACCTCAAGGACGACGCCGCCGACTTCCTGCAGGGCTGGAAGCTGCGCGAGCTGATCAAGAAGTACTCCGACTACGTCGCCTACCCGATCTTCCTGCCCAAGTACGTCTCGGAGGAGGACGCCAAGAAGGGCGTGAAGGCGGAGCCCGAGCAGGTGAACGCCGGCCAGGCGCTGTGGACGCGCCGCAAGGACGAGATCACCGACGAGCAGTACAACGCCTTCTACAAGTCCGCCTGCCGCATGTGGGACGAACCCGCCACGCGCCTGCACTTCAGCGTCGAGGGGCACCAGTCCTTCACCGCCCTGGTGTTCGTGCCCGGGCAGAAGCCCATGGACCTGTTCGACCGCGAGCGCCGCGGCCTGAACCTGTACGTGCGCCGCGTCTTCGTCATGGACGACTGCAAGGACCTGCTGCCGGAGTACCTGCGCTTCCTGCGCGGCATCGTCGACAGCGACGACCTGCCGCTCAACGTCAGCCGCGAGATCCTGCAGCAGCAGGACACCGTGGCCAAGCTGCGCAAGCAGCTGGTCAAGCGCGTGCTCGACCACCTCCTGAAGCTCGCCGCCTCCAGCGAGGAGAAGGACCAGGCCGCCTTCACCGCCATCGACGCCTCGTTCGGCGCGGTGCTGCGCGAGGGCATCGTCAACGACACCGAGAACAAGGAGCGCCTCAGCAAGCTGGCGCGCTTCGCGTCGAGTTTCAGCGTCGCGGACGGCAAGACCGGCAAGACCGGGCTCGAGGACTACGTCAAGCGCATGCCGGCCGAGCAGAAGAGCATCTACCTGGTGGTCGCGCCCTCGATCGACGCGGCCAAGGCCAGCCCGCACGTCGAGGGCTTCCTGAAGAAGGGCTGGGAGGTCCTCTACCTGACCGACCCGGTCGACGAGTGGGTGGTCGGCCACCTCTCCGAGTTCGACAAGAAGCCGATCGTCAACGTCGCCAAGGGCCAATCCGACCTGACCAGCGACGAGGACAAGAAGGCCATCGAGGAGAAGGCCAAGAGCTACTCCGGCTTCATGGGCTTCTGCAAGGAGGCGCTGGACGGCGACGTCTCGGACGTGCGCCTGGCCGGCAGCCTGACCGACAGTCCCTGCCGCCTGGTCGCCGAGAGCGAGGGCGTCTCGCCCCAGCTCGAGGAGATGATGCGGCGCATGGGCCACGAGGTGCCCGCGCAGAAGCGCGTGCTCGAGCTCAACGCCGAGCACCCGGTGATCAAGCGCCTGCAGGCGCTGCACGACGGCGGCGGCGACCAGCCGCGGCTGCGCGATTACATCGCCGTGCTGCGCGACCAGGCCCTGCTCGCCGAAGGCGCCAAGCTGGCGGATCCCGCCAGCTTCGCCAAGCGCGTGCAGGACCTGCTCGGCGCGGTGGTCGGCGGTGGTGAGGCGAAGGCAGCGGCCGCCGCCGCGACGTGACCCGAGGCGGCCTCGTCCCCCGAGTCGTGGCACGCCTCTCCCCCGGGACCACGGCCCGTCGGGCTGCGAACCGCGCAAACCGCGGCAGCGCACGCCACGGCGGGTCGCGGCGGCGACGCTGGTGATCCAGTCAGATCGCCGCGCTGACCACGAGCGGCCCAGCGGGCACTGCTATCAAGCAGAGGTCCCCACGTCGTCCCAGGATCGGGCTGCAGCTGTCATTCTCGCTGCTCTGGGCTCTCTGGTACTCTGTGTTCTCTCTGGATGTCCTGCCTTCCGTTCGATGCGGGTCGGAGCTGTGGATGTGGAGCCGACAGCCGATCGGACACAGAGGACCAGAGAAACCAGAGAAGAGCTCAGCTTGATAGCATTGCCCAGCGGGCCGCGGTCCCGGGGCGAGGGGCGGGCTACCGTTCTGCCCGGTGGCGGCGCTTGTCGATGCGGCGGCCGCTGGTTAGAAAAGTGCGGCCGCGCTGTTCCGGCGGTGGTCGTGGAGGCGGACATGGGCCCGAGGCGCGCGCCGTGAGCGGAGACCCGTCGCCCCCGGCCATCGCGAGTGCGTCGTCGCGCCGTTCCCGCCTCATCCTCGTGCTCATCCTCGTCGCGCTCGCCGCCAACGTGGTCGCGCTGCTCCTGCCGCTGGTCGACATCACCGCCCTGTTCAAGCGCCGCACCGTCGGCCTGGCCAATTCGGCGAGCCTGCTGTGGCGCCACCAGCTCCACGTGCTGGCCGCGCTCGCCCTGCTGCTGTCGGTGGTCTTCCCGCCGCTCAAGCTGGCGGTGCTCACCTGGGCGTGGTGGGGCCGCGGCGCGACCCGCGCCCAGCGCCGCGCCCTGTGGCTGGTCGAATCGCTCGGCAAGTGGTCGTTGTTCGACGTCTTCCTGATGGCGCTGCTGATCGGCTTGACGCGCGGGCAGGTGGCGGTGACGGTCGTGCCCTGCGCCGGTCTGGCCGCCTTCACCGCGTCGGTGCTGGCGGCGATGGTGGCCGGCGAGCTGCTCACCCGCGCCCGCGTCGAACCGGTGGCTGTTCAAGCGCAGCGGCGCCGCCCCTGGTGGCGACCTGCCTGCTGGTGGCGTTCTCCGCCGTGTCCGCCGGCACCGCCATGCTGCTGCCCGTGCTCGCCCTGCACGACTGGCGCCTGCTGCCGTGCGACCTCACGATCGCCAGCCTCATCGGCGCCACCTGGGCCGCGAACGCCTACGCCCTCGCCCTCTGCTGCGTCCTGACCTTGGCGCTCCTCCCGATGCTGACCATCGCCAGCGATGCGCTCACCGCCGCCGGCGTCGCGCGCCGCCGGTCCTGGCTCGCGCGCTGGGGGATGCTCGACGTCTTCGCCCTCGCCCTGATGGTCTTCGCGCTCGAGGGCGGCAGCTACGTCACCGCCGAATTGCGCCCTGGCGCAGTCGTCCTCGTTGCCGCCATCGCCGGCCGCTGGCTCCTCGCCTGGTGGGCGGGCGGAGCGGCCGGCGGCATGCCGAGAGATCACGAGTGATGCGGGGGCGAGCCTGAAGCAGGGGTCGCCGGTGGACCCGGTCGGGCTGGCGCTCGACCCTCCCGGGTGTCGGAGCCGGTGCGTGACGGCATGCCATCGGACCGGCGGGCCGTCGCCGGGAGGGTCGAGCGCCAACTCGACCTGGGGCTGCGGCACGCCGTGGTCGGACCCGCGCGAGCGGTTCCTCGAGCAGCCTCAGTTGCGCGCGGTCGTCAAGGTCAGCACGCGCCACGCGTCGTCCCAGCCCTTGCCGACGAAGCGCAGCAGCGTGCCGGAGTACGGCACCGTGCGGGTCTTGTACGCCTGGCCGCCCTGTTCGACGATGAGCGTGCCGGCGCTGCCGTAGAACGTGCTCAGCTCCATGCTGTCGGGGACGTCGCCGCCCAACCACTTGTCCAGGATCTGGGTGCTGCCCCCGGGGCCGTGGCCGCGCAGGAAGAGGTCGACGACCACCACATCGTCGCTGCCCATCCCACCCGCCTCGAGCTTGGCGAGCAGCGCGCGGTGCTCGACCACGTTCCGGCCCTTGGCCTTGAGCGCGGCGACGAAGGCCTGCGGCTTGGTCTCGGGGGTCCACTCCGCGAGCATCTGCGCGGCCTCCTTGGGCGGCATCCAGATGAGGTGCGGTTCGATCAGGGCCAAGCCCTTGAGCGCGGCGAGCTCGCTGCGCAGGCCGGCGAGCTTGACCGCGTGCACGCCACCGATGTGCACGTCGGGCATCTCGGTGATCGCCGGTACGCCGACGTTCGCGGGCGGCATGGTGGTCAGCCAGGCGCGCTCCTGGATGGCCAGCACGCGCTCCCCCGGGCGGTTGCGCTTGCCCTCGACCACCGCGGTGAAGGCGTCGATGGCCTGCTGGCGCGGGCCGTGGTGGCCGATCAGCCAGCCCAGGGCGACGACCAGGCCGATGGTGCCCAGGCTGTAGAGCCACCACGAGCGCACCAGCTTCGCCTCTTCGACGCCCTGGTTGGACAGCAGGGCCGGGCCGATCCGGCCGACGCCGCCCTCGCCGCGGCCGCTGGCCTTCTTCTTCTCCTTCTGGGCCTGGACCTCGCTCTCCTTCTTGACCGACTCGGCCTTGAGCGCCGCGTTCATCGACACCGCCAGGGTCGCGGCCATGTTGCGGCGCGCCTCCTTCTGCTGGGAGGTCATGCGGTCGGAGGCGCGCATGCGCGCGCTCTGCTGGCTGCTCTCCTCGGTGGCTTCGGTGGGGGCCGGTTTGGACGTGGGCGGCTTGGCGGCGGTCGGTGCCGGCGCGGTCGCGGCCGGAGCCAGCGGTGCCGGCTTGGCCGCTACCGGTTTGGGTACGGGTGCCGAGTCCGCAGGCCGGGCGGCGGCCGGCATTTCGATGTCGATCTCGAGATCCTCGCGGGCCGGAGCGACGGGTCTGGCAGGGGGTCTGGGCGCCGGCGGGGCGGCTGGCCTGGGCGGGGGGGAGGGCGGCTTGACCGGAGTCGCGGCGACCGCCGCCGGCGCGGGTCGCGGGGCGGGCGCAGTTGCGGCGGCCGCTGCCGCCGCGGTGGGCGCCGGCGCGGTGACCCCGACCTTGTCGGCGATGCCATCGGCGCGCAGGCTGAAGGCGTTCTTGCACGTCGTGCAGCGCACCGCCCGCCCGATGAGGACGGGCTTGAACGGGTAGACCGCGGCGCAGTGCGGACAGGTGAACGTCGTCGCGCTCATGCCCCTAGCGTCCGGCCACTTGGAGGATTGCGCAAGTCTCGAGGGGTGCCCTCGGCGACCGGGTGTGCATCCCTCTCCGGTCGCGCTACGGCGTCAATCCGTCCAATCGTGGTCGCCCAGGGCCTTGAAGCGCGCGGCCGGCAGCAGCTCGGCGGTGCGGAACAGGGCGCTGGTCGCCGGTCCCGGCAGGATGCGCGCCGCCTGGCCGAAGGGCAGGGGTTCGCCCTGGGCGGCGCCCAGCAGGACCTCGGCGAGCAGCACCCCCGGCGCACCGGGCCGCGGCACCACCACCAGTTCGACCGGGGGCATGGCCAGGGGGCGGTCGGGGTCGTCCCAGATGATCGCGCTGCGCGCGGCGCCGACGCTGACATCGACCAGGGCGAGGGCTTCCGGCCAGCGCAATTCCGGGCGGGCGGCCAGGCCGCTGGCGCGCTCGCGGCGGTAACGCCACAGGCAGACGCTCGCCAGCCGGCCCATGTGCGGGTAGTCGCTGCGCCCGCTCTGCTGGCCGTTGTGAAGCCGTTCCCAGCTCGCCAGGGCGCGCGGCCGGCTCCACGGCGCCGGACCGACCTGGTCGTCGCTGCTGCGCGTGTCCTCGGTGTCCAGCGCGCGCGTGCCCGGCAGGGCGGCGAGGAGGCGCTCGATCAGCTGCAGCGCCTCGACGCAGCGCCAATGCGGCCCGGCCAGGGGCAGGTGCACCGCGAGCGCCAGCGGCCGCCAGCCCAGGTAGGTGGTCGGCGGGTGCATCTGGTCGTCTTCCAGCGGCGCCAGGCCCAGGTCGATGACCGCGGTCGCGCCGGTGGCGGAGTGGCGCCAGGTGCCGGGGCGGTAGGCGTCGCCGGCGGCGCCGGTCAGCTCGAGGCCCGGCTGGTCGAGCAGGGCGTCTTCGAGATCGCCCGGCGGGATCGGCTGCTCGTGGTCGGGCTGGTAGAACAGGAAGGTCAACATGGCGGCGCCACCATCGCGCGCGCGCGCGCAAGCGAAAGCGGCATACCCTTGGAGTCGTTTCCAATGGCCTCTGGGGGACCTCCACGGTCATCGCCGCAGAGACGCAGAGGGAAGGCAGGAGGGCCGCAGAGCAGGCGGGGCAAGGGCGCCGATTCCCTGGCCGTCCTCTGCGGCCCTCTCTGGAACTCTGCGTCCCTGCGGCGGTGACCGTGGTCGCAGCCGCGGCCCGCCAGAGGGTGATAGGGTCGTTTACCGCCCGCCCTCGAGGCCGTGCAGGTAGGCCCGGAACATCAGCTTCACGTTGGTGTGCGGCAGGCGCGCCACCACCTGCTGGGCGGACAGCCAGGCCCAGTCGCAGTGCTCGTCGCTGAGGGCGACGCGTTCGCTGGCGGTGGAGGCCGGGTAGTACAGCACGCGCTTGGCGCGCCCGCTGGCGAGCAGGTAGTTGACCTCCAGCGGCGCCCCGTCGATGGCGACCAGGGCGATGCCGCACTCCTCGGCGCACTCGCGCATGGCGGTGGTGGCCGCGCTTTCACCCGGATCCTGATGCCCTTTGGGGAAGCCCCACTCGTGGTTGCGGCTGCCGCGCAGCAGCAGCCAGCGATCTCCCCGGGGGGTGCGCCGCCTCAGGATCAGGCCGGCGGCCGTGACCGAAGCGGAAGGCGCAGGCGCGAGCCCGAGCGGCATCATTGCGCCAGTGTACCACCGAAACGCCGCTGTGTGGGCATCCAGTCCATCCTGTTGCGCCAAGTGTGGAAGGCCGCAGGCGGATCGCAACCGGATCCTGAGGCAGCGCCGTGGCGGCTCGCGGACCGCGTCATCGCAGAGTGCGGAGGCACAGTCGTCGCTGGAGCGGGCGGGCTGGCGCTCGACCCGCCGTCACTCCACGCTCGACCTTCACCGCGCGGGCCGGCCATTTGCCGTTCTCGCCGGCGGCCCGGTAGCTTCCCGCCCATGAGCGACAAGCCCTCCTACCTGGTCTTCGACATCGAGACGGTGGCCGATGGCCGCCTGGTGCAGCGCGTGAAGTACCCCGATCAGCCCGGGCTGACGCCGGCCGAGGCGGTGGCGAAGTACCGCAGCGAGCTGCTCGAGCGCTCCGGCGGCAAGTCGGACTTCGTGCCGCACACCTTCCAGCTCCCGGTCTCGATCGCGGTGGCCAAGGTCGCGGCCGACTACGAGCTGCTCGACGTGCGCACCCTCGACCGCCCGCGCTTCCGCCCGCAGGTGATCGCGCGCAGCTTCTGGAAGGGCTGGCAGTCCTACGGCCAGCCGACGCTGGTGACCTTCAACGGCCGCTTCTTCGACGTGCCGGTGCTGGAGCTGTGCGCCTACCGCTACGGCATCCCGGTGCCGTCGTGGTTCAACGCCGCGGGCAACCAGTACAACCAGCCGAGGAACCGCTTCAACACCGCCGCGCACCTCGACCTGCAGGACTTCATCGGCAACCAGGGCGCGACCCAGGTGAACGGCGGGCTCAACCTGTGCGCCCAGCTGCTGGGCAAGCCGGGCAAGATGGACACCAAGGGCGACATGGTGCAGCAGCTGTGGGAGCGCGGCGAGCGCGAGCGCATCGACGACTACTGCCAGTGCGACGCCCTCGACACCTACTTCGTGTTCCTGCGCACCCGCGTGCTGGTCGGCCTGATCACCCTCGAGCGCGAGCGCGCGCTGGTCGACAAGGCCAGGGCCTGGATCGAGCAGGCCGCGGCGCACAACCTGGCGCTGGCGGAGTACCTGCGGCACTTCCGGTACTGGGAGCCGATCGAGGACGATGCGGATGCGTTCTTGCAGGGGGAGTAGGCCTCACTCGACGTCGAAGCGGTGCATCTTCTTCTTCCCGGCGCGCAGCAGCACGAATCCGCCCTGCACCGCTGCCGCATCGAGCTTGAGCCCGATGTCCGTCACCGCCGCATCGTGCACCCGCACGCCCCCGCCTTCGATCAGCCGCTTCGCCTCGCCGTTGGAGGTGGCCAGCTTCGCGCGCACCAGCAGCGCGACGATGCCGAGCCCGGTGGCGAGTTCCGCCGCGGGCAGGCCGCTGTGCGGGATGGCGTCGCCGGTCACGTCGTGCGCCGCGCCGAAGGCGCCCTTGGCGCTCGCCAGCGCTTCGGCCGCAGCCGCCTCGCCGTGCACCAGGCGGGTGACCTGGAAGGCCAGCACCTCCTTGGCGTGGTTGAGCTTCTCGCCGCCGCCGTCGGTCAGGGCGCGCACCTCGCTCATCGGCACGTCGGTGAAGAAGCCGAGGAAGCGCGCGACATCGCCGTCGGCGACGTTGCGCCAGAACTGGAAGAACTCGTAGACCGGCGTGCGCTCAGCGGACAGCCAGATGTTGCCCTTCTCCGACTTGCCGAACTTGCCGCCATCGGACTTGGTCACCAGCGGCATGGTCAGCCCGACCAGCTCGGCGTCGGCGGTGCGCCGGCCCAGCTCGATGCCCATGACGATGTTGCCCCACTGGTCCTGGCCGCCCATCTGCAGGGCGCAGCCCTCGGCCTTGGCGAGGTGCACGAAGTCGTAGGCCTGCATGACCATGTAGTTGAACTCCAGGAAGCTGATGCCGCCGCCCTCCAGGCGGCCCTTCACCGAGTCCATCGACAGCATGCGGTTGACGCTGAAGTGGGGCCCGACCGCGCGCAGCAGCGCGATCCACTCCAGCCCGACCAGCCAGTCGGCGTTGTTGACCAGCTTCGCGCCGGTCGGCGAGGCGTCGAAGCGCACGATGCGGCCGATCTGCGCGGCGATGGCCGCGGCGTTGCGGTCGATGTCCTCGCGCGTCAGCATCTTCCGCATCTCGGTCTTGCCCGACGGATCGCCGACCAGCGCCGTGGCCCCGCCCACCACCACCAGCGGCCGGTGCCCGCACGCCTGCAGCCAGCGCAGGCCCATGATCGGCACCAGCGAACCGACGTGCAGGCTGTCGGCGGTGGGATCGAAGCCGATGTAGGCGGTCTGCGGCGAAGAGAGCAGCGCGCGCATGCCGGCGGCGTCGCGGGTGTGCTGGGCGACGAAGCCGCGCTCGTTGAGCACGTCGAAGAGGTTGGCGGCAGGCGTCTGGACGGTGGTCATCGGTGCTTCCGGGGGCGAGGCAGGAGCGTAGGGGGGTGGCTCGGCGCGCAACCGTGCGGGGGGTCTTGGGCGATGGGTGAACGCTGGCGCCGAGCCCACGTTGGTCATTTCATGCGCGAACTCGCCCTCCTGCTCGCCGTGGCCGTGGCGCTGACCATCGCCTATTGGGTCCCGGTCCACATCCTGGAACCCCTGCGCGCCAAGCGCGCCTTGTACGCGGCATCCGGTGAGAGCCGCATTCTCAGTGAGAACCGCGCCGCATTCGCGAGCGTAACCGTGGTCGCGCTGCGACCAGTCGATGGAGCAGATGATTCGTTCGCCTTCTCGGCGCTGGCGGAGCGCCTCATGGACTGCCGCTACTCCGCTGTGGAGCAGGTGCGGCTGGCCAAGGATGCCGATCCTGTCGCCGCCTGCATGGGCCTGCAGCTGCTGGGCATGTCCAACCATCGGGATTTCCAGGTGCGTTTCAGCAACGACCGCCGCGAGGTCGAATTCCGCGCCAATGGCGCGACCAGCGGCCGCCTCTCCGTCGCCGGGTACCTTCGCCGGCATTGGGGCCTCGACGATTTTGCCAACCAGTATTCCTGGCAACTTCGCCTGTTCGGCGTCGTGCTCTTCACCTGACCACCCTGGGACCAGCGCCTGAGAGCCCAAGCCATCGATTGCTCGCCATCGAGGCGGGCCTCACCCCTCCAGGTAATAATCCCCGCTGACCTCCTTCACCCGCCCATCCCACTTCGCCAGGAACTGCGCCTTGGTCGCGGCGAACAGCGGGCTGATCTCGATGCGCGCGGTCTTCGGCAGCGACACCTTCACGCCGGCGGCGACCAGCCACGACGCGAACTGGTCGCTCGCCAGCTGCACGGCGCTGGCCGGGCTGTCGGCCACGACCTTGCCGTCGGCCCCGTCCGCGTTCTTCACCGGCGCGAACTCCGCGAGGCGGTCGATCTCCAGGCCCAGGCTGACCTTGGCCTCGGGGATCAGGTCGAAGATGAAGCGCTCGCTCTTCCAGCCCTTCACCTCGCTGATGGCGCCGTCCGCCCAGGCCTTGAGCGGCTTGGCGCTGCGGTGCAGCGGGATCTTGTAGCCCTGGTCGGCGAGGCGGGCGAGGAAGTCCACGCTCCAGCAGTGCATCGCCGGCGAGCCCCAGCGGTAGATCAGCTCGCCGGCGGCGTTGCGGCTGCGCGCCTGCTCGGGGGTGACCTCGGTGTACTCGATGATGCGGTCGCGGCCGCCGACGCGCACCAGGTGGCCGACCTTCTCGTCGGGGTGCGCCTTGGCCAGGACCTTGGTCACCACCTCGGCCCGCTCGATCGTGGCGAGGCCGATCAGCGCGGCGTCGTCGACCGGCGCGGTGATGTTGTCGACCTGGATGTAGACCAGCTGGCGCACGCCCTCGCGGCGCAGGCGCGCGAGGTTGCCGGACTTGACCAGCGCGGTGAAGCAGCCGCCGTGGCCGTCGGGATTCTCGAGCAGCTGGCCCGGCCCGGCGAGCAGCGCGCGGCCCTGCTGGTCGAGGCTGGGCACGGTGCCCTGGCTGAAGAAGCGCACCTGGTCGGCCTTCAAGCCGAAGAAGCCGTGCGCCTGGAAGAACTCGCGGGTCTCGCCGTCGGTCATCGGGCTGGTCATGACCAGGAACGGCACGTCGCGGCCGACGCGTCGCGACAGCGACAGCACCTTCTCGGCCTGCAGCTGGTAGATGCTCTTGCCGGAGTGCGCGGCGATGCGGAAGCAGCCCTTGGGCGCGGTCGAGCCCAGGCGCGTGCCCTGGCCGCCCGCGACCATCAGCACCGCGACCTGGCCGGCGCGGTAGGCGGCCTCGCCGGCCCGCTCGAGCTCGGCCAGGCGCTGCGCGCGCTCGGCGAGCGGGATGACGCGGCTGGCGCCGACGTCGCCCACCGCCGGCGGCTCGGCCGGGTGCTCGAACTCGGCCCAGTCGATCTCGCTGAGGCGCGCCAGGAAGGCCGCGCGCGCCGGTTCGTCGAGCCCGGCGACGGTTTGCAGCAGGTGGCCCTGCCCGTGCTTGGCGAGGGTCTCGGCGAGGGCGAAGGCATCGGGCATGGTCGGTTCCTCACGTGGCGTCGGGATGTTCTCGGCGCTGCGCGCGCCGGTCAACCCTTCGCTGCGCCCTCCTGCGATGTGCAGTGCTCCGGCGGGGATCTGCGCTCCGTTGTCACTCCGCCGCGAAGCGGTGCGGAATGAACCGGCTCCCGTTCCCGGTGATCGGATCCACGTCCTCGCGGATGCCCAGCCCGCACGCGGCATCGCCGACGATCCAGCTGCCGAGCACCGGGTGGTTGCCGGAAAACTCGGGCAGCGGGTGCCACTCCTGGAAGATGGTCGCGCCGCGGTAGGGACCATCGTGGGACTCGCGCACGCGGCCGCGCTCGATCACGCGCACGTTGCTGCCTTCGCGCGACCACAGCGGTTTTTCCACGTGGGTGTCGCCCCACGGCGCGTGCGCGGCGCGCAGCAGGTTGGGGTGGCCGGGGTTCAGCTCCCACAGCAGCGGCAGGATGGCCTTGCTGCTCAGCGCCATCTTCCACGGCGGCTCGATCAGGGCCAGGCGATCGCGCAGCAGGTGGGTGGCGAAGTCCTCCTGGCACAGCCACTCCCACGGGTAGAGCTTGAACAGCCGGTGCACCGGCTGCAGGTCGAGGTCGACGAAGGTGCTCGCGCGCGCGTCCCAGCCCAGCGCCGCGATGTCCAGGGCGACGGTGTCGACGCCGGCCTGGGCGGCGGTGTCGCGCAGGTACGTGGTGGTGCCCAGGTCCTCGGCGCTGCCGGTGCAGCAGGCGGCGTGCACCAGTTCCCCGGGCTGGGCGATGGCGCGCCAGCGCTCGACCAGCCGTTCGTGCAGGCTGTTGAACTGGTCGCCATCCGGCGCGGTCTCCTGCAGCCAGTGCCACTGCACCACCGCGGCTTCGAGCAGCGCCGTCGGGGTGTCGGCGTTGTACTCGAGCAGCTTGGGAGCGCCGCTGCCGTCCCAGGCGAGGTCGAAGCGCCCGTACAGCGACGGGTCGCCGCGCTCCCAGCTCGCGGCGACCAGGGCGTGGAACGCGTCGGGGATGCCGAGCTGGCCGAGCCGGCCCGCGCGGATGGCGTGGTCGACCGCGTCCAGGCACAGCCCGTGCAGGTCGGCGGAGGCGTCCTCGAGCACGTCGATCTCGCCAGCGCTGAACGCGTAGCAGGCGCTCTCGTCCCAGTAGGGCGCCCCGGCGGTGGTGTGGAAGCCGAAGCCGAGCGCCTCGACCCGCGCGCGC
Source organism: uncultured Planctomycetota bacterium (assembly GCA_963818245.1). Classification (GTDB taxonomy): domain Bacteria; phylum Planctomycetota; class UBA11346; order UBA11346; family UBA11346; genus BOG-1363. The sequence goes on from CAWFSD010000037.1 coordinate 36,248, forward strand.
CAGTCGGCACGCGGCGTGCAGGTCAGCCGCCGCATCTCAGCCGCCCGAGGAGTGGGCCGCGCCGAAGCTGTGGCTGCTGCTGCCGAAGCCGCCGCGCGAGACTGCCGAGGTGGGGCTGGCGTGGTGGGTGGGAGCGCTGGTCGCCGTGCTGTGCTGGTGCCACTGCGTGCTGGAACCGCCAGTGGACCCGCCGCCAGGCGCGAGCCAGCCCTGCTGGGCCGGCATGGCCACGGTGGCGTCCCGCGGGCCCTGGTCATCATCCTCGCCATCGTCACTGCGCGCGCCCGGGCGGTAGGTGGCGCCGGCGACCGGCCGCAGCGGGTCCAGGCGCGGGCGCGCGCTGATCACGGCCCCGGCGGTGGCCGCACCCACCACGATGGTGCCGCCCATCAGCACCAGGGGGACGACCTGCGAGCGCCGGCGCTGGCGTTCCGCCGCGTTCAGTCCCGTGCCGCTCGGGGGTCTGGCGAAGCCCTTCCATGGCGCGCCGTCGACGGCCTGGACGACGCGCGCGCCGCGCTGCTGTTCATCGCGCAGCGCCTGCTCGCACCAGGCGCGGGCGCGGATGCGCGCAGCCTGCGGCGACGAGCCGCGGATCAGCGCCGGGTGGGGGCGCAGTCCGGCGAGCTGCACGTCGCAGATGCTGACGCCGTCATGCGGCCGCGGTTCGGCGATGCGCACGGTCACCAGGCTGGTGACGCCGTTCGGTTGGATGAGGCGGAGTGCGTGGACTTCCATGGCGTCATGATCCGCCTGCCGCCCCGCCTTCAAGGAAATCCGGGGGGTCAAACGCCGACACCGTCGCGGCAGGGCCGCGACGGTGTCGGTGATGGGTCGGAGCGCATCCGGCGGCCCCCGCGCGCAGCGGGGGGCCGGGTCGCGTCACTCGGCCGCGGCGGGCGCCAGGGCGATGACGTCGACGAAGCGGTTGCGGAACTTCACGATGCCGGGCTGCACGGCATAGATGGTGAAGTCCTTGCCCAGGCCCACGCCGAAGCCGGGCTTGAAGCGGCTGCCGCACTGGCGGACGATGATGCTGCCGGCCTTGACCGTCTGGCCGCCGTAGGCCTTGATCCCGCGCCGCTGCGCATTCGAGTCGCGACCGTTCTGGGTCGAGCCCGTTCCCATCTTATGAGCCATACATCACCTCGTCGTTGACGCCGTTGGTTGAGGGGCGAAACGATAGAGGCATGAAGCGGGTTGGCAAGCGGGCAATTGGGGTGGTTGGTGGTGCAGGGGGCTGACAGCTGCCGGCTGGCGGCTGACGGCTGGCGTGACTGACGTTAGGTCCAGGGCACGTGGCCCGTGGGACGCCGGGGCGAGCAAGGGGAGGCTGCCGATGTGGTTGCCGCCAGCCGCCAGCCGCCAGCCGCCAGCCATCGGCCAAGCCTATCCATCGCCCCTCATGCACTTGGTTCCCCGCTCCTCATCATTAGCATCCCACCCACAGGTGCGCGACATGGACATGCGAGGCCCGATGCGGGTGGTGGTGGCGAGCGGGCTGCTGGTGTTGGCGGGTTTCCTGCTGCTGGCCCTGGTCAGCTACATGCCCGGCCAAGTGACCGGATCGGGCCCGACCAGCAAGAACCTGATGGGCGTCGGCGGGGCCATGGTGGCCCACGGCTTCATCCGCTTGTGGGGCCTGGTCGCCTTCTTCGTGCCGCTGCTGCTCATCGGCTACGCCACCGCCATCCTGCGCGACCACGAGCTCGCCAACCTCGGCCGCCGCCTGACCGGGGCCGCCCTGCTGGTCCCCGCGCTGTGCGGCCTGGTCCACCTGTTGCCGCTGCGCCAGCAGGCCACGGGCCTGCTCCTCCACTGGGACCAGTACGCGTTCGGCGGCCTGGGCGGCAGCCTCGGCCGCTTCCTGTGCGCCCCCGCGGGCGCCGACGGCACGCCGGGCTCGCCGGCGGGGGTGCTGGTCGAGAACCTCGACGCGTGGGGTGCGGCTGGCGTGCTGCTGGGGCTGGCCGCGCTCGCCCTGCTGCTCATGGACCTCGGCCTGCGCCGCCTGGTCAGCCGCACCGTCGCGGCGGTGCATTCGTGGAAGCAGGCGCCGCCGCTGGAGATGCCGGAGCGCCCGGGTCGGGTCAAGCCGCCCTTCGTTCCCGGTCCGGCGGCGCCGGTGCTGAAGAGCCGCGCCACCACCTCGATCCACGAGATCACCAAGCGCATCGCCGAGGACGAGCAGGCCACGCCGCCCGATGCGATGGCGCTGATCGAGCGCATCCGCAACCAGAAGCGCTCGCTGCAGGGCGCCGGCGAAGCGCCGGCCACGCTGGAGCCCGGAGCCGCGGTGGCCGCGCTCGCCGCCGAGATCCCGCCCGTGGAGGAGCCGCTCGCCGCCACCGGCCTGCCGCCGCGCACCGCCACGCCGGAGCCGCCGCCCCCCCGGCCGCGCCCGACGCGCAAGGCGCCGCCGACCGGGCTGAGCGAAGGCTACGTGCTGCCGCCCGTCGAGCTGCTCGACGACGCGCCCGAGAAGCGCCACGCCGAGCACGAGCAGGAGAAGACCCAGATCTCGCGCGCCATCGAGCAGGTCTTCCGCCAGTTCAACGTCGAGGTGCAGGTGGTGAACGCCACGCGCGGCCCCGTCGTCACGCAGTACGAGATGCGCCTGCTCGACGAGTCGATGCGCGTCGGCAAGGTCGAGGGCTTCGAGAAAGACCTGGCGATGAAGCTGGGCACCGAGGGCATCCGCATCGTCGCGCCGCTGCCCAACAAGACCACCATCGGCATCGAGGTCCCCAACCGCATCAAGGAGGCGGTGGTGATGCGCGACCTGGTCGAGGAGGCCGACCCCTCGACCATGGCGCTGCCGATCATCCTCGGCCGCGACGTGATCGGCAAGCCGATGATCGGCGACCTCGCCAAGATGCCGCACCTGCTGGTCGCGGGCGCCACCGGCATGGGCAAGTCGGTGTGCATGAACGCGATGATCTGCTCGATCCTGCTCTTCAAGCGCCCGGAAGAGGTCAAGTTCATCATGGTCGACCCGAAGATGGTCGAGCTCGCCGGCTACGAGGACATCCCGCACCTGCTCGCGCCGCCGATCACCGACATGACCAAGGCGCACGCCGCGCTCGAGTGGGCCTGCCGCACCATGGACGAGCGCTACGAGGCGCTGCGCGCCACCGGCGTGCGCGACGTCAAGGCCTACAACGAGCTGGGCATCGACGAGATCGGCCGGCGCCTGGCCAAGAAGGACCAGCGCAGCGAGGACCTGCCGGGCGGCGGTGCGAAGATGCCGTACATCGTCGTGCTGGTCGACGAGTACGCGGACCTGATGATGGTGAACAAGGAGGTCGAGAAGTCGATCGTGCGCCTGGCCGCGAAGTCGCGCGCCTGCGGCATCCACGTCATCCTCACCACCCAGCGCCCGTCGGCGGACGTGGTCACCGGCCTGATCAAGTCCAACCTGCCCTCGCGCATCTGCTTCCGCGTGGTCGACAAGTCGAACTCGCGCGTGGTGCTGGACGTCAGCGGGGCCGAGAACCTGCTCGGCAAGGGCGACATGCTGTTCCTGCAGCCCGGCACCAGCTCGGTGATGCGCGGGCAGGGCGTGTGGCTGAAGGACAGCGAGATCAACGCCATCATCGAGCACGCCAAGTCGCAGGGCGTGCCGACCTACGACGACGACGTGCTCAAGGTCGGCGCCGTGCGCATGGACGGCGGCGGCGACAGCGGCAGCTCCGGCGGCAGCGAGTGGATCGGCGACCGCCAGTTCCACGAGGCGGTGCAGTCGATGTACCGCTACAACAAGACCGGCGCGGACTTCTTCCGCCGCAAGCTCAACATCGGCTACAACAAGGCCACCCAGTACGTCGAGCAGCTCGCCGACCTCGGTTGGCTCGGCCCGCAGAAGGGCACCGCCTCGCGCGAGATCCTGCGCAGCTGGGACGAGTGGATCGAGACGCTGAAGGAGAACGGCGTGACCTGGGATGAGGAGGACGAGCTGTACCACAATCCGGTGGAGTTGCGGCAGTAGGGGCGAGTCGCGAGTCGCGAGTCGGATATTCGGAGCGGGTGTGAGATCGGACGGGTGCGCGGTCGCGAGATCGGAGCACCGGAAACCAGGATTGCGATTTCGGCGTGAGAATCCGGTGCTGCCGGGTTCACGCCCCTTCGCCCAACGTATCCCGCAGCGGGTCCCCGGTCGCCAGCGACACCAGCGCGCACGCCTCGACCACGCGCAACCCCCGGGCGCGCGCGGCGGAGTGCAGCGGCTCGCCATCCGCGCCCGGGTTGAGCCACAGGACCTGGGGTCGGCAGGCGACGATCTCGTCGAGCATGGTGACCCCCGTCTGGGGGTTCACATACATGCAGACCAGGTCGGGGCGACCGGGCAGCGCGGCCAGCGAATGGTAGCCGGGCAGGCCGTCGACGCTGTGGCCCGCGGGGTGCACCGGCCAGACCGTGTAGCCGGCGGCGCGGAAGCGGCGCACGGCGAGATTGCTGGGACGCTCGGACTTGGTCGAAGCCCCGACGACGGCGACGCTGGGCATGGCTCGTACTCCGCATTCCATCATCCCACCCGGGCCGCCATCGCCAGGGCATCCCGGATGGACCCTGGCCAGCGGCCGAAAACCGGGCACACCTTGGGCATGCGCGCCGAGGCCGATTACCTGACCGAGTTGCTGCGCTGGCTCGGGGACGGTGTGACCTTCCCCGGCCGCGTGCGCCTGTTCGCCGACCAGCGCGTCGCCGGTGCCCTGCCGCCGCGCCTCGCCGTGCAGCGCGAGTGGCCGCAGGCGGATGGTGCCACGTCGCTCGCAGCCGCCGCCGGTGCGGCCTGGGTCGAACAGGCGCGCGGTGGGCGCGTGCTGGTCGTCCTCGACGGCACGGGCCTGCAGAGCGGCCTCGGCTGGGACGCGGTGGCGCTCGCCGCGCGCCTCGGTCTGCCCGGGCTGTTCGTGCTGGTGGTCGGCGCCTCCGACACGCTGGCGCGCCAGCTCGCCGCTTGGGACTGGAACGTGACGCAGGGTCCGTGGCAGCGGCATGAGCACAAACCCACGGCGCACCTCCTGCCGGACCCATGGCGGATTCCGGGCCAGGCCGCGCCGCTGCCCACGCGCCGTGAATGGCAGCCGGTGCACCTCGCCGCGTTGCCCGCCGGCGGGCTGCCCCCGTGGCCGGTGGAGGAGGAGGAGTCCGCCCTCGTTGGATTTCCCGCGTGGCTGGCCTGGCTCGCCGCGCGCTCGCCCGCGCTGCTCACCGCCGACCAGCCGCCGTGGAGCGGCATCGCATCGACACGGGGCCACCCTGGTCGCGCTCGCCCAGGTCGCGAGCGAGGGCCGGCGCGTCTGCTGGCGGCTCCCCGCCGGCTCCACCCTGCTCGCCCACCTCGCCATCCTCGCCGACATCGGCCAGCGCGCCCTGCCGCTGCACCTGGTGGTCGAGGCCGGCGACCTGCCCGACGTGGCGCTGCTCGCCGCCCTGACCGGCTGGTGGGTGATCGCCCCCGTGGACGCGGCCGAGGCCGCCGCCGCCCTGGCCGCGACGCTCGACCAGGAACTGCCGACCGTGCTCGCCCTCCCGCTGACCTCCGCCGCAGCCGGGGAACCATGGGCGCCCGAGCGCGCCTGGACGCACGGCTGCGGCCGCTGGCTCGCGCACGGCGAGCGCGGCACGCTGGTCTGCGGCCCGGGCGGCCGCGCAGCGGCGTTGAAGGCGCAGCTCGGCGCCGCCGCCGTCGGACTGCCGCTCGGCGTCTTCCACTGCTCGAGCCTCGCCCCGCTGCCCGTCCACCAGCTGTGCGAGGCCGCTGCACAGGCGCCGCTGCTGGTGGTCGCGGACGATCACGGCCTGGTCGCCCTCGTCCATGAGGCCGTCGCCGGCGCAGCCGGCGCGCGCGTCCTGGCGGTGCCACCGGACGCCATGACCGCCGAGGCGCTGCGGATGTGCCTCGAAACCTGACTCCGACGGAAGACCCAAGGAACCACCTGCAAGCGTCCGGGCCATTCCTGGGACCGCGCGCCAGCGGCCAATGCCATCAAGCTAAGCTCTTCTCTGGTCTCTCTGGTGCTCTGTGTTCGATCGGCGGTCGGTACCACCCACCATCATTCCGGCTCGGCCGAACGGAAGATCAGACAGCGTGAGAGAACACAGAGCACCAGAGGGACCAGAGCCGCGAGAACGACGACTCCTGGCTATCGTAGGAACGGCCTTGTACGCTTAGCTTGATAGCATTGGCCAGCGGCGCGCGGTCCCAGGAATGTCCCTCACGGCTGATCTGGCATTGACGCAGGTCTGGACGCATCGCCGTCCGCTGGTCGCCATGCACATTGCAGCGGATCCCTCAAAACACAGCAAGGCGCGAGGTCATCCCCCGCGCCTCACCGTCAGCCGTCAGCCGTCAGCCGTCAGCCCAGCTTCGAAACATCCGGCGTCGTCTTCCCCGCGACGGTGAGCTGCGACACGATCCACTGCGCCTCGGCCTTCGCCTTCACCTTCTCCATCGGGTCCTCGTAGGTCCCGTCCAGGATCTTCTCCAGACGCACCAGCAGGTCCTTCTCGCTGACCTCGGCCGCGGGCGTGGCGCCCTCGGTGAGGATCTTGACTTCGTCCTTGTAGACCTGCACGACGCCGCCGCGCACCGCCCAGCTCTCGTCGGGGTGGGTGGCGCTCTTGACGAACAGTCGGCCGTTGCGCAGCTGCGCGACGTAGGGCGCGTGCCCGGTGCGGATGCCGGCGTCGCCCTCGGAGGCGGGCACGGTGACGTGGTCCGCCTGCCGCGGCGGCAGCGCCTTCTCCGGAGTGATGATGTGCACGGTGAGCGTCATGTCGTCGACCCTGGTGTGGAGCGCGCCGCGGCGGCCGCTCAGCCCTTCTCGGCCTTGGCGATGACGTCGTCGATCGACCCGACGTACATGAAGGCCTTCTCGGGCAGCTTGTCGTACTCGCCGGTGAGGATCGCCTCGAAGCTGCGGATGGTGTCCTCCAGCTTCATGATGATGCCCTTCATGCCGGTGAACTGCTCGGCGACGCTGAACGGCTGCGACATGAAGCGCTCGAGGCGGCGCGCGCGCGCCACCAGGCGCTTGTCGTCGTCGCTCAGCTCGTCGACGCCGAGGATGGCGATGATGTCCTGCAGGTCCTTGTAGCGCTGCAGCACCTTCTGCACGCCGCGCGCCACCTTGTAGTGGCGCTCGCCGACGATGTGCGGCTGCATGATGCGCGAGGTCGAGGCGAGCGGGTCGACGGCCGGGAAGATGCCCTTCTCGGCGATGCCGCGCGCCAGGTTGGTGGTCGCGTCGAGGTGGGCGAAGGTGTTCGCCGGGGCCGGGTCGGTGTAGTCGTCGGCGGGCACGTAGACGGCCTGGATCGAGGTGATCGAGCCCTTCTTCGTCGAGGTGATGCGCTCCTGCAGCTGGCCCATCTCGCTGGCCAGGGTCGGCTGGTAGCCCACCGCGCTGGGCAGGCGGCCGAGCAGCGCCGACACCTCTGAACCGGCCTGGGTGAAGCGGAAGATGTTGTCGACGAACAGCAGCACGTCCTTGCCCGAGACGTCGCGCAAGTGCTCGGCCTGGGTCAGCGCCGACAGCGCCACGCGCAGGCGCGCGCCCGGCGGCTCGTTCATCTGGCCGTAGACCAGCGAGCAGCGGCTCTCGCCGGCGAGCAGCTTGGGGTGGCCGTTGGCGTCCCACATCGCGTGCTTGTGCTCGTCCTTCTGGACCTTGATGACGTCCGACTCGATCATCTCGTTCCACAGGTCGTTGCCCTCGCGGGTGCGCTCGCCGACGCCGGCGAACACCGAGAAGCCGCCGTGGGCCTTCGCGACGTTGTTGATCAGCTCCATCAGGATGACGGTCTTGCCGACGCCGGCGCCGCCGAACAGGCCGATCTTGCCGCCCTTGACGTAGGGCGCGAGCAGGTCGACGACCTTGATGCCGGTGACGAACAGCTCGGTCTCGGGGTTGAGGTCGGCGAAGGCCGGGGCCTTGGCGTGGATCGGGCGGCGCACGCAGCCGGCCGACACCTGCGGGCCGTTGTCGACGCACTCGCCGAGCACGTTGAAGATGCGGCCCAGGGTCTCGTCGCCGACCGGCATGGCGATGGCGCGGCCGGTGTCGCGCACGCTGGTGCCGCGGGTCAGGCCGTCGGTGGTCGACATCGCGACCGCGCGCACGCGGTTGCGGCCGAGGTGCTGCTGCACCTCGGCGACCAGCCGGGTCTGCGCGCCGGTCGCCGGGTCGGTGATGTCCATCTCCAGCGCGTTGTAGATCGCCGGCAGGACGTCGAACTCGGCGTCCAGCGTCGAGCCGATGACTTGGACGACTTTTCCGGTCGAGGAGGCGGTGGCGGTGGTCATGGCGTTCTTCCTGGTCAGTTGAAATAAAGTAGGTGTCAGGCCATGGCCTCGACCGCGCCGGTGATCTCAGCGATCTCCTGCGTGATCTTGCCCTGGCGGCCGCGGTTGTAGGCGCTGGAGAGCGCCTTCACCATGTCGGCGGCGGCGTCGCTGGCGTTCTTCATCGCCACGCGCCGCGCGGCGTGCTCCGAGGCGTTGGTCTGCAGCAGCGCGCTGAACAGCCCCGAGCGCACGGTCAGCGGGATGAGCGTCGCGAGCAGGTCCTCCGGCTCGGGCTCGTAGATGAAGTCGGCCTTGGCGACCGGCTTGCCGCCCGTGGACTTGGCGCCGTCCTGCCCGGCGGGCAGCATGGTGTAGTGGTCGGGGGCCTGGCGCGCCGGGCTGATGAAGCGCGAGTACACGACCTCGACCAGGTCGTACTCCGCGGCCAGGAAGCGCTCGATCGCCGCGTTCGCGAGTCTTTCGGCCTTGGCGAAGGTCGGCGCGGCGGTGACGCCGACGTGGGTCTCGCGCACCGCGCGGCCGAGGAAGACCAGCGTCGACGCGGCCTTCTTGCCGACGGCGATGATGTCGACGGAGCGCCCGGCGCGCTCGTGCTCCACCGCGCGCGCGGTGGCGGCGCCGATCAGGTTGGTGTTGAACGCGCCGGCCAGGCCGCGGTCGGCGGTCAGCAGCAGGATCGCCACCTTCTTCGCCGGGCGCGCCACCATCAGCGGGTGCGGCGACGAGCGCCCGCCGGTCGCCGCGGCGATGGTGTTCAGCAGGTCGCGCAGGCCGTCGGCGTAGGGCCGCGAGGCGCCCGCGGCGTCCTGCGCCTTCTTGAGCTTCGCGGACGCCACCAGCTCCATCGTGCGGGTGATCTTGCGCGTGTTCGCTGCGCCCTTGCGGCGCTTGCGGATGTCTCTGAGGTTGGCCATGGGTCAGTTCTTTGGGGTCGGTCGGACCGTGGCGGTCACAGCTTGTGCTTGCCCTTGAAGATCTCGACGAAGCGCTTGGTCGCCTCCTTGAACTTCTTCTCGCCGTCGTCGCTGAAGGCCTTCTTCTCGCGCAGCTCCTTGGGCAGCTCGGCGTACTCGTTGGCGACGAACTCCAGGAACTCCTTCTCGAAGGTGCCGACCAGCGCCACCGGCGCGCCGTCGAGCATGCCCTCGCCGGCGCCCTTGATCATCATCACCTGGTCCTCGACGTTCAGCGGCTGGGCCTGGCCCTGCTTGAGCAGCTCGACCATGCGCGCGCCGCGGTCGAGCTGCTTCTGCGTGGTCGGGTCGAGCTCGGTGCCGAGCTGGGCGAAGGCCTCGAGTTCGCGGAAGGCCGCGAGGTCGAGGCGGAGCGTGCCGGCGACCTTCTTCATGCCCTTGATCTGCGCCGCGCCGCCGACGCGCGACACCGAGATGCCGACGTCGACCGCGGGGCGCTGGCCGGCGTTGAACAGGTCGGGCTGCAGGTAGATCTGCCCGTCGGTGATCGAGATGACGTTGGTCGGGATGTAGGCCGAGACCTCGCCCTCCTGCGTCTCGATGACCGGGAACGCGGTCAGCGAGCCGTTGCCGAGCTTGTCGGACAGCTTGGCGGCGCGCTCCAGCAGGCGGCTGTGCAGGTAGAACACGTCGCCGGGGTACGCCTCGCGGCCCGGCGGGCGGCGCAGCAGCAGCGACATCTCGCGGTAGGCCGCGGCCTGCTTGCTGAGGTCGTCGTAGGCGATGAAGGTGGCGAAGCCCTTGCCGCCCGCGCCGACCGCCTGCTGGACGTACTTGCCGTTCACCTGCTTGGGCAGGCCGTCCTGGTGCTCCCAGGTGTTGTACATGAAGTACTCGGCCATCGCCGCGCCGGCGTAGGGGGCCAGGTACTGCAGCGGCGCCGGCTGCGAGGCCGCGGCGCTGACGATGATGGTGTAGGCGAGCGCGCCGGTCTCTTCGAGCTGCTTCACGATGCCGGCGACGGTCGACTCCTTCTGGCCGATCGCGACGTAGACGCAGATGACGCCCTTGCCCTTCTGGTTGATGATGGTGTCGATGCAGATCGCGGTCTTGCCGGTCTTGCGGTCGCCGATGATCAGCTCGCGCTGGCCGCGGCCGACGGGGATCATCGCGTCGATCGACTTGAGGCCGGTCTGCAGCGGCTCGTGCACGCTCTTGCGGTCGGCCAGGCCCGGGGCGGGCGACTCGACGCGGCGGGTGGCCTCGTTGGCGATCGGGCCCTTGCCGTCGATCGGGCGGCCGAGCGGGTCGACCACGCGGCCGAGCAGGGCCTGGCCGACCGGCACCTCGAGCACGCGCTTGGTGCGCTTGGCGACGTCGCCTTCCTTCAGCGAGGTGTACTCGCCGAGGATGACCGCGCCGACGTTGCCCTCTTCGAGGTTCAGCGCCAGGCCGTACGAGCCGTTGCTGAACTCGATCATCTCGCCGGACATGATGCCCGACAGGCCGGTGATGCGGGCGATGCCGTCACCGACCTGGACGATGGTGCCGACTTCGTCGATCACCAGCTGGGCGCCGTAGCTCTTCAGCTGGTCCTTGATGACGGCGGTCATTTCATCGGCGCGGATCTTCACGGGAACTCCTTGAGGATATCGGTCAGGAAAGTCTTGGCGGAAACCGGGGTCAGGCGTCCCAGAGCTGGCTGCTCACGGGCGCGGCGAGGATGGTCTGCTTCATGTCGGCGAGCTGGCGGCGCACGCTGGCGTCGACCTGGGTGTCGCCGAAGCGCAGGATGATGCCGGCGATCAGCGCCGGGTCGGTGGCGGTCTGCACCACCACGCCGGGGCCCAGCGCGCGCTTGAGGCGCTCGCCGATCAGCGCGGTCTCGGCCGCGGTCAGCGGGTGGGCGCTGGTCGCCTGCACGCGCACCAGGCCGACCTGGGCCTCGGCGCTGCGCACCGCCTCGGCGATGATCGCGGGCGCGTCGGCCAGGCGGTTGCGGTCGATCAGCAGCAGCAGCAGGTCGAGGACCTCCTGCTCGGCCTGGCCGGTGAGCGCCTTGGCCACCGCCTCCTTCGCGCGCGCCTTGCCCAGGCGCGGGTCGTCGAGGCTGGCGATCAGCGCGCCGGTCAGCAGCTCCGCGACCTCGCGGCAGCTGGTGACCACGGCGGTGCGCTTGCCGCGCTCGTCGGCGAGCTCGAGCAGGGCCTGGGCGTAGACGCCGGCGACGGTTCCCGCGGCCATCTCAGTTCACCTTGGCCAGGCGGGCCTCGTAGGCCTCGAGCGCGCTGCCGACCACCTGCTGCTGGGCGCCGGCGTCGAGCTTCTCGCGCACGATCTTCTCGGCGACCTGGATGGCGACCTCGGCCACCGCCTGCTTGAGCTGGACGATGGCGGCGTGGCGCGCCGCCTCGATCTCGCGCAGCGAGCGGGTGCGGATCGCCTCGATCTCGCCGCGGCTGCTCTCGATGGTGCGCGCCTTGAGCGCCTCGGCGTCGCGCTTGGCCTCCGCGATCAGCTCGGCGATCCTGGCCTCGGCGCCCTTCATCTGCAGGGCGAGGTCGGCCTCGGTCTGCTTGGCCTTGACGTAGGCGGCCTCGGACTCGGCGAGTTCGCGCGCGATGCGCGCCTCGCGCGCGTCGACCGCGGCCAGCACGTGCTTGACCGCGAGCTTGAGCAGGATGAGCACGAAGACCACGAAGGCCGCCAGGCCCCAGATGAAGCTGGCGAGGTTCGAATTCAGGAATTCATCCATGGCGGATCCCAGGTCAGAGGCGTGGACGTGACCGCCGCCGGCACGGGCCGGCGGCGCCGACGGGACGGCTCAGAGGATGAAGACGAGCACGAAACCGATCAGGGCGAGGGCTTCGATGAAGCCGATGCCGAGGAACATCAGGCCGCGCAGCGCGCCGGCCTGCTCGGGCTGGCGGGCGATGCCGGACAGGGTGGCGGCGACGACCAGGCCGATGCCGACGCCCGAGCCGGCGGCGGCGGCGCCGTAGGCGATGCCCTTGCCGATGGGCTTGAAGTCGGCGGCCGTCTGGACGACGGGGTCGAGCGCGGGGAGCGCGCTGGCGAGGGCCTGGGCGATGGTGGCGAGGTCGGTCATGGTCGATCCTTTGCGCAGAGCGCGCTGGTGAGGCTTGAGCAGTCGGGGTGGGTGCGCGAGGGCGCGCGGGAGGGTCAGTGCTCGGGGTGGGCGCACAGGCCGATGAACACGGCGCTGAGCAGGACGAAGATGTAGGCTTGCAGGAGGGCGACGAGCAGTTCGAGGGCGTAGAAGGCCACCGTCATCACCCAGCCGAAGACGCCCATGGCGCTGGCCATCGGCAGGCTGCCGTGCTCGCCGTGCGGCGCCGAGGCGTAGATGATGAAGCCGAGGCTGGCGAACACGAGCAGCACGCTGTGCCCGGCGAGCATGTTGGCGAACAGTCGGATGGCGAGCACGACCGGGCGGATGACCAGCTGCAGCAACTCGGTGAAGAGCAGGAACACCCACAGCAGCATCGCGCCCGGGTTCCACGACCAGTGCACCGGCACCAGCTTGATCCAGAACATCACCGGCCCGTTCTCCTTGATGCCCATGAAGAGCATCGAGGAAGCGCGGTGGTCAGGGCGAACGCCGCGGTCACCGCGATGTTGCCGGTGGCGGTGCCGAACAGCGGGATCAGGCCGAACAGGTTGCAGGCCAGCAGCGCCAGGAAGAAGCTGGCGAAGTAGGGCACCCACGCGTCGGCGTGGTGCTTGATGTTCGGGCGCACGATGTCGTCGCGCACGAACAGCACCAGCGACTCGACGATGTGCTGGAAGCGGTTGGCCGGCTTGTGCTGCTCGGGCTTGCGGCGCGCGAACACCAGCAGGATCAGCGCGGTGACGCTGAGCGCGACCGTGCTCCAGAAGGTCTGGTGGTTGAAGAACGACAGGCTCTGCGGCAGCGCGCCGAACCACGCCTCGTCGCGCGCCACGGTCATGGCCTTGGCCAGGTCCGCGGTCTCGGGGCCGTGGTAGTCCTTGCCCTTGCGCGCGACCACCTGCGCCGCCCACTCGGTGTAGCGGGCGCCGTCGGCCTTGGCGAACTCCGGGCTCTCGCTCAGGTGCTCGAAGTTGGCCTGCGCGTAGTCGGCCGCGTTGAGGATCAGCGCCGGGTGGCCGTGCACCCACTCGATGGCCGAGTAGGGCATGTTGTGGCTGGCGTTGATGGCGGCGAAGTCGTAGCGGTGGCCGGCGGGGTGCTCGGCCACGGGCGCGGCGCCGGTGACGGCCGCCTGGGCGGCTTCCGCGGCCGGCGAGGGCGCCGGTGCGGGCGGAGGCGTGGTGGCCGCGACGGTCTCAGGCACGGGCTGACTCTCCAAGGGCGGCGGCCGCGGGCGCTGCCGGACGGTTCACGGTGCGGATCCAGGTGCGCATCTCGAGGCCCAGCGCCGCGCCCAGGCACAGCGCCAGGCTGAGCAGCGCGGCGGTGCCGTGCGGCTGGTTGCCGAGGATGACCGCCGCGACGCCCGCCCCGCCGATGCGCAGCAGGAAGGCGCCGGCGGCCGCGAAGGCGGCGTGGTGCAGGGCGGCCTCGCCGCTGAGCGCGGTGACCGCCGCCCCGGCGAGCACCAGCGGCAGCGCGATGAGCGCGCCGAGCGCGGCCCACAGCCACGCCGGCGACGCACCGAACCCGGCGCCGATGCAGCCGACCGCCATCACGGCGAAGGCCGGCGCCGCGGTGAGCGCGAGCTGGACGAGCACGGAGCGGGTGCGCGCGCTCATCGCCGCGACTCCCGCACCAGCTGCCACAGTCCGGCCGCCAGCACCGGCAGCACCAGACCGAGCGTCCACGCTGGCGACGATCCCTGCAGGCGATCGAGCCAGATGCCGATCAGGGTCGCGCCGAGGACGCCGGCGACGAGCGAGGACAGCAGGGCATAGGGGCGCATCCACGACCGCAGATCGGCCGGCGGCTTGGCCGGCTGGCGCTGGTCGTCGCCATCGTCATCGGACCCACCGCCAGCAGGCGTGCGCGAGGGCCGCGCAGGGGGGCCCCCGGCGAGCAGGCGCAGCTGGTTGGTGAGGGTGGCGTCCATCGACGGGTGGTCCTGGCGGGAAGGCGGGCGCACCTTAGGTACCTGACAGGGGTGTCAAGGAAGTGCGGAGGCCGTTATGCTGGAATCGAACACATTAAGACAAAGTTCATGAAATTAACGCATGCATCTGCGCTGGCCTAGGGCTCTTTGCCACTCTGGTAGTCAATCGATCGGCTGTTCCGGGACGATTTCATGAAATGCCTGCAAATTGAGATCATCCGCCGTCGCGGCTGGTGTGTGAAATGAGCGCGCGCAAGAGGGAGGACGAAGCCAAGAGGATTCCCCGAGCAACGGCGCGGACGGCGGGTTCTCGCTCATCCATAGTTACGCGCAGCCGCCAAAAGGCAGTGTTGGGCATCCCTAGGGATCCATCGTCGCGATCTCACCATTCGCGGTCTGGATAGAGTGACTCGGGGACTTGTAATCAATAAGAGGTGCCTATTTTGCGACCGCCTTGAGCGCCCGTCAGGGACGGTGCGTTTCCAGCACCCGATGCGATGGGCGTCAGGACCAGAGTCCTTTCAGCCGTGGGTTGACCGTCACCCAAAGTACCTCGGGGATCGCTATGACTTCCTCCACTTCAATGATCACTGCGCTCCGGTGCTGCTTGATCGCTTCGTTCATGATGATGGTAGCGGGTGTGGGCGTGTGGGGTGCGGATTCCGCAGTTCCCGCCATCAACCCACGCCAGCACCGTCCGCTCGTCCGCTCGGTCATCACCAGGGACGTGGTCGGAAGCTCCGTTTTCCTCGGCGGGGAATTCATCGAGGTGGGGATCAACGCCAGCGGCTCGTTCGGAGCGGGGGATGCTCCCCCGGCGGGGTTCCACCCCAAGGACGGTGGGGCGCCATCTCTCGGCTTCGTGGTCAATCCGAGCGGGTACAGTTCCGCCACGCCGGATCCCTTGACGACAGGCGATTTCTTCGTCCCCGGCGATCCGGAAGAGATGTGGGGAGTCCGCTGGACTTCCCCCAGTACAGGTGTCGTGACTTTGAACAACTCGGGGCTCAACAGCCTCGTCGGGGTCATACACGATGACGGGTTCCCGAACGATGTGTCGAGCGGTAGCGACAAGCGCTCGGTCTGGCAGGGTACCGCGTTGAACAGCGGTGCTCCTGGCGAAGCCCTCAAGATCACCCAAACCGTCCATTTCGACGCCAACTCGCAGTTCTTCGTGATGAACGTGGTCCTGACCAACACCGGCAGCGTGACGCTCAGCGGCGTGCGCTACATGCGCAGTGTTGATCCCGACCAGGAATCGGAAGCCAGTGGCGGCTCCGGCTCCGACACGAACAATTACGTGGTGTTCCAGCCCCCACGTGGTGCGTTGCCGGCCTTCCCGATCGGGAATACGGACAAGGCCCTCGTCATCGGCGAGGGGATCACTTTCCACGTTCCGTTGGGCTTGGGCACCATCGATGGGCGTGCCAGGGTGGCGTACAACACTGATGGCAACCTCGATAACCGCGATCCCGACGAGATTCTCGACTTGACTAATGGGAAGGCGGATTCGGCACGTGCGGCTTCCCCGAGCCGGGGCGACGACGCGATCGGACTCGCGTACGACCTGGGGGACTTGGCCCCGGGCCAATCCACCACCCTGGATTACGCCTACGTCCTCAGTGCCGCCGACTTGGACGCCGCGCTCGGCTCCCTCAGCCAAGTGACCATCCTCGAACCATCCGGCTTCGCCTCGGGTGCGGCCGCGCTCTTCGAGGTGAGGACGAACAATCCGACTTCGGCGACCTCCAAGGTCGACTTCTTCGTCGCAGGTGTCCAGGTCGGCACTTCCAGCACGCCCTCGAATGCCGGCGCTTACGCGACCACCTTCGACACCACCGGACTGAGCGGCACCGTCACCGTGCTCGCGGTGGCGACGTTCGCGGACGGCACCACCAGCTCCAAGTCCGCGTCCGTGGTCATCGACAATGGCGGCCCGCCCATCGCCTTCGCTGGCACCACGCCCGCCGACGGCAGCATCCTCACCGGCCCGAGCGCCATCGAAGTCGATGCCAGCGATGTCGAGAACCCGCCGCAGCGCCTGACCATCTTCCGCGAGGTCGGTGCGGTGTCGACGGTGATCCAGGCCTTCACCCCGGACGGTTTCCAGTCGACCTACACCGTGACGCTGGCCGTCGATGACCTGCCGTCCGGTTCATCGGTGGTCCTGAAGGTGGTGGCGACCAACGCCAACAACAGCAGCACCACGATCACGCGCTTCTACACCACTCCCGGCACTCCGCCTCCGCCCGGTGGTCCGGTGGTCTCCCTGCCGGCGCCGACCATCGGCAAATCGAGTGGTACCACCGTGGTCTACAACGCCATCTGCCCGAGCACGCCCGAGGGGCTCGCGCGGCTTCGCAGCGTGCTCGCCGGCAAGCCGAGCAACCAGGTGCGCGCCTTCTCGTGGGACGCCACCACCCAGGCCTACGTCGAGTTCCCGGCCGAGCCGGCTGGCGGCCTTGACGTCTCGTCCGGCGTGTTCATCGCGACGCGCCTCGATCTCGGCCTCGACTTCACGGGTACGCCGTCCGATCTGCGCCTACACCATCACCCTCAAGCCGGGCTGGAACTTCGTCGGCCTGCCGCCGTTCGTCATCAGCGGTTCGCCGGATGACCAGCCCGCCAGTTCCCGCCGAGTTCACGGTGTCGATGGAACGGTACTGACGTCACCGATCCTGCGGTGATCGCCGACCGAAACTCGGCACCCTCGGCAGCGGGGATCATCACCACCGCCCAGCCGTTCTTCTGGAACGGCACCGCCTACGTCGCAGCAGGCGACCCTGCGCATCGGGCCTGGGCTATTGGATCAAGAACAACCAGGTCAGCGGTGACGTGGTGCTGACGCGCGTCGCGCCCGCCCCGGTGCTCGGAACGGTGCCCATCGGACCGATCGGGGGCGCGGTGGCCAGCGCTGCGCGAGCCACCGCCACGCACCAGGTCGTGGAGCGGGGCACCCCGCCGCCGCCGCCGGGTGCCACTGGCGGCGGTGCGCACGAGAGTGCTGGCGGCGGGTGCGGACATGGTGCGTTCAGCGCGAGTCTTCTGGTGTTCGCGCTGCTCTTCATGCGGTTGCGGAAAACGCGGGGGCAGGGCTGAAACCAGCGCCCGCATGCTGAATGGGCTGAGGGTGATGATCGGGGCAAATGTGCCTCGACCTTTTTGACCCGCTTTTGTCCCCCTGGCATCAACTCCTGTTCAGCTGCCCATCCACCGTCCGCCAGATCCCCCGAGGATCGCCGTCCTCCGGCCCAGGCTGGTCGGTCCGTCAATTGGGCAGTGCGGCCAGGACGCCCGCGGCGCCCCCGCGGGTCATCGACCGCGGAACTCCGCCGCCGCCCCCAGGTGTATGCAGTATGCAGTAGTAGATATGGACATGCGATAGCCACATTTGACTGAAATGGCTTTCAGCCATTATCGTCTCCATGCCCTTGCCCCGCAAGCGCATCATAGACCCGAGTCGCCCGGCGTGGGTTCATTGCACCTCGCGCTGTGTTCGTCGCGCCTTCCTCTGTGGGAATAACTTCGATCACCGTCGTGGCTGGAATTGAGGAGCGGCTGCGGCTCCTGGCTGCGATATTCGCGGTCGACATCGCGTCCTATGCGGTGATGGCGAACCACCTGCACCTCATCCTGCGCATGAAGTCGTAAGATCCGCATGGTTGGAGCGGTGAAGAGGTGGCGCGGCGTTGGTGTGCCATCTACCTGGCCGACTTTTTCGCTGATGGCAAGCCCAAGCCTCCCGCCGTGGCGTTGGTCCTGTCACGGCGAGACGATCGGCAGCCTCCGTCAAGTTGCGCAAAATGGTCGAGCGGAACTCGGCCGGGTTGGCGGCCACGCTGTCAGAAGTCAGCTAAAAATGGTCGCCGCAGCTTTCGTTGGCACGTCAGGTTGCCTACCGGAAGCTGCCATCTGAAGGCCTTCACACGGCACTCTTGCTCATTTCCCCATCCACCAACCTCCAGAATACCGCTCGGATTTCCATCTCGGAGTTCCTGCGGCAGCAATTCCTGCGGCGCGTTCTGGAAGCACACCGGCCGCACGAACCGCTCGATGGCGGCGGTGCCGACCGACGTGCTGCGCGCATCGGTCGTAGCCGGGTAGGGCCCGCCATGGTTCATCGCCGGGCAGACCTCGACGCCGGTGGGAAAGCCGTTCCACAGCAGGCGGCCGACGCGCTGGGCGAGGGCATCGCTGAGCGCTCCCGCGCCTGCCAGATCGGACGCGGCGGCATGGATGGTGGCGGTCAGTTGCCCAGGCAGGATGGCGGCGACGGCCTCCATCTCTGCGAGCGAAGCGCATTCGACCAGCAGCGAGCACGGTCCGAAGACCTCTTCACGCAGGTGCGCATCGGCCAGGAAGCCGGCGGCGGTGACGCGGTACAGGTGGGTGCCGGCCTGCGTGCGCTGCGGGTCCGCGGCCTGCGCCGCGCGCGCCACCAGGGTGACGCCTGGGCGCTTGGCCAGTGCGACGGTGCCGGCCTCGTAGCGCGTGCGGATGCCGCCATAGAGCATGGTGCCCGGCACGGCGGCGCTGATGAGGGCGCCGGCGTCCTTCACGAACTGGTCGAGGTGCGGCGACGTCAGCGCCACGACGACGCCGGGATTGGTGCAGAACTGGCCGACGCCCATGGTGAGCGAAGCGACGAAGCCCTCCGCGATGGCCTTGCCGCGTTCGGCCAGCGCGCCGGGCAGGATGAACACCGGGTTGATGCTGCCCATCTCGCTGAACACCGGGATCGGCACCGGCCGCGCTGCGGCGGCGTTGTAGAGCGCGCGACCGGCGGCGAGCGAGCCGGTGAAGCCGACCGCGGCGATCAGCGGATGCTGCACCAATGCGAGGCTGACGGAGGTGTCGAGGGCGTGCACCAGGTTCACCGTGCCGGGCGGCAGGGCGCAGGCCTGGAGGGCCGACACGATCGCCTGCATCACCAGTTCGGAGGTTCCCGGGTGCCCCGGATGCGCCTTGAGCACCACCGTGTTGCCGCCCGCCAGCGCGGAAGCGGTGTCGCCACCGGCGACGGAGAAGGCGAGGGGGAAGTTCGAGGCGGCGTAGACCGCCACCGGCCCGATCGGCATCAGCATCCGGCGGACATCGGAGCGCGGCAGGGGCTTGCGCTCCGGCTGGGCGCGGTCGATGCGCGCGTCGACCCACGATCCTTCCTTCACCAGGGCGGCGAAGGCGCGCAACTGGCCGGTGGTGCGGCCGCGCTCGCCGACCAGGCGCGCTTCGGGCAGCCCGGTCTCGGCCTGGGCGCGGCGGATCAGTTCCTCGCCGAGGGCCTCGATGCCGCTGGCGATCTTCTCGAGGAAGTCGGCGCGCTGCTGGGGAGTGGTGCGGCGGTAGGTGGCGTAGGCCGCGGCGGCGGACCGCGCTGCGCGGTCGATATCGTCGAGGGCGGCCTGATGGAAGATGGGCGACAGCTGGGTGCCGGCGCGCGGGATCAGTGGCGAGGAAGGTCTTGCCCGAACCCGCCTCGGCCTGGCCATTGATGATGTTCTTGCCGTGCAGGGGCATGTCGCGGTTCCTCGGAGGTGGTGCGGGCTTCCGCGCTGCATCGCCCGCCGTCTGGTCAGATGACGGTGTTTTCCAGCGTGCCGATCGGCGGGATGGTGATCGCGATGCGGTCGCCGGACAGCAGGGTGAAGGCGTTGGGCGGCACGATGCCGGTGCCGGTCATCAGGTAGCCGCCATCCGGGAAGCTCATCTCGCGGGTGAGGAACTCGACGAGCTCGGTGGGAGCGCGCTTGAGCTGCGCCAGCGTGGTCGCGCCGCTGAAGACCTCGGCGCCGCGCGCGAGCTGATGACGATGCGGATCTCGGTCGTCGCCGGCAGCGGCTCGTCCGTCAGCAGCAGGCAGGGGCCGAGGCCGGCGGCCTGGTCGTAGCTCTTGGCCTGCGGCAGGTAGAGCGGGTTCTCGCCCTCGATGTCGCGGCTGCTCATGTCGTTGCCGATGGTGTAGCCGATGATGCGCTTGTGGCTGTTGATCGCGAGCGTCAGCTCGGGCTCGGGCACGTTCCACTGCGAGTCCTTGCGGATGCGCACGCCCGTGCCCGGGCCGGCGACGCGGTGCGGACTCGACTTGTAGAAGAGCTCGGGACGCACCGCGTCGTAGACGCGGGCGTAGAAGTCGCCGCCGCCCGCGCTCTTCGATTCTTCGATGCGCGCGTCGCGGCTGCGGAAGTAGGTCACGCCGGCGGCCCAGATCTCCTGGTGCACGGTCGGGGCCAGCGGGGCCACCGCGGCCGGGTGCGCGGTCCCGCCGGCCAGGAGCGCGGTGATGGTGCACAGGGGGTCCTGGTCGCGGAACAGCGCGTCCCACTCGAAGCCTGCCAGCAAGACGTTCGCGCCGTCCTGCTGGACGACAGCGCCCTGGGCGGTGCGGAAGATCTTCACGGGCGCGGGCATGGCGCGGACCTTTCAGGGAGGAATGGTGCGGAAAGGGCGGGAAGCGCGGACGTTAGGATCCGCCGGCAGCCATGCAACCGTGCCTGCGCGCGCGCTGGCGGGGAAATCGGCCGTTTCCACACCACACGATCCTCCATTCCCAGGCTCGCAGCCCAGCATTGCGAATTGCCACTCCCCCCCCGCCAGCACACTTCGCCGCATGCCTGCGGTCCTCTTCATCGACCTGTGGCCCGAAGTCGCCAAGCCCGGGTACTGGAAGAGGCGCTTCGCGGCGGTTCCGGCGGCGGCGGCCAAGGCGGGCCTGGCCGCCGTGCCGCACCATTTCACCCGCCTCGACCCCGCGCGCCTCAGCGCCATCCCGCCCGTCGGCATCATCCTCTCCGGCAGCCGCTCCAACCTCGTCGCCGACCGCGCGGTCGATCCGCGCAATGGCGTCACCCTGGAGGCCTTCGCCGCGCTCACCGAGCTGCTCGCGCGCCTACCGCAGGTCCCGGTGCTCGGCATCTGCTTCGGCATGCAGTACCTGACCGTCGCGGCGGGCGGCGCCCTCGTGCGCCTGCCGGCCAACCGCCGGGACCCGGTCTGGCCGATCGAGGTCGTGGGCCGCGATCCGCTCTTCACCGGCATCGCCAGGCCACGCTGCGTCGAGAACCACTCCTGGCAGGTCGCGCGCCCGGCGCCCGGCTACCAGGTGATCGCTCGCTCCAGCGATGGCATCGAAGGCGTCCGCCACGAGCGCCTGCCGCGCGCGGGCGTGCAGTTCCACCCGGAGTACCACCGCAATCCAGGCGCCACCGCGCACGGCGAGCGCCTGCTCATGAACTGGCTGGGCGGACTGGCGTGATCGCGGCCTGGTGCTCAGCCCGTGCTCAGGCCTCCTTGCTCCACACCTCGAAGTGCTGCAGCACGGTCGGACCGAACGAAGTGGTCAGGGCCGTGTCCGCCGCGTCCCGCCCGTACGCCATGACCACGCGGCCGATGCGCGGCAGGTTGTGGCGCGCGTCGAAGGTGAACCAGGTGCCGGAGAGGTAGACCTCGAACCACGCTGAGAAGTCCATCGGTGAGGGATCGGCGGGCACGCCGATGTCGCCCAGGTACCCGGTCGCGTAGCGCGCGGGGATGCCCAGGCAGCGGCACAGCGTGATGGCCAGGTGGGCGAAATCGCGGCACACGCCCTGGCGCTCGTTGAACACCTCGAAGGCGGTCTTGGTCGCGCGCGCGAAGGCGTAGCCGAAGGTGATGTGCTGGTGGACGAAGTCGCACACCGCCTGCACGCGCAGGTAGCCGGTCGGCCCCTTGCCGAAGCGCTGCCAGGCGAATTCGCCGAGGCGGTCGATCTCGCAATAGCGCGATGCGACCAGGAAGCCGAGGGTGCCGATCGGCAGGGTGTCGATGGGGTGCTGCACCGCCTGCCACTGCACCGGGTCGGCTTGGCCGGTGACCGCGACCACCCCATCGCTGCTGATCTCGAAGACCCCGGACGGAGCGACCAGGCGGCGCGCGGCGTTGCCGAAGAGGTCGGTGTAGGCGTCGCCGGGCACCGTCGGCAGCGGCGTGAAGGTGAGGGTTTCCGGACGCGGGAACTGGTAGAGGCCCGGATAGGCCTGGAGGAGCAGCAGCATCGGCGTCGGCGCCGGGATGGCGAAGCGCAGGCGGAAGCCGATGTGGATGTGCATGCGTGGATTCCGGGCCGCGCTTGCGGAGTGCCGAGGGGGATCCTTCACCCTGGGAGCGAACCGGCGATTGATAGGGTGGATCTTTGCAGCCGTTGGCGCTCCCAAGCCGGTGGCGGGAGGGGGGGGCGATGGTGCACCGGAGGATCACCGCACCGCATACCGCATCCTCCAGCCATCACAGATGCCGCTGCCGACCGTTCCCCTGATCCACCAATGCACCTGCACACTCCGGCGCCCGGTCCTCGGCAACGTCGGCCGTGCCAGCACGGTACGTGTTCGACAACGGAGGACCCCACGGTGCCGACCCCCGGATTCCCCCTGCGCTACGCCTGCCTGCTCCTGCTGAGCCTGCCCGATCCCGCCGTCCACGCCGCCGACCTGGTCATCGCGGATGCCGGCGCGACCACCACGACCATCGTCGTCTCCCCCAACGCCGGCCCGTGGGAGAAGCGCGCCGCCGAGGACCTGGTCCGCTGCATCGCCCTGATGACCGGCGCCAAGCCGGCGCTGGCCGACGCTCCTGGCGCCGCGGGTCCGGCGATCCTGGTCGGTACCGCCGCGCTCGCGGCGGAGCCGTCCCTGCGCCAGGCCCTGGCGCGGGTGGCCAAACCGGCGCCGCTGCTGCGCGCCGACGCCATCGTCCAGCGACGCACCGGCGAGCGCGTGTACCTCGCGGGCAGCAACGACGAGTCCCACTACTTCGCGGTCGCGCGCCTGCTGCAGGCCTGGGGCTGCCGGTGGTACCTGCCGTCCGCGCTCGGCGAGTGCATCCCCGACCAGCCGCACCTGGTGGTCGGCGACCTCGACGTCGCCTACGCCCCGCCCTTCGAGATCCGCCACTACTGGCTGAGCTGGAACGCCGATGGCACCGGCGCCGACGAGTTCCGGCGGCGCAACTTCATGACCGAGACCAGCATGGCCGGCATGGGCCACGCCCTGGGCCAGTACACCACCGCGCTGGTCCCGGCGGGCAAGACGCCCTTCGACGTGCCGCTGGCCGACGAGGCCACCGCGCAGGAGGTGGCAGCCCGCATCGAGCCCGAGTACGCCAAGGGCGTGCCTGGCATCTCGCTCGCCATCGAGGACGGCAACTACCGCGGCGATTCGCCGCGCGACCGCGAGCTGGCGGCCGGGCTGGACGACAAGTTCGCGCTGCAGCCGTCGCGCACCGACGCGATGATGGCGCTCTACAACAACGTCGCGCGCATCCTGCGCACCCGCCACCCGGACAGTCCGACGCGCATCGGCGGCATGGCCTACGCCAACGTCACCATCCCGCCGCAGCAGGTGGCCGCGCTCGAGCCGAACGTGGTGATGTGGCTGGCGCCGATCGACATCGACCCCAACCACGGCATGGACGACCCGGAATCGCCGCCGCGCGGCGAGTACAAGGCGATGCTCTACCGCTGGGCGAAGCTCACCGCCGGGCGGCTCGCGATCTACGACTACGACCAGGGGCAGCTGGTGTGGCGCGACCTGCCCGACCCCTCGCACGCGGTGTTCGCCGCGGACGTGAAGCACTACCGCGCCGCGGGGATCCTCGGCATCGGCACCGAGAGCCGCGGCGCCACCGCCACCACCTTCCTCAACCTCTACTTCCGCGGCCAGTTGATGTGGGATCCGGACGCCGACGTCGCGGCACTCCTCACGGCGTTCTACCCGGCGTTCTACGGCCCGGCGGCGGCGCCGATGGCGGACTACTGGGGGGCGATCTACGCCGCGTGGCAGGGCACCCTGGTCACCGAGCACGAGTGCTTCGCCGCCCCGGCGATCTACACCCCGGAGCTGGTGGCGGCGCTGCGCGGGCACCTCGCCCGCGCCGACGCGGCGCTCGCCGCGCTGCGCAGCAAGTCCGCGCCGACGCGCAACGAGCGGCTGTACCTCGAGCGCCTGCGCTCGACCTCGCTCGCCTTCGCGGTGATCGAAGGCTACGTCGAGATGACCGCGGCTTCCGCCGGCCGCTGCGACTACCAGGCGGCGGTCGCCGCCGGCGAGCGCGCCCTGGCGGCGCGCGACCGGCTGACCGCGCTCGAGCCGACCGCCACCACCTACAAGGCGATCGGCGAGAACGGTCCGGCGTGGTGGCCCGGAGAGGTGCAGTACCTGCGCGAGCTGGCGCAGCGCTGCGACGGCACCACCGGCACGTTCATCGCTCCGCTGGCTGCGAGCTGGGCCTTCCGGCGGGATCCCCACGACACCGGGCTGGCGCGCGGCTGGTACGCCGAGGACGCGGACCTGGGCGCCTGGAACGCGCACGGGGCGGCGCTGGGCGCCGCCGCGCGCAAGGACTGGCCGGACGCGTGGGAGATGGTGCGCAGCGACCTCTACCTGCAGGCGCAGGGCATCCGCCACGCCGACCGCCAGAGCTACACCGGCCACTACTGGTACCAGACCGGGATCACCCTGTCGGCGGAGCAGGTCGTGGGCGATGTCCACCTGATGTTCCCCGGCTTGTTCAACGAATGCTGGCTCTACCTCGACGACCAGCTGGTCGCCCACCGACCCTTCCCCGAGCCGTGGTGGCGCAACGACTACACCTTCGCCTGGGACGTCGACCTCAAGGGCGGGGTGAAGCCGGGGGCGCACCGCGTGACGCTGCGTGGGCTGTGTCCGTTGCACTTCGGGGGGATGTTCCGGCGTCCGTTCCTCTACCGCGGGGTGGGGAAATGAGTGGTTTCTCGGCATGGCACAGGAGTTTTGACCTGGGCGACCCGGTCCGCGGACGTGATGGTCGAGCTGGCGCTCGATTCCTCCCGGCGACAGCCCCGGCTTGCGGTGGCCTGGGCCGGCGAACATCCATCGATCGGACCGGGGCGTCGCCGGGATGGTCGAGCGCCAGCTCGACCATCGGTCCGCGCCCACCCATGGACCTGGCGAGACCCACTCACCGCGGAGTGATCACATGACGACGATCTACCCGAGTGCTGTCCTGCTTGTGCTCCTCGTACATCGACGCGCCCAGGGGGACCCGCCAAATCGAGTACTCCTACACCCGCACCGCCTTCCACCCGGGCGGGCCGCACCAGGTCCTCGATCCCGATGGAGCGGTCGCCAAGGCGGTCGACGTGAATGGCGGACTGGGTGACGGTGCCCGTGCCGGCGGGCAAGGATGGCCAGCTGTGGCGGCTCCACGACGCGGTTCTGGGGCTGTTCTGGTTCAACAACCTGCCCACGGTCATGGCCGCCTCGCCGCAGGCGCTGCTGTTGCCGCGCGAGCTGGTCGAACGCGACGGTCTGCCGAGATGAGCGGCCGAGGGGGCTCCCGCCAGCCTCCCAGGGAGGGGAGCGGCCCGGCCCGCGACGCCCCGCTACCCGCGGCTGGCATCCTGGGACCGGACCGCGATGCTGGCGCCGGACCGCCGTCCACGCCCCGCTACCGGGGGGATGCGCGGAGGGCGCCGCCGCAGAGGCGCAGCGATGAGGCAGGCGGGCCGCGAGAGCGACAGCAACGGTGCTCCGATGTCCTGGCCCCTCTCTCCGGTCGTCCTCTGCGGCCCTCTCTGGAACTCTGCGTCTCTGCGGCCATGCGCGTGGCCGCAACCATCCAGACCTGAGCCAGGAGTTGATCAGGGCCCCCCCCGAGCGACCCCCGGAGCCCCTGCGACGCCCCGCTACCCGCGGCTGGCATCCTGGGACCGGACCGCGATGCTGGCGCCGGACCGCCGTCCACGCCCCGCCACCGGGGGCATACGCGGCGGGCGCCCGCGTCCGGAAGATTCCCACCTGCGAGCCGAGGTCATGGCGATGAGCGACAAACCCGATCCCAAGCGCCCCACCCCAGCCCGCCCCGCAGCCCGAACCCGAGCCGTCGGCGACCATGGCGACCAACTTCCTCAAGCCGGCGGCCGCCCCCGTGCCGCCCGCGGATGCGCAGGACCTGCAGGCCACCCTGCCCGTGGCCGACTTCGGCAAGGGCTCGCTGCCCATCCCGGGCGAGCGTCGTGGCGAAGAGGGCCGGGGCACGGCCGAGACGCGCTTCCCCAGCGCCAGCGCGGACGATCCGCGCGCGACCCAGGGGACGCGCCCACCCGCCGAGGCGCGGCGCGCGGCGCCCGCGGCGCAGGACCTGGACGCCACCCAGATGACGCGTCCGCCCACCGAGGCGGTGCGGCGCGCGCCGGCGGGACCGCCGCTGACGGCCGCCGAGGCGCAGGACCTGATGGAGACGCAGATGACGCGTCCCCCGACCGAGGCCGTGCGGCGGACGGCGCCGGCGCCGTCCGCGGACGCGCACGACCTGATGGAGACGCAGATGACGCGTCCGCCCACCGAAGCGGTGCGGCGCGCGCCTGCCGCTGCGGCCGCACCGGCGCCCGCGGACGCGCACGACCTGATGGAGACGCAGATGACGCGTCCCCCGACGGAGGCCGTGCGCCGCGTCCCGGCCGCGCCGCCCGCGGACGCCCAGGACCTGATGGCCACGCAGATGACCCGGCCGCCGACCGAAGCGGTGCGGCGCGCCCCGCCCGCCACGCCGCCGGACGCGCATGACTTGATGGCGACGCAGACCACGCGCCCGCCGACCGAGGCGGTGCGGCGCGCGCCGCAGCCCGATGCGCAGGATCTGATCGCGACCCAGGGCACGCGGCCGCCGACGGAGGTGGTGACCAAGGGCGAGACCAGGGTGGCGCCAACGGTCGGCGCCAGATCGGCGCCAGGCGTGATCGCACCGCCGCCGACCGGGCAGCGCATGCCGACGCTGGATCCGAACGAGACGGTGATGACCGACCTGCACATCGCGGGAGCCGCCGGCAAGCCGGCGGCCGGTGACACCCAGGACCGCGCCGCGACCGCCGCAGGCACCGGCTGGGACGAGCGCAATACGGCCGCGGCGACCCGCATCGCCTCCAACTTCGCGCCGGCCAAACCTGGCAACCCGGTCGAGAAGGACCGCACCCTGGCGGCCAACTTCGGCACCGCCAGCACCCCTGCAGCGCAACTCGCCGACACCGTGGTCACCGCGCGCGGCGCGGGCCAGGGCACCACGCCCTCGTCGTCGGGTGGCGGCACCGGCACCGGCACCGGCGCGCCGTCGACCCAGGCGGTGACGCGCTCCGGCAGCTTCACGCGCACCAACCTGCGCACGCGCATCAACACCCGGCTGCCCGCCGACACCCAGCAGCTCGACGCCAAGCTGCAGCTGTCGCGCGGCTCGGTGCTGGCCGACATGGTCACGGCGCGCATCGCGCGCGGCGACAGCAGCGCGGTGCCGCCCGGCCTGACCCGGCGCATCGCCGAGCAGGGCACCGAGGCGCGCTACGCCATCGACAAGCCGCTCGCCGCCGGCGGCATGGGCGCGGTCCTCGCGATCGAGGACCACGACTTCCACCGCGCCGCGGCGATGAAGGTCATCCACGCCAAGTTCACCGCCAACCCCGAGGCGCTCGAGCGCTTCCTGGCCGAGGCCCAGGTCACCGCCCAGCTCGAGCACCCCAACATCGTGCCGATCCACGACCTCGGCGTGATGGAGGACGGCACCCTCTACTTCACCATGAAGCTCATCGAGGGCCAGAGCCTGGGCACGGTGATCAAGACGCTGAAGGCCGCCGAGCCGGCGGCGCTCAAGCGCTGGACGATCGAGGAGAAGATCCTGACCTTCCTCAAGGTCCTCGACGGCGTCGGCTTCGCCAACGCCAAGGGCGTGGTCCACCGCGACATCAAGCCCGACAACATCATGCTCGGCCTGCACGGCGAGGTGCTGGTCGTCGACTGGGGCATCGCCAAGGTCATCGGCCAGGCCGACGGCGGCAGCGTCAAGTCGGCCACCCGCGAGGTGGCCTCGGTGCGCGACCAGGACGGCCTGTCGATGACCATGGAAGGTGCCGCGATGGGCACCATCTTCTACATGCCGCCGGAGCAGGCCGCCGGCCGCCTCGACGAGATCGACGCGCGCTCGGACGTCTACGCGCTCGGCGCCACGCTCTACGAGCTGCTGTCGCTGAAGCGCACCCTCGAGGGCAACAGCCTGCCCGACCTGATCGGCAAGATCACCACCGGCAACTTCATCGGCCTGGACAAGGCCATGCCCACGCTGCACCCCGACCTGATCGCGGTGGTGCACCGCGCCATGGCCCTGGACCGCGCCAACCGCTACACCACCTGCGCCGACTTCGCCGACGACCTGCGCCGCTACCTGGCCGGGCGCGCGGTGCTGGCGCGCAAGCGCAACCTGATCGAGCGCATCGGCATGTGGTACCAGGCGCACCGCCTGCAGGTGAACGTCGGCGCCGGCGCGGTGGCGCTGGTGGCGGTGGCGGTGGTCGGCACCACCTGGGTCATCCGGGCGCGCGAACCGCGCGCGCGCGGCCGAGCTCTACGCGAACGCGCTCGGCCTGTACCAGCAGGCGCAGCCGACCCTCGCCGAGAAGGGCCTGACCGACGCGAAGGACGACATCACCCGCGCCATCGAGCTCGGCGCCCAGCGACGCGCAGATGGAGGACCTGCGCACCGACATCGCCCTGGCGCTCAAGCAGGTCGAGTGCGGAAGAAGCGGCGCCTAGCTCAGGAGCAGGCCAACAGCGACAGCGCCGCCGAGCTGCTGGAGGAGGCCAAGCACCTCAAGTCGCTGAACAAGCTGAAGGAGGCGAAGGCGCAGATCGACGCCGCCTTCCAGCTCACGCCCAAGAACGCGGAGATCGACAACCTCAGGATCGACCTCCAGAACCTCCTCGCGAACGAGATCAAGCGCGAGAACCGCGAGGCAGGCCCAGGGCCAATTCAACGACGGCGCCGGCCCGCTCGCGCAGGCGCGCAAGCTGCCGCTCACCGATCCCGGCCTGGTCGCCGCGCATCCAGCAGGCCGAGGCCGCGTTCACCCTCTCGACCAAGGACGGCGAGCTGATCCAGGGCACCACCGACCTCGCCAAGGAGGCGGCGCTGCTGCGCATCAAGTCCGCCGAGGCGGCGCAGCAGGCGCAGGCTCGCCGCGAGCGGCGCAGGCGGCCACCGCCGAGGCCCGCCAGGCGCTCGCCGCGCAGGACTACGCCAAGGCCAAGGAGGCGGTGGCGCGCGCCATCGGCTTCGTGCCCGGCGACGCCGCGGCGCAGCAGCTGCGCATCGACATCCTCGGCCAGGAGAAGACCGCGCTCGCCGCCAAGGCCGCGGCCGACGAGCTCGCGCTGTGCCAGGACCTCACCGCGAAGGCCAAGGCGGCCTTCGCCGCCGGCGACCTGAACGGCGCGCGCGACCTCATCGCCCAGGCCTGGGGCCACGGCCCCGGCAATCCCGACGCCGACGCGGTGCGCCAAGCGGTGGCGCAGGGGTTCAAGGACAAGGCGGCGGCCGACGAGCTCGCGCAGTGCAAGGACCTGACCGCGAAGGCCAAGGCGGCCTTCGCCGCCGGCGACCTGAACGGCGCGCGCGACCTCATCGCCCAGGCCTGGGGCCACGGCCCCGGCAACCCCGACGCCGACGCGGTGCGCCAGGCGGTGGCGCAGGCGCTCAAGGACAAGGCCGCGGCCGACGCGCGCGCGGCGGTGGTGGCCCAGGCCCGCGCCGGTGGCGAAAAGGCCCTGGCCGAGGCGAAGTCCGAAGCCGACGCGCACAACGCCGCGGTGGCGAAGCTGACGGCGGCGAAGGCGGCCGTCGCGCACCTGACGGTGGAGCTCGCCGGTCGCGACGGTGCCGCCAAGGCGCCGCTGTGGCAGGCCTACCGCGACGAGCGCGAATCCGAAGCGGCGGGAGCCCAGCACTGGTCGCAGGCCGAGGCCGCCGCGCAGAACGCCGTCGCGCTGCTGCGCGACGATCCCGGCAACCCGGGCATGGCCGCGGCGCGCCAGCTGCTCGCCGACCTCTACCAGGAGCGCCTGGTCGGCGCCCGCGCGGCCAACGACCTCACCAGCATCGTGGCGTTCGCGAACCTGCTCGCGCGCTTCGATGACGCGCACCGCTACGCCGCCCTGCTCAGCAACCGCGGCCGGCTGGTGCTGAGCGGCGCGGCCGGGACGAAGGTGCCGCTGGTGAGGCTCGCGGAAGGGCCCGACACGCGCCTGGTGCCTGCCGGGCAGGCGACGACCCTGACGCTGCCGCTCGACGGCGGTGGCCTCGACCTGGACGCCGGGTCCTACCAGCTCGGCGGGGGCGAGACCACCGTCAGCTTCGCGGTCTCGGCGGCCACGCCGGTGACGGTGCCGTGGCCGGCCGCCCTGCCGGCGATCCCCGGCATCGCGCTGCGCTACGTCGCCGGCCACCCGGTCCTCAAGCCGTTCCTGCTCGGCGCGACCGAGGTCACCCACGACCAGTACTTCCAGTTCGTCAACGACCCGGCCGTATTCCCCAAGGTGCAGCAGAGCTGGAAGCTGAGCCAGACGGCGGCGAACCAGGCCGACCACAAGCTCAGCCTCCTGTACCTGCCGCGCCAGACCGGGGACGGCAACTACTTCTGGCAGGCGTACGCAGAGGAGTCTGGCGATGGGAGCATCCTGAACCGCATCGAGCTGCCCAAGGCGTACGTCGGCTTCCCGGTGGCCGGAGTGACGCGCGGGGACGCCGAGGCCTACTGCGCCTGGTTGAGCCGCGAAGTCCGGCATGAAGGTCCGCCTGCCGACCCTGGCGGAGTGGCGCTTCGCCGCCACCGGTGGCGATGTGCACCGCCGTTATCCATGGGGGGAAATCTATGACGAATCGCTTGCCGTCAGCACGCGCACCGGTAATCCCTCTCACCCGATGCGGCGCGCCGCGGAACCGGTCGGAAGCAAGGTCACGGATGTCGGTCCCTTCGGAAACTTGGATCTGGCCGGCAACGTCCGCGAACTGCTGGGGGACCGCGGTGGCGAGATCGACCGCGCGCTCATCGCCGGCGGCGGCTACGGCGACGACAAACCTGGCGAATTCCGCAGCGATTTTTCCGATTCCGTCGATGTCGACGGGGTATACGCCGTGATCGGCTTTCGAATCCTCGTGGAGCTCTCCCCATGAAGCTGCTGTCGCTCGTCCTGGTCCTCGGTTCCGCGTCCGCGGCGATGGCGGC
This sequence comes from uncultured Planctomycetota bacterium, assembly GCA_963818245.1. Taxonomy (GTDB): domain Bacteria; phylum Planctomycetota; class UBA11346; order UBA11346; family UBA11346; genus BOG-1363. The sequence goes on from CAWFSD010000037.1 coordinate 67,598, forward strand.
CGACGCCGGGGCCGGTGCGCCCGGTCCGACCGATCCCGCGACCCCGGCGCCGCCGGCGGTGCCGCAGCCCGACGCGGCGCCGGCCCCCGGCAATCCCGCGGCCGCCCTGCCCGCCGGCGTCGCGCGCGACACCTCGGTCGCCTCGGGCGTGGGCGGCAACCGCGCGGCGGTCGCCGCCGGCGCCGGCAACAGCGACAAGATCACCCCATTCGGCCTGTTCGGCCAGGTCG
>CAWFSD010000038.1:0-68086 GCA_963818245.1 uncultured Planctomycetota bacterium
CGCGCCGCCAAACGGCTCCCCGTCAATCGCCAGCCGCGGGTCGGTGAAGCTCCCGTCTCGTGTTGCCCCTAGCCGGTGTTGCGCTCGTATGAAACCGCATCTCGCCCGCCACGCTCGCGTGGGACCATGCTCGCCGGTGTACGCAACGTTGTTGAAATGCAGAAAACCGCCGGTCCATCCGCCGCTCACCCGCATCAGTTGCGTATCGAAGCAGATCGTGACCGGAGTCGGGTTGCCCGCCACGCTCACCGTGAAGCTTCACCGCGATCCCTTTAAAGGTGACGCCGCTCGGCTGCGTGATCGAGGCCGAAACAATTGGCCCGTAGTCAAGGTTGTCCCATTCGGTGGGCCGGCCCTCTCCGCCGGCGTGGCCCGCCTTCGCCCACGCCCGCACATCCCATTTGATCTGTTCAAGCCCGCCGGATCGTGGGAAAACGCGGTAGCCGGAATCACCTGTTTCTCCCCGCCGGGCGTCTGCCAGGAAACGATCAGTCCCGCGTCGCCACCTTTTTGAACAAACTCGATCTCGATGGCATGTTCCCCCGCCGACAATTGCACCTTCGCGCTCTTCTGGGCCATCCCATTGTGGGTGACGTCTTCCAGAATCAGCTTCCCGTCGATCGACAAACGGACCGCGTCATCCACCGCCGTGGAGATCTCGTATTCGCCCGCCGCCGGCGCAAGCAGCGAACCTTTCCATCGCGCGACTAAATTCGCCGAGAGCCGCGTCTTGTAGAACTCTCCGCCCTGCTCGGCGAAATTCACATTCGGATCCACCCGCACTAGAAACGGCGTCTTCCCCGCGAGGTCGGGAAACCCCTGCGGCTCTGAATCCAGCCGAGAAATATTCCCCCACCAGCCCGTGCGTCTGCGCCGTGCGGCCCCCGGCGGCATGAAGCAGCGGGCCAAAGCACAAGGCCATCAGCCCGAAAACGCTTCGATTCGAAATTTTGAATCTCATGAGGTCATTTCAGTTTCGGAGAAGATGATCGGACGTATCCGCCCGCAAACCGGCGAGGTATCACCTGCGCATCCAGGGCGTATCGTCTCTACCGCCGCCAAAAGCCTTTGTTCAATTTTTCTCGCCCTCCCCTACAGGCGGCGTGATAGATCAGGCCGCATCACATCCAGCATAGTTACAGGATTTTCGGGCACGGCTTTCCAAGCCGTGGCCGCGGTACGCCTCGGCGATCGACGGCCTGCCGTGAGCACCGCAGTCGAATCCGTACTCCGTAGATAAAAGCAAGAGCTGAATGCAGCGTTCTTCTTGTGGAGACGGGCGTAGCGCCGAATTGTGGTGGGATTCCGGCACTCGCTCGTAGCACGGCTTTTCAAGATTTCAAAAGCCGTGGCCGCGGTACGCCGCGGCGATCGACGGCCTGCGGTGAGCGCAGTCGAATCCGGATGCCATCGATGAAAGCAAGAGCTGCTGAATCGAAGTCGCAGATACGAGGGAGGGGCGGGGGAGACACCATCAAGCCTCAAGTTTTCTCCCCCGCCCCTCCCTCGTGCTCCCACCCCACCCCCGCTTCCTTCTCATTTAGCTCCCCCCGCGGGCGCAGGCGGATGTCCACGCACAGAGCAGCACCCGCAGGCCAGGCCTCCACGCGTGAAGGGACTCCGAATCTCGAAGACGCTTGGATCTCAGAACACCAAGGCCTCCACCGCCAGGGGAGCTAAATGAGAAGGAAGAGGGAGTGGGGGAGCGTGAGGGGGCGAGGGAGAAAACTTGAGGCTCGATGGTGTCTCCCTCGCCCCCTCAATTGCATTGCATCCGCATTGAAAAGCCCTTGCCAGACGACGCCGCAGTTTGAAGAACGCTTCGCTCTTGCTGTTTTCGCCGGAGTACGATTCGACTTCGCTCATCGCAGGCCAGCTAACATGCGGGGAGTACCCGCACACAGAGGAGCTGGAAAATCCTTGCCGCGACGTGACAGGTTAGAAATCGCCACCGGCAAATGTGCTGGGACTCGATTGACGAGAGGTATTGGGAGATTGCAAAGGGAAACTGACCAATGAGCTTCAACCAAGGTCGTGGCAGCGACGGTTGCGGTGACGAATGCTCAAATATTGCTGGGAACTGACGACAGTGCTGCTATTGCCAACGCGGTTGCGGCGGCCTTGGCCGTGGGGCGGCTTCAATGACAACCATGGCATCCGTTCTGTGCTCAGGAGCGCCCGCCGGAAATCCGGTGCATCCCTTGCAGGCTGCGGTCCGGCCGTCGGCGGGTGTATGTGGATGATCGGCAACTAGAGCCGCCGAGTCAAGCCTAACCTTACTCGCTACACCCGCCGCCCGCCAGGAAAGTCTTTCCCGCTGTGGTGTCTCCCTCGCCCCCTTACATTGCATTGCATCTGCATTGAAAAGTCCTTACCAGACGACTCTGAAATGCATCACCCGAAGTCAGGCCTTGCGAATCTGGAACTTGAACTGGAGCCCAGAACCCAGGCGAAGTCTTCCCGTTCCTACTCCTCACAAGACTCTTACTCCTCCGCCACTTCGGCTCGTGGCGAATTGAAGAACGTTCTGCGCACTTGCCGTATTAGCCGAGAAGTACGATTCGACTTCGCTCATCGCAGGCCAGCCAACGTGCAGGCGTAACCCGCAGTCCACGGCTCGGAAAGACTTGAAAACCCGAGCCACCACGTCCCACCCAAGCCGGATCGCAAAATCTGTCACGCACCATCCCCCACACCCCCGGCGGTCCTCCACTGGCTTCTCACACGCCAACACGCTAAAAATCTCCGACCATGGCTTTCACCGAACCCGTCCTCACCAAGCGCATCCCCCACGACCCCGGCCAAGCGCAAGCTCGTCTGGTACGACGACTACGTCGCCACCGGCGGGTACGCCGCGCTGAAGAAAGGCGCTGGACATGAAGCCCGACGACATCATCAAGACCGTCATCGACTCGCGGCCTGCGCGGCCGCGGCGGGGCGGGCTTCTCGCGCCGGGCAGAAATGGTCGTTCATCCCCAAGGAAAAGAAGGGGCCGCACTACCTGGCGGTCAACGCCGACGAATCGGAGCCGGGCACGTTCAAGGACCGCTACCTGATCGACTACGACCCGCACCCGATGCTCGAAGGCATCGCCATCGCGCGCCTCGCCACGCAGTGCGACATCGCCTACATCTTCATCCGCGGCGAATATCACCGCCAGGCCAAGGTGCTCGAGCAGCGCCATCAAGGAAGCCTACGAGCACGGCATCTTCGGCCAGCAGGGGATCCTCGGCAGCGAGTACAAGCTCGAATGCTACGTCCACCGCGGCGCCGGCGCGTACATCTGCGGCGAAGAGACCGGCCTGCTCGAAGCGCTCGAAGGCAAGCGCGGCTGGCCGCGCAACAAGCCGCCGTTCCCCGCCATCGCCGGCGCGTTCGCCAAGCCCACCGTCATCAACAACGTCGAAACGCTCTGCCTGCGTCCCGCCGATCATCGAGCGCGGCGCCGCCTGGTTCAAGACATGGGCACCCCCAGCTCGCCCCGGCCCCAAGCTCTACGGCATGAGCGGCCACGTGAATAAGCCCGGCGTCTACGAAGACGAACTGGGCATCACCCTCGATTACGCCATCAACAAGCTCGCCGGCGGCATGAAGGGCGGCAAGTACAAAGCCGCCATCTGCGGCGGCATCTCCATGGGCGTCCTCGGCCCCAACCAGCTCGACATCAAGCTCGACTTCGACGACGTCCGCTTCCGCGGCGGCTGCCTGGGCCTCGGCACCGCCGGCATGATCGTCATGAACGAGCACACCGACATGGTCGCCGCCCTGCGCAACTGCGTGCGCTTCTACGCCCACGAATAGCTGCGGCCAGTGCACGCCCTGCCGCGAAGGCTCCGCCTGGATGCGCAAGATCCTCGACCGCATCGTCGACGGCGGCGGCCGCGCCAGGACCTGGAAATGCTCATGGAACTGGAAAAGACCATGGGCATCATGCCCGGCACCACCATCTGCGGCCTGGCCGACGGCACCGCCTGGGCCACCCGCACCTTCATCAACAAGTTCTACGACGAATTCGCCGCCGGCTGCCCGCAGGAAACGAAGACGAGCCTGTCGATCAGCCGTGGCCGCCTCAACGTCTTGACGCCGATGGGATCGAACACCGGTAGCGAAGAAGAGAAACTGACGTCGTCAATTTGCCGCCCGGCTCAAAAGTGCGCGAAGCCGGGCTGTCCGTCATGCCGGATCCGCATCTCCGGCCTCGTTCGCACTGCCAACGTTGTTCGTCGCAAGCTGGCAACGCCGCTGTCGCAGGCGGGTGGCGGCGAAGCTGCGCGATGATGTCAGGCAAACAACTTCATCAACTTGAACTGTTGCTTCGCGAGCATCGCGCCAAGAATCGCACCTGCCCAGCCCGTCGCGTCGTGCGGTCCAGTTTCTGGGCCAGATCGACTGGGACAACCTGCCGCCGGGATCTTCCATATCGCCTACGGTTGCCGCACCCGCCGCGCGTCAGTTGACCTGGCCCGGGCTCAGCGCCTTCGTCGATCGCCGCCTGAGCCGTCTCTCCGATGCCACCACCGCGGAGCAGTGCGAAGCGGTTCGCAAATCGCTGGAGCGACAGTCACGCATCATCGAGGATTCGCTGCGCCGGCACGGCGAGCACGCCCGCCCTTGTCCGATGCCCTCCGCGCCGGCGCGGCTGGATCGCCTTCTTCTCGCTGCCCGAAAGTATTGACGCATATGCGGCGGCACAACAACTCGCCGTGCCGATCCTCACCCCCTCCGCCACTGCGGCACGATGCCGCCTGCCGCTGCGCGTGCACTTGCGGCCGATGAGCGGCATCTATCGGTATCGATCCTCAGCCCACGGCTCGATAGTCTCCCTGCCCACGCCGATGATCGTCTTCGACGCACCAGCCTTTGGCGCTCGGCCGTCGGATGTTCCTCCGCGACATCGCTTATCGCGAAACGGTGATCCAGGCCATGATCGATCAGCCGTACCAATCCGTTCGAGCGGAGCTGGAGTCGCTGGGCGGCGTAGTCGAGCGGCCGCGCGGGGCGTATCACGATCTGCGGCACTGCCTTCGACGGGTCGAGCCGGGACTTCTTCAACGGCACGATGCCCCGCCCGCACCTGGCCTGGAGCCGATCGTTCACGGGCCGAAAGTTCGGCCACTACGATTACCTCCGCGATACCGTGATGGTGAGCGCCTCGCTCGATCGGCCAGACGTAGAGCCATTTCGTGCGTCGACTACCTGATGTTCCACGAATTGCTGCACAAGAAGCACGGCACCCGCTGGAAGAACGGACGCGGTTACGCCCATACACCAGCGTTCTACGCCGAGGAGCGCCGCTTCCCCGAATATCAGGAGGCGGACGCCGTCCTGAAGCGAATTGCCTCGCTGCCCTTTCATCATGCGCGCGCGGGGCCTCTCGAGGTCGTCGGGTACGGGGGCGTGGGGGGCCGCGTCCGTGCGGTCGTCGGGGCGACGCGCGCCGCCGGGGTGAAAGCACTGGACAGGTGGCGTCGACGCCGTGTGCTTCGGCCACGCCTGCTGCGCTGTAAACGGCGCCGCCAGAGAGAGAAGAACGATGGCCCGACGTCCCGCAAAGTCCAGCACTCCTTTCGGCAAATCGACTGCCAAGGAGTACTTGAAGAGCAAGTTCCCGATGCAGGCGGCTGCCCCCCGCCAGCGCGCCAAGGGCGCGGCCCCGGTCGCGGCTGCAGGCGGGGCTGCAGGCGCCGCCCCGCCTGCGGTCCCGGCCGCCGCCATCGTCGTGCAGGGCCCGGCCCAGGCGCTGCTCGCCGCCCTCGCCGCCATCCCGGGCGGCGCCACCGCCACCCAGCTCGCCGCCGCGCTGAGGCGCGAGGCCGACAGCCGCGACATCGGGCTGATGCTGCGCCGCCTGGTCGAGCAGGGCCAGGTCCTGGAGGTGCGGCCGGGCCGCTACCAGGTCTCCGGCACCAAGGGCGAGTTCTCGGTGGTGCTGACCCAGCTCGAGGGCAGCGACGACACCACCCTGATGCAGGCGCGCTTCCCCGACGGCAAGGTCCTGCCGGTCAACCCGCGCTACACCATCGGCGCGCGCGCCGGCGACGTCGCCCAGGCGATGGTCGGCGAGGACGACTTCGCGCTGATCACGCGCATCCTGCGCCGCGCCGGGCGCGAGGTCCTGGGCACGGTCAACTTCCGCCCGGGCGGCGCGGTGCTGATCCCCGACAACCGCCGCGAGGGCCAGCTGCCGGTGCTCAGCGCCTACGCGCAGTTCTACCAGCAGTACCAGGCCGGCGACCGCGTGGTCGGCACCGTGGTGATCGACCCCACCGGCGCGGCCGGCGTGCACATCGGCCGCATCCTCGCCGACGAGACGCCGGAGATCGCCGACTTCCGCTACGTCTGCCTGGTCCACGACCTGCCCGGCGAGTTTCCCAAGGAGACCGTCGAGCAGGCGCGCGCCTACGGCGACAAGTTCCCCGCCGGGCAAGCGCGAGGACCTGCGCCAGAAGCTGGTCTTCACCATCGACCCCGAGACCGCCAAGGACTTCGACGACGCCATCAGCCTCGAGAAGGACGCCGAGGGCCGCTGGGTGCTGGGCGTGCACATCGCCGACGTCTGCCACTACGTCAAGGAGCACACCCCGCTCGACGCGGAGGCGGCCAAGCGCACCACCAGCATCTACCTGATCAACCGCGTCATCCCGATGCTGCCGGAGGAGCTCTCGAACGGCCTGTGCAGCCTGGTGCCGAACCGCGACCGCTACTGCCTGAGCGCCTTCCTGACCCTCGACAGCCGCTTCAACCTGGTGGACACGCGCCTGGCGGAGACCATCATCAACAGCCGCCACCGCTTCACCTACGAGCAGGCGCTGGCGGTGCTCGAGGAGCAAGGACGAGACCGACCGCTGGCCCGCCGACGTGCGCGCCGTGCTGGGCCAGGTCAGCGACATCGCCCAGGGCCTGCGCCGCGGGCGCGAGAAGGCCGGCGCGCTCAACCTGTTCTCGGTCGAGCACCGCTTCAAGCTCGACGTCGACGGCATCCCGATCGAGGTCGACCGCGAGAGCACCGACATCTCGCACCAGCTCATCGAGGAGTGCATGCTGCTCGCCAACCGCGCGGTCGCCGCGTGGCTGGACGCCAAGGGCCTGCCCTGCGTCTACCGCATCCACGAGATGCCGGACCCGGAGAAGATGAAGGTCTTCGCGCACATGCTCGAGGTCTACGGCATCACCGACGCGAACACCGCCAACCGCTTCGGCCTGCAGAAGACCCTCGCCCGCCTCGCCGCGGAACCGCCGTCGGCGCGCCTGGTGCTCAACTTCCTGTGCCTGCGCTCGTTCAAGAAGGCGGTCTACGCGGTCGACAACATCGGCCACTACGCGCTCGCCTTCGAGACCTACGCGCACTTCACCAGCCCGATCCGCCGCTACCCGGACCTGCTCGTGCACCGCCTGGTGAAGCACGGCCTCGGCCTGCCGGGCTACAAGGACGTCGAGCTGCGCCGCAGCTACCTCGACGCGCTGGCGCGCCAGTCGTCGAACCTCGAGCAGCGCGCCGAGGCCGCCGAGCGCGACCTGCACGCGCGCAAGTCGGCGCGCTACCTGTCCGCGCGCATGGGCGAGGAGTTCCCCGGCGTGATCACCGGCGCCAACCCCGGCGGCCTGTCCGTGCAGCTGCTCGAGACCGGCATGGAGGGCTTCATCCCGATGCGCGAGCTGAAGGACGACTTCTACGTCTTCGACGCCGAGCGCTCGTGCCTGGTCGGACGCCACAGCGGCCGGGTCATCACCCTCGGCACCGAGCTCGACGTCCAGGTGGTCTCGGTCGACATCCCGAAGGCCGACGTGGTGCTGGGCCTCAGCGAGGCGCAGCTGCCGACCGGACGCACCGCCCGCATCGCCGGCAACGACCGGGCGCCCCAGGGTCGTGGCGCGCGCGGCGAGCCGCAGCGGGGCGAGCAGCGCGGCGGCGACCGCGGGCCCGACCGCGGTGGCAACCGCGGACCCGACCGCGGTGGCGACCGCGGTGGCGACCGCGGCCGCAACGCCCCGCGCGAGACCAAGGATGAGAAGGGTGCACGCCGGGGTTCGCGCAAGCAGGCGGCCGTCGAGCGCAAGCGCAAAGGAAAGCGGTAGGGCGCGCCAGACCCTGGACCCCAGACCCGAGACCCTGACCCCAGGTCTCGGGACTCAGCCACCTCGAGACGTCGCACGCGAAGCCTGCCTGGGGCGACGGTCTAGGGTCTAGGGTCTGGGGTCTCGGGTCTCGGGTCTCCGCAGCATGCGGATCCGCCGCCAGGGACTGCTGGACAGCCGTCGGCCCCAACCGACCATGAACCCCTCCACCCCCGGCGCCCCGCCCGTGATCGCGTTCATCTCCGACATCCACGCCAACCTCGCCGCCCTGAACGCGGTCCTCGCGGACATCGATTCGCTGGGCACGGTGGAGCGCATCTTCTGCCTGGGCGACGTGGTCGGCTACGGGCCGCAGCCGCGCGAGTGCATCGACCTGGTGGCCTCGCGCTGCAAGCTCATCCTGATGGGCAACCACGAGCACGCGCTGCTCTACGGCGCCTACGGCTTCCACGCCGCGGCCAAGCGCGCCATCGACTGGACGCGCGACACCCTGCAGAAGGTCCAGCCGGTCGCGCAGCGCAAGGCCATCCTCGAGCTGCTCCAGAACCTGCCCATCCGCCACGAGATCGGCGACCTGCTGCTGGTCCACGGCAGCCCGCGCGACCCGGTCATGGAATACGTCCTGGAGAGCGACCTGTGGGAAGGCGCCGACCCGGACAAGATGGACTCGATCTTCGCCGGCTTCCAGCGCCTGTGCTTCGTCGGGCACACCCACCGCCCCGGGGTGTTCACCGCCGACCGCTGCTTCCTGCCGGCTGGCGACCTCGAGGACGGGTTCGACGTCTCCGACGGCAAGTACCTGGTCAATGTCGGTTCGGTCGGCCAGCCGCGCGACCGCAATCCGCGCGCCTGCTACACGCTCTTCAGCGGCCAGGCGGTGTACTTCCGCCGCGTCTCCTACGACATCGAGGACACCGCCGACCGGGTGCGCGAGGTCGAGTCCCTCGACAAGCGCTTCGCCGACCGCCTGTTCCGCGGAGAGTGACGGCGGGGCGGTGCGCTCGTCCGCCGGAAGCCGCCCAAGAGGCATGCGCCAGCCCTTTGCCTTGCTGGCGGAGCGTGCTACAAGACGATACACCGGTGGGGCTTCCGGCGCTGGAAAAGCAACCGGCAGCGATCCCGGCAAGGGCGGCCGACAACCGCGGAGAGATGCATATGGCGACGGCCGAGGCGACAGTGGTGCTCAGCAACAAGATGGGTATGCACGCCCGTCCGTCGACCCAGATCGCGACCACGGCGAGCCGCTATGTCGCCGAGATCACCATCGCCAAGGACGACATGGTGGTGAACGCCAAGAGCGTCCTCGAACTGCTCATGCTGGCCGCCGAGTGCGGCAGTCAGCTCATCATAAGTGCTGATGGGCCCGATGCCAAGCAGGCCACGGAGGCCCTGGCCAAGCTGGTCGAGGGACGTTTCGGCGAACTGGATGTCGACGCCTGACGCCGCCGCGCGTCCGGCCTCGCCCGCGGGTTCCCCGCGCCTGACCGATACCCTGTCCGTGCTCGGAGCCACCTTCCTGGGAGTCGGCTACCTGCGCCCCGCCCCTGGTACCTGGGGCAGCATCGCCGCCGGCCTGGCGGCCCTCCCGGCCCTGGTGCTGGCCGGCACCCACGCCCAGCCCGCCTGCGCCGCGCTCGCGGTGCTCGCCACCGCGGTCGGGCTGGCCAGCTGCCCGGGGGCGGTGCGGCGCTTCGGCTGCCAGGACCCCTCCCAGGTGGTGATCGACGAGGTCGCCGGCGTCTGGCTGGGGCTGGCCGTGCTGCCGAGTGCCACGCTCAGCGCGGCCCCGTTCCAATCAGTGCTTGCGGTCGTGGTGGGTTTCCGGGTATTTGACATCAGCAAGCCTTGGCCGATAAATCGCTTGGAGCGACTTCCGGGAGCGTGGGGCATCCTCGCCGACGATCTCGCTGCCGGGCTGGTCGCAGGCGTCCTCGCTGCCGCCGTGCTGCATTAGCGGCACGGCCTGTCCTGGAAAGGGAACCACCGCTACGGAATCCCACCGGGCTGGAACCACCGCATGGTCAATCGCCGTTTCGACAGCAAGCGCACCACTGCAGCCCAGGCTTCCGCCCGGCGCCCGGCGGCCCGTTCCGTGGGCGTGTCGTCCTCGCACGGGGTGCAGCAGAACACCGAGTCGGCGCGCACGCCTGCCTCGTCCGGCAGCTACGCGCCCACCACCACCGCCAATCCACGCGCCAGCGGCCAGCAGGGCGGTGGGCCCAAGCGCGACAACTCCGGGCCCATGAAGCAGCCCAAGCGCGGCACCGTGGCGGCGGGCCCCGCCGGCGTCGCCAACGCGCGCGGCCTGGGGCTGCGCGCCAAGTTCATGCTGGTGCTGACCGGCATCACCGCGGTGGTGCTGATCGGGCTGGGCATGGCCATGGCCGGGACCGTCAACAGCTTCCTCTTCGGCCAGAAGCAGCACGACGGCATCGAGATCGCGCGCATGGCCGCGCAGGTGGCCAACGCGGTCAACACCAAGCTGAAGAAGCTGAAATCGCTCACCGACAAGCGCCTGAGCGACACCGAGGTGGTGATGCCCACCCAGCAGGAGATCAAGGACGAGATCATCGGCTACCTGACGGACGCGCGCGACTGGGGCATGCAGGGGGTCAACGCCAGCGACATCCTGGCCATCCGCTTCGACTGCCCGGCGGTGCCCGAGATCGCCGGGGTCGGCATCGGCGTCGAGGACTCCTCGACGGTGGTCGGTTCGCAGTTCACGTCGATCTACGTGCCCAAGGTCGGCGCGAACGTGCAGCTCAACAAGGACTTCATCCAGGTCTACCCGGGCACCAAGGCCACCGCCAACGGCGACGTCGACATCTACCGCTTCAAGGTCTTCCTCGACGCGAGCTTCGGGAAGACCAACACCGGCGAGGCCGCCAACGCGCGCGTCGACATCGCCGCGGACTCGGTCAAGAAGGTGCGCAACAACCTCTTCTTCACCATCGGCATCGCCGTGATCATCGCCATCGGCGTGGTCATCGCCGTGGCCAACTGGCTGGCCGGCAACATCACCAAGCCGCTCGACCTGCTCATCCACGACATGAAGGTGGTGTCGCGCGGCCGCCTCGACCACGAGACCAAGCCGCGCTCGCGGGACGAGATCGGCCAGCTCGCCGTCGAGTTCAACCGCATGACCCAGAACCTCAAGGTCGCGCAGGTCGCGCTGGTCGAGCAGGAGAAGGCCGAGTACGAGCTGTCGATCGCGCACGAGGTGCAGCGCCAGCTGCTGCCCGCCGAGGCCCCGGCCATCACCGGCTACGACTGCGCCGCGTTCTACCAGGGCGCCAAGGCGGTGTCGGGCGACTACTTCGACTTCATCCCGCTCGGCAACGGCTTGTGGGGCTTCATCGTCGCCGACGTCTCGGGCAAGGGCATCCCCGGCTCGATGGTGATGGCGGTGACGCGCACCATCGTGCGCCTGGTCGCCAACAAGTACCAGCACCGCGCCGCCGACACCCTCAAGGACACCAACCGCCTGATCGCCCGGCAGATCAAGCGCGGCATGTTCGTGACCGCCTTCTACGCCATCCTGGACGAGCGCACCGGCAGCCTGACCTACGCCTCGGCCGGCCACAACCCGATGGTCATCTACCGCGCCGCGACCAAGAGCTACGAGCTCGGCACCGGCAAGGGCATCGCGCTCGGCTTCAACGAGGGCCCGGTCTTCGACAAGACCATCCAGGAGACGCGCACCGTCCTCCAGCCCGGCGACACCATGGTGATCTTCACCGACGGCTTCCCCGAGGCGATGAACGCGGAGAACCAGGAGTTCGGCGAGGAGCGCTTCTACCAGGCGATCGCCCGCTACGGCGCCGGCGACGCGCGCACCATGCTGGCGCGCGTGGTCGAGGAGATCGCCGAGCACCGCGGCGACGCCGAGCAGTCCGACGACCTGACCATCATCTCGGTGAAGCGCACCACGTGAGCGAGTTCCGCCAGCGCCTGACCATCAACAACGACCTGGCCTACCTGGCCCAGGTGCGCGAGCTGGTGCGCAGCGGGGTGCAGCGCGGCGAGTTCCCCGCGCAGTACCTGAACCGCCTGCAGATCGCGGTCGACGAGGCCGTGACCAACATCATCGAGCACGGCTACGCCGACCAGCCGCGCGGCAAGGCCACCATCGACCTCACCGTGCAGGTCAGCCCGGACACCTTCCTGATCGAGATCGTCGACCAGGGCGCCTCGTTCGACCCCAAGACGCTGACCGACGTGGACATCGCCACGCACGCCGCGAGCGGCCGTTCCGGCGGCCTGGGCGTGTTCCTGATGCGGCGCATCATGGACCGCGTGGACTACCAGTACAAGACGGGCCAGCCGAACCGGCTGTTGCTGGTCAAGAACCGCGCCTGAACCGCGGCCCCCGCGGTGGGTCGGACGAGATTCCACGTCCAGACAGCCTGGTAGAACCGCCAAGACTCCAAGGCGCCAAGAGCGGAAGCGTGGCTCGTGGCCGTGCTTCCAAGAAGTGGTGCAGGGAACGCCAACGGCTCTTGGCGGCTTGGCGCCTTGGCGGTTCTATCCTCTCCGGTGGGCATTCCGGGCGGAGTGGCCTGAGGTCGATTGCGCGCGTCCTCGCCCGCGTAAAGTCCGCGCCACACCCGTGGAAATGCCATGACCCGCCTCGCCTCCCGCGTCGGCCGCATCGATTCGAGCGGCATCCGCAAGATCTTCGACCTCGCGCGCAGCATGAAGGACCCGATCAACCTCTCGATCGGCCAGCCCGACTTCGACGTCGCGCCGCAGGTGAAGGAGGCGGCGATCGCAGCGATCACCGCGGGGCGCAACACGTACACCCAGACCCAGGGCATCCCCGAGCTGCGCGCCCTGGTGACCGCCGACGAGCGCGCCTTCACCGGCCGCGCCTACGCCGCCGACCAGGTGCTGATCACCTCCGGGGTCAGCGGCGGGCTGTTCCTCGCCCTGCTCGCGCTGGTCGACGACGGCGACGAGGTGATCATCCCCGACCCGTACTTCGTCATGTACAAGCACCTGGTCAACCTGTTCGGCGGCAAGCCGGTGTACCTGGACACCTACGACACCGGCTTCGGCATCGACGCGGAGCGCCTCGAGAAGCTGATCACTCCGAAGACCCGCCTGCTGCTGCTCAACAGCCCGGGCAACCCCACCGGGCGGATCTTCCCGAAGAGCGAGCTGGAGGCGATCGCCAAGGTCTGCGCCCGGCACGGCATCACCGTGATCAGCGACGAGATCTACCGCGCGTTCTCGTACGTGCCGATGACCTCGATGGCCGAGGTCTACCCCGACACCGTGGTGCTGGTCGGACACAGCAAGTCGTTCGGCATGACGGGCTGGCGCCTCGGCTACGCCGCCGGCCCGGCCGCGGTCATCCAGGCGATGACCAAGGTCCAGCAGTACAGCTTCGTGTGCGCGCCGTCGGTCACGCAGTACGCCGCGCTCGCCTGCCCGCAGGTCGACAGCACGGCGAACATCGACGCCTACCGCCGCAAGCGCGACCTGATGGTCGGCGTCCTCGCCGAGCACTTCGAGCTGGCGCCGCCGGACGGCGCGTTCTACCTGTTCGCCAAGGCGCCGCGCGGCCTGACCGGCGACCAGTTCGTCGAGCGCGCGATCGCGAACAACCTGCTGATCATCCCCGGCAGCGTGTTCAGCGAGCGCGCGTCGCACTTCCGCATCTGCTACACGGTCAAGGACGAGGTCCTGCGCAGCGGCGCTGAACTGCTGTGCCGGTTGGCGGAGGGGAAGGCGGCGAAGGGCTAGCGATGCCGCTTTGTGACGTGAGCCATCCCGACGATGACGTGCCGTTCGTCCCGCACCCGGAGCTGGACGGGGTCGCCTGGTCGGAGGCGATCGGCTACCAGGTGCCGGCGCCGTTCATCGCGCGTTGGAACCGCATCGTGGCCGCCGCCAACGCCACGGGCTTCGCGGACATCTCTGGCGATTTCCTGGGCTTCGAGCTGGGAAGCCGGCCGCGCCGCTACGATCGTACGCCCTTCGAGATGTCCCCTTTCGGTTGGACGGGGGTGGGCGGCACCCACTACGGTCACGTGCGCTACGTCGAGCGGCCCGCGTCGGAAGACCATCCGGTCGCTTGCTTCTGTCCGGCGGATTCCGGTGTGGGAGCCTACCGGGTCGGCGGGTCCTCCCGAGAGGCGTTGGATAACCTGCTCGCACGGCAGTACGAGTGGGCGCTCGACAACCACGAGGACGAGTGGGTGGCCCGCCATCAGGCGCTGTTCGCGAGCCTGGGCTTCGAGCCCAGCGGCCACGGGACCGATCAGATGTACACGCCAGCAGGAGGCGGCCGCCCGAACGCGCCGGCGACGATCCCCGGCTGGTGGCACCTGCCGGCCAGCGATGGCGTCGGCGTGTTCGCGCCGAGCGCGGCGTTCCATGCCCTGGACACCCGGGCCTTCCCGATCGGGGCTCCGTCGTCGCCAGAGGCGGCTCGTGATCTGGCTCGGAGTTTCATCGGGCGGCACCCCGCGAGCGCACTCTTCCACCTCAAGGAGCTGTGGTTCGCTGGTGAACGCGATGTCGCGGTCAGCGCGCTCTTGCAGACGTGCTACCGGGCCCTCGGCCGGGATGACCTCGCCGCGGTCGTTGCGAGCAGCCAGCAAGGGGCCGTCTAGGTGACCAGGCGCCACGCCCCGGAGCGGGCCGCTGGTGCGCGAGCAGAAGCAGGGGCGCGCAGTCCGATCAGGTCGCCGCGGCCGGGGTCGTCGCTGGCGTCGTGGCGGTGCCGCTCGCGGAGGCGGCGGCCGCCTTGATGCGGTCCTCGGCGACCTGGATCGCCTTGGTGCCCGCATCGGTGATGGACTTGCCGTAGGCGGTGAGCAGCGCGGACAGGCCGTCGTCGCTGCTGCTCGAGCCGCCGTCCTGGCTGCTGGTGTCGCCGAACATCGACGCGGTGGAATCGGCGAGGGTCTGCCGGGCCTGCTTGACCAGGTCGGCTGCGGTCGCAGGGGTCTTCGTGCCGTCGCTGGCGGTCGTGCTGCCGGTCTTGCCGGCGAGCAGCGCGGCGAGCTGGCTGGACACGCCGGAAGACGAGAAGCCGGCGAGCAGGGAGTCGAGGTCGTCCGAAGAAGAGGACGAGGAGTCGCCCTGGCTCGAGGTGGACTGCAGCAGCATCTGCGCCGCGTTCGCCTGCAGCGCCTGCAGCGCTTCGGGGCTGAAGGTCGCACTGTCGGCGCCCGAGGTGCTGGAGGTGGCGCTGCCCGGAGACGTGCTCGATCCCGCGGAGCTCGCGCTGGTCGCCGCCAGCGACTTCGCCGCCGCCTGGTACTTGGCGATCAGCGAAGCGAGGTTGCTGGATGTCGATGAAGGGATCTGCATGGGCTCTCCGCGCCAAGGGCTACGCGCGTCACATGCCAATGTACCCTATGGCCCAGGCGCTTCAGCCGGGAATCCGCGTAGGTTTGCAGAGCCCCGTCCGGCAAAGGCTTAGGTCGCCCGGCGCAGGCCGCTGCCGGCCTTGCCCGCGATCAGGATCAGCACCACCGAAGCGATGATCAGGGCCCCGGCCACGAGGATCCGGCCGGTGACCGCCTCGTTGGCGAACAGCCAGCCGAGCAGCACCGCGACCATGGGATTGACGTAGGCGTAGGTCGATACCCGCGCCGGGGTGCTCCAGCGCATCAGGTAGACGAACGAGCCGAAGCCGACGATGGCGCCGATCAGGATGAGGTAGACCAGCGCCCAGCCCGAGCGCGCCGAGATCGTGGCGGGATCGAGGCGTTCGCCGCTGAGAGCCCGGCCAGGGTCAGGCCGATGCTGCCGCACAGCATCTGCAGCGCCGAGGACATCCACGGCGACGTCGGCAGCGGCAGCGCCTTGGCCCACAGCGAGCCGATCGCCCAGGACAGCGACGAGGCGACGATGGCGAGCATGCCGAGGACCACGCGCGTCGACGTGGTGCTCGGCCCGGGGCCGCCGATCAGCACGCCGACGCCGAGCAGGCCGATGGCGATGCCGGCGAACACCGCCGCCTGCGGGCGCGGGCTGCGGCGCACGAGCCACGGCAGCACGGTCAGCCACAGCGGCGTGGTGGCGATGATCAGCGCGGCGACGCCCGAGGGAACGCCCGCCTCTTCGGCGAGGCACACCACGCCGTTGCCGCCCAGGAACAGCAAAGTGCCGACCAGCAGCGCCGAGCCCCACTGGCGCGGCCCCGGACGGGCTTCGCCGCGCAGGCGCAGGAACGCGTAGAGCAGCCCGCCTGCGGCCGCGAAGCGGATCGCCGCCATCAGCAGCGGCGGCATGGTCTCGACCGCCATCGCCATGCCGAGGTAGGTGCTGCCCCACACCACGTAGAGCAGTGCGAAGGCGACGACCAGGTGCAGGGTGGGTGGCCGAGCGGCGACAGCCGTGGAGATGGGCGCGTTCATGACCGTCCGCCCGCATGCGCACCCGCCTGCCCCCGCTGCCCCCGCTGCCAGCGCGACGGCACCACGGCGGCCACGGCGTGGACGCGGGCGGTGCGGAGGCGGCGGTGGGTGGCGAGGGGGGACATGGTGAGCTCCTTGGAAACGAAAAGACCCGCTGCGGTGCGCAGCGGGTCGGGGGATCTCGCTCGATCCTGGTCGGTCAGGTGCCTGCACCTGGACGACCCACCCGCTGCGCGCGTCCCTGCTTCAGGACGGCGGCTCGTACGAGCCAGGCGCACGGGTGATGGATGCGGGGCATGTGCAGCATGGTGCCGCACAGCGGCGGAAGTCCATCGTGGACCGGATCGCCATGTCCGACCTCGGGACCCGTGAAACCAGACTCGAGAAATAGAGCCAACGCGTGGTTCAGGTGGCTGTCGCCTCGCGCCTCGCGCCTCGCGCCTCGCTCGCGCTCGCGCCTCGCGCCTCGCGCCCGTCCGCAGGCCGCAAATCACCGACCCCGACCTTGCGGCCGGGGTCGGTGATGTGTGCAGAGGCCGCCGATAAGCCGGGTCCTGTCGAGGACGGCCATTTCTCTCGATGCCGGCCTTGCGGCCGGCCCTCATGCGCCCTACTCGCGGCTCGAATGGTGCGGGCAGCACCTCGCCACGGTCTGGGCTTGCTCCCAGTGGGGTTTGCAATGCCTCCCGCCTTGCGGAGGGAGCGGTGGGCTCTTACCCCGCCTTTTCACCCTTACCGACGCCGGTTGCCCGGCGCAGGCGGTTCGCTTTCTGTTGTACTTTCCCTATCCCCCCGCAACTGGAGACGGCTGGATTTACCAGTCACTGTGCCCTGTGGAGCCCGGACTTTCCTCGGCCGGCTTGCGCCGGACGCGGCCGTCTGGCGGCGAGCCGGCATCGTACCTCGGGATGAAAGCGGCGCCATGGCCTGTTTCCAAGAGGACATGACAGGTCTGTCCCGTGCGAGTGGGCCCATGGCCTCATGATCTCCCCACCTGTGAAATCTGCGAAATCTGCAGATCCTCCCTCGCGAAGAGTCCGCAGATTTCGCAGATTCGGAGCGGATCCGGCCAGGATATCGTCGGTCCAGCCGCTGACGGTCCGGAGCGAGGTGGCCTCTTCTCCGGATCGGCTATGGCCGCGATCATCCACCCATGCCCCGCGCCCCCCAGCGTCTCCTCGGTGTCGACTACGGGCGCGTGCGCATCGGCATCGCCACCTGCGATGAACTGGGCATCAGCACCCGGCCGCTCGGTTTCGTCCCGCGCGCGAGCGACGCCCAGGCGGCGGCGATCGTCGCGGAGCTGGCGCGGCGCGAGCGCGTCACCGGAGTGGTCATCGGCCTGCCCCTGCACGCCAACGGCGACGCCGGCGGCAACGTGCGCTGGGTGCGCGACTTCCTCAAGGAGCTGGCCAAGGTGTGCACGTTGCCCGTGCACGAGGTCGACGAGCGCTACTCCTCGAGCGAGGCCGAGGAGGCCCTCAAGGAGGAGGGGAGGTGGCCCGCGACCAAGGGTCAGGTCGACGCGAAATCGGCGGCCATCCTGCTGCGCCGCTGGTTGGATGGCGAGGAATAGGCGGCTGTAGCCCCCCGCTGCGCATTTCCCGATTGATGGGCGCCCCGCCAGCCGTATCGCTGGGGCGCCCGCATCCGCAATCCCCTGGGGAACATCCATGTCGATCGCCTCGTCGTCCGCCTGGAAGGCTCTCGCCGGCCACGTGCCGGCCATCAAGGCCACCCACCTGCGCGACCTGCTGAAGGACGCCAAGCGCAGCGCGGCGATGATCGTCGAGCACGACGGCGTGGTCCTGGACTACAGCCGTCAGAACGCGTCCGGCGAGACCATGAAGCTGCTCTTCGCCCTGGCCAAGGAGGCCAACCTCGCCGGGCGCTTGAAGGCGATGGCGGCGGGCGAGCGCATCAACACGACCGAGAACCGCTCCGTCCTGCACATGGCGCTGCGCACCGCGCCCGACGAGAAGCTGGTCGTCGATGGCGAGGACGTGATCGCGCAGGTGCACGGCGTGCTCGCGAGGATCAAGGCCTTCAGCGACAAGGTGCGCAGCGGCAAGTGGAAGGGGGCGACCGGCAAGAAGCTCACCGACGTGGTGGCGATCGGCATCGGCGGCAGCTACCTGGGGCCGGAGTTCGTGTTCGAGGCGCTGCGCACCGACCCCGCCAGCGCCAAGGCGGCGAAGGGCCGACGCCTGCGCTTCCTGGCCAACGTCGATCCGGTCGACGTCAGCCGCGCGCTCGACGGCCTCGACCCCGCGACCACCCTGGTGGTGGTGATCTCGAAGACCTTCACCACCGCCGAGACCATGCTCAACGCCCGGACGGTGCGCGCCTGGCTGGTCAAGAAGCTCGGCAAGGCGGCGGTCGCCAAGCACATGGTCGCGGTCTCGACCAACCTCAAGGACGTCGCGGCCTTCGGCATCGACCCGGCCAACGCCTTCGGCTTCTGGGACTGGGTCGGAGGGCGCTACAGCGTGTGCAGCGCGGTCGGCGTGGTGCCGCTCGCCCTGCAGTACGGCTACCCCATCGTCGAACAGTTCCTGGCGGGCGCGCGCAGCATCGACAAGCACCTGCTCCACGCGCCCGCCGAGAAGAACCTGCCGGTGATCCTCGGCCTGCTCGGGGTGTGGAACTCGACCTTCCTGGGCCGCGCCACGCGCGCGCTGCTGCCCTACGCGCAGGCGCTGCTCAAGCTCGCGCCGCACATCCAGCAGGTCGACATGGAGTCGAACGGCAAGCGCGTGGGCCTGGACGGCGCCGAGCTCGCCTTCGAGTCCGGCGAGATCAACTTCGGCGAGCCCGGCACCAACGGCCAGCACTCGTTCTACCAGCTCATCCACCAGGGCCGCGTGGTGCCCGCCGACTTCATCGGCTTCAAGCGCAGCCAGCAGCCGGTGGTGCTCAAGGGCGAGGTGGTCAGCAACCAGGACGAGCTGATGGCCAACTTCTTCGCCCAGCCGGACGCGCTCGCGGTCGGCAAGACCGCCGCCGAGGTCAAGGCCGAGGGCGTCGCCGACGCGCTGGTGCCGCACAAGGTCTTCACCGGCAACCGCCCGTCGAACGCCATCCTGTTCGAGGTGCTCACCCCGTACACCACCGGGCAGATCCTGGCGCTGTACGAGCACCGCACCGCGGTGCAGGGCTTCATCTGGGGGCTGAACAGCTTCGACCAGTGGGGCGTCGAGCTGGGCAAGGTGCTGGCCAAGCAGGTGCGCGGGCAGTTGTCCGCCAGCCGTGGGGGCGCCGCCGAGGTGAAGGGGTTCAACCCGTCCACCACGGCGATGCTCAAGCGCTACCTCGGGTGAGGGACGCGGGCGTACCGCGCCGGCTCATCGGTTACGGCGTGCTGCTGGTGGGCGCGTTGGCCGCGCTGTTGTCGGTCACCACGTTGTGGGGGCTCGCGCGCCAGTCGCCCGGCAGCTTCGACTCGCTCACCCGGCTGAAGCACTTCGTGGTCCAAGACTACGTCGACATGCTGGTGACCACGCTCCCGGTCTGGGTGTGCCTGCTCATGGCGGTGGCGGGCCTGGCGGTCGCCGGGGCGGCGCTGTTCCTTGCCAGGCACCTGCTGATGGCCGATGCGTCGCCCCCGCGAGGTCGCGGTGGCGACGGGGTTCACCGATAGCGGTGATCGGGTCCAGGCGCGGTCAACGCGTCGACCCATCCGGCCTTCGCCTTGGGAAACGCGTCGTACGCCGGGATGTACGGCTTGATGTCCAGCACCGGCGTGCCATTGAGGATGTCCACGCCGCGGATGGTGATGCGCGGCCCGTCGGTGCCGACCAGGCGCACCGCGGACAGACCGATCGGCGTCGGGCGATCGGGTGAGCGCGTGGCGAACAGGCCGCGCTTCACCGTGTCGCGTGGCGGCACGATCTGCTGCTTCCAGCCGTGCGACCAGTGGAACCAGAACAGCACCCAGCAGTAGTCGAAGCCGGCGAGGTCCTTGACCGCGTTGTGCAGCCCTGGTCGCAGCACGATCACCGCGTCGTGCGCCTCGCCGACATTCGCCTGGCGGGGCGCCTCGTCGCGCCATTGGAACGGCGAGTGCACGACGCCGATCGGCTTGACCGTGAACGACTGGTCGTCGGGCAGGGTGTAGCGCGGGCGGGTGAGGCGGGAGGGGCGTTTGACCATGGGGGCACGGTCGTCTGGGGCCGGGGCGTGGCAAGGGTGCGGAGTTGCGAGGCGCGAGGCGAAATGGTCAACGAACGAAGAAGCGAGAGGCTGGTTTTATCGCAGCTCGCAGCTCGCAGCTCGCAGCTCGCAGCTCGCACGCTCAGTTGCGCGTGGCGGAGACCAACCGGGCGATGACCTGCCCCAGCCAGGTGTCCCGCGCCGGCACGTGCCGGCGGTCGCGCCAGGCGCCGAGGGTCTCGGCGCGCACGTCCCAGGTCAGGCTGGCGACGTCGACCTGGCCGGCTTCGACGAGCTGGCGCAAGGCGGCGCGGTCGACGCAGCGCGGCTGGCCGTCGACCTCGAGCACCATCGGCGGCGCGGAGAGCATGCGCCGCTGGTGGCGCTCCTCGTGGTTGAGCAGGACCTTGGCGAGCTTGTCGTTGCTGCACCCGGAGAGCGCATCGGCGCTGGTGTAGGCGACCACCAGCAGGGCGCCGTCGGCGTCGCTGCCGGCGGCCCAGGTGCCGACACGGCCTTCGCGCGCGAACTGCGCGAAGAGCTTGTCGATCGCGCTGCACACCGCCTGGGCGGAGGCGACGTCGAGGGCCGGGTCGCAGGGGATGACCTTCACGCTGGCGTCGGCGGGGAGAGCGGCGAAGGCATCAGCCTGCGACGCACCGTGAGCAGCGGAGAGCGGTAGGGACATGGCGGGAGTTCTACGGGGTCCGTTCCTCAGCGCTAGGTTTCTGCGGGTCACGCTGGACAAGGGGGCGGCCGGGTGTGGAACGTTCTCGTCGTCTCAGCCTTTTAGACCCTAGACCCTAGACCCTAGACCCTAGACCCTAGACCCTAGACCCTAGACCCTAGACCCTAGACCCTAGATCGTGGGATCACGTGTGTCGTGGTCAGCATGGGATGAAACCACTGTCGCATGAAGCATCGTCTTCTAACGAACCGGAAATGCGAGGAACCTATCTAGGGTCTAGGGTCTAGGGTCTAGGGTCTGGCGCGTCCGCCGCCGAGAGCTGCATGGGCCGGCATTGCCCACCTGTGCAGCGGCGCCACACTGCGCGCCATGGGTGCGACGCTCTGGCCGATGGAAGGACTGCTGCGCTTCCTGCGCTCGCCGCGCTGGTGGGTGCGGCCGCTGGCTGCCATGGCGGTGGGCTGGGTCGTGCTGGTCGCGCTGGCCGTCCTGGCGGGGTGGGGGACCTGGCCCGCGCCGACCGTGACGGGGGTCTGGCTGTGGCTGGGCGTGGCGAAGGCCGTCGGCGTGGGTTTCGCCACGCTGCTGACGGCCTGGGCGCTGCTGCTGCCGCTGCTGATGAGCTTCGCCTTCGAGTCGCTGGTGCGCCTCGTCCAGCGCGCGGACGGCGTGGCGCCCGCGGCGGAACTGAGCCTGCACGACGGCATCGGCGGCAGCCTGCGCGTGCTCGCCGGCACCCTGCTGCCGCGCCTGCTGTGGCCGGTCGGTGGCTTCGCGCTCAGCTTGGCGGTGGGCCCGATCGGCATCGTGGTGAGCGTCATCGGCCTGGCGCACATCGCCTGCCTGGACGCCCTCGACCTCGCCATGGCGGTGCGCGGGCTGTCGGGGCGCGAGCGCCTGCTGGCGCTGCGCGCCCACCGTGGGGAACTGTGGCAGGGCACGCTGGTGGCCGCGCTGCTCAACTTCGGCCTGGGGGCGATGGTGGTCGCGTGGATCCTGTGGCTGCCCGGGCTGGCGGTGGGCGCTGCGCGCCAGGTGCTGGGCTGGAGCGAGGTCCTGGCCCACAGCGCGCCGGTCCCGGGGACGCCGCCGCCGGTGCCGGTGGCGGGCGTCCTGCCTGGGAGCGCGGTCGCGGCGCCGCCGGCCTGAGCGCGGCGAAGCAGCGTGCTGTCCACCCTTGGCCGGCGCGCTGCGACGCTACGGTAGGGCCATGCCGGTGCTCACGCCTACGGATGTGCTCGGGCCCGGGGGGCTGATCGCGGCGAAGCTGCCGGCCTACGAGAGCCGGCCGCAGCAGCTCGACATGGCCGAGACCGTGGCCACCGCGCTGCGCGAGGGCGGCCACGCCATCGTCGAGGCGCCGACCGGCGTCGGCAAGAGCTTCGCCTACCTGGTGCCGCTCGCCCTGCACGCCATCGCCACCAACACCAAGGTGGTGATCTCGACCGGCACCATCGCCCTGCAGGAGCAGCTCGTCGGCAAGGACATCCCGCTCCTGCAGCAGATCTTCCCCGAGCTGAAGGCGGTGCTGGTCAAGGGCCGGCAGAACTACCTGTCGCGGCGCCGGCTGGGCTACGCGCTCGACGCGCAGCAGGCGATCTTCGAGACCCGCGACGATGCCGCCGCCTTGCGCGAACTCGCGGACTGGGCCAAGGAGAGCGTGGCCGGCGACCTCGCCGACCTCGGCTTCGACCCGTCGCCGCAGGTGTGGCGCATCGCCCAGTCCGACCGCAGCAACTGCCTCGGGCGCAAGTGCCCGACCTACGAGAGCTGCTTCTTCTACAACGCGCGCCGCGCGATGGAGGGCGCGCACCTGCTGATCGTCAACCACCACCTGTACTTCAGCGACCTCAGCCTGCGCGACGAGCACGCCGCCATCCTGCCGGCGCACGACGTGGTGGTCTTCGACGAGGCGCACACCCTGGAGGACGTCGCCACCGACCACCTCGGCACCTCGATCAGCGAGGCGCAGGTGCGCTACTGGCTGGACGGGCTGTGGAGCCGCAAGGGCAAGGGCCTGCTGGCGCAGGAGCCCTACGCCTTCGCGCGCGAGCAGGCCGAGCACGCGCGCGAGATGTCCGAGCACTTCTGGAAGAACGTGGCGCAGCTGCCCGGCGCCAACTCCGACACCATCCCGCTGGTCGGCGCGGGCGTGGTCGACAACCCGCTCAGCCCGGCGCTGGACTCGCTCGGCAAGGCGCTCGAGGTGGCCCGCGAGCGCGCCGACGACGACAACGCCGCGCAGGAGCTGGGTGCGCAGATCGCGCGCGCCGCCGCGCTGTCGGGGTCGCTGCGCATGATCATCGAGCAGCGCACGCCGCAGCACGTCTACTACGCGCACGTGCCGACGGCGCGCGGCACGCCGTCGCTGTCGATGGCGCCGCTGTCCGTGGCCGAGCTGCTCAAGGAGAAGCTGTTCGCGGCGACGCGCACGGTGATCCTGACCTCGGCGACGCTCGCCGCGGACGATTCCGAGCGCTTCCTGTTCCTGCGCCGGCGCCTGGGGCTGGAAGGCGGCCTCGCCAAGCGCCTCGACTCGCCGTTCGACTACCAGCGCCAGGCGAAGCTGCTGCTGAACGCGGCGCCCATCGACCCCAACAGCCCGCGCTACGAGCACGCGCTGTCGGCGTGGCTGTCGGAGTACCTCGCCGAGGCGCAGGGCGGCACCTTCGTGCTCTTCACCAGCTACCGCCAGCTCAAGGCGGTGCACGACCTGGTGCGGCCGACGCTGGATCGCGCCAACCGCTTCGTGCTGCGCCACGGCGACGGCATGGGCCGCGGCGCAGATGCTCGACCTGTTCAAGCGCGTCGGCAACGCCGTGCTGTTCGGCACCAGCTCGTTCTGGGAGGGCGTCGACGTGCCCGGCGACGCGCTGCGCCACGTCATCATCACCAAGCTGCCCTTCGAGGTGCCCAACCACCCGGTGGTCGAGGCCCGCCACCTGGACATCAAGCGCAATGGCGGCAACCCCTTCATGGAGCGCACCGTCCCCGAGGCCATCATCCGCCTGAAGCAGGGCTTCGGCCGGCTGATCCGCACCCGCAACGACACCGGCACGGTGGTGATCTGCGACCACCGGGTGCTGACGGCCGCGTATGGCCGGTACTTCCTGCGCGCGCTGCCGGCGTGCGCGACGGAGACGTTCCGGTTGGATGCATATTTGGGCGGGGGGGAGGCGCGGAGGGTGCAGGAAAGGGAAGGTGGAGAGGGGATGTGAGGATTCGAGTCGCGTTGCGAGTCACTAGTCACAAATCGCGAAGCCATTGTGAAAAATCGCATGGAATGAGCCCGCGGAGCGGGCGGAAGAAATTAGCCCAGGGCGCGAGCCCTGGGACCTGTTGCGATAAGAGTGATCAAGCCCGCGGAGCGGGCGACACCATTTCTCATTACGAGGGTCTGCTCACTCGCGCTCGGAAGCTGAGAAAATGTGTCGCCCGCTCCGCGGGCTTGCATGCATCTCCGCCGCTAGTCCCAGGGCTCACGCCCTGCCCATTACCCACATCTCATGGGATCACGCGCGGCCCTGGAAACGAAGAACCCGCCGGCCGGGAATCGAGAGCGCCAACGGCGCGCCCCAATCCCAGCCCAGGGCAACGCCCTGGGAACGAGATCCCCATAAAAACATTCGCGAGCCCTGCAGGGGCGGCCCAAACCGCGTGCCGCCAGCGACGATTGGGCCGCCCCTGCAGGGCTCGGTTCCTATTTTACCGAGGTACCCAGGGCGTTGCCCTGGGCTGGGATTGGGCCGCGCCTCCGGCGCTCTGGACAGTGGGAGCGGGTCACGGGCGAGAGATGTGGGTAATGAGTAGGGCTCACGCCCTGGGCTAGTTTCTTCCGCCCGCCTCCGCGGGCTCATCGCTCGTGCGATTGCGCCTGGAGCGGATCACCTGGTGACGGTTCTCCCCAATTCGGCGACCAGGATCCGGCCCGCACGGGTGATCCGCGCGATCGCCGCCTTCGACCGCTCGACCGCCCCCATCACTTCGGCGCGGTCGCCCCAGCCGGCGCCAGCGCGTCCGGCACCTTCACCGCCGGCCGATCGAGCTCCTGCTCGATCTCGCGGTCCTTGCGGGTCTGCGCCTGCTCCGGGGTCTCCTTGGCGGGGCCGTCGAGGAGGCCGAAGACCTTGTCGTTGACCACGGTGGCGTGCACGTCGGCGAGCACGTCCTCGCGCGCGAAGCTCAGGGTCACGCCGCTGACCGGCGCGGCGTCGGCCGCGACCGGCGTGGTCGGGGCGGCGGTGATCCGGGTGAAGCCCAGGATCCAGGTCATGGTGGCGCCGTCCTCGATGTGCGGCGTGCCCCACTTCTCGAAGAAGGTCGAGCTGCGCACCTGGTCGATGGTCATGTCGACCTGCATGCTCGCCTGGGCGAGGCGGCCGCCGTCGAACTCCAGGGTCAGGGTCTTGGCGGGGTGGACGAGGGTGCGCTCGGCGGTGATCTCGACCTGGTCCTTGGGGAAGCGCGCCTTGTAGTCCTCGAACTTCGCGCCCCAGGGGACGCCCGCGACCTCGCTGACCACCTTGGGCAGGTCGTGGGTGGTGCCGCCGACCGCCAGGACGGGGCTGACCACCACGGTATCGAAGTGGGCGATCTGGTTGCCCTGCAGCCAGGTGATCGGCACGTCGGGCGGCTGCAGGTCGCCGGCGCTGCGCGCGATGAGGATCGCGGAGACCGTGATGGTCTTGGTCTTGTCATGCTGGACCACGGTCGGCTTGCCGAGCACGCGCCAGGAATCGCGCACGCCCAGGGCCAGGCTGTTGGCCACCGAGGCGGCGATGTCGACGCCCTCGACCTGCGCCGGCATGGTGGTGAACTCGATGCGCACCGGCTTGTTCAGCGCGACCTGCTTCTCGGAGACGCTGGCGCGCACGAACAGCGCGCGCGGCGAGGTCGTGCCTGGCGAGGTGGTCAGCGGGTCCGCCGCCGCGAGGGGCAGGACCGGGCAGGCGAGGGCGAGGGCGAGCAGGAGGGTGGAGCGCATGGGGCGGATCCTAGCGGTGGGGCCGGGCTGTCACGGGGGATGTGTCGGCGGCCGCCGGTGTGGTTGACGCGCGATCGAGGAAGACCCTAGACCCGAGACCCTAGACCCTAGGCAGGAGTACCGGGGTGGGTCTGGGCAATCGAGGACGGTTGGATGTCAGGGATCTTGCGGATCGAAGGGCAGGTCATTCCGAGACCACAGGGCACGACACTGGTTGTGCATGAGCACCAGATACGACACCGCAGCACTACCTAGGGTCTAGGGTCCAGGGTCCAGGATCCAGGGTCTGCCGCCCAACCGGCGGCTACCCCATGACCTGCTTCTGCCGCAGCAGCGCGATGACCTTGCCGCACGACTTCCTGGTCGCTCTCGGTGCCGGCGATGCGCAGGTCGCAGGGCGCGGTGGAGCGGCCGGTGGGGTCGATCTCGACGGCCAGCGACGGCGTGGTGCCGATCAGCGCCTGCACCGAGCTGTGGTCGGCGAGGCCGATGGCGTTGGTGGTCGAGACCAGGATCGCGCCCGAGGTCAGCAGCAGGTGCGCGACCTCGCCGAAGCGGCGCACCAGCTCGGCCTGGGTGGCGTCGACGGTCAGGTCGTGGTCGACGCCCATCAGCACGTTGGTGCCGTCGATGAAGTAGGCGTGCTTGCCGTGGTCGAACAGCGCGCGCTCCAGGGCGCGCGCGTAGCGCTGCTTCACGCCGCGCTTGCCGACGAACATCACCAGCGCGGGCAGGTGGCCGAAGCGCTTGGCGCGGTCCTCGACGCCGACGCTGCCGTGGATCCACGAGAAGTCGCGCAGGCGCGCCTCGCTGCGCAGGTCGTCCTGCTCGTCGGGCACGGCGCCGGTGATGATGCCGCCGCCGGCGATCGTCGTAGCCGTCGACGATGACGAAGCGCCCGGTGCCCTCGATGTCGCTGGTCAGGTCGAAGGCCACCGGCTGGCGGGTCTCGAGGATGAGGTCGGCGACGTCGTGGCGGCCGACCTCCTGCTTGGCCAGCTCGCCGTCCAGCTCGCTCGCGTCGAGCACCTTGAGCAGCTTGTGGATGCGCACCGGCTGCGCCGCGGTGTGCAGCTTCAGCTTGTAGTCGCGGCCCTGGACCAGCGGCTTGCGGCCCAGCCAGATGAGGTTGGCGCGGAAGCGCGTGCCGACCAGCGGCGCGTGCTCGCGCAGGCTCATGACCTCGCCGCGGGTGATGTAGATCTCCTCGCGAGAGCGTGAAGCCGGTCGACCAGCCGGCGTCGATGGCGGTCGCGCGGCGCGGCGTTGAAGGCCTCGATCGAGCGGATGCTGCGCGGTCTTGTTGGAGGGGCTGAACACCACCTCGTCGCCGACCTTGGCGGTGCCGGTCTCGATGCGCCCGGCGACGATGCGCCGCTCGTCGCCGTGGCTGGTGAACTTGTAGATCGCCTGCACCGGCATGCGCAGCGGCTGGTCGACCTTCGGCGGCGCCTTGGGGAAGGTGTCGAGCAGGCGCGAGCATCGACTCGCCCGTGTACCACGGCATGTTCGCCGAGCGGCTGGTGAGGTTCTCGCCGCTGAGCGCCGCGATCGGCACGAACTGGCGCGGGCTGACCGCGCCGATGCCGGTCGAGGAAGGCGCGGTACTCGCTTCTCGATGCCGTCGAAGACCTGCTGGCTGTAGCCGACCAGGTCCATCTTGTTGACGCACACCACCACCTGCTTGATGCCGAGCATGCCGAGGATGTAGCCGTGGCGGCGGCTGTTCTCGCGCACGCCCTCCTTGGCGTCGATCATCAGGACGGCGGCCTCGGCGCGCGCGGCGCCGGAGATCATGTTCTTGAGGAACTCGATGTGCCCGGGCGCGTCGATGATGATGTAGTCGCGCGCGGCGGTCTTGAAGAAGCAGCGCGCGGTGTCGATGGTGATGCCCTGGTCCTGCTCGTCCTCGAGGGCGTCGAGCAGGAAGGCGTACTCGAAGGGCTTGCCGGTGCGCGCGCACTCGCGCCGCACCTTCTCCAGCTTGCCCTCGGGCAGCGAGCCGGTGTCGGCGAGCAGGCGCCCGACCAGGGTGCTCTTGCCGTGGTCGACGTGGCCGACGATGACGATGTTCATCTGCGGCCGCTGCGCGGCGTCGGGGATCCCGGTGGCGCGGGGACTCGGGCGAGGCGGTCGTGGTGGGGCTCTGATTCATGGGTGATGCCGATGGGTAGCGGTGGTGCGTCTCGACCGCCGGACGTCCGGACTCCCGGACGTCCGGACCCTCCTCACATGTAGCCGTCGCGGCGCAGGTCTTCCAGGCCGCCGCGGCCTTCCTGGTCCTGGGCGCGGCCGGAGCGCTCGGCGATGTTCTTGAGCTTGCCGCTGCTTCAGCTCGGCGATGATGTCGTCGACGTTCTTCGCGGTCGAGTCGATCGGCGTCTGGCAGGGGCCGCAGCCGAGCGAGCGGTAGCGCTTGCCGTCGCCCTGGTCGTAGTACAGCGAGACCGTCGGGATGCTCTCGCGCTTGATGTACTCCCAGATGTTCAGCTCGGTCCAGTCCAGCAGCGGATGGATGCGCACGTGCGTGCCGGGCGCGAAGTCGGTCTTGAACTGGTTCCACAGCTCCGGCGGCTGGTCGCCGACGTCCCAGGCGTTGTTCTTGTCGCGCGGGCGAGAAGTAGCGCTCCTTCGAGCGGCTGCCCTCCTCGTCGCTGCGCGCGCCGACGATCACGCCGTGCCACGGCTCGCGGTCGGTGTCGAGGTCGTACCTGCCGGTGGTCGAGGTTGAGCTTGCGGCGCACGCCGGTGCCCTGCAGCGTCGCCTTCAGGGCGCCCGACTTGAGCGCGCCGCAGCACTGCTTGCGCGTCACCTTGCGCGGGTCGTCCGCGGCGAGGTGGGCGGTGGCCGGGTAGGTGGCGCCCGGCGGCGAGGGTGGCCTCGTCCTGGCCCACGATCATGGTCAGCTTGTACTCCAGCGCGAGGCGGTCGCGGTACTGGATCATCTCCGGCAGCTTGTAGCTGGTGTCGATGTGCACGAGCGGGAACGGGATGTGGCCGAAGAACGCCTTGCGCGCCAGCCACAGCAGCACGGTCGAGTCCTTGCCGATCGACCACAGCATGCACATCCGCTCGAAGTGGCGGAAGGCCTCGCGGAAGATGTAGACGCTCTGCTGTTCGAGCTGGTCCAGGTGGTCCATCACGCGCTCCGGGTCGCTGGCCCGGGACAGGGGGTGCCCCGGGGGAGGGCGCATTGTTGGACTTTCGCCCAGGGGGCAAGGGGTTAGCGGGGGGTGCGCGACGGTGGGTAGGCGAAGGACCATGAGACCCGAGACCCTAGGCCCTGGATCAAGGCGCGAGGCGCGAGGCGCGAGGCGCGAGGAAACACCGGAGACGCAAGGTGCAGGTCTAGGGTCTAGGGTCTAGGGTCTAGGGTCTATGGTCTAGGGTCTAGGGTATTTGGTCCGCCTTCTGCTTCCCGAGGGGTGGGCGCCATTGCCGGCGGCGGGGGGGGCGGTAGGAGGGTGCATGGCTTGGCGTGCCTTCTGCTGCTGGATGGTCCTGATCGGCTCGGTCGCCGGGGCGGACCAGCCGTGGTCGGGGACCATGGTGCTGGTCGAGAGCATGGCTGGGCCGGCCATCATCGGGGGGGCGGACAAGGTCGAGCTCAACGATTACGCCAAACTGCTCGAGGAGCGGCTGCAGAAGGCGCGCACCGAGGTGCGCACCGCGCCGCCGCTGGTCGCGCGCCTGCTGCGCGAGGACATCGGCACCTTCGAGGCGGAGCTCGAGCGCGTCGCCCTGGCGGGGGGCGGGGCGGGTGGCTCGCTGGTGCTCGGTTCGACGCTCTACACCATCAAGGGCGGGCGCATGTCCGTGCAGGGCCGCTCCGGCGTCAACATGCTGATCGACCGCGAGCACGGCACCGCCGTGGTCGAGGCCGGCGGCAAGCGCGACGACCTCCAGCTCTCGCCCCTGCCCGAGACCCGCGAGCTCGACAAGTCCGCGCCGGAGGTGCCGTGGCTGGAGCGCCACGCGCGCCGCGTCACCGTGCGCGCCGAGGGCAAGGTCTGCCAGGTGCTGGTCATCCCCGACCTGCCCAACCCCTACGCTCTGGGCCTGTCCGCGGGCGGCGACGACAAGGACACCATCCCGATCGCCCTCGCCGCCCTGCCCGGCCTGCCGGCCCTGGTCGAGTACACCACCGGCGAGGTCACCCACCGCTGGGCGGTGACCGAGATCTCGCCCAAGCCGGTCCCCGACGATTTCTTCGGGAAATAGGCGGAGTGGAAGGCGGATAGAACCGCCAAGGCGCCAAGCTGACAGCCGAGAAGATCCGGAGCGGGCGCAGCGACCGTAGATGAGACGAGAGGCTCGTGCTGATCAGGCGGGCTGTCCTGCCTTCCCTTGGCGCCCTGGCGTCTTGGCGGTCCTATCCCTCTTGCACTCGCCCCACGGCCCGCGGTTCCGGCCGGTGGAGGCGGCGGTAGTCCGCGGGCGGCATGGCGAAGTGGGCGCGGAACACCTGGTGGAAGCGCGGGGCGCTGGCGAAGCCGCTGGCGGTGGCGACCGCGCGGATCGGGTCGGCGGTGGTGGTGAGCAGCTGGCAGGCGCAGAGCAGGCGCGCGCGGATGATCTCGTCGTGGATGGAGCGGCCCATCTCGGTGCGGAAGCGCAGCTCGAGGGCGCGCCGCGACAGCCCGCTGGCGGCCACCGCCTCGGGTACGCCCAGGTCCAGCCCGCCGCCGTGGTGGATGCGGCGCAAGGCGGCCAGCACCGCGGCATCGCTGGTGGTGAAGCGGTTGCTCGAGGCGCGCACCACGAGCGGCAATGGCGGGATGGCGATGTGTTGCGCCGGCGACGTCTCGCCGCCCTCCATCAGGCGGTCGAGCAGGCGCGCGGCCGCGTAGCCCATGCGCTCGGTGTCGCAGGGCACGCTGGACAAGGGCGGATTGGCGAACTCGCAGAGCACTTCCTCGTTGTCGACGCCGACCAGCGCGACCTGGTCGGGCACGGTCAGGCCGAGCTGGGCGCAGGCGTTCGCCAGCTTCACGCCGATGTAGTCGTTGCCGGCGAAGATCGCCACCGGCAGCGGCAGGCGCTCCAGCCAGGCGGTCAGCACGCGCGAGGCGCGGCCGGGTTTCCTCCACCAGGCGTCGGGGTGGAGGAAGGTCGGCAGGTCCGCCTCGGGGACGCCGATGCCGGTGGCGAAGCCGCTGCGGCGGCGCTGCGACCACAGCCCGGTATCGGCCCCGCAGTAGGCGAAGTGGCGGTGGCCGTTGCCGAGGTGGTGGCGCCCGGCCAGGCGCCCGGCCTCGATGTCGTCGTTGGCCGCCGAGTGGACCTGCGGGTGCGGGGTGGTGCGGCACACGTCGACCACCGGCACTCCGAGCGCGAGCAGCGCGTGCGCCTCGGTCGGGTGGTGGATGCGGGTGATGATGCCGTGGCCGTCCCAGGTGCGCGGATCGCGCACCTGGTTGAAGGTCCAGCCGTGGCCGAACAGCCGCCAGGTGCTGCGATCGCGGGCGTAGCGCATGATGCCGCGCGCCACGCCGTGGTCGTAGGCGGTGCGGATGTCCATCAGCAGGGCGACGCGGCGCAGTGCCTTCATGGGGGGTCTCGGAGACGGGTCGCGACCAGGCCGCGGGACGGTGCGCGGAAGGGTTTCGCGACCTGGCGCGGGCATTGCGCAAAATGATATACTGGCTGCGGGAAAGTGGAATGCCCGGAAACGAAAGGGCTAAACGTGGCCTCGCCGGTGCGGTTAATCCCTGCCAGCTCCAGCCCACCTCCGCACCCAGGGAACCCCATGCGCCAGACCTCCGCCCTCCTGCTCGCCGCTTCCGCGTGCCTCGCGGCGCCCTGCTCCTCCGCGGCCGACGCCGCCGCACCCAGCCACTCCTTCCTCGCCACCGGCGACCACACCATGATCGTCGAAGGCGCCAGCGGCGGAGCGACCGGCACCATCGCCTGGGACTACCCGCTGCCGACCCGCGAGGGCTGGGTGCTGGCCAGCGGCAACGTGCTGCTCGCCGTGGGCAAGAGCGGGCCCTATCCCGGCGGCGGGGCCATCGAGGTCACGCGGGACAAGAAGATCGTGTGGGAGTACAAAGGCACCCAGGACGAACTGGCCAGCGTGCAGAAGACGGCCGCCGGCACGTACGTCGTCACCGAGGAAGGGGCGAAGCCGCGCCTGCTCGAAATCGATGCGCTGGGGAAGGTGCTGGTCGAGATCGCCCTGCAGCCGCAGACCGGCAACTCGCACATGCAGACGCGCATGGCGCGCAAGCTGGCCGACGGCACCTACCTGGTGCCGCACCTGCTCGCCTTCGCGATCAAGGACTACGCCAAGGACGGCACGGTGCTGGGCGCCATCGACACCACCGCCCCGGGCGACAGCGACCACCACCAGGAGACCTGGCCGTTCACCGCCATCCGCCTGCCGGACGGCAACACCCTGGCCGGCCTGACCCACTCCAACACCGTCGCCGAGTTCTCCCCGACCGGCAAGCGCGTGTGGGAGGTCACCAACCAGGACGTCGGCGGCATCATCAAGGACGCGTGCGGCGTGCAGCGCCTGCCGAACGGCAACACCATCATCAACAGCTACGCCGCCGGCGGCGCGGGCGAGGTGAAGCTGTTCGAAGTCACTCCAGACAAGAAGGTGGTGTGGACCTACGCGCCCAAGGACGGCGGGCACATCCACGACTTCCACGTCTTCGCCACCGACGGGAAGGTCCTCGAAGGACCAGCCCTGCGCTGACTCGGGCTCCGCACCGCTTTCCTTTGATAGAACCGCCAAGACGCCAAGGCGCCAAGGGACGGCGACGACCGGAGCGCAGCCTCGGCCCGTCCATCATGCTGCCTTCCCCGGCTCTCAGCTTGGCGCCTTGGCGTCTTGGCGGTTCTATCCTCTCCGCTCACCTCCAGGATTCCTTCGACTCATGACCAGTCCGAACTTCAAGCAGGAATTGACCGGCGTGTTCGGCCAGCCGGTTGCCGAGAACCCCTCGCAGCCGATGGTCGAGGCCGCCTACCGCCACCTCGGCCTGCCGTGGCGCTACCTCACCCTCGAGGTCGCGCCGGGGGACCTCGCAGCGGCGGTGCGGGGAGTGCGCGCCCTGGGTTTCCGCGGCTTCAACTGCACGCAGCCGCACAAGCTCGCGGTCATCCCCCACCTCGATGGCCTGGGCGAGTCGGCGGAACTGATGGGCGCGGTCAACTGCGTGGTCCTGCGCGGCGACCGCCTGATCGGCGAGAACACCGACGGCAAGGGGTTCCTGCAGGCGCTGCACGGGGTGGCCGACCCCGCCGGCAAGCGGGTGGTCATCTTCGGCGCCGGTGGCGCGGCGCGCGCCATCGCCGTCGAGCTGGCGCTGGCCGGCGCGACCTCGTTCACCATCGTCAACCGCGGCGAGCAGCGCGGCCGCGAGCTGGTCGAGCTG
This sequence comes from uncultured Planctomycetota bacterium, assembly GCA_963818245.1. Taxonomy (GTDB): domain Bacteria; phylum Planctomycetota; class UBA11346; order UBA11346; family UBA11346; genus BOG-1363. Next base: position 33,662 of record CAWFSD010000038.1, read on the forward strand.
CTGCGCAGCCGGATGCGCGTCGCGGCGGAGGGCGTGGCCTGGCGCGGCGACTACGCCATCCCGGACGACGTCGACCTGGTGGTCAACGCCACCTCCATCGGCCTGCATCCCCATGGCGGTGCGCGCCTGCCCATCGACGCCGCCAGCCTGCGGCCCGGCATGGTGGTCGCGGACGTCATCCCCAACCCGCCGACGACGCACCTGCTGCGGACGGCGCAGGAGCGCGGTTGCCGGGTCATCGACGGCCTGGCCATGCTGGTCGGGCAGGGCGTCATCGGCGTCCGCTACTGGACCGGGATCCTGCCCGACCCGGGCGTGATGCGCCGCGCCCTGGAGGAGATCTTCCAGGGCGGAGCCCAGGCCATCCGCTGAGCGTCACCCGGCCCGGCCAGGGAGGCCGCGATCCGTTGTCCTCGCTGGAATCCGCCGCTATCGTCCCGCGCACCCTCGCCGCCATCCTCCCGGAGTACGTCATGAGCCCCATCCCGTCCCGCCCGGCCCCTGGCCTGGGCCTGGCCGCCCTCGCGCTCCTGCTGCTCGCCGGCTGCGGCGACGATCCGCACGCCGCCGCCCCCGGCGCGGTAGGAGCGGCGGGCGCGGCCGCGCCGGTGCGCACCCTGGGCTTCGTCACCAACCTGTCCGCCGACTTCTGGAACATCGCGCGCGCCGGCGCCGAGGCGGCGCAGAAGGAGCTGCCGGGCTACACCCTCGAGTTCCGCATCGGCGACGGCACCGCCGCCAAGCAGAAGGAGATCGTCGAGGACCTGCTGGTGAAGGGCGCGGTCGGCATCGCCATCAGCCCGGTCGACGCCGCCAACCAGACCGCGATGCTCGACCAGGCCGCGGAGAAGGCGCTGCTGATCTGCCAGGACAGCGACGCGCCCGCCTCGAAGCGCGCCTACTACCTCGGCACCGACAACGTCGCCGCCGGCCGCGCCGCCGGCGCGCTGGTCAAGGAGGCCCTGCCGGGCGGCGGCGCGATCATGGTCTTCGTCGGCAAGAAGGACCAGCAGAACGCCATCGAGCGCTTCCAGGGCCTGAAGGAGGCGCTCGCCGGCAGCAACGTCACCATCCTCGACCTGCGCGCCGACGACGGCGACCGCGCGCGCGCCAAGGCCAACGCCGCCGACACCCTGGTCAGCCACCCCGAGGTCGCCGGCATGGTCGGGTTGTGGGCCTACAACGTCCCGGCCATGCTCAGCGCGCTGAAGGACGCCGACAAGCTCGGCAAGGTCAAGGTGGTGTCCTTCGACGAGGAGGAGGAGACGCTGGCCGGCATCACCGCCGGCACCGTGCAGGGCACCGTGGTGCAGCAGCCCTACGAGTTCGGCTACCAGTCGATGAAGCTGCTCGCGCGCCAGCTCGGCGGCGACGCGTCGTTCATCCCCGCCGACAAGCACATCTACATCCCGACCCAGTCGATCCGCGCCGCCGACGTCGCGGCGTTCTCAGCCAAGCTGAAGAAGCTGCGCGGCAAGTGATGGCGGACGGCGCGGGCGCGGCGGTCCCTCCGCTGCTGGAGATGACCGGCATCGTCAAGCGCTTCGCCGGCGTCACCGCGCTGCACGGGGTCGACTTCAGCGTCGCGGCCGGCGAGGTGGTCGGTCTGATCGGCGAGAACGGCGCGGGCAAGTCGACGCTGATGAAGATCCTCGGCGGCGTGCACCACCCGGACGCGGGGGCCATCCGGCTGGCGGGTCGGCCGGTGCGGATCGCCTCGGTCGCGGACGCCACGGCGCAGGGCATCGCCTTCGTCCACCAGGAGCTGAACGGCTTCGCCAACCTCGACATCGCCGGCAACGTCTTCCTCGGCCGCGAGCCGCGCCGCGCCGGCGTGCTGCTCGACCGCGCGCGCATGCGCCGCGCCACCGCGCCGATCCTGGCGCGCGTCGGCCTCGACCTCGACCCGGCGACGCCGCTCGCGCGCCTGTCGCTGGCGCAGCGCCAGCTCGTCGAGATCGCCAAGGCGCTGTCGCTGGACGCGCGCCTGATCATCATGGACGAGCCGACCTCGTCGCTGACGCTGGGCGAGGCGGAGCGCCTGCTCGCGATCATCGCCGACCTCGCCGCGCACGGGCACGCGGTGGTCTACATCTCGCACCGCCTGCACGAGCTGACCGCCTGCTGCCGGCGCGCGGTGGTGCTGCGCGACGGGCGCAACGCCGGCAGCCTCGCCGGCGCGGAGCTGACCCACGCCAACCTGGTGCGCCTGATGGTCGGCCGCGACCTGCCGCCGGCGCCGGCGCGCGCCGCGGCCCCCGCGGGGAGCGGCGGCCTGACCGTGCGCGGGCTGCGCACCGCGGCCTGGCCGGCGCACGCGCTCGACCTGGACGTGCGCCGCGGCGAGGTGCTCGGCCTCGCCGGCCTGGTCGGCGCCGGGCGCAGCGAGATGGCGCGCGCGCTGTTCGGCATCGACCGCGCGCTCGCCGGCAGCCTGGAACTCGACGGGCGGCCGCTGCGCGTGCGCTCCCCCACCGACGCGATCCGCGCCGGGCTCGCGCTGGTGCCCGAGGACCGCAAGCTCGCGGGCCTGGTGACGGCGATGGCGGTGCGCGAGAACGTCACGCTCGCGACCCTGCCGCGCCACGCGCGCCGCGGCCTGGTCAGCCGCGCCAGCGAGCGCGCGGCCTGCGCGGACGCCATCGCCACGCTCGGCATCCGCACCGCGTCGGGCGAGACCCGCGCCGGCGGGCTGAGCGGCGGCAACCAGCAGAAGGTGGTGCTCGCCAAGTGGCTGGCCGCCGCGCCGCAGGTGATCATCCTCGATGAGCCGACGCGCGGCGTCGACGTCGGCGCGAAGCACGAGATCTACGCGCTCATGCGCCGCCTGACCGCGGCCGGCGCCGCGGTGCTGATGATCAGCTCCGACATGGAGGAGGTCATCGGCCAGAGCGACCGCGTCGCGGTGATGCACGAGGGCGCCCTCGCCGGCTTCCTGGAGGGCGCCGCCATCACCGAGGAGGCGGTCATGCACCTGGCCGTCGGCCGCGAGACAGAGAAGGCAACATGAACCAGCCCGTGCCCCCGCCCCCGACCACGCTCCCGGGCTCCGCCCGCACGGCCGCGCCGACGTTGCCCGCGCGCCTGGCGCCGTGGCGCCGCGAGCTCGCCGTGCTCGGGCTGCTGCTGGTGGTCGGCACCGCGCTGGCGCTGGCCAGCCCGCAGTTCCTCACCGGGCAGAACCTGCAGAACCTGGCGCGGCGCGTCGGCATGAGCGGCATCTTCGCGGTCGGCCTGGGCCTGGTGATCATCACCGGCGGCATCGACCTGTCGGTGGGGTCGCTGTTCGCGCTGCTCGGCATCCTGCAGTGCTTCCTGCTCGTCGACTGGCACGTGGCGTGGTGGGTGGCGCTGCCGCTGATCCTCGCCTGCGGCGGGCTGCTCGGACTCGGCCACGGCCTGCTCATCACCGGGCTGCGGCTGTGGCCGTTCATCGTCACGCTGTGCGGACTGCTCATCTACCGCGGCACCGCGCAGTTCATCGCCGGCAACAACAGCAAGGGCTTCGGCACCGGCGAGGGCTTCCACGGCGTGCAGGCCTTCCTCACCGGCGCGTGGTGCGGCGTACCGGTGCCGTTCTGGCTGATGCTGGCCGTGGCCGGCGCCGGCGGGGTGCTGCTGCACGGCACGGTCTACGGCCGGCACCTGTACGCCGTCGGCCACAACGAGGAGGCCGCGCGCCACTCCGGCATCCGCACCGGCCTGGTCATCACCGCCGCCTACGTGCTGTGCGGGCTGACCGCGGCGCTGTCATCGATCCTCTTCGCCTTCGACAGCGGCGGCATCACCCCGAGCAACCACGGCAGCTTCTACGAGCTCTACGGCATCGCCGCCGCGGTGGTCGCCGGCTGCAGCCTGCGCGGCGGCCAGGGCTCGATGATCGGCATCGTGCTGGGCGTGGTGCTGATCCAGCTCATCCCCAACCTGGTCAACCTGCTCGGCTGGGACACCTCGCTGACCTTCGCGGTGATGGGCGTCGTCATCCTGGCGGGGGCGATCGCGGATGGCGTCCTCACACGCCGGGAGTGATGGGCGGGGTCCAACGATTTTCACCGCCAAGACGCCAAGCCGCCAAGAAGACGGCCGGACGGCAGATGCGACATGGAGTAGCCGAGAAACGGAGAGGAAGGAGGAAGAGGGGTCGGCGTGATATGCCACGGCGGCCTTCCTCACCAGCTTTTTTGCGGTCCTTCCGTCGTTTTCCGGCTGTCCTTGGCGCCTTGGCGTCTCGGCGGTAAAGATCGCCGCCTTCAACCGGAGACCGGCGGCCACATGCCCAGCGGCTTCAGGAACCCCCGCAGCGTCGCGGGCAGGGCGCCGAGCACGGAGTCGGCGTCGTAGCACGGGCCGAGCTCCTGCCACAGGCCGTCGGCGGCGGTGGTGATCCACAGCACGGCCATGCGCGCGGCGTCGAAGGGGGAGGCGCCGCGCGCCATCAGGCCGGCGGCGAGGCCGGCGAGCACGTCGCCGGTGCCGCCCACCGCCATGCGCGCGTTGCCGCGCGGGTTGCGCTGCCAGCGCCAGCCGTCGCTGATCAGGTCGACCGTGCCCTTGGCGAGCAGCACGCGGTCGGGGCGCGCCCAGGCGTGCAGGGTCTCCTCGTCGATGCCGCCACCGAGCAGGTTGCGCGCCTCGGTGCGGTGCGGCGTGATGAGGATGCGCGCGTCGCCTTCCTCGAGGTCGCGCAGCTGGTCACCGAGCGCGGCGATGGCGTCGGCGTCGACGATCACCGGCACGCCCATCTCCACCGCCAGGCTGAAGGCCTGCTGCGCCGCCTCGTGCGCGCCGGGCTCGCGGCCGAGGCCGTTGCCGATCAGCACCGCGCTGGCCCGCACCAGCAGCGGCGTCAGCTCGACCGGGTCCGCCGGCGCCAGCACGCGGTTCGGCTGGCGGTGCACGACGATGCCCGGGGGCAGCTTCGGCCCCTCGGCGGTCCACGCGCGCACCAGGTCGCAGCCGGTCATCACCGCGGCGCGGCAGGCGAACTCGAGCGCGCCCGGGAACACCCCGCCGCCGATCACCAGCAGTTCGCCGTGGGTGCCCTTGTGGCCGGTGCGCTTGAGCACCGGGAAGCGGCGGAAGCAGGACGGCTGCACGTCCTGGTAGGCGGCGGCGACCACGCCGATGTCGACGGTCTTGAACTCGCCGACCGAGTGGCGCAGCAGCTCGAGCTTGGCGACCTGGAAGCACAGCGTCAGCTTCGCCGGCAGGCACAGGTCGCTGCCCAGGCCGCTCGGCACGTCCGCGGACAGGATCGGGCAGCGCAGCTCGCGCAGCTGCAGCAGCGCCGAGGCCACCGGCTCGCGCGGGCGGCCGCGCATGCCCGCGCCCAGCACCGCGTCGACCAGCAGCGCTGGCGCCTTGGCCGGCGGGCGCGCCAGGATGTCGACGCTGGCCGGCAGGAGCTCGGCCTGGGCGATGCACAGCGCGCTCTTGGGCTTGAGCACCGGCCACACCTGCACCTGGCGGCCGGCCGCGGCGAGCAGGCGCGCGCACACGTAGCCGTCGCCGCCGTTGTTGCTGGGACCGCAGGCGACCAGGATGACGCCGTCGCCGGCCATCAGCTGGGCCTCGCGCGCCAGCGCCGCGCCGGCGCGCTCCATGAGCTCGCCCAGGTCCTGGCCGAGGGCGACCGCGGCCTCGTCGATGAGGGTGCCTTCGAGGAGGGGGACGAGTGGGGCCGGCAACGCCATGCGGGGATGCTCCGCGGCGCGGTGGCCTGGCGCAAGCGCCTGTCGGTGCGGGGCCCGCGGGCAGGGCACTAGCAGGGTGATGAAAAGCCGACCGGCGCCTCGCCGGCCCCTCCAGCCTGTCTGGCCGCGTTGGACGAAGCTCGAAAATGCCCTGCATGTCCTTCGCTCCGTCCGCCTTGCCATCCAGGCCGGAGGGGCCGACGATGCCTGGTCGCCATTTTTCATCACCCTGCTAGGTGCCGCCCAGCGCCTGCCAGCCGATGAGCATCAGCACCGCATCGCAGCAGGCGTGGGCGAGCCACGCGCCGACCAGGCGGCCGCTGCGCTGGTAGAGCAGGCTCCAGCAGGTGCCCGCCATCCCCACCAGCGCGCCGAGCACCAGGCCCCAACCCCAGCCGACGTAGACGGCCGCGACGACAACGTGGTGCAGCGCGAAGCCGACGCCGGCCAGCGCATGCGCGGCCGTGACGGGCAGACGCTCGCGCAGCCGGCCGAAGACGAACCAGCGCCAGTAATATTCCTCGAACGCGCTGTGGACCAGGCTCAGCCCCAGGCTGAGCGCGAGGTAGGGGATCAGGCCGGTGCAGTGGAACTCGGCGATCTTCGCCGCGATGTGCGGTGCGGCCGCCGCACGCAAGCCGGCGAGCGGCCCGTAGGCCACTGCGGCGAGCCCGCCGGCCATCAGCAGGCCGGCGCCGAGCCCCGTGACGACCGCGGCGCGGCGGGACACCGCGATGGCGAGGGCCTGGGTCCGGCCCAGGAACGCGATGACCGCGAGGGGGTAGAGCGCCATCACCACCTTGAGCGCGCCATAGACCAGTGGCGCGGCGGGCTGACCGGCGAGCGTGATGAAATAGAGGTAGGTGCCCACGAACGGCAGCACCAGGGCGGGGATGAGCAGGGGCCAGCGAATCATAAGTTATCAAAAGATAATAAACAGCTGGCCGCTGTCCAAGCCTTTCCGGGTGACGTTCACGTCACCCTCGCAGATCACCCGCCACCGCGCGTCATCCGCCAGCAGCGGTGGATGCGCTTGTTGCGGAAATCCTCGGGGATGCTCTGGGCCGTGACCTCCTCGGCGCGCAGCACGGGCGGGACGCCCTCGGCGAGCCGGAAGTCGCGGAAGTTGGTGCTGAAGTACAGCGTGCCACCCGGCGCCAGGCGCTGGGTGCAGCGCTCCAGCAGCCACGGATGGTCGGTCGCGACGCTGAACGGCTTGGCCATGGCCTTGGAATTCGAGAACGTCGGCGGGTCGCAGATGATCACGTCGTACCGTTCGCCGGCCGTGGGCGCCGCAGCGAGCCATTCCAGGCAGTCCGCGCGCACCACCCGGTGCGCGGCGGCGTCCGTGGCCAGCTTGTTGAGCGCCAGGTTGCGATGGCACCAGTCGAGGTAGGTGTTGCTGAGGTCGACGGTGGTGGTCGCCGCCGCGCCGCCAGCGCGCGCGTAGACGGTGAACGCCCCGGTGTAGGCGAACAGGTTGAGCACGCGCCGGCCGGCCGCCCCCGCGCGCACCGCGGCGCGCGTCGGGCGGTGGTCCAGGAACAGGCCGGTATCGACGTAGTCGGAGAGGTTGACCTCGAAGAGCAGGCCCTGCTCCGCCACGGTCTTCACCGCACCGCGCGCCGCGACGCGGTGGTACTGCCCATCGCCCTCCTGGCGGTCCTGCTGGCGGAAGCGGCGCTTGAGGAAGATGCGCTCCGGCGCCAGCTGCAGGCCTCTGGCGACCGCCTCCACCACCGCCGCGAGCCAAGCCTCCTCGTCCGCCACGGTCTCATTGCGGGTGCGCGCGAAGGCCCACACCACCGCGTCGCCGTCGTACCAGTCCACGATCAGCGGCTGGTCGGCGATGTCCTTCTCGTAGAGCCGGTAGCAGGTGACCGCGTTGCGCCGCGCCCATTTGCGCAGGTGGCGGTGCACGCGGGCGAGGCGGTTGGCCAGTTGGGAGTATGGATCTTCCACGGCGGCGGGAGTCTGGAGGGGCGCGGGGGAGTGCCAATGTGGAAATGGTGGGGGCGGGTGGCGCGAGGCGGTGCACGGTGGCGGTTGTCCCGGAACGGGTGCGGCCGATGCTGGCGGCATGTCCACGCCCCGACCGCGTCCGTCACGTCCGCAGCGTCCCCGACGCGAGGGGGTCCCGCGGGGCGGTGAGCCGGCGGCGGAAGGGGGAGCTCCGACGGGGCGCGGACGTGCGCCCGGTGACCCGCCAACCGGTCGTGGCGAGCGCCCCTGGCGCGCGCCGGAGCGCGGTGCTGCGCGTCCGGAGGCCGAGGCGCCGGCGCGCGCCGCCGTCCGCGCGCCGGCGCCCTCGTCGGGTCCGGGCACTCCCGCCCAGCAGCACGACCTGCTGCCGCGCTGCGCGACCAACGTGGTGCGGCAGGCGGCGGTGCGCAGCGGCGAGGTGGTGCTCGAGATCGGGCCCGGCCTGGGGGCGATCACCGCCGCGCTGCTCGCGGTCGGCGCCACGGTGCACGCGGTCGAGCGCGACCAGCAGCGCGTGGCGCTGCTGCGCGAGCGCTTCGGCAGGGAGATCGCCGCCGGCCAGCTGCTGCTGCACGCCGGCGACGCGCAGACCCTGCGCCTGCGCCTGCCCCAGCCCTGGCGGGTGGTGGCCAACCCGCCGTTCGTGCTGACCGCGGCGCTGGTGCGGCGCTGGCTGCTCGAGGACGCCGCGCCGCCGCGCGCCCTCGACCTGATCCTGCAGCGCCAGACCGCCGAGAAGCTCAGCGGCACGGGGCTGAGCGATGGCCAGACGCGCTCCAGCGTGCTCACCCACCTCGCCGGCCGACCGCGCATCCGCATCCACCTGCACCGCGACGATGTGACCCCGCCGAGCCGCGTCGACCTGTGCCTGTGGTCGCTCGCGCGCCACGACGACCCCGACGCCCCGACCACCGCCGAGCTGGCGCGCATCGACCGCCTGCTCGCGCTCGCCTTCGCCGGGCCGCACACCATCACCGACGCCCTGCGCGGCATCGCCTCGACCACCCAGATCCGCCGCCAGGCCGCCGAGCACGACTGGGACCCGGCCATGCACTCCCGCCAGCTGCCGGTGGCCGCGTGGCGACCGCTGGCGGCGCTGCTGGCGACGTGCGGGAAGATCTGAAGCCCCTCAGTGCGACCTGAGGCGGTTCAGCCGGTTGTTCAGAGAGTGCGTAGGACCGGTGAATACCCGGGTGCATCTCGACAGTAGATGAGTTGACCACTTGACGGAAACATGGTCAGGTGTAAGCAATCATGGGACTCGCGATCGCCGCTTTCGCGCATGCTTACTTTGGCCTTTGTTGGTCGGAGAGCGCGGTGCTCGGATCCGTCAGCTCGCCGATTCACAGGCCGGCAGTGACATCAGGCATCACGCTCCCCACTCCACCCCGATCATTCAGCATCCAAGGATACTTCATGAAGGCCCCATCCGTTCTCCTGCTCGCCACCGCGTCCCTCGGCGCCTTCGCCCAGGATATTCCCGCACCGTTGAATGTTTCGACCACCCTGGCCGGGCGGCAGGAGATCCTGACGATCGAGAACCTGGACGGCGGGACGGCCAATGGTGATGAAGCGGACGCCATCTTCGAGGCCAAGACAGACACGGGGAACGTCTTCCGCATCGGCGGCATCGGCGGCATCGTCACCAACCGGGCGAATGCGGTCCGCACGGGGGACCTGGTCCTGCGCTGCGGGGCGGGCGAGGGGATGCTGGAGCGGATGCGCGTGACGAACGTCGGGAACGTCGGCATCGGGACTAGTGCTCCGGCGAACCAGTTCCACGTGCTGAGCGCCAGCAATGCCGGTGCCCAGTTCCAGATCACCAGTGCCAATCCTGCGACCGGCGCTGCGAACCTCATCCTGTCAAACGTCAATACGACGGTAGGCAACGCTTCGGGTATCGAGTTCGTGAATGGCGGTGGCGGTCCGACCGCCTTCATTTCCGGGGTCAATTACAACCACAATACCAATGGAAGCACGACCGGCGGATTGGATTTCGCCGTCTACAATGCCGGTACCTTGTCCCACCCGCTGACGATCGCGCCTTCCGGCTACATCGGCATCGGGACGACTTCGCCGACGGGGCGGCTCCAAGTCATCGACAGTTCCGCCTCGCTCCTGTTCAGGCAGAACGCGCCCAACGCGGAATTGTGGCTCCAGTCCAGTTCGAATGTCTACGCCGATCTCCACTTCGCGACGGTCGGCGCGGATCAGTGCTTCCTGCGTGGCTCAACCTACGGCATCAATCTGACCGGTGCCAACCCGCGCCTCGCTGTCGGAGGCACCGATGTCAACCGACCGGGTGTGTCTCTCTACGTGAAGGGTCTGGAGCAGGTCGATGGTCCCATGACGATCAATGCCACCGCTTCGGGTTCGGCCGGCGTCCTCCAGGTCACGCGCATCGATATTGCCGGCGCTCCACCTGCCGCTTCCGGCACGACCGATGCCAACCAGTTTGCTCAACTCGGCAACCCAGCGGTCTCATACCGGATGGGCCTCTATCAATCCGGCGATGTCTGGCTCCAGCCCTCGTTGAGCGGTAATTACGCCACGAATCTGAATACCGTCCTCAATCCCAATGGTGGCAACGTCATCATCGGTGTCGCAACGGTGGGTGTCCCCCCCGTCGCCTCCAACAAATTGACTGTCTTTGGCACCATCTCCGCCAAGGAGATCAAGGTCACCACCACCGGCGCCGACTATGTCTTCGAAAATGGCTACCGCCTGCGCCCGCTCGCCGAGATCGAGCGGTTCGTCCTGCGCGAGAAGCACCTGCCCGAGATCATGTCGGCCAAGGACATGCAGGATTCCGGCCTGCCGGTCTCCGAGGTGGTCACCAAGCAGCTCGCCAAGATCGAAGAATTGACCCTCTACGCCATCGATCTCGAAAAGAAGAACGCCGCGCTCGAACGGAAGAACACGGACTTCGAAGCGCGCCTCGGAGCGATCGAGGCTTCCCTCGAGGCGTTGGCCAAGCGCCCCCGGACGGACGCGACCAAGTGAACGGACTGGGGTTCGATTGCGCTGGAACGGCCCCTCGTTCCTGATGGCTCGAGCTGGTCAACGACTCCTCCCGATCCAACCATCCAGGAATTCGACCATGTCCCACAGCAGGCTGCCCGCCATCATCGTCATCGGCGGATTCCTCGCGGCCTGCCTGGCGTCGCCGCTGGCGGCCGCCGACCACCCCCTAGGCGCCCTCGTCAGGCCCGCGCCGCTGTTCACTCCCCGCGCGTATACCCCGCGTGTGGCCGGATCGCTGCCGGCGAGCATCGACCTGTCGGCGCAGGTCCCCCACGTCGGCGACCAGGGGACGTACTCCTCCTGCGTGGGCTGGGCGGTCGGCTACTCGCTCAAGACCCAGGAGGAGCAGGCGGAACGGGCGTGGGGCGTCACCACCACCGCCCACCAGTTCTCCCCGCTGTGGATCTACAACCAGATCAAGATCGGGACCGATGGCGGGTCCTACGTCGAGGACGCCCTGAACCTGCTGATGAACAAGGGCTGTGATACCCTGGCGGATTTCAATCCATCGAACCTCACGACGCTGCCGAACGCCGCCTCCTTCGCGAATGCGTTGCCGTTCCACGCCATCTCGTGGAACTACGTCAACCCCGATGCGACCTCGGTCAAGACCATCCTCAGCCAGGGGCGACCAGTCATCGTCGCGTTGCAGGTCTATCCCGATTTCGATGCGATCGCCCCCGGCAATGAAGTCTACGATCAGCTCTACGGCGCGTCCCGCGGCGGTCACGCGGTCTGCATCGTCGGCTACGATGACGCGAAGGGAGCGGTGAAATTCGTCAACCAATGGGGGGTGAACTGGGGGCTCAGCGGCTTCGGCTGGATCTCCTACGCCATGCTCTCCAACTCCACGGCGGTCTACGGGCTGTTCGACGTGACCGACTACGTGGTGCCCAGCCAGACCGTCTCCGCATCTGTGGTCGCGGGCAACGAGTGGACCACCGAGTATCTGTCGCGGACGGCCAGTTTCACGATCTCGCGTGCCGCATCGAACACGACTGCGCCCTTGCCGGTATTCTACACCATGGCGGGGACCGCCACCGCTGGCAGCGACTACAGCGTCTCCCCGGGCGCCGGCACGGTCACCATCCCGGCTGGCTCGGTTTCCACGTTGGTCACCGTCACCCCGGTGGCCGATTCGCTCTATGATCCGGGCGAGACGATGACTCTCACCGTGACTCCCGATGCCGGGTATGCGATCGGCACTCCTTCGGCCTCGATGCTCGTCTATGATCAGGACTTGGTCTTCAGCGCCACCGTGACCCCAGGCCAGTACCCCGGGAATGCCGCGCCATTCGCCTACCGGAACATCACCTTCATCGGTGCGGCCATGGTCCCAAGCGGCGCGACGGTCACCGTGACGGCGAAAGTCCTGATCGATCTGCTGCCGGGAACGGTGCTCGCATCGGGCAGCACCTTCGATGCCAAGATCCTCTAGCTGCGCACGGAATCGCTCTCGGTCCGCTCTCGCGGCGATCTCCGGCCCAGGCAGGTCCATGGAGGCGATGGGGTTCCTCGTGACTGTGGGTTGACCCTTGCGTGGTACGCATGGAGGCCAGCATGCCCGCCATGTCCCGACGCGACAAGTCCGCCCGCAAGAAGAAGCGCCGCGAGGAGCGCATCCGCCAGGAGAAGCACGCGCGGCGCGCCCAGCCGGTGGAGCGCGAGGATGATGACGGGGAGGAGGTGGCGGGCAGCATCGCGCAGGAGCGCGCGCTGCGCCGTTTCGAGCTGGTGCGCGATCAGCCCGAGCACCGCGCAGCGGCGCGCTCGGCGCTCGCCTCGCGCGCGCTCGAGAAGCGCAGCGACGCGCTCGCGCTGGAGCTGATCGCGGCCGACCCGCGCGAGCAGGCTCAGGAGCTCGCCTTCCAGGCGCTCGAGAGCGATGACGCGCTGACCGCGCGCAGCCTGGCGCGCCAGGCGCTCGCGCTCGACGCGGAGTGCGCCGACGCGCTCGCCGTGCTCGCCCTGGAGGACGGCGATGCGCTGCGCCAGTGCGCCGGCCTGGCGGCGGCGGTCGGCGCGGCGACGCGCCGCCTGGGTGATGCCTTCATCGCCGAAAAGCGCGGCCGGCTGCACGCGGTGGTGCGCGCCTGGCCGCTGCTGCGCCTCACCGAGCAGCTCGCCTTCGCCTGGCGCGCCGCCGGTCGGCGCGGCGAGGCGCGCGCCGCGTTGGCGGAGGTCCTCGCCCTGGACGCCAGCGACGACACCGGGCTGCGCTGGGAACTCCTCGGTTGGCAGCTCGAGGATGGTGAGCACGCGGCGGCGCGGCGCCTGATCGCGGACTTCCCAGCCGAGGTGGACGAGGTCGGCAGCGGTGCGGAGCTCGCCTGGGCGCAGCTGCTGATCAACCTGCTCGCCGGAGAGCGCGAAGCGGCGGCCGCGGCGCGCCTCACCGCGGAAAAGCTGAATGGGCTGGTGCGCACCGCGCTGCTCGGGCGTGAGTTGGATCAGGTCGCGGCGCGGCGCGCGCCGCAGCTGGCGGACGAGGCCTGGCTGATCGGCGAGCGCCAGGGGCCGGCATGGCGGGCGCATGCGGAGGCGATGCGCTGGCTGGAGGCGCCGGTTCCGCAGCCTGGCGGTTGAACGGCTGTCCTGGCATCCGCTGCAACGCCCGGGACGCCTGCGACCTGCCTCTCCCCCGGGAGGGTCGAGCGCCAGCTCGACCACGTACAGACCGGGTCATTCGGACCACCCGCCGCCGCGCGCACTTCTGATCGCTCGACCACGTGCGCACCCGGTCGATCGGACACCCTCAGCCGCGCGCACGCGCAATCTCTCGATGGTCGAGCTGGCGCTGCCCTCTAACAGCTCGCAAGTCGTTGTGCCACAAGCGCGATTTTTCTGCTGTTAGCTCAGCATCGATCGGGAAATCACCCCCGGAAAAGCTCGCCCCTCCCGGGGGAGGGGCACGCGGCTGCGACGCCGTTCGGGACGACTCAGCCGGGGTCTTGGCCGCCTTCCTGGCCTTCTCCGGCTTCTTCGCCTTGCCCATCCACGCGTCCGAGGTGCCGAGCTGGCTCGATCCCGACGCTTTCAGGTAGAGGAAGAGCTGGAAGCGGTAGGCGGTCAGGTGCTGCAGCACCAGGGCGACCAGGGCCTCGCCGAGGGTCATCTTCTGGCCGTTCCAGTGCGTGGTCTGCTTGCGACGCAGGGTCGCATCGCTGAGCGGCTTCAGGTGCTTCGCGATCGCTGCGGCCTGCCTGTCGATGGCCTTGGGGAAGCCGGCCAGGGTGAGGTCCTTGCCGGCCGCGGCCAGACCGTCGTAGTGGTCCCAGGTGCCGGTGGCGGCATAGATGACCGAGGCGAGCGGGGAATAGCTGAGGTACTGGAGCAGCTCGAGGGTGGAACGCTGCCCGGGCGTCGGGCGGTAGCCCAGCTGGGCGGGAGTCACCTGGGCCGCGAGATGCTTGAGGATCTTGGCCTCCAGCTTGCAGGCGGCGAGAAAGGATTCCTTGGTGTACATGGCGGGTTCCCGGTGGCTGGTGTGCGAGGAATGTGACGGCGGGGTCGGGGAGTCAACGGAGAGGGCTGGCGGCTGACAGCGATAAGCCATGAGTCCGCACCGCTCCCAAGCGGCGTGACCTACACCTCCGACGGTGCATCCCGGGCGACGCGGAGCGTCGCCTCAGCCGTCAGCCGTCAGCCGTCAGCCGTCAGCCGTCAGCCGTCAGCCGTCAGCCGTCAGCCGTCAGCCGTCAGCCGTCAGCCGTGGCCATCAGCTGCCCGTGCCGTCAATTGGCAGCGCGTCAGCAGCGCCAGCACCGCACTGCGCGTGCCGGCCTTCTGGTTGGCGAGCGGGACGGCCCGCAGCACCGCGATGGCCTCGCTGCTGCGGCCGGTCGCGGCGAGCGCTTCAGCCAGCCCCAGGCGGTCCTCGCCGCTCCAGGACACCACGCGCGCCTGGATCTCCAGCCAGGCGGCGATCGCGCCGTCCAGGTCGCCACTCTCCGTCAAGGCGTGGGCCCGGGCGCGGAACAGCCGCGCGGTGGCGGTCGGCTCGGCTTTGAGATAGGCGGTGGTGACCTCGTCGTCGAGCAGCCCCGCGGCGGTCGGCAGGGGTGCCGGCGCGGGGTGCGCGATCGCCCGTTCGCGCGCGGCGATGGCGGGTCCGAGCTCATGCCAGGCACGCACCATGACCACGGTCAGGGCGGCCACGATCAGGGCCAGGCTGCCGCCGAAGATGGTCAGGATCCAGGTGATCGGCCTGGGCTTCGGCAGCTGCATGACGACGGCCTGCGGCTCGGCGTGGAGCGCCTGTTCGGCGGCCATCGCGTCATCGCTGATCGCGCGCACCAGGGCGCCGACCGAAGGGGGGGACGGGTGCCGGAAGCGGGTAGGGCCATGATCACATCAGCGCGTGCGGCGTTTCACGGCACGTGTGGCGGCGCGAGCCACGCGTACCCATGGGACGGAGGTCCCTGGGCGTTGGTACGCACCGGGCTTGCCAAAGGTCCCGCGGCCTTCCCGCGGCCTTCCCGCGGTCGGGAACGGGCCCGGACCGAACGCCCAGCATGCTGGACGCGCGCACCATCCATCCACCATCGACCCGGGCCGGACCCGGTGCCCTCAGAACAAGCGCTGCTGGTTCTCGTCCGGTCCTGGCGGCGTCAGCCCCAGGTGCTGGTAGGCCTTCACGGTCAGCACCCGGCCGGTGGGCGTCTTGACCAGGTAGCCGCTCTGGATCAGGAACGGCTCGTAGATGTCCTCGATGGTGGCCTCGTCCTCGCCGACGGTCACGGCCACGGTCTTGAGGCCGACCGCGCGGCGGTGCGTGGCGAGGCAGCCGAGGATGCGGCGATCGAGCTCGGTGAGGCCGGCGGGGTCGACGCCGAGCATGGCCAGGCCCTCGTCGGCGACCGCGGCGTCGATGCGGTTGCCGTAGCTGACCTGGGCGAGGTCGCGGATGCGGCGCAGGTGGTTGTTGGCGTAGCGCGCGGTGCCGCGGCTGCGCCGCGCGATGGTGGCCAGGCCGGGCGCGTCGGCGGCGACGTTCAGCAGGGACGCCGAGCGCGCCAGGATGCGGCCCAGCTCCTCGGGGGAGTACAGGTCGAGGCGCTCGCGGATGCCGAAGCGCGAGCGGAACGGCGCCGACAGCTGGCCCTCGCGCGTGGTCGCGCCGACCAGGGTGAAGGGCGGCAGGGTCAGGGTCAGGGCCTGGGTGGTCGCGCCCTCGCCGAGCTGGATGGTGATGCGGAAGTCCTCCATCGCGGAGTAGAGGTACTCCTCGACCACGCGCTTGAGGCTGTGGATCTCGTCGATGAACAGCACCGCGCCCTGCTTGAGCGAGGAGAGGATGCCGGCGAGGTCGCCGGGCTTCTCGATCAGCGGGCCGGCGGTCTCGCGGATCTCGGCGCCCATCTCCGCGGCCATGATGTGCGCGAGCGTGGTCTTGCCGAGCCCGGGCGGCCCCGACAGCAGCACGTGGTCGAGCTGCTCCTTGCGCTGGCGCGCCGCCTGGATCGCCAGGCTGAGGTTGCGCGTGACCGGCACCTGGCCGGTGAAGTCGGCGAGGCGCCGCGGCCGCAGCGCGCGATCGGACTGGTCGTCGCGCTGGTCGAAGCCCTGGGGCTGGCTCACGGGCCGCGTCCGCTCAGAACCAGATGCCGAGGCACACCGCGACCACGCTGGTCTCGACGCCGCCGATCTTGCCGCTGTAGAAGTAGGTGCCTTCGACGAAGACCATGTCGTTGACGCCGATCCCGGCCATGGCGCGGCCGCCGATGCGCAGGGCGTTGCCGCCGTGCGTGGTGCCGTCGGGGTCGGTGATGTGGACCTTCTCGTAGAAGCTGCCGAGGCCGGCGCCGACGTAGAAGCCGTCGCTGATCGGCACGCGCTCGGCGTAGTCGAGGCTGTAGATGTCCATCTTGCTGTCGCCCGGACCGGAGCAGTGCGTCCAGTCGAAGTCGACGGCGGGGTATCCGACCAGCCCGGTCTGGTTGTCCGCGTACCCGGCGCCGATGTGGTAGCCGTGCGGCGTGGTGGCGTTGCGGGTTTCGCCGTGCGCGGGATAGCCCCAGCCGCCATCGAGGTAGAACGGCGGGCGCTCGGCGCCCGCGCGCGCAGATGGCGGTGCCGAGCAGGGCCAGGATCAGGCGCGTGCGCATGGAGCTCTCCGGGGGCGGAGCGTAGATGCTCGCCGGGGACCGTCTACTTGGTCTTCGCGTCCAGTTCCTTCACCCGGTCCTGGAACTGCTTGCGCATGGCGGTCTCCTCCTTGAGCGCCTTGGCCTTCTCGAGGAGCTGGCGCAGCGTCTCGTCGCGATCCGCCTCGGCCTTCGCGGCCTTGGCCAGGGCGGCGTCGAGCTTGCCTTCGGCGGCCTTGCGCTGGGTGCGCTCGGCATCCGCGTCCGCCTTCGCGGTCTGGCTCTCGGACTCGGCGGTGGCGAGCGCGGCCTCGGTCTTCTTGCCGGCGGCCACGGCGGCATCCAGCTTCGCCTTGGCGTCCTTAGCAGTTCGTTGGCCATGCCCTTCGCGCTTGAGGTCGGCGTCGGAGTGGGCCTTCGACTCGGACTCGAACTTGCCGCTGTAGGAATCGGCGCGGTCACTTCTCGTCCGAGGCGGCCCCGGCGCTCATCCGCCAGAGGACCAGGAAGACCAGCATCAGTGCGGTGCTGACGACGGCGAGGACGGTGACGTAGAGCGCCGGCGGCTGCTTGAGCTGGTCGATCAGGCCACCGCTGGCGCCCGAGAGACGGGGCCGACACCTGCGCTTTGGCCGGCGGGGTGTCGGTGGCGTCACCGTCATCCCCGGAGTCCTCCTCGGTGCGTCCTCTTCGACCGGCCTGGCGCCGCGACGCACCACCCCGCCGGGCTTGGGCTTGGTGGTGGGCGGCTCGGCGGCGGCGGGCGGCCGGCGCGGGCGCGCCGGGCGTCGCCGACCTGCCGCGGCGGGGCCAGGGGTTTGGCCGCGGGCTTGGCCGGGAGCGGCGCCGGCGGCTCCGCCGTCGAGGTCATCCAGGCTGGGCGCGGCCACTGCGGCCGGCTCGTCGGCGAGGCCGGTGGGCAGGTCGGAGGGGGGGGCGGGCTCGTCAGCGAGGTGGGACTTGGCCGGGGCTTCGGGTTCATCCAGGGAGAATCCGTCCGCGACCGGGGCCGGCGCTGTCCCGCGCGGGGGCCACCGGCTCCGCCTTCGCGGCCTTCGTCGCCGGGGCGGGCCTGGCCGGCGGCGCCGGTGCCGCCGGCTCCGCTTCGGGGGCGCTCGGCGCGCTCAGGTCCAGGGCCAGCTCGATCTCGGCCTTGGGCGCGGCGACGGCGGCCGGGGCCAGGGGCGGGATGAGCTGGGGCGACTGGCACGAGGGGCAGGCGATGGCCTTGCCCGCGTAGTTCGCGCCGAGCTTGGCCAGGTAGCCGCAGGTGGTGCACGTGAAGCGGATCTTGCCGGAGGCATCGGGCGTGCTGTAGGTCCCGGCCGGAACGGTGGCGGTCTCGACGCGGCGCACGGCCACGGTGCTGCCGGTCGGGTCGCTGCCGTCCGGGGCGACGATCTTCATCGCCTGGCAGCCGGGGCAGAGGATGACCTTGCCCTTGTAGGTGCCCGGGATGCGCGCCCGGAATCCGCACGAGTTGCAGATGAAACGGATGTTTTCGGTCGCTGTCGTCATGCTGTCGCCCTCGCCATGATGAAGGCGCCGTTTGTGGCGCGGCCGGCCGGCAACCCCAGGGGTAAAGCCCCATGCTCCGGTCAGGCGGATATCACACCGCCCGGTCGGCGGCCGGGTCGTCCTGGAGCCCACCGGCTGTCGCGCTACCACGTCCCGACCTGGAACGCTCCGTGCCCCTTCCCCGCCGTACCCGCCGCCGCCCGACCCATGTCCGGGCACGCCCAAGCAGCTCTGGCAGACAGCCGCTCCGGCTTATACTGCCACCGATGAACGGGCGTCAGGTCAACCGCGAAGTCTTCGCCGGGTCGGATATGATCGCCCTGCGCCTACGCCAGGCCAAGCGTCCCGAAGTCATCGATTTCCTGCTCATCCCGGCCGAGGAGATCGACCTGGAGCCCGAGCAGATCGAGCCGGCGGTGATCCACGATGGCGATGTGCAGGCGCTGGTGCCCGCCATCCTGCACCCGAGCGAGATCCAGCCGATCGAAGAGCCGCGGCCGATCGAGCCGTTCGCCGAGCTGCACGCCAGCGAGGCCCACCCGGCGATCGTGCCGTTCGCGGACCTGCACCCGCTGGAGATCCAGCCGCCGGTGGTCGCCATGCCCAAGCCGCCCGCGCCGCTGCCGGTTCAGGCCCCGACCGCGAACGCGTAGCGCCGCCGCCAGGCGCGCCGCTCGCCGGGTGCGAGCACGGCGTCGACGAACACCTCCGGGCTGATGACGTGCGCGGTGGCCCACACCGCGCACAGCGCGGGGCCGGGCTCGGACAGCACCTGTTCGCTGTACGACACCCCGCTCGGCGCGTGCACCAGCCGCCAGGTGAAGCCGTCCCGCGCCGGGACCAGCGGCCCGCACAGGTAGGCGTTCGCGCCGGTCGGCACCAGCCGGTGCGGCCGCAGGACGGAGCCGGTGCCGCTGAACCACGGGTCCTGCTGGTCGACGTGCAGCGGCTGCGACAGCTCGAGGCGGTAGTCGGGGCCGATCGGGTGGCCGTCGATGGCGGCGAAGTTGTGGCAGTACTCGCGGGTGTGCACGGCGCGGGTGCCGGTGTTGACCACGCTCACGTCGCTGAGCAGGTCGCTGCCGACGACCTCGAGCGCGCGTTCGAGGCGCAGCCCCAGGCCGCGGCACGGCTCCGCCTCGGTCACCGATTCCAGGCGCGTCGCGGTGGCGGACGTGCGCCGCGTGAAGGGCGCGACCGGATAGGCCCGGGAGAAGTCGTAGGGGCGGTCGTCGGGCCGGGTGAGCAGGCCGACGCCCCACTTCGGGAAGGCCTCGCCGGCCGCGGTCTCGGCGAAGCCGGCCGGGCCGAGGATGTCGAACTCGCAGCACAGGCCGCTGCCGCCGGTGCCGGCGCCCGGGCGCTGGGACTCGGGGGAGAGGAAGCGGTGCCGCCCGTCCAGGGTCACCTGGGTGACGAAGCTCGACCAGTCGAAGCGCGCCCCGGAGTACGTGCTGCCCGGGGCGGCGATCTCGACGGTCAGGCGCGCGCTGCGCAGGATGGTGGGCGCGGGCGGCGGCCCGGATCGTTCGCCAACGGTACCTGCCATCGCCCCTCCGCGCGGATGCGCTCACCGGAGGTACCACCGGTTCCACGGACGGGCAAGGATGATCGTCAGGGCGTGTGCATGGTGGGACGCTGCCGCCCCACGGTCGGATCAGGGCGACGCCGGCACGTTGCGGATGAGCTTGAACGCCACGTGCCGCGCGAAGGCCGGGGCGTTCAGGGCCAGCGCGCCGCCCGGGTGGACGACGGTCTCGGTGGCCAGCATCTCGCCGCTGTCGGCGTTCCACCACTGCACCAGGCAGTCGCCCGGCGCCACCTGGGTGCCGATCTGGACGGTGGCGTGGGCGTGGAGCGCCGCGCCCTCGCCGGAGCAGGCCCACTGGCTGTCGGCGACGTAGCCGAGCATGCGCCCCGGCCGCGCCCAGGCGCGCGCCCACAGGTCGCCCTGGGCGCTGGTCGCCCCCAGCACCACGCTGTGCGCCTGCGCCCCGCGCAGGTCCTCGCCCTGCAGGAAGCGCGTGATCGCCCGGTACGGCTGCCAGTGCTCGCCCTGGTCCACCCACTCGAACCACCACAGCATCGGCGCCGCGCCGTGGCCGCTGACCAGGCCGGCCCAGTCTCCCGAAGCGGCTTCGGCGAGCATTTGCGGTGGCGGCCCGCCCTGGCTGGAGGCGCCGTACTCGGTGACGATCAGCGGCTTGCCGAAGCGCGCCAGCCCGTTGCTGGCGTCCTCCGTGCTCTGCCACAGCAGGTTGACGATGAGGTCGCCGGGGTTCGGCGCGGCGAGCAGGCCGTCGAGGCCGCCGGCGGGGCGGTGGTTCTGCCCGTGGTAGGCGTCGATGCAGATGTAGTCCAGCCCGGGCAGGGCGACGATGGCGCGGTCGGGGCGGCGGTAGTCGCCGGCCCAGTGGGTGGTGACGCCGTGGCCGTAGCCGTCGAGCGCGTGCCAGCGCGCGGCCGCGGTCTCGTGCCAGCGCAGCAGGGTCTCGTGGCGCTCGGCGTCGGGGACGGAGCCGCCCTGGCGGCGCATGTCGCCGGCGGCGGTGAGGTTGACCTCGGACCACAGCTTCCAGCCGAACACCGCGGGGTGGTCCGCGTAGCGCGCGATCAGGTAGCGGCGCAGGCGCTCCTGGTAGCGCGAGCGCGCGCGGATCGGTGAACACCGTGTAGGGATCGGTCAGCGGCCCGCCCGTTGGCGGTGTTGAGCGGGTTGTCCTTCCACTCGCGGTCGGCCTGGGGCGAGGCCTGGCCGTGGTTGTTGATCACCAGGTTGACGCGCATGCCCAGCCGCCACGCCTCGTCCAGGATGCGGTCGAGGCGCTCGGCGTTGGCCTGGTTGTAGCGCCCGGCGCCGGCGAACCCCGGCCAGTCGGAGCGCCACTCCAGGGCCAGGTTCCAGCTCGACATCCAGATCTCGATGAGGTTGCCGCCGGCCGCCGCGAAGCGCTCCATCCGCGGCAGGTAGGCGAGCGTGCCGCGGTCCGGGGTCAGCTTGGTGCCGAGGCGGTCGCGCGAGCGCAGGTCGTAGGCCGAGTTCAGGTTCAGCCCGACCGGCCAGTGGAAGGCGCCACCGACGCTGAAGAAGCGCGGGTCGTCGTGGTCGACGCGCGCGTAGCCGTCCCAGGGCTCGCCCGCGACGTCGAGGTCCGGCAGCCGGCTGGTCACGGTGCGACCGCTGCCCCAGCGCGCCTCCAGGCGCACGTGCCAGGTGCCGGGCGCGCGCGCGCGGAAGCGCACCGCGAAGGCGGTCGGACCGTCCGGCACCGCGTCCTCGCGGTCGCCGCGGTCGCGCAGCAGGATGGGTTCGCGCGCGAAGCCGGGCACGCGCTGCTCCTTGCCGTCGGGCGCGGTGAACACCGCGTCGAGGGCGAACTCGGCGGGATCGTAGGGATTCGCCGGGAACGGTTCGGGCAGCACGCTGAGCGACCAGCGCTCGCCGGTGCGCGCGTGGGCCGAGTTGGTGCCGGCCGCGTACTGGCCGAGCTCCAGGCCGGTGAGCCGGCCGCTGCGCGCCGGCGCCTTGGCGGGGGGCGCCGCGCTCACCGCCAGGCCACTGATGCGCACCGCGCAACGGCTCCCGCCGGCCGACCACAGGTAGAGGCCGGCCTGCGCGGCGAGCGCCGCGTCGGCCGGGGTCCAGGCGGTGGGCGCGGGTTCGCCGAGCAGCGCGGCGTCGCCGCCGAGGTCGAACTCCAGCACGTGGTGGCCCGGGCGCGAGCACGCCCGGTCGGGCGCGCTGGAACCAGCGCCCGTGGCGGTCGGCGACGTAGGCGCCGACCCCGAGGTCGCCGGGCGCATCGGCGGGCACCTCGATGGTCGCGCGCAGCGTGCCGCCGCCTGCCGGCACCGGGCCGGGGCAGGGCACCATGGTGGTCAGCGGCGCGGCGAGCGCGATGACCTGGACCGGCAGCGCGGCGGCCTTGGCCACGGACCCCGCTGCGGGAGTCATGACGCTGGCGCTGGCTTCACCGGCACCGGCGTGGGCGACGAGGACGGCCAGGAGGAGGATGGGCAGCGTACCGCGCATGGTCAGGTCAGGATGACGTACGTCCGGGGGTGACGTTGCGGGAAATTCCGGCTGGCGGTCGTCAGCCCCTGGTACGGTAGAGGGTTGCGCTCAATTCGCCGATGGCTTCCAGCCGCCGCGGGTCCGCCGCTCGAGGGCGGCGAGCACGCCCGCCACCCGCGCCGCGCGCGCCAGCGGGTCCAGGCACGCGAGGAAGTCCTGCCGTTCGGCCGGACCTTCGATCAGCAGCGCGCCGAGGCGGTCCGCGAAGCGCTCGTCGCGCTCCTCGAGCAGGCCCATGAGCCGGTCGGCGCCCGCGCCCAGGCGGCGGCCGAGGCGCGCCACCGGGTCGACCAGGCCGGCCAGCGCCGCGCCGAGGTCGCCGGTCGCGGGCTGGTCGGGCAGCACCTGCGGGCGGGCCCAGCGGTAGGGGGTGGTGGGGTCATGCTCCTCGTGCAGCCGGCAGCGCACCAGACCCTCGACCAGGATCAGGAATTCGCCGGGGTGGCCGTGCTCATCCAGGCCGCGCGCCTCGCGCAGCAGCGCGGCGGCCGCGAGCGGCAGGAAGGGCGGCGGGTCCGCGGCCGGGTCGGCGCCGGGCGCCAGGCACGGCACCGCCAGCCAGCGCCGCTCCGCGGCGCACCGCCAGCAGGTCGCGCACCAGCGCGCGGTAGCGCGGCTCGAAGACGCGGAATGGGACCGGCAGCCCGGGCAGCAGCACGTGCTCCGGCAGCGGGAACAGCGGCAGCAGGTCGGGCAGGTCCAGCGCCGCTCAGAACAGCCGGTTGATGCCGTTGAGCGCCGCCACGCGGTAGGCCTCGGCCATGGTCGGGTAGTTGAAGGTGGTGTTGATGAAGTACTTCAGGGTGTTGCCCGGACCGGGCTGGGTCATGATCGCCTGGCCGATGTGGATGATCTCCGCGGCCTGGTCGCCGAAGCAGTGGATGCCGAGGATCTGCAGGGTCTCGCGGTGGAAGAGGATCTTGAGCATGCCCACGGTGGCGCCGGTGATCTGCGCGCGCGCCATGCTGCGGAACTGGGAGTGGCCGACCTCGTACGGCACCTTGGCCGCGGTCAGCTCGCGCTCGGTGCGGCCCAGGCAGCTGATCTCCGGCGAGGTGTAGATGCCGCTCGGGACGTCGCGGGCCAGCTGGGCGTCGGCGCTGCCGTAGACCAGGTGGGTCGCCGCGAAGCGCCCCTGGTCGTAGGCGGCGCTCGCCAGCCCGGGCGGCCCGATCACGTCGCCGACCGCGTAGATGTGCGGTTTCGCGGTCTGGAAGGCCTCGTTGACCTGGATGGTGCCGCGCTCGGTGGCCTTGATGCCGACCGCCTCCAGGCCCATGTCCTGCGAGTTGCCGGTGCGGCCGTTGGCCCACAGCAGCACGTCGGTCTTCAGGCGCTTGCCGGACTGCAGGTGCAGCACCACGCCGTCCTCGGCGCCCTCGACCTTCTCGCATGACCTCGTTGTGGCGGATCAGCACGCCCTGGTCGCGCAGGTGGTAGCTGAGCGCGTCGATGATCTCGTCGTCGAGGAAGGCGAGCAGCTTGTCGCGGGTGTTGACCAGGTTCACCTTCACGCCCAGGTTGCGGAAGATCGAGGCGTACTCGCAGCCGATCACGCCGGCGCCGTAGATGGTGATCGAGTGGGGCGTGAAGCCCAGGCGCAGGATGGTGTCGCTGTCGAAGATGCGCGGGTGGTCGAAGTCGACGCCCGCCGGCCGCGCCGGGCGCGAGCCGGTGGCGATGACGATGTGCGTCCGCCTGGAAGCGCTCCTCGAAGCCCTTGTGGTCGCCGACCTCGATGGTGTGGTCGTCGACGAAGGTGGCCTTGCCGTGCAGCACCTCGCAGTCGTTGCGGTCGTAGAAGGTGTGGCGCATCGAGACCTGCTTGCGGATCACCCCGTCGGCGGTCTTCAGCAGCTGCGGGAAGGTCAGGTCGAAGCCGTCGGCGACCAGGCTGTACAGCGGGTTGCTCTTGAACTCCATCAGCCGGCGCACGGCGTAGCGCAGCGCCTTGCTGGGGATGGTGCCCCAGTGCGTGCAGCCGCCGCCGACGTCGCGGTAGGCCTCGACCACCGCGACCTTCTTGCCGCTCTTGCAGGCCTGCATCGCCGCGCCTTCGCCGCCGGGGCCGCTGCCGATGACGATCACGTCGAAACGCTTCATGGATTTCCTTGGGCGAAGGCCGGGGCCCGCGCGGGCCGGCCTGGTGGGGTGCGCGCGGGGAGTCTTCCGCTGCCTGTTAAGGATTGACGGAGAAAGCGTGCAAGCGGCGTCGTCGCAGCAGTGTAGACCCGGAAGGCGGGGGGCGCAACGGCAGCGTGGCGGGACAGCGCCCCCTGCAGCCTTCCGCTTCTTCCCTTACAAAGCGAAGAACGCGTCGCCGTCGTCGGTGAAGGCCCACAGGGTCTCGCCGGCGATCAGCAGGCCGTCGCCCCAGGCGAGGTCGCGGCCGCGCAGCGTGGCGAGCCGGCCCGCGCCGGCGCGCCAGGTGCGGCCGCCATCGTCGCTGCGCAGCAGGCCGCGCTGCGGGTGCAGCAGGTACCAGCGCTGCGGATCCGCGTGCGCGCCGCTCAGGAGGGCGCCGGCGGGATCCTGGAGCCCCGTCGGAACCAGGGCGAGCGGCCGGCCATCGCCGGAGAGCGTCACCAGCGCGCCGCTGTCGAGGAGCAGGGCGATGCGATCCTCGGCGCGGGCCGTGGCGACGACCTGGGCGGGCGCCGCCAGGGCGCGCTGCAGGTCGGCGGGCGCCTCCTGCAGGCTGCTGCCGCCGTCGCCGCCGACCACCACCTTGCCATCGGCGCGCGCCAGCGCGAGCAGACCGCTGCGCGTGGCGAGCAGGGCGATCAGCGCGTCGGCGCGCGGGCCGGGCTGCCAGTGCTCGCCGCCGTCGCGGCTCAGCTGGAGCTGGACGCCGGGGCGGCCGTTCTGCTCGTCGCGCACCGCCACGGCCAGGACGCGGTCGCCACCCAGCACCGCCGCCACGGGGGCGGCGCCACCCGGGCCAGGGGGCGGTGGCACCGGCGCGAAACGCGCGCCGCCGTCGTCGGACCACCAGCCCAGGCGCTCGCGGGTGGGTGCGTAGACGAAGACCGGGCCGCCCTGCGCAGGGTGGCGCAGCAGCAGCGGGACGATGGTGCCGGCCTGGCCTTCGGGATAGATCTCCAGCGCCTGGGCGAAGCTGCGCCCACCGTCGGAACTGCGCAGCACGCGCGCGGTCGCGGTCACCGCCAGCCCGGGCCGGGCGGGGTCGCGCACGGCACAGTGCGAGCACCCGTTCGGCGTGCTCCGGATCGGGCTGCGCCTGCTCGAGCGGCAGCGCGGCGCGCGCGACCAGGGCGGCATCGAGGCGCGCGGCCACGGCGCGCTGCGCCGCGACGCGGGCCAGGCGCGCATCCAACGCGGTCAGCGCAGCAACGCGCAGTTCGAGCGCCTGGACGAAGAGCTGGCCGATCGGCGGATGCACCTTGGCGAGCAGGGCGCGCGCCGTCGCGGCGTCCTCGGCGGCCAGCGCCGCATCCACGCGGTTCAGCGCCGCGAAGGTGGCGAGCCCCGGGTCCGGCATGCCACCCGTCGGCGCCGGCGGCGGCGCCTGGTGGCGCCCCCAGGCGTACATCGCGACGCCCCAGGCGAAGCCGCCGATCAGGGCCGCGAGCAGCGCTGCGACCGGCACGGTCAGACGGCGGCGCGGCGGGGCGGCGAGGGACGGGGCGGGCGCGGGCATGGCGGGATTGCACGGGGGGAGGGCGGAATGCAAGGGGTGGTGGGGAGGGGAGGGAGGTGGGAAGGGAGCCAGGGGAGCCAGGGGAGCCAGGGAGCCGGGGAGCACAGCAGGTAGAGCGTTACGACGCATCCGCTCGCTGTGGTTTTCGACCCTCAACCAAGGCATACTGTGGCCGGACGCCATTTTCCTGGCGACGTCCGGGCATTCCTCAGGTAGCCAACTCGCGTCTCGCATCTGCTTCTCCCCTCCCGCCTCCCCCTTGTCCCCGAGGCCCCCATGCCCGCCACCCTCCTCCCGCGCCTCCTCACCCCCATCCTGCGTGGACTGGCCGCCGCCCTGCTGGTCGCGGCGAGTCTGCCGGCGGTGGAGTTCGAGCCCAAGCCGGCGGGCGAGGCGCTGGCCAAGTTCGATGCGGTCAAGGCGCCCAAGCCCGGTCGGCTCGCGCTCGAGAAGGGCGACCGCCTGGCGATCATCGGCGATTCGATCACCGAGCAGAAGATGTACTCGCGCATCATCGAGACCTACCTGACGGCGTGCACGCCGGAGCTGGCCGTCACCGCGCGCCAGTACGGCTGGAGCGGCGAGACCGCCGAGGGCTTCAGCCACCGTCAGGAGAGCGATTGCCTGCGCTTCAAGCCGACCATCGCCACGCTCTGCTACGGCATGAACGATTTCCGCTACGTGCCGCACGACGACAAGATCCTCGCCGCCTACGTGCAGCACTACGGCGACGTGGTGCGCGCCTTCACCAAGGCCGGCGTGCGCGTGGTCCTGGGTTCGCCCGGCTGCGTCGGCAAGGTCCCCGGCTGGGTCAAGACCGCCAACGGCACCGTCGACGATCTCAACGTCAGCCTGCTCGGCCTGCGCAACGCCGACGTCGCGCTCGCCGCGCAGGAAGGGGCGCGCTTCGCCGACGTGTTCTGGCCGATGCTGACCAGCGCCTACGCCGCGCACGACAAGTACGGCGCTGGCTACAACGTCGCGGGCGGCGACGGCGTGCACCCGAACTGGGCAGGCCACGTGGTCATGGCCTACGCCTACCTGCGCGCCATGGGGCTGAGCGGCGACATCGGCACCATCACCTGGGACCTGGCCGCCGGCAAGGCCACGGCCACCGCCGGGCACACCGTCGACAACGCCAGCACCGGCGAACTGCACCTGACCAGCACGCGCTACCCCTTCTGCGCTACCGGACCGCTGGACCAGGACGGCTCGATCCGCTCGGGCATGACCCTGGTGCCGTTCAACCACGACCTCAACCGCCTGCTGCTGGTGGCCAAGGGCGGCAGCGCCAAGGCCTACGCGGTCACGTGGGGCACGGAGACCCGTGAGTACAGCGCCGAGCAGCTCGCCAAGGGCGTCAATCTGGCGGATGACTTCGCCTCCAACCCGTTCAGCGCGGCCTTCGCCAAGGTCGACGACGCGGTGCGCCTCAAGCAGGAGTACGAGACCAAGCAGGTGAAGGGCGTCTTCCACGGCGAAGAGGGCAAGAAGGACATCGAGTCCGCCGTCACCCGCACCGAGGCCGAGCGCGCTCCGCTCGCCGCCGCCGTCGCCGCGGCGGTGGTGCCGGTCAGCCACGTGGTGACCATCGTCGCGAAGTGAGGCGTCGCAGCAGCGCTCGCGATCGGCGCCCGCGGAGGGCATCCGCGGGCCCCAGCGGACGCTGCGCCCTCCGCCTGCCCTGGGCTTGCAAACGGGGGGCGAAACCTAGAACCAGCGCGCGGCCCGAGTGGCGGAATGGCAGACGCAGCGGATTCAAAATCCGTCACCAGCAATGGTATGGGGGTTCGAGTCCCCCCTTGGGCACCACCTCAACTCCTGGATGAAGAGCGGAAGCGCCGTGAAGCGCCTGGTCCACGCGGTCGGCTTCCTTTGCGCTTTGGCGGGCGGCACCGCTCTGGTGATGATGTCGCTGCGCAGCGTCGAGCCGCTGGCTGGCCCCGCTGGGACGCTGAAGATCCAGGTCGACGAATTCCTCGTGCTGGGCGTGCTGCTCTGCCTCCAGGCGGCGTTGTCGCTGCACCTCTATTTCCGCGAGTCGGCGCTGGTGCGCACCCAGGGGCGCCGTGCGATCCGCCGGCATCAGCCGGAGGAGTCCTGCGGGGGCCGGCGTGCCGTGCCGGGGAACGAGGCACCTCGTAGGCTGTTCCGCCGAGAGCGAGCGGTGAAAGGGGGTTGCGAGGCCCCGCGACCTTATACGCGGTGTGCGGGCGGGCGTGAACGGCCTTGCTCGACCCCCGACCCACAGCCTATGTTCGAGCCTTCCGCAGGAGCGTGAGCATGCCATCCATTCAAGAGATCCTGCTCATCGAGGACTCCGCCGATGATCGCGCCCTGTTCGACCGGGCGGTCGCGGCGAGCGGGATGCCGCTGCGCGTCACCCACGCGCAGAGCGCCCCGGAGGCGGTGATGCGCCTCAACCGGCTCGGCAAGTACGCGGGCACCGAGCTGCCGGCCGTCATCGTCCTCGACCTGTCCCTGCCCGGCCTGCAGGGGGCCACGCTGCTGCAGGTGGTGCGCAACGCCTACGGTCCGCGCGATGTGCCGGTGGTCATCCTCACCGGCTCGGACAACGCCGCGGACCAGGAGGCCTGCGAGCCGTGGGACATCAGCGATTACGTGGTCAAGCCGCACGCGCACAGCGAACTGGTCGCGTTCGTGCGCTCGCTCGCCCGCTTCCTGCCCTCGGGCAAGAAGCAGGCGACCACGGTGATCGTGCGCAACAACAGCAGGACCCAGGCCTGAGGGCTACCTGCCCATCGCCGTGCGGATGACCTCGGCCTCCTTCGCGTCGTAGGGCGTGCCGTCCGCGCGCAGCACGTCGTGGAACCACGGCGTGGGCTCGTCGGGGTAGGGCTTGTGCCAGGAGTCCCACGGGAACTTGGTCTGCGACTTGCCGTCGACGAAGCCCCAGTTGATCGCGGCGATGCCCTCGGCCTTGAAGTACGGCAGGATGGCGGTGAAGGTGCTGCCGGTCGGGCGCGCCATGTACTCGGTGCAAATCAGCGGCCGGTGGTAGGCGCGCAGCGCGGCGACGATGCTCCTGGTCTTGGCCAGGTCGTTGTAGGAGTGGAAGGTGGTGACGTCCGAGGTCGTGACCGCGAAGCGCTGGGTCGGGGTCAGCTGGTCGACCGGCGCCTCCTGGTTGGCCCAGATGCAGAATGCTCAGCGGCTGGACCGGATCGAGGGCCAGGGCCCAGGCGCGCGTCTTGGTGGCGAGTTCGAGCGCGCGCGCCGGCTTGTCGTAGCCCTCGGCCTTGACGTCGCCGTTGTCGTACTCGTTGAACAGGTCCCAGAGCAGGATGCGCGGATCGGCGCGGAAGTGGCCGACGATGCCTTCGACGTAGCCCTTCAAGGAGTCGTGGCGCGCGGGGTCGGAGAGGATGGCGCGACCGGGCGCCTGCACCCAGCCGGAGTTGTGCACGTTGTGCTTGGGCTCGGGCTGCTTGCCGGGCTTGGGGTTGGCGTCCCAGCACGAGTCGAAGAGCACGAACACGGTGCGGATGTGGTGGCGGTCGGCGATCGCCAGGTAGTCCTCGATGCGCTGCAGGTACGCGCTGTGATCGGTGTCCCACGGGATGTTGTGCAGGAACACGCGCATGACGTTGAAGCCCAGGCCCTCGGCCCAGCCCAGCTCCTGGTCGATGGTCCTGGGGTCCCAGGTCTCGGCCTGCCACATCTCCAGCTCGCTGATCGCGGTGCGCGGCACGTAGTTGGCGCCGGCCATGAACGGCTGCTTCGCGTACCAGGCGTCGGCCACCTCGGTGGTCCACTGCTCGCGGGCCTGGGCGGCACCTGCCAGGAGGGCGAGGGCCAGGGCGGGGAGGAGGGGGCGGAGGGTGGGCATGGGGACTCCTGGGAGTGTCAGGGGAACGGATCCGAGTCCGGGAATGTTATCATCGGCTGCGACTGTTCCGGGACTTGGGCGTGAGGCGCGAGGGGCGAGGCGCGAGGCACGAGGCACGAGGCGCGAGGCCCAAACAGGGGAACCGGGTGGGTGATCGTGCTCAGGGGCCGAGTGATTCGTGCGCACTCAGCGCCAGCGGACTCACCCAGCTATCCAGGACCACAACCTCGTGCCTCGTGCCTTCACGCTGACTCAGCGTCAGCGGTCGCACCCAGCTATCCAGGACCACAACCTCGTGCCTCGCGCCTCGCGCCTTCACCCCGATACGGCGGCGACCACCAGCTCCTTGAGCGCCGGCGCCAACGGTATGCCCAGAGCCAATTCATGGGCCGCGGGGCTCATCTTGCGCCAGGACTTGCGGATGATGTCGATGAACTTCTCGCGCGTGTAGTCGCGGTGGGCGGCGGCGAAGGGGCCGAGTTCGGCGGCGAGGAAGACCAGGCAGGCGGCGTCCTCCAGGGCCTGGCCCTCGGGATCGTCCTTGCGGGCGGCCTTGGCCACCAGCTGGTCGACGCGCGCGGCCAGCTCGGGGGCGCAGCCGGCGCCCAGCAGCAGGGCGCGGGCGCGCTCGCCCTGGCGCTTGTGGACGGCGCGGCGCCAGGCGAAATAGCCGGGCTTGTCCTGCGGGAAGGTGGCACGCGGGATGGCCCAGCGCTCGAGGTGCTGGGCGCGCGCGGCCAGGCCCAGGGCGGCGCTGGGCGCCGGCACCAGGCGCGCGACCCAGGCCTCGATGGCGTCGGCGTAGGCCGCCTCGGGGACGAGGTCGCCGCTGCGCGCCGGGTCGGCGGCGTGGGCGGCGGCGAGGGCGGCGCGGGCGGCCGCCAGGACGGCGGCGGAGGGGGCCGGAGTGGTCATCGGCGCAGCATCGGGGGCTCCCCGGGCCGGGGAAGGGTCAGCCGAGGTGCGGCCGGTGCTCCCCTTGCCCGAACGCATCCTGCCATAAACTCCCGATCTGCCCGGTCGGGCACGCCTCATGCCGCGCCCGCGGCCGGTCTCCACGCACGCGCTCCGAAAGCCCCATGATCGACCTCGCCCAGTTGCGCAAGGACCCCAACTTCTTCCGCATGGCGTGGCTCGACCGCGGCCTGAGCATCGACGTCGAGGGCCTGCTCGCGCTCGACGCCGCGGTGCGCGAGCTCAAGACCCAGTCGGAGCAGGTGAAGGCGGAACTGAACGCCGCCAGCAAGGCCATCGCCCAGGCCGCGCGCACCGGCCAGGACATCGAGGCCGCGAAGGAGCGCGCGCGCAAGCTCGGCGACCAGGCCCGCGCCATCGACGAGAGCCGCGTCGCGCGCGAGACCGCGCTGCACGACGAGCTGCTGGTGCTGCCCAACCCCTGCCTGGCGACCGTGCCGGTCGGCCGCGACAGCAGCGAGAACAAGGTCGCCGGCCAGTGGGGCGCGAAGCCGGCCTTCGCCTTCACGCCCAAGGCGCACTGGGACCTCGGCCCCGCGCTCGACATCATCGATTTCGAGCGCGGCAGCAAGCTCTCCGGCTCGGGCTTCGTGGTGCTGAAGGGCGCCGGCGCGCGCCTGTCGCGCGCCCTGGTCTCGTTCTTCCTCGACGTGCACACCCTCGAGCACGGCTACACCGAGCTGGCGGTGCCCTTCCTGGTCAGCCCGCAGGCCATGCAGGGCACCGGGCAGCTGCCCAAGTTCGCCGACCAGCTCTACGCCTGCCGCGACGACGCGCTGCTGCTCATCCCCACCGCCGAGGTCCCGGTCACCAACCTGCACACCGGCGAGATCTTCGACGCCGACGCGCTGCCGCGGCGCTACACCGCGCACACGCCGTGCTTCCGCCGCGAGGCCGGCGCGGCCGGCGTCGGCACGCGCGGCATGACGCGCGTGCACCAGTTCGACAAGGTCGAGATCGTCTGCCTGACCACGCCCGAGCGCAGCGACGCCGACCTGCTCGCGCTGCGCGGCCACGCCGAGGTCCTGCTCCAGCGCCTCGGCCTGCACTACCGCGTGCTCGAGCTGTGCACCGGCGACACCGGCTTCGGCTCGTGCCACACCTACGACCTGGAAGTGTGGAGCCCGGGCACCAGCAGCTGGCTCGAGGTCTCGTCGTGCTCGACCTTCGGCGACTTCCAGGCGCGCCGCGCGAACCTGCGCTTCCGCAAGGACAAGGGCGACAAGCCGCAGTTCCTGCACACCCTCAACGGCTCGGGCCTGGCCCTGCCGCGCTGCCTGATCGCGCTGCTCGAGACCTACCAGCAGGCCGATGGTTCGGTCGTCGTCCCCGACGCGCTCCGGCCGTACCTGGGTGGCCTGGAGAGGATCACGCGATGAGCCGCCCGCCCGGCGCGCGCGCGCCAACGTCCTCAACGGGCGCCGACGGCCACCTGCGGGCCGCGTCCCGGTTCCGCGCGCCCCGCGCCCCGCGCCCCGCGCCTGCTGTCCGTCTGGCGGGGGTCGCATGAGCGACGACATCAAACACGAGTGCGGCGTCGCCATCGTCCGCCTCAAGCAGCCGCTGGCCTACTACCGCGAACGCCACGGCACGCCGCTGTGGGGCCTGAAGAAGCTCTACCTGCTGATGGAGAAGCAGCGCAACCGCGGCCAGGACGGCGCGGGCCTGGGCGTGCTCAAGCAGCACTCCGCGCCGGGCTCGCAGTACTTCCACCGCCAGCGCGAGGCCGGGCCGAACAGCCTCGACCGGCTGTGGCGCCACGTCCACGACGACCTCGCGCGCCTGGTGCGCGACCTCAAGATCGGCAGCGCCGACGAGACCGCGCTGATGCGCCACTACCCGTGGCTGGGCGAGCTCTACCTGGGCCACCTGCGCTACGGCACGCACGGCGGCAACTCCACCGAGGTCTGCCACCCCTACGTGCGCGCCTCGAACTGGCGCAGCCGCTACCTGAGCGTCGCCGGCAACTTCAACCTGACCAACACCGAGGAGATCTTCGGCATGCTGGTCAAGATGGGCCAGCACCCGATCGGCTCCGCCGACACCTCGACGGTGATGGAGAAGATCGGCCACTTCCTGGACGTCGCCAACGAGGCGCTGGTGCGCCGGCACGCGGGCAAGCTCGACGGCGACGAGCTGGCGAAGCGCATCGGCGACGAGCTCGACCTGGCGCGCGTGCTGCGCAAGGCGGCGCGCGCCTGGGACGGCGGCTACTTCATGATCGGCGCGGTCGGCCACGGCGCGGCCTTCGCGCTGCGCGACCCCAACGGCATCCGCCCCGGCTACTGGTACGAGGACGACGAGGTGGTCGCGGTGGCGAGCGAGCGCACCGCGCTGGTGACCTGCTTCAACGTGCGCAACGACCAGGTGCGCGAGGTCACGCCCGGCGCGGCGCTGGTCATCAACCACCAGCCGGTCGAGGGGCGCTGGGCGAGCGAGGTCGAGATCCTGCCGCCAGGCCGAGCGCCGCTCGTGCACCTTCGAGCGCATCTACTTCAGCCGCGGCAACGACGCCGACATCTACCGCGAGCGCAAGGCGCTCGGCCGCGAGCTGGTGCCGGCGCTGCTCAAGGCGATCGACTTCGACCTCGCGCGCGCGGTCATCAGCTACATCCCGAACACCGCGGAATCGGCGTACTACGGCCTGCTCGAGGGCCTCGAGGCGCACCTCGCCGAGTGGAAGGAGCAGGAGATCCTGCGCCACCAGCAGGCCGGCACCCTCGGCACGCGACGTGCTGCGCCAGATCCTGGCGGTGCGCCCGTGGCAGGAGAAGGCCGCGCTCAAGGACGCCAAGCTGCGCACCTTCATCAGCGGCGACGACGACCGCGGCGAACTGGTCAGCCACGCCTACGACATCACCCGCGGCATCCTGCGCCCGGGCGAGGACAACCTGGTGGTGATCGACGACTCGATCGTGCGCGGCACCACGCTGCGGCAGAGCATCCTGCGCATGCTCTCGCGCCTCGAGCCCAAGCGCATCGTGGTGCTGTCGAGCGCGCCGCAGATCCGCTACCCGGACTGCTACGGCATCGACATGAGCGAGCTCGGCCGCTTCGTCGCCTTCGAGGCCGCCATCGCCCTGCTGCGCGAGCGCGGCCAGGCGCACATCATCGACGAGGTCTACCGCGCCTGCATCGCCGAGGAGGCCAAGGCGCGGCCGGATCCGGTCAACCACGTCAAGCGCATCTACGAACCGTTCAGCGACGATGAGCTCTCCGAGCGCATCGCCCTGCTGGTGCGTCCGACCGACCTGACCTGGGAGGGCGAGGTGCGCATCGTCTTCCAGGCGGTGGCCGGCCTGCGCTGGGCCATTCCCGGGCACACGGGCGACTGGTACTTCACCGGCGACTACCCGACGCCGGGCGGCTTCCGCGTGGCCAACCGCGCCTTCATCAACTACGTCGAGAAGCGTCAGGGGCGGGCGTACGAGGCGAAGGCCTGACGCGAGCGGCCCCGGGCGCGCAGGCTCCGGGAGGGTCGAGCTGAACCGATCGCGTTGAATCGGTCGATGGCGCGCGAACAGGAGCCTGGCACCGGCGCGCGCCGTGGCATGCGGGGT
>CAWFSD010000039.1:0-45396 GCA_963818245.1 uncultured Planctomycetota bacterium
CGTCGAGCAGGGCGGCGCGCGCCTGACCCTGAACGAGTGCCGTGCGCAGTTCGGCATGTGGTGCCTGCTCGCAGCGCCGCTGATGCTCGCCTGCGACCCGGGCCGCCTCTCCGGCGAGCTGCTCGCCCTGGCGGCAAACGCCGAGGCCATCGCCATCGACCAGGACCCGCTCGGTCGGCCCGCCACCTGCCTGGCGCGCAGCGGCGCGCTGTCGATCTGGAGCCGTCCGCTGGCCGGGGACCTGGTCGCGGTCGGCGTGCTGAACGGCGGCGACCAGCCGGCCGAGGTGGCGCTGGACCTCGGCCAGCTCGGCTTCGCGCCGCTGCGGCCGGTCCACATGCGCGACGTGTGGACGCGGCGCACGCGCGAGGACGCGCTCGTGCGCGTGCCCGTGGCGGTCGGTGCGCGCGACCTGCGCCTGTTCACCATGGGCCAGGACGCGGCAGCGGGCGCGCGGTAGCGAGGGTCCAGGGACCTGGTGCCGGAGTCGGCGCCGGATCACGGCAGCGCGGTATCGCTTCTGAGCGCCCTCCGCGGTGGAACGCGGTTCCGGTGCGCGCTTAATCCGGGTTATGACGCCGCAGGGCGGATCATCACGGTCCACGTCCGGGTACCCTCGGCGGCGGGCTGGCGGGTCAGCCACACCGTACCGCCGACCGGGGACCCGCCCGCGAATCCGCAGGTTGCCACGCGCCGTATCGTGCTTCAATGTGCGGGCGATGCCCGTTCCCTACGACTACCAGGATCTGCTGCCGTTCGTCGGAGAGACCGCTCCCGGTCCCCAGCGCACGGCCTTCCGCAAGGTCGAGCTGGCGCGCATCCAGGAGGCCGAGGCGCGCCTGGGCTTCCCCTTCCCGCGGCAGGTGCGCGCCTTCTACGAGACCATCGGCAGCGGCACGCTGTGCGTCTCGCGCCGGCCCCCGCGCGATGCGCGCTGGAGCACCGTCGTCAACCGCATCCTGCACCCGCAGACCGTGGCCGCGCTCTACCTCAACGAGGCGGCCGACAGCCCGGACCCGCCCCTGCGCCGCAACGAGCTGCCGGTCTTCGAGGGCCTGCCCGGCCAGTACCTGATCGTCGATCCCTTCAGCGGCACGCCCAACGCGGTGCATTCACGCCACAAGATCAGCGAGGTGGCCGCCGGCTTCGCGGACTTCATCCAGCGCCTGCGCGACGAGGATGCGGTCTTCTACCTGCGCTGACGCCCAGCCCGTGCCGGACCTCGGCCGCTTCGCCCCGTCCACCACCGGTCCCGCGCACCCGGGGACGCTGCTCGCCGCGCTGCTCGGCTGGCTCGATCTGCGGCGTCGCGGCGGGCGCGTCCTGCTGCGCCTCGAGGACCTCGACCCGGAGCGCTGCACGCCCGGCCTGGCCACCGGCCTGGCCGACGACCTGGCGTGGTTCGGCCTGGAGTGGGACGGCACGGTCGCGCAGAGCGCGCTCGCCGGCCAGCACGAACGCGCCCTCGACCGGCTGGCGGAGCTCGGCCGGCTCTACCCATGCGCGGCCGGACGTGCTGCGTTGCAGGCCGGTGGACGGCGCACGCCCGATGGCGGCTGGGCCTACGACAACCGCGAGCGCGGCCGGCCACTGCCGCCCGGCGGCTGGCGCGCCTGCGTCGAGCCGGTGCGCGCGCGCCTCGACTGACGGGCCCATCGCGCTGCGCGACGAGTCGGGTGCGGACCTCTCCCAGGATCCCGCGCAGGCGTTCGGCGATCCGGTGGTGCGCCGGCGCGATGGCGCGGTCGCCTACCACCTGGCGGTGGTGGTCGATGACGCGGCCGCCGGAGTGACCCGCGTGGTGCGCGGCCGCGACCTCGCCACCGCCACCGCCACCCAGGTCGCGTTGCAGCGCCTGCTGGGCCTGCCCACGCCGGTCTACCGGCACCACCTGCTGCTGCTCGAGGAGCGCGGCCGCAAGCACGCGAAGTTCCACGGCGCGGTCGGCGCGCCCGTGCTGCGCCAGCACTACGACGCGCCCGCGCTGTGCGGCTTCCTGGCGTGGTGCGCGGGGCTGCAGGCGACGAGCGGGCCCGTCCGCCCCGGCGATCTGATCGCCGGCTTCGCCTGGGACCGGGTGCGCGACGCCGACCTGGTGGTGCGCTGGGACGGCACGCGGCTCAGCGCGGGGGAACCAGCGTGAGCGCCGGCACCTGGACGTGGCTGACGCCGCCCGAACCCGCGGCGCTGGCCGTGCTGCGCTGCTCCGCGCTCCCCGGCCTGGCCGCGCGCGCGCTGCCCGCGACGGGGCACGCCGGCTTCGCGCGGCTGCGCGACCGCGCCGGCGCCGCGGTCGACGAGGTGGTGCTGGTGCGCATCGCGGACGACGCGCTCGAGATCACCACCCACGGTGGTCCCGGCGTGCGCGCAGCGGTGGGCGCCTGCCTGGCGGGACACGGGCTGGTCGAGGTGCCGTGGGCCGCGCGCGGCGCGCTGGTGGGCGACGCCGCGGCCGGCGGTGGCGCGGTGGCGTGGTCCGACCTGGCGCGCGCCGCCAGTCCGGCCGCCGTGCGCTGGCTGCTCGCGCATCCCACGGCCGTGCCGCCCTTCCCGACCGGCCTGCTGTCGCGCGCGCCGGTGGTACTGATCACCGGGCCGGCCAACGCCGGCAAGAGCACGCTCCTGAACGCCTGGTGCGGCAGGCAGCGCGCCCTGGTCAGCGACATCCCCGGGACGACCCGCGACCTGGTCGCCGCCCACGCCCTGGTCGGCGGCTGGCGCCTGCGCCTGGTCGACTCGGCGGGGCTACGGCCGACCGCCGATCCGCTCGAGCAGGCGGGGCAGGAGCTGGTCGCGGCGGCGCGGGGCTGGGCTGATCTGGTGCTGTACCTGCAGCCACCTGGTGCTGACGCGGGCGGCCCGCAGCCGGGCGACCTGGTGGTCCAGGGCAAGGCGGACCTGCGGGCGGTGGACGGCGGGCTGTGCTGGTCGGCGCACGGGTCCGGTGGCGTGGGTTCCGCGGAACTGCTCGGACGCCTGGGCGAGGCCGTCCTGGCGCGGTTGGGGCTGCCGCACGGGTGATCGACAGCGGCGGCGCGACCGCTACGGTGCTTGCGTCCGCGTCACACCGGATCACGCCATGGGATTCCTCATCCTCATCCTCGTCGTCGGAGCCGTCATCCTGGTGGCGATCCTCATTTCCGCCCACGGGCCCGGGTCCCGGCCAGCGGGGCGTCGTCAGCGCCGCGCCGTGGACGACGATGGCGTCGCCCCCGGCTTCCAGGTGATGTCCGGAGAGGGCAATGGCGGTTGGCCCAGCGAGCAGGCGGACGGCGTGAGTGCCGGGTCGCACCATCAGCAGAGCGCCGGGCACGATCACGGCCATCATCACGGGCACGGTCACGATGCCGGTCACGGCCACCACAGTGGCGATGTCCCGGGCGGTTCCACCGGTTGGGATGGCGGTGGTTCCGCGCCCGACAGCGGCGGCGCCAGCGGGTGCGGCAGCTCACCGAGTGACAGCGGCAGTCCGTCCAGCGATAGCGGCGGTTCGTCATCCGGTAGCGACTGAGTCGCGTGGCCGACCAGGGCGGGTGCGGCCGGGCGGCGCCCGGAACCCGCCGCTCACGCCAGGAAGTTCGCCAGCAGCTTCAGCCCGGCGGCTCCGCTCTTCTCGGGGTGGAACTGGAAGGCGGCGAGGTCGCCACGCCGCACGCCGGCGCAGAACTGCTGGCCGTGCACGCTGGTGGCGATGACCTCGACGCCGGGGCCCGGGTCGCAGTAGTAGCTGTGCACGAAGTAGAACGGGCTGCCGGGAGCGATGCCGGCGCTGAGCGGATCGCGCAGCGCGACCGGGTTCCAGCCCATGTGCGGCACCTTGATGGTCGGATCGGCCGGCCGGAAGCGGCGGACCGCGCCGGGCAGCAGGCCGAGGCAGGCGACGCCGCCGTCCTCCTCGCTGGACTCGAACAGCAGCTGCATGCCGACGCAGATGCACAGCAGCGGGCGGCTGGCGGCGATGACCTCGCGCAGCGCCTGGTCCAGGCCGGCGGCGCGCAGGTTGGCCATGCAGCTGCCGGCGGCGCCGACGCCGGGGAAGATCACGCGATCGGCCTTGGCGACCTCTTCCGGGCGCGCGGTGACCTGGGCGTCCTGGCCGAGGTGGGCGAGGGCGCGCTGCACCGAGGTCAGGTTGCCGGCCTGGTAGTCGAGGATGGCGACGCGCATGGCGGCATGGTACTGGGGGAGGGCGCTAGGCGCTAGGCGCTAGGAACCCATCCAGGAGGACGAGCTACGAGCTAGGAGTCATGAGACCCGCAACTCGCGATTCGCAACGCGCCGCTCGCCACCGGGGACCGCATGTCCCCGGGCATGTGGCACGCCGGAGCCGGGGCCGGGGCGGCGGTGGGGATATGGACGTTGCCGCGCAAAGGTGGGTGGCGATAAGGCGACCATGGAATCCATCGCCCGTTCCGCGTCGCGCATCTTCCAGAACCTGGCGGGCTGGGGCCGCCCTGTGGGCCTGGGCATCGCCATCGCCATGGCGGCGGGGTGCGGTGATGCGCACCTGCGCCTGATCACGCCGCAGAACATCCAGCCGGAGGTGGAGTGGACCGACCAGGAGCGTGCGGATCCGTTCGCGCGGCGCCTGGTGCACAGCGAGGCCGGGTCGAGCACCCACGTGCTGCTGCTGCGCAAGGAGGAGGGGTCGCACGTGCACGATACGCACGACCGCACGCTCATCGTCGCGTCCGGGTCGGGTTGGGCGCGCCTGGGGGCGCGCAACGTCCGCTATGGGCCTGGGGACGTGATCACGATCCCGCGCGGGTCGGCGCATGCGCTCGAGAACACGGCCGAGGGGGGCAGCGAGTTCTTCGAGATCTTCGCGCCGGCCTATGACGGCAAGGATTGGCGGGCGGTGAAGGAAGGGGCGCATTAGGCGCGGAGGACGCGAGGGGCGCGGGTTGCGAGGGGCGCGAGGGGGAAGTGCCGGGTACGAGATTCGCGGGAAGCGGCCTCCAGTCCGGGGAATGGGCTGGATCGTCGCAGTGGTCGAGCTGGCGCTCGACCCTCCCGGGGGTCGTCGGGCGACGTCCGGTCGACTGCTGCGGGTCGCCGGGAGGGTCGAGCGCCGGCTCGACCACTGCGCACTGTGGACCTGCGTCAGAGCCCGGAAGAAAATCTCAGAGCAGCAACTGCCAATACGCCAGGTCCAGCCAGCGGTCGAACTTGCGGCCGGCTTCGCGCAGCACGCCGCAGGGGGTGAAGCCGAGGGCGCGGTGCAGGTCCAGGCTCGGCGTCTGGTCGGCGGAGATGGCGGCGACGATGAGGTGCGTGCCGCTGGCGCGCGCGCGGGCGATGAGGTCGGTCAGCAGCAGGCGGCCGAAACCGCGCCGCAGGTGGTCGTGGTGGACGTAGAGCGAGTCCTCGGCGGTGCGCGCGAAGGCGGCGCGCCCGTGGAAGGGGGACAGCGAGCCCCAGGCGGCCACCACCCCGTCGGCGACGACCACGGTCACCGCGTGCGCCGGACCGTGCGCGGCGAACCAGGCGGCGCGCTCGGCGGGGGTCTCCTCCGCGAGCTGCCAGGTGGCGGTCGAGGTGCGCACGTAGTGGTTGTAGATCGCACTGATCGCCGGCAGGTCGGCGGCGGTGGCGGAGCGCACGAAGGGGGCGGCGGCCATCGTCCGCCGCCGCTCAGCTCAGCTCGACGCTGACCGGGCAGTGGTCGCTGCCCAGGATCTCGGGGTGGATCTGGCTGTCGCGCACGCGGCCGAGCAGGCCCGGGCTGACCGTGCCGAGGTCGATGCGCCACCCCACGTTGCGGTCGCGCGCGCCGCCCCAGGCCGTCCACCAGGTGTAGGCGCCGACCAGGTCGGGGTTGGCCGCGCGGAAGACGTCGTGGTAGCCCAGGCCCAGGTAGCGCGTCATCCAGGCGCGCTCGTCCGGCAGGAAGCCGGCGTTCTTGACGTTCTCCTTCGGGCGCGCGAGGTCGATCGGCTGGTGCGCGATGTTGTAGTCGCCCATCAGCAGCGTCTCGCAGCCCTTGGCGCGCCACTCCGCCAGGTAGGCCTCCAGGCGCGCGCAGAAGGCGAGCTTGTAGGGCAGGCGCGCGCCCCCGTCACGGCTGTTCGGGAAGTAGGCGGAGATGACCACCAGCGTGCCGTAGCGCGCCGCCAGCACCCGCCCCTCGCAGTCGAACTGCTCGTCGCCGATGCCGCTGACCACCTCGTCGGGCTTGGGGCGGCTGATGATCGCCACGCTGCTGTAGCCGGGCTTGACCGCGGAGTGCCAGGAGCTGTGCCAGCCCTCGGGCGCCGCCAGGCCGGCCTCGAGCCGCTCGACCTGGGCCTTGGTCTCCTGCAGGCAGATCACGTCGCCGTCGCCGAGCACCGACCACGGCAGCAGGTTCTTCTTGGCCACCGAGCGGATGCCGTTGACGTTCCAGGTGTAGCAGCGCATGGGCTCAGTTCCCGCGGCGGATGACGGAGCCCTGGAAGCGGATCGAGAAGCGGTACACCGGCTTGCGGCGGCACGTGATCTCGCCGGTGGTCAGGTCGATGCGCGCGGGGATGTCCTTGGTCTCGGTGAAGCCGACCGCGTAGTAGCCGCGCTCGTTGAACACGTCGAGCAGCATGAGCAGCGCCATCGGCTGGGCGAAGATCGGGTTCTCGCTGGCGATCTCGGCGCGGCCGCTGATCGAGTGGATGCTGATCACCGGCATGAACTCGTGCTCGATCACGTAGTTCACCTGCTTGAACAGCGCGGTGTGCTCGCGCTGGTACGAGTCCAGGCGGCGCACCAGCAGCTGGCGCGCGTTCAGCACGATGTCGTTGGCGAGCGGGATGTGGTTGATCGAGTCGAGGGTCTCGTCGTCGAGCTCGAGCGTGCTCTGGTACTGGAACTCGTGGATGATGTTGCGCTCGACCGTGGCGATGTCGGCCTGGGCGTTGATCAGGTGGTAGTGGAAGGTCTTCTTGAGCGACTGCAGCGCCTCCAGCGCCTGCTCCTTGAAGATGCGGTAGCGCTTGCGGCAGGCCTCGTCGTTGGTGTCGGTCGCGCGCTCCTCGAGCGGCTCGCCGACGCCGGTGTCGCGGATGCGCTGGTTGTGCGCGATGATCTGGCGGCCGCGCTTGAGCTGCCGCTCGACCGACTCGCGCTCCTCGACGTAGAGCACGGTGATGCGGAACACCGGCTGCGGGAAGTGCTGGCCGAGGGCGGTGCCGTAGAACTCCTTGCGCAGCTCGAGCATCTTCTGGTAGAGCAGCTTGAGGCAGTCGCACTGCACGCGCGTGCGCGGAAAGCCGTCGACGATCACGCCGTTGAGGTAGGTGGGGTCGAGCAGCTTGCGGAAGAGCAGCGCCACCACCACCTGGTCGCTGACCAGGTTGCCGGCGGCCTTGATCACCTGCGCTTCCGGGGTGTTGAGCAGCTCGCTGACCACCACCGGCTTGGCGGTGATGCCGCGCTCGCGCAGGATGAAGGGGGTGTTGGTGCCCTTGCCGGAGCCGGGCGCGCCGTTCAGCCAGATGATCTCCTTCGGGAAGCGCAGGTTCTGCCGTCCCAGGCTGGACTCGAGCGCCGCCCACGCGTCGCGGAAGATCAGCTGCGCGTTCTCGACCGCCGGGTCGGCGTGCGCGATCTCGGTGGTCTTGGGGGCGCCGGGCTGGGCCATGGGAGGAGCTTCCGTCGGGGGGTCGCGATGATCGGCCGCAGCGGGGAAGCACAACCGCCAGTCGCGCACCACCCCCAACCATGCGCACGGCGTATGGTTGGCGTGCGGCGGGGTCCCCGCTGCCACGGGCTTC
This sequence comes from uncultured Planctomycetota bacterium, assembly GCA_963818245.1. Taxonomy (GTDB): domain Bacteria; phylum Planctomycetota; class UBA11346; order UBA11346; family UBA11346; genus BOG-1363. The sequence goes on from CAWFSD010000039.1 coordinate 7,746, forward strand.
GTGTCGAGTCCGACGGTTATCGCCGCAGAGGCGCAGAGGGGGAGGGTGAGAGGGGCCGCAGAGGACAGCCGGGTGGCGGGGGCTGAAACGATGGTTGCTCTGTGGGCCGCCCTCTGCGGCCCTCTCCGGCGCTCTGCGTCTCTGCGGCGATGACCGTCAGTCCTGCCCCAGCCGACCGGGGTCTGGTGCGGAGAATGAGCCCGGTCCTACTGCCCCGCGATGATCGGCTTCGGCTTCTCGGGGTGGACGTGGGAAAGCGCTGCCATGGCCTCCTCGACGGTGTCGACCACGGTCACCAGGTCGAGGTCGCCGTGGCTGATGTAGCCCTCGCGGTCCTCCATGGTGGCCTTGATCCAATCGATCAGACCGCTCCAGAAGGCGCGGCCGAAGAGCACGATCGGCATGGGCGCGATCTTGTGCGTCTGCACCAGGGTCAGGACCTCGAACATCTCGTCGAGCGTGCCGAAGCCGCCGGGCATCACCACCACCGCGCAGCAGTGCTTGAGGAACATCACCTTGCGCACGAAGAAGTAGTGGAACTTGACCTCGACGGTGATGTAGGGGTTGGAGCTCTGCTCCATCGGCAGGTTGATGGCCAGGCCGACGCTGGTGCCGTAGGCGCGCTTGGCGCCGCGGTTGCCGGCCTCCATGATGCCCGGCCCGCCGCCGGTGATGACCGGGAAGCCGCGCCCCACCGCGGCCTCGCCGATGGCGGCGGCGGCCTCGTAGTAGGGGTGGCCCGGCTTGGTGCGCGCCGAGCCGAAGATGGTGATGCCCGAGGGGATCTCGCTGAGCGTCTGGAACCCGGCCGCGAACTCGCCCATGATGCGGAACATGCGCCAGGAGTTGGGTTCAGACTTCATCGTGTCCATGGAGGGTCGGTCCTTGCTCGTCCGGGCGCGGCGTCATGCCGGGCTGGCGATGCGCCAGTATACATCGGGATCGGCGCCCACGAGGGGGTACCGGCCGGGGGAGTTCGACAAGGGGGCGCGAGGCGCGAGGCGCGAGGCGCGAGGCGCGAGGCAGTAAGGTACGGTGGAAAGAGGAGAGGGTACAGCATGCCCCAGGTCCGGGCCGTGCACTGGAATGGGCCGGGTTTGCGCGGGCCGGCCCCGCGGGTGGTCACTCGCGCTGATCGTGATCCTCGCGCCTCGCGCCTCGCGCCTCGCGCCTCATCTCCAGGCCTTCCGCGCGCTTCGCACGCCCCTGCATCACCGCCCACAGCGTCTCGATGTCCGCCTGGGTGACCCCGGGCAGGGTGCCGGCCTCGCCGATGGTGCCGGGTCGGCGGCGCTGCAGGGTCAGGCGGCCCTCGGTGCTGAGGGTGCGGATGGCGACCAGGTCGAGGTCGGCGGGCAGGGGCAGGTCGCGCAGGCGCTGCTGGCGGGCGATGCGCACCGCCTGGCGGTCGAGGTAGGTGGCGTAGCGCAGCTCGACCCAGGCCTCCTCGGCGACGGCCACGGGCGCGGCGGCCAGGGCGGGCACCAGCGCCTGGGCGGCGGCGAGGTCGAGCGCCTCGCCGCTGATGCGGCGCATGGTGGTGTCGTCGACGCCGCCCACCAGGGCGCTGATCGCGGCGTCCTTGGCGGCGACCGCGGCGGCGCGCGCCGGGGCGATCAGGCCGCAGCGCGCCGCGAGCGGGGCCAGGCGGCGGTCGGCGTTGTCGGCGCGCAGGTGCAGGCGGTGCTCGGCGCGCGAGGTGAACATGCGGTAGGGCTCGTCCGGGCAGCGCGTGACCAGGTCGTCGACCAGCACGCCGATGTAGGCGTCGGCGCGGGACAGCACCAGCGCTTCGCGGCCCGCCAGGGTCAGCGCCGCGTTCGCGCCGGCCATCAGGCCCTGGCCGGCGGCCTCCTCGTAGCCGGAGGTGCCGTTGATCTGCCCGGCCAGGTACAGGCCGGGGACGCTCCGCGCCTGCAGCGTGTGGTCGATCTGGTCGGGCGCGACCACGTCGTACTCGACGGCGTAGCCGTAGCGCAGGACGTGCGCCCCGGCGAGCGCCGGCACCTCCTTCAGCACCGCGTCCTGCACGTCCAGCGGCAGCGAGGTCGACAGGCCGTTGACGTAGATCTCCTTGGTCGCGCGGCCCTCCGGCTCGAGGAACAGGTGGTGGCTGTCGCGCTCCTTGAAGCGCACCACCTTGTCCTCGATCGACGGGCAGTAGCGCGGGCCGACCGAGGCGATCTGGCCGTTGTACATCGGCGCGCGGTGCAGGTTGGCGAGGATGTGCGCGTGCGCGGCCGGGGTGGTGTGGCACTGCCAGCAGCTGATCTGCGCCTGGGTGATGGCCGCGGTCAGGAAGCTGAACGGCCGCGGCGGATCGTCGCCGGGCTGCTCGGTGCACAGCTCCCAGCGGATCGAGTCCGCGTGGACGCGGCAGGGCGTACCGGTCTTGTGGCGGATCAGGCGCAGGCCGAGCTGGACGAACGCGTCCGACAGACCCTGGGCCGCCTGGTCGCCCATGCGCCCACCCGCGGTGCGCGTCTCGCCCTGGTGCATCAGGGCCTTGAGGAAGGTGCCGGTGGTGATCACCACGCGCGGCGCCGTCAGGGTGCGGCCGTCGCGCAGGCGCAGGCCGGTGATCGCCGCCGGTGCGCCGCCGCCGCCGCCGGCGGTGACCAGGTCCCAGGCCTCGCCCTGCACCGGGAAGAGGTCGGCCTGCACCTCGACCGCCTGCTTCATCCACGCGGCGTAGGCCGACTTGTCGCACTGCGCGCGCGGGCTCCACATCGCCGGGCCCTTGCTCAGCCCCAGGGTGCGGAACTGGATGCCGGTGGCGTCGGTGGCCAGGCCCATCAGCCCGCCGAGCGCGTCGACCTCGCGCGCCAGCTGGCCCTTGGCCACGCCGCCGACCGAGGGATTGCACGACATCTTGCCGACGGTGTCGAGGTTGCCCGAGACCAGCGCGGTGCGCGCGCCCAGGCGCGCCGCCGCGGCCGCCGCCTCGATGCCGGCGTGGCCGGCGCCCACCACGATGACGTCGAAGCTGTTCCCGGCGCTCATGGGCGGGGAGTATGGAGCGGCGGGGCGCCGCTCCAGCGCCGTCGGCCGGCTTGCGCCTTGCCACGCGCGGGCGGGCGCTATCACCAGCAGGCTGCGCCTGCGACCGTTCCGCGCGTGCTGTCGTCCCTCCCCCACTTCCGAGGATCCATCATGTCTTCCGCTTCCCTGCTGCGCCGCCCCGCCCTCGCCCTGCTCCTGCTCGCCGCCGCGGCCGCGCCCGCCTGGGCCGCGGACTACGAGATCAGGCTCGTCCGCACCGCCAAGGTCGGCGATCACTACGCCGTGACCAGCAAGGGCGCCATGGAGCAGCACATGACCATGACCATGGGCGGCGCGGCCATGCCGGCGCGCGACCAGGTGATCGCGGCCCAGCTCAGCGCCAAGGCCGAGGTCCTGGCGGTGACGGCGGATGGCCGCGAGACCACCACCGCGTTCACGGTGACCACCTCGTCGGTGACCCGCGCCGGCGTGCCGGGGGAGCTGGTGCCCGCAGGCACCGTGATCAAGGCCGACAGCACCGGCGGCAAGACCGCGTTCACGGTGGGCGGCGCGCCGGCCGCGCCGGAGCTGGCCCAGGCCCTCGAGGTGCTGATCCACCTGAGCAAGCCCACCGGCAAGAGCGACGACGACATCTTCGGCAGCAAGGCCCGGCACGCGGTCGGCGACTCCTGGCCGGCCGACGCCGCGGCCGCTGCGGCGGATCTGGCCAAGGAGGGCAAGATGCAGATCGATCCCACCCAGCTCAGCGGCAAGACCACCCTGGTCGAGCTGGTGCCCGGCAGCGCGCCGGCCCTGCGCATCACCGCGGCGATGGACCTCGGCAAGGTCGGCGTACCCCTCCCGCCCGGGATGGCCATGACGACCAGCAACTTCACCGCGCACTTCTCCGGGCTGTTCCCGGTCGACGTCAGCAAGCGCAGCCTCGCCCAGAGCATGTCCATGGAGGGCCACTTCGACTGCGCCGGCCAGGTGCAGGGCAAGGACATGACCATGACCATGGTCATGAAGCAGGCGATCGACGCGACGTTCACCTACTGAGGGTCGGCACGCCGCCGCCGGGGGCGCTCGAACTCAACCGTGGTTGAGCGCTGCGTACCCTGCGTTGAGGTAGGTCGCGAACGCGACCCAGGCCGCATAGGGCGCGAGCAGGGCCCCGGCCAAGGGCCGGCTGCGCGCGAAGCGCCACATGGTCACGGCGATCGCGGCGAGCAGCAGCACGATCACCGCCAGCGCCAGCCCGGGCCGGTGCAGACCGAAGAATACCGGGGTCCAGAGCAGGTTGAGGAGCCACTGGGCGGCGAAGGCCGCGGCCCAACCACGGGCCCGCTGCGCAGGCGGCAGGGCGACCACCAGCGCGAGGGCGGCACCGATGCTCACGTAGAGCAGGCACCAGACCGGACCGAACAGCCAGTCGGGCGGCGCCAGCGGCGGACGCGCGAGCGTGGAAAACCACGCGTCCGGGCGGGCCCACCAGCCGCCCAGCGCGGGTACGAAGGCCAGCGCCACGCACGCCGCCACGGTCCGGAGGCGCGGCCGTGGCGGCGCGCCGCTCATGCGCCCTTGACCGCGCCGGCGAACTTCACGAACCCCGCCGCCTGGACCTTCAGCCGCTCCGCGAGCTTGGCGTCGGTCAGCCGGCCGTCGGTGAAGAGCTCCTTGCCGGCCCCCAGGAACACGCGGTTCGGGTAGATGTGCGCGTTGCGGTACCCGGCGACGCCCTGGAAGTGCTCGACCGCGCGCAGCGCCTGGAACTGACCGGCGCCGATGCCGACGAAGGCGCACGGCCGGCGGTCGAAGCCCTGCGGGTAGGGCAGCATGTCGGTGAACAGCTTGAGGACGCCCGGGAAGCTGCCGTTGTACTCGGGGATGACGAAGACCACGCCGTCGGCCGCGACGAAGCGCCCGACCATGGCGGTGATCCCGGGCGTCGGCTGCTTGTAGGCGGTGGGCGCGAGGAACTCCGGCCCGAGTTCGAGGGCGAGCAGGTCGACGCTGCAGCCGAGTGCGGTGTAGTCCGCGGCGAGCAGGTCGGCGATGGTCCGGGAGACCGCACCGACGCGGTTGGTGCCGGGGACGATGACGATGTGCATGGGGATCTCGCAGGGATGAGTAGATTGGCTTGGCGGAAATCCGCCATGGGGAGGCGCTGGGCGCTCGGCGCGCGATTCGAGATCGTGAGCGTCATCGGGACAGGGGGCGTCTCGCAGGTGCGCTGAGTCAGGATGGGAGCCATCAGGCCGGGGGTGCAGGCTTGGGGCGGAGCTGGACGAGGACGTTCGCGGCGATGATCAGGGTGCCACCGATCACCAGGCTGGGGGTGAAACGCTCGTTCGCGTAGGCGATGCCCAGGGCGGTGGCGAGCAGCCCGGGGAGCACGAAGGCGAACGCGCTGGCGAAGAGCGGCTCGCAACCGTAGATCAGCGCCGCCGCCGTCGCCTCGAGGTGGCGCTGCCAGGTGAACATCAGCACCATGCCGAGGAGGGTGGAGATGAGGGTGAGGGCGAGCAGGCAGAGGGCGAGCGACGGCTCGGCCACGGCCTGCACCAGCTGGTGGGCGCCCGGCGCCGTGGCGAGGGCGACCGGCAGCAGGAACGCGGCGCACGCCGCGAAGGCGAGGCAGCTCATCAGCAGGGGTCGATTGCCGGCGTAGGCGGGGCGCTCGACGCACAGGATCTGCGCGGTGAACACGGCCGAGGCGCCGATGGTCTCCCACTCGCCGGGCCCGAGCTGCAGGGTGTGGAGGTCGAGACCGCCGAGGATGCCGACCCCGGCCATGACCAGCGCCGCCGCCACCATCACCCGCACCGCGGGCAGGCGCCGCCCGCGCAGCGCCAGCCAGGCCGGCACGAAGATGCAGTAGCACTGGGTGAGGAAGGCCGAGGTCGTGGCCGGCGTGCGGTTCAGGCCGTCGCATTGCAGCAGCATCCCGCCGGCGGTGAACAAGCCCAGGAGCAGGCCCTGGTTCCGCTCCAGATGGGTGAGGGCGCGCAGTTGTCTCCGCCACGCCAGCCAGGCCAGCAGCAGCAACGCGGCCGCGGCGAAGCGCAGGGTCAGGCTCCACGCGGGGCCGAACAGCTTCGCGGCCCCGGGCATCCGCTCGGTGATCGCGATGTTGTAGGCGCGCATCAGCGGGAAGCTGAGGCCCCAGGACGCGCAGGAACCGAGCAGCATGAGCGTGGCGAGGCCGCGGCGGGAGGGTGGGGTGGCGGCGGTGGAGGCGGGGAGGGTCATCGCGGGTGCGGGGCGGGGGGCATGTGGGGACCAGGACAACGGGCTGGGGGGAGTTGTCCAGGGGTGGAGTCGGGGCAGGCCGGTGTGGGAGTGGATTCCAGCACCGACGCACATTTCGTGGGCGCCAACGAGGCGGCCCCGATCCGCAGACCCTTTCAAGGCGGCTCGACTCAAGCGCATGTCGCGAATCCCGTCTGCTCAACGGCGGGCGCCAGGGAGCGCAATCGCGAGCGCCAACGGCGCGGCCCCGATCTTCACCCCAGGGCGACGCCCTGCCTCGACCCGGCTGTAAGCTGGGAGCTCTGCGCGTCCGAGGGCAGGTTCCAGAGAGCGGAGTCACGAACGCCAACGGCGCGTCCCAATCCGAGCCCAGGGCAACGCCCTACCCACTACCCACATCTCCTGGGTCACGCGCGGCCTTGGAAACGAAGAGACCGCCGGCCAGGAATCGCGAGCGCCAACGGCGCGCCCCAATCCCAGCCCAGGGCAACGCCCTGGGAATGAGATCCCTATAAAAACCTTCACGAGCCCTGAAGGGGCGGCCCAATCGTCGGTGCAGTCAAGCGCTGGAGGTGACAAGGGCCGCTTTCGTCACTCCCACAAGCGGTGGTCATCAACGGCGATCCGGTGACGTTCAAGGAAGGCGCGGAATTCATCCTGGAACGACATGCGGTGATGGTGCTCACGCTGATTGGCTATGTAGGACTCGACCTTCGGTACTTGAGACGCAGAAACGGAGAATGCGCCATATCCGCCTTGCCATGCGAATGCGGTGATGCCCTGGACCTTCATCCAACGGGAGGAGGACTTCTTCGCCTCTTCGGCAGCCGCGCAGAGCGGCACGGACCTGGCGAGTTCGAAAAGGATGTGGACGTGGTCTTCCACCGAATTGACCAGTACCACCGGGCATCCCAAATTGCGCAGCACGGTCGACAGGTAGGCATGCAGCGAGCCCCGAATTGGATCGCCGATGCATGGTTCACGACGTTTCGTCGCGAAGATCAGGTGAATGTGGATCCGGGCCAAGGATTGAGACATGGGTTGGGCCGCCCCTGCAGGGCTCGCGAATTATTTTAATGGGGATTCAAACCCAGGGCGTTGCCCTGGGCTGGGATTGGGCCGCGCCGTTGGCGCTCTGGAGTGAAGGCAGTGTGACGGCGTGCACCGGGACGCCAGATTGGCAGACATTCCCACCCCGATCGCCCATTCCCGCCGTGGCGAGGCGCGAGGCGCGAGGCGCGAGGCGCGAGGCGCGAGGCGCGAGGCGCGAGGCGCGAGGCGCGAGGCGCGAGGCGCGAGGCGCGAGGCGCGAGGCGCGAGGCGCGAGGCGCGAGGCGCGAGGCGCGAGACGCGAGGCGCGAGGCGCGAGGCGCGAGGCGCGAGGCGCGAGATGCGAAGAATGCGCTGATTCGTTGGCCGAGCCTGGATCCAGAAATCTATAAAACGCCGAACCGGCGGGCACGGCCCGCCGGTTCGGCGCATCCCTCGGATGATCAGCGGTTCAGGCCAGCCACTCGGTGTGGATGAACTCGCCGGGCTTCTCGTTGCGCTCGTAGGTGTGCGAGCCGAACGCGTCGCGCTGGGCCTGGGTCAGGTAGGCGGGCAGGCGCGCGGTGGCGTAGCCCTCGATGTAGGCCAGCGAGGCCGACAGCGCGGGCACCGGGATGCCGGCGGTGACGGCGGCGCCGACGACCTTGCGCAGCGCCGGCAGGGTGCGGCCGATGTCCTTCTTGAACTCGCCGGCGATGAGCAGGCTGGGCAGGTTCGGCTGCTTCTTGAAGGCGGTGGTGATGCGGTCGAGGAACACCGCGCGGATGATGCAGCCGCCGCGCCAGATCGCCGGGATGCTGCCGATGTCGGTCTTGTAGCCGCGCTGCTTCGACGCCTCGACGATCAGGCGCATGCCCTGGGCGTACGCCGCGATCTTCGCGGCGTAGAGCGCCTTGGCGAGGTCGTTGATGGTGATGCCCTTGAGCTTCTTCGCCTTGATCTTGAGGATCTTGGCGGCCGCCTCGCGCTCGAGCTTGAGCGACGAGACCAGGCGCGCGTCGACCGCGGCGGTGATGGTCGGGATCGGCACGCCGGCCTCGAGCGCGGCGACGGTGGTCCACTTGCCGGTGCCCTTCTGACCGGCGGCGTCGCGGATCGCGTCGAGCAGGAACTTGCCCTTCTTCTTGGGGTCGGCCTTGTCGGCGATGTTGCCGGTCAGCTCGATCAGGAAGCTGGCGAGCTCGCCCTGGTTCCACTTCTTGAAGATCTTGGCGGCGTCCTTGTGGCCCGTGCCCAGGCCGCGGTGGATGAGGTCGTAGACCTCGGCGATCATCTGCATGTCGCCGTACTCGATGCCGTTGTGCACCATCTTGACGAAGTGCCCGGCCGAGCCCTCGCCGCAGTAGGTGACGCAGGCCTCGTCCTTCTTCTTGCCGACCTTGGCGCTGATCTCCTTGAGGATCGGCATCAGCTTGGCCACGGCCTCCTTGTCGCCGCCGGGCATGATCGACGGCCCGATGCGCGCGCCCTCCTCGCCGCCCGACACGCCCATGCCGACGAAGAAGAAGTTCTTGCCCTTGGCGAAGGCGTCGCGGCGGTCGGTGTCGCCCCAGTACGCGTTGCCGCCGTCGACCAGGATGTCGCCCTGCTCGAGCAGCGGCGCGATCTGCTCGATCACCGCGTCGGTGCCCTTGCCGGCCTGCACCATGATGATGATGCGGCGCGGGCGCTTGATGGCGGCGACGAAGTCCTTGAGCTCGCGGCAGGGCACGAAGCGCGCCTCCTTGCCGTGCTCCCACTGCATGACCTCCTCGGTCTTCTCGTAGGTGCGGTTGTAGATCGCCACGGTGTGCCCGCGCGATTCGATGTTCTTGGCGAGGTTGCGGCCCATCACGGCCATGCCGATGACACCGGCGTCGGCGAGTTCGTCAGGGAAAGCGCTCATGTGGAGATCCTTGGAAAGCTGATGTGGAGTGTCGGCCGGCGGGGCCCGCGGAGACGATCCGGTGGGGCAGCGGCGACGGAGGGAAGGTGGGATCAGTTCGTCTTGACGACGGTGTAGCCGAGCTGGGCGGCCTTGTCGCGCCCGGGCGACTGGTTGTCCGCGTCCAGGTAGAGCTCGATGGTCGCGCCGCTCTTGTCGCTGTTGTGCGTGATGACGTTGCTCACGCCGCTGGTGTCCTTCAGCGTCTGCTCGTCGTACGTCAGCTGCTGGTCGGTCACGGCCGCCTTGTGGTAGGTGTACGAGACCTGCGGCGCGTTGCGCTGGCGGCAGCCGGCGCCGGTGAGCGCGGCGAGGCCGCAGATAGCGATCAGGGCGGCGGCGCCGAGCAGGGAGAGCAGACGTGCGGGCATGGAGACTCCTTGGGTCTGCGCAGAGTAGCTGGCGCCGGGTGGAGTCCACGGGGGACCGGGGGCGCGGCCGGGCAGAGTCCGGAAGTCTCGTGGTCCGAAATTCCCGCCGGCGACCTGATGACCCGAGGAATCACGGCTGTCGACTTGCGGACTTCCGGACCCGGCCGCCCCGGCCGGTCATGGTTTCCCCTTGAGCGTCCCTCGCGACCGCCACCATCCGCAGCAGGGACGACTGGTGCTGGGTTCCGCCCCCGGGCGGAGCCGACGCGGAGAACCGCGAGGAAGTCCCTGGCTCTACGAGCTTTCCGCCGCGCGCCTGGGCATACCCTCGAACCTCCACCAGCCGGTGGACCTGTCAGGAGTCGCCCATGGCCACCCCGTCCGCGAACGCCGCCCCCTTCCGCCACACCGCCCCGCGCACCCTCGCGGACGCCGATCCCGAGCTCGCCGCGATCATCCAGCGCGAGTGGGACCGCCAGCAGTACACCATCGAGCTGATCGCCTCCGAGAACATCGTCTCGACGCCGGTGCTCGAGGCCCAGGGCTCGGTGCTGACCAACAAGTACGCCGAGGGCTACCCCGGCAAGCGCTACTACGGCGGCTGCGAGTTCGTCGACCAGGCGGAAGAGCTGGCCATCAAGCGCGCCCAGGCGCTGTTCAAGACCGACTACGCGGTGAACGTCCAGCCGCACTCCGGCTCGCAGGCCAACATGGCGGTGTACATGGCCGCCGGCCTGCAGAAGGGCGACAAGGTCCTGGGCATGAGCCTCGACCACGGCGGCCACCTGACCCACGGCTACAAGCTCAACTTCAGCGGCCTCGACTACACCATCGCCAGCTACGGCGTGACGCGCGACCGCCAGGTGATCGATTACGACGAGGTCGAGCGCATCGCCACCGAGTTCCAGCCCAAGATGATCATCGCCGGCGCCTCGAACTACTCGCGCATCCTCGATTTCCCGCGCTTCGCGGCGATCGCGAAGAAGGTCGGCGCGCCGCTGTTCGTCGACATGGCGCACATCGCCGGGCTGGTCGCGGCGGGCCTCCACCCGACGCCCTTCGGCCACGCCGACTTCGTCACCACCACCACCCACAAGACCCTGCGCGGCCCGCGCGGCGGCATGGTCTTCGCGCGCAGCGCCGAGCACGCCAAGAAGGTCAACAGCCGCGTCTTCCCCGGCATCCAGGGCGGCCCGCTGATGCACGTCATCGCCGCCAAGGCGGCGGCCTTCGCCGAGGCCGCGCGCCCGGAATTCACCACCTACATGCGCGCCGTGCAGGCCAGCGCCAGGGCCATGGCCGAGGCCTTCATCGCCAAGGGCTGGCAGGTGGTCTCGGGCGGCACCGACAACCACCTGTTCTCGCTCAACGTCATGAGCCAGGGCGTCACCGGCAAGCAGGCCGAGGACAAGCTCCACGAGGTCGGCATCACGGTGAACAAGAACCTCATCCCCTTCGACGACCAGCCCGCGCAGCACGGCTCGGGCATCCGCATCGGCACGCCCGCGGTGTGCAGCCGCGGCTTCGGCCCGGCCGAGGCGGTCGAGACCGCCGGCCTGATCGACCGCGCCTTGAAGGGTCGCGACGACGCGGCCGCCCTCGCCAAGGTCAAGGCCGAGGCGCGCGCGCTGTGCGAGCGCTTCCCCATCTACCGCTGAGAGCGTCGCGCGTCCTGGGCGGCGCGGTGGAGCGCTGCGCCGCGACGGCGGGGACCATGGCCGCGCCGCCGTGCGCGGCCATGCCCGCGCCGCAGGACGCCCAGGGTCACTCGTTCCATGCCTGGATTCGGGCACATCCGTCCCCGCCCCCGGGACGTTCTGCGCCTGGACCGTGCGCATTCGCATGTCACATTCGCGATTTCGGGAGATTAGGTAGGACCCCTCGACGCGCGTGTCCCGCCTGCCCTGACGCAGTCCCCGCAGGGGTGACCGTGCATCCAGGGATCCACCGCTGGATTGCAATGCATCCTCAACGCCTTGTCCCGCATCCGGTAATGACTCAGCTCCTGTCTGATTGCCCAGCGTGCGCGCAGTGCGCTTCCGGCTCCACCCGTGCTTCGGCTCGTGACGCTGGCCGCCTGCTCCGCTACCGTCCCGACCCCACCTCCGGCCTTCCCCGCCCCACCCTCCGCCACCCATCCCCGTCGAGGCACCCATGACCAGCGCCCTCATTCCGACCGCCCTGCGCCGCCTGGCGCCCGTGGCCACCGTCCTGCTGCTCGCCTGCGGCGGCGCCGCCAGCGCGGCCGAGTCGGCCGACAAGCCCTTCAGCCTGCTGGTGTTCTCCAAGACCGCCGGCTTCCGGCACGGCTCGATCGCGGCCGGCACCGCCGCGGTGAAGAAGCTCGGCGAGGAGCACGGCTTCACCGTCGACGCCAGCGAGGACGCCGCGCTGTTCACGACCGCGACCCTGAAGAAGTACCAGGCGGTGATGTTCCTCAACACCACCGGCCACATCCTGGACGACGAGCAGCGCAAGGCCTTCACCGCCTTCATCCAGGCCGGCAACGGCTTCGTCGGCGTGCACTCGGCGACCGACACCGAGTACGAGTGGGCGTGGTACGGCAAGCTGGTCGGCGCCTACTTCGCCGGGCACCCCGCGCCGCAGAAGGCCACCGTGCGCGTGGTCGACCACAAGCACCCGGCGACCGCGGACGTCCCCGACACCATCGAGCGCAAGGACGAGTGGTACAACTTCAAGTCGCTCGGCACCGACCTGCACGTCCTCGCCAAGCTCGACGAGAGCACCTACCAGGGCGGCGCGATGGGCGGCGAGCACCCCATCGAGTGGTACCACGACTACGACGGCGGGCGCGCCTTCTACATCGAGATGGGCCACACCGACGAGAGCTACGCGGAGCCGCTCTACCTCAAGCAGCTGCTGGGCGGCATCGAGTACGCCGCCGGCCGCGCGCACGTCGCCAAGTAGTCCCGTCCAGTCCACTCCCGGGCATCCCTGCCCTTCCGGCCTTCCCGCCCTTCCGCGATCCCAAGGTTCCCTGCCCATGAGCACGCTCCTCCCCGCCCGCGCCCGCACCTCCCTCGTCGCCGTGGCCGGGCGCGTCGCCGCGCTCGCGCTGCTGCTCGCGCTCGGCGGGCTCGCCAGCGCCGCGGACGCCTACAAGGTGCTGGTCTTCTCGAAGACCGCCGGCTTCCGCCACGGCGGCGCGATCGCCAAGGGCGTCGAGGCGGTGAAGAAGCTCGGCGCCGAGAACGGCTTCGGCGTCGACGCCACCGAGGACGCCGCGCTGTTCACCGAGGCCAACCTCAAGAACTACAAGGTGGTGATGTGGCTGTGCACCACCGGCACGGTGCTGGACGCCGGGCAGAAGGAGGCCTTCACCCGCTACATCCAGGCCGGCGGCGGCTACGTCGGCGTGCACTCGGCGACCGACACCGAGTACGACTGGCCGTGGTACGGCAAGCTGTCCGGCGCCTACTTCGCCGGCCACCCCGCGCAGCAGAAGGCGAAAGTCGTGCTGGTCGACGGCAACCACCCGTCGACCGCCGGCATGCCGGCGACGTTCGAGCGCTTCGACGAGTGGTACAACTTCCGCCAGCTGCCCAAGGACGTCCACGTCCTGCTCAAGATCGACGAGAGCAGCTATGATCCGGGTCCCACGAAGATGGGCGCCGAGCACCCGCTCGCCTGGTACCACGAGTACGAGGGCGGCCGCGCCTTCTACACCGAGATGGGCCACACCGACGAGAGCTACGCCGAGCCGCTGTACCTGAAGCACCTGCTCGGCGGCGTGCAGTGGGCCGCGGCCGGCCCGCCGCTCGACTTCAGCAAGGCCCGCCCCTCCGACTCGCGCTTCGAGGTCACCTCGCTCGCGAGCGGCTCCGACTTCCCCATGGAGCTGTCCATCGCCGCCGACGGGCGCGTGTTCTGGTGCGGCAAGTTCGGCGTGATCTCGTGCTGGAAGCCCGACACCAAGACCGTGGTCGAAGTCGCCAAGCTGCCGACCTACTCGCTGCGCAGCGGCGAGAAGGGCAACACCGAGGACGGCTGCATCGGCATCGTCCTCGACCCCGACTTCATGACCAACCACTGGGTGTACATCCTGCGCGCCATGCCCGGCGAGGCGGCGGAGGAGCACCTCTCGCGCTTCACCGTCAGCGGCGACACCATCGACACCGCCACCGAGAAGACCCTGCTGGTGGTCAAGGACTGCCGCACCATCGTCGGCCACTGCGGCGGCTGCCTGAGCTTCGGGCCCGGCGGCAACCTGTACATGTCGTGCGGCGACAACACCACGCCCTTCGAGTCCGACGGCTACTCGCCGATGGACTACCGCGAGCCCGGCAAGGACGCGCGCGGCAGCGCCTCGAACACCATGGACCTGCGCGGCAAGATCCTGCGCATCCACCCGGAGCCCGACGGCACCTACACCATCCCCAAGGGCAACCTGTTCCCGCCCGGCACCGACAAGGCGCGGCCCGAGATCTACGTGATGGGCTGCCGCAACCCGTTCCGCCACGCGGTCGACAGCGAGACCGGCTACCTGTACTGGGGCGAAGTCGGCCCCGACGCCGGCAAGGACGGCGAGCGCGGCCCGCGCGGCCACGACGAGTTCAACCGCGCCACCCAGGCCGGGTACTTCGGCTGGCCGCTGTTCGTCGGCGACAACAAGCCGTACACGGCCTACGACTTCGCCACCAAGAAGCTGGGCGACAAGTTCGACCCGGCCCACCCGATCAACGATTCGCCGGTCAACACCGGCATCCGCGAGCTGCCGCCGGCCCAGCCGGCGTGGATCTGGTACCCCTACGCGAAGAGCGAGGAGTTCCCTGACCTGGGCGAGGGCGGCCGCTGCGCGATGTCCGGCCCGGTCTACCACTTCGACCCCAAGCTGAAGAACGGCACCCAGTTCCCGGCCTGGTACGACGGCAAGCTGTTCCTCTACGAGTGGATGCGCAACTGGGTCAAGACCCTCGACACCACCGCCGCCGATCCGCGGGCGACCATGGTGCCGTTCATGCCGACCTTCACCTGGATGAAGCCGATGGACATGCGCTTCGGGCCCGACGGCTCGCTGTACGTGATCCTGTGGGGCACGCAGTGGTGGGACACCAGGGACTCGCAGATCATCCGCATCGACTACGTCGCCGGCAACCGCGCGCCGATCGCCAAGGCGGGCAGCGACGTCACCGCCGGCAAGGAGCCGCTGGCGGTGAAGTTCAGCAGCGCCGGCACCTACGACAAGGACGACGGCGACGTGCTGAAGTACGAGTGGCGCTTCACCGGCGACGCCGTCGAGTCGACCGACGCCAACCCCTCGTTCACCTTCGCCAAGCCCGGCCTCTACCAGGCCAAGCTCACGGTCACCGACCAGGGCGGCAAGTCGGCGATCGCGGTGGTGCCGATCACGGTCGGCAACGCGGTGCCGACCATCGCCATCACGGCGCCGAAGGGCGGCGCCTTCTTCTCGTGGGGCAAGAACCTGACCTACGCGGTCGAGGTCAACGACGCCGAGGACGGCGGCACCGCCGACGGCAAGATCAGCACGCGCGTCAAGTTCAGCGCCCAGTACATCACCGGCGCCGAGCCCAAGGACCTGGTCGGCTTCGAGCAGTCGATGATGGGCGGCTCGGTCAAGGGCCGGCAGCTCATCCTCGGCAGCGACTGCATGGCCTGCCACCAGCCGGCGGTGCAGTCGGTCGGCCCGGCCTTCACCATGATCGCCGCCAAGTACCACGGCGAGAAGGGCATCGTCGAGAAGCTCGCGCAGAAGGTCATCACCGGCGGCGCCGGGGTGTGGGGGCCGATCGCCATGGCCGCGCACCCGCAGCACAGCAAGGAGGTGGTCGCGGAGATGGTCGGCTGGATCCTCTCGCTGGCCGAGACCCCGCCCGAGCTGTCCGGCGCCAGCGGCGCGTTCACCGTGATCCCGAAGCCCAAGGACGACACCGGCATCTACCTGCTGACCGCGACCTACACCGACCGCAAGGTCAAGACGGCCGACGGCAAGGAGATCCCGAGCAACACCGTGCGCACCACCGTGGTGCTGCGCAACCGCCTGGTGCGCGCCTCGTCGTTCAGCGACCAGCACGGCGTCCAGACCGAGGACACCAAGGACTCCGGCGGCGGCAAGAGCATCGGCTTCATCGATGACGGCGACTGGATGAAGTTCGCCGACATCGGCATGGACGGCACCACGAAGATGACCTTCCGCGTCGCCTCCGCGGGCAGCGGCGGGACCATCGAGGTGCACGCCGACAAGCCCGACGGCGAGCTGCTCGGCAGCGCCGAGGTCAAGCCCACCGGCGGCTGGCAGCAGTGGGACGAGGTCCAGGGCGCGGTGAAGGACCCGGGCGGCGTCCACGACCTCTACCTGGTCTTCAAGGGCCAGGGCGGCGGCCTGTTCAACCTGAACTGGCTGCGCTTCGAGGAGTGAGCGGGCGCAGCCAGTGCATAGGGGTCGGGCACGGCTCGATGACGGTTGTTGCCGCAGAGTCCGCTGTCCTCTGCGGCCCTCTCTGCTTCCCACTCTGCGGTCTCTGCGGCAAAAACCGCGAAGGAGCCGATGGACCGCAGGATGATGACGCGCATCCATCGGACCCGGTGACTGGACAGCGCGGCGTCGGGCACCAGCATCCCCGCACGAGGTCACCACCCATGTTCGTCCATGCCGTCTATTTCTGGCTCAAGCCCGGGCTCACCGCGGAGCAGCTCAAGACCTTCGAGGCGGGCGTGCGCAGCCTGATCACCATCCCCGGGGTGCGCCTCGGCCACGTCGGCAAGCCCGCGCCGACCAACCGCCCGGTGATCGAGCGCAGCTACAGCACCTCGCTGGTGGTCAGCTTCGATGACGAGGCCGCCCAGGACGTCTACCAGGTGCACCCGATCCACGACCGCTTCCGCGACACCTGCGCCGGCTTGTGGAGCCGCGTGACGATCTTCGACTCCATCGGCTGAACGGGCGCCGTCCGCGCTATCGCGGTGGCGCCAGCAGTCCCGACCACATCAGTCGTCGATCTCGAGCACGCCCGCGGCGACCAGCGCGCGCGCGCTGGCGCGCAGGTGCTCGCGCTCGGCCTGCTGGTGCGCGTCGAGCGCGCCGGGCTCGAGCGCGTCGAGCAGTTCCAGGGCCTTGGCCGGGCGGCGCAGGTCGAGCAGCACGCGCGCCTCGTGCAGGCGCAGGCCGGGCACGGCGTCGGGGAAGCGCTGCAGCGCCTCGCCGAGCAGCGGCCGCACCTCGGTGAAGGCGCGCTCCGCGATCAGGGCGTCGATCAGGCCGAGCAGGTCGGCGCGCGCCAGCGGCCAGCGCCCGGTGGCGAGGGTCGCCTCGCGCAGCACGCGCAGCGCCAGGGCGCCCTCGCCGCTCATGATGTAGTCGTGGATCAGCGCCTGCGCCTGCGCGCGGCGCTCGCTGAGGAGGCGCTGCGCCTCTGCGTCGTCGACGCGGGACGCGGTCACCGGCGGTGGCGCCTTCCCGCGCCACAGGCGCAGGCGCGAGAACGCGTCCCAGCCCTCGCAGTCCACCCAGCCCCGGCGCACCGCCAGCACGCCCGCCGCGGCCCCGACCAGCGCCCCGCTGAGGTGCAGCATGGCGGTGCCCATGGCGAAGGAGTCGAGCGCCGCCATCAGCACGTTCCACAGCAGGAAGAGCGAGCAGATGATCCACACCGGCGCGTCGAAGGTCTTGGGCACGATCCAGATGAACAGCAGGCAGCCGATCTCGTTCGCCGGCGCCCACACCAGGCTGATGAGCATCAGCGCGAAGATCGCGCCCGACGCGCCGAGCGCGCCGCCGTCGTCCGCCCCGAGCATCGCGCTCTGCACGATCACCGAGTCGATCAGGCAGATGCCGAGGTAGAGCGGCAGGAAGCGCCGCCAGCCGAGCTTGCCCTCGACGATCAGCCCGAAGACCCACAGGAAGACCATGTTGCCGAGCAGGTGCATGATGTCGGCGTGCAGGAAGTGGTTCGTCAGCCACTGCACGGGATGGTAGCCATCGCCGAAACGCAGGACGAGCCCAGCGAGCGTCTCGGGATCGGCGTGCAGTTCCCAGATGAAGATCAGGACGTTGGCGAGGATCAGCCCGATGGTGCCCCAGGGGCGATGGTAGAGCGGCGCATCGGTGGACCAGGGGATCAGCACGCGGGGGATGTTCCCGATCCGGCGTGAGGGGCAACCAGGAGGGGGCTTTCCGCCGCCTGGGGGACGAGGCGCGAGGCGCGAGGTCGTGTGACCAGGAGCATTGTCTGGCTCGGGGCGGTCGCGAGCTGCGAGCCGGGAGCCGCGAGCTTCGAAAAAACCACTCAACGTCAGTCGTAGCCGGCCATACCGCGCTCTCGCGTCTCGCGTCTCGCGTCTCGCGTCTTCGCGTCTCGCGTCTCGCGCTCTCGCGCCTCGCGACTAGCCGTCCTTCGGCTTGCCCCACACCGCGCCCTGGTCGATCCAGCGCTTGATGACCTCGGTCTGGTCGGCGTTCAGCGGCGGCTTCTTCTTGGGCATGCGCGGGTCGTCGCCCTCGCCGCGGATGCGCTGGATGATGGCGCTCTTGTCGCCGTTGCCGGCCTCGAAGCCGGGGCCGTTCTCGCCGCCCTTGAGCAGCAGCTCGCGGCTGTCCATGCGCAGCTTGCCCTTCTGCTCCTTGTCGTTGTGGCACTCGTAGCAGGACTTCTTGAAGATCGGCTCGATGTCGCGGGTGAAGTCGACCGGGCCGGTGAGGGCGTCGGGATCCACCGCCGGGGTGCCGGCGGGCGTCGCGCCGTCGCTGTGGCGCTCCGGCACGGCGGGGATCCAGGCCTTGAGCCAGGCTGGAAGCGCCGAGGTGACGTAGTCGGGACCGTGCACCAGGTTGCCGCCGAAGTGCCCGGTCGCGCCCACCGCCATGGCGGTGGCGAAGAGCAGCACGCGGAACACGCGGCGCGGCAACACCCCGTAATCGGCGGTGCGCAGGCGCAGGGCGATGCCGGCGGTCACGCAGGCCAGCACGGCGGTGCCGACGCCCAGCCAGCGGTGCAGGAAGAGGTCGAGGCCTCCGTCGCTGTGCTCGTCGCCGTTGGCCCAGCCCATCGCCGCCGCGAAGACCGCGCTGAGCGCGCCGACGAAGACGAACCACAGCGAGGTCTCGGACACCTCCTTGCGCTTCCAGTGCACCACTTCCACCAGCGCCGCGACCAGCAGCAGGCCGACCGGGAAGTGCACCACCAGCACGTGCAGGCGTCCGAACAGCCGCCACGGGGAGAAGCCGGCCGCCTCTCCGGCCGAGGCCAGCGGCACCGCGGCGAGCAGCAGCAGGGCGCAGGTCAGGGCGCGGCGCAGGGTGGTGGCGGCACAGCGGCGGGTCACGACTGGCATGGACGGGTTCCGGAGGGGTGGCTGGTCAGAAGAACGCCCGAGGACGAGTGTTGTTTCCGACCAAGCATTACAACTCCGCGCCGGGGCGGCCGGGGAGGGGGGCTTGGGCGCCGTCGGGGCTGTCATAGCCTACCACCATGAGCCTGCCCCCGCCCTGGCAGATCCCCGCCGTCCAGCGCCTGAGCCGGATCATCGCCGCCAGCCACCGCCGGTGGACGGGGCGCGACCTCGTGCCGCAGGCGCCGGACGTGGACCTGGCCCGCACCCTCTATGAGCTGCCGGCGGTGGTCCTGGCGCACGCTCCGGGCCCGGACCCGCTCTTCATCTACGCCAACCGCACCGCCCAGCGGCTGTGGGAGCTCGACTGGCCCGGTTTCCTGGCCCTGCCCTCGCGCCGCTCCGCCGAGCCCGAGTCCGGCCCCGAGCGCGCCGCCATGCTCGCCCAGGCGCAGCGCGATGGCCACTTCGCCGGCTACCGCGGCATCCGCATCGCCACCACCGGCCAGCGCTTCCGCATCGAGGACGCGCTGCTGTGGAACCTGCTGGACGAGGCGGGGGCGCCGGCGGGCCAGGCGGCGACCTTCGCCAGCTGGACCATGCTTTGATATCCTGCACAGGATAGAACCGCCAAGACGCCAAGGGCGCCACGGTGACGGCCTCGCAGGACCGAGCCGCAGGTGCTCGACCTGGCTGCGGGACCTTGGCGTCTTGGCGGCTCGATCCGCAGTCCGCCAGTCCATTCGAGGGGAAGGCGGCTTGAAATGGCGAGCGCCGAGGCTTGGGCCGGCTTCCCCCTTTCCCGGACCGCCGCGCCTGCATGATCCCGCGCCCGCCGCTCCGGAGAGCCCATGCCGCTGAAACGCGACCAGTACCTGCGCTACGCCCGCCACCTGACCCTCCCCGAGTTCGGCGAGATGGGCCAGGAGAAGCTGCTGAAGTCGGCGGTGCTGCTGATCGGCGCCGGCGGCCTGGGCTCGCCCCTCGCCCTCTACCTGGCCGCGGCCGGGGTGGGACGCATCGGCATCATGGACTTCGACGCGGTCGACGTGTCGAACCTGCAGCGCCAGGTCATCCACCGCACCCAGGACGTCGGCACCAGCAAGGCGAAGAGCGCCAAGCGCGGCATCAACGACCTCAACCCCGACGTGGTCGTCGACGTCTACGAGGAAGGCATCGACTCGGGCAACGCGCTCGAGATCATCGCCAAGTACGACATCGTCATCGACGGCACCGACAACTTCCCCACCCGCTACCTGGTCAACGACGCCTGCGTGTTCCTCGACAAGGTGAACATCTACGGCTCGATCTACCGCTTCGAGGGCCAGGCCACGGTCTTCGACGTGCGCAAGAAGGCCGACGGCACCCGCAACGGCCCGTGCTACCGCTGCCTGTACCCCGAGCCCCCGCCGCCCGGCGAGGTGCCGTCGTGCAGCGAGGGCGGCGTGCTGGGCGTGCTGCCGGGCAGCATCGCGATGATCCAGGCCACCGAGGCGATCAAGGTGCTGACCGGCATGGGGCGCACCCTGGCCGGGCGCTTCCTGCGCTACGACGCGATGAACATGACCTACCGCGAGCTGAAGCTGCGGCCCGACCCGGCGTGCCCGGTGTGCGGCAAGAACCCCACCATCACCAAGCTCATCGATTACCAGGAATTCTGCGGCCTGAAACGCGGAGAAAGCGAGAGCGACATGAGCGGACTCGAGATCTCGGTCGGCGATTACGCGGAACTGCGCGAGGCCGGCACCGCGCACCTGCTGCTCGACGTGCGCGAGCCGTCGGAACTCGGCGTCTGCCAGATCGACGGCAACCTGAACATCCCGCTCGGCCAGCTGCCGGCGCGCCTCGCCGAACTCGCTGCCTGGAAGGACAAGCTCATCGTCGCCCAGTGCAAGTCCGGCCGGCGCAGCATGAAGGCGCTCGAGATCCTGCAGAAGCACGGCTTCACCAAGGTGCTGAACCTGGAAGGCGGCATCCTGGCCTGGGGCGAGCAGATCGATCCGTCGATCACCGCGTACTGAGCGGGTCGCTGGCGCGTCCAGCCTGGGGGGGTCGAGCGCCAGCTCGAGCTGCGGTGGCGTCGAGCTGGCGCTCGACGCTCCAGGGGTGTTCCAGGTCAATCCTGTCTCAGTCGTGTGACAAAAAAACGGCCATTTCAAGTGGTTCATGCTTCCACCCAGACTCCGGTAAAGTCACTTTTATTCCATTAGACGATGACGGACCGACTCTTTTCCGGGGTCCCCGGGAACGATGATGCGGGCATCCCCACAGGATCCCGCATGGACAAAGCCACCCTCCTCGAGCGCCTCGCCCACCTGACCATCGAGACCCCGTCCTGGGGCCTGGCCGACAGCGGCACGCGCTTCGGCACCTTCCGCCAGCCGTGGGCCGCCAAGACCCTCGACGAGAAGCTCGCCGACGCCGGCCAGGTGCAGAAGTACACCGGGATCTGCCCGCGCGTGGCCCTGCACATCCCGTGGGACCGGTCGGACGACTGGAGTTCGGTCAAGGCCCTGGCCGCGCAGAACGGCGTCGCCATCGGCGCGATCAACCCGAACGTCTTCCAGGATCCCGATTACCAGTACGGCTCGATCTGCAACAACCAGGAGCGCGTGCGCGCCAAGGCCATCGCCCACCACCTCGAGTGCATCGAGATCGCCAAGGCCACCGGCTCCGACGCGATCAGCCTGTGGTACGCGGACGGCAGCAACTACCCCGGCCAGGACTCCTTCCGCGAGCGCAAGCAGCGCATGCTCGCCTCCCTCAAGGAGGTCTACGCCAAGCTGCCCGCGGGCATGCGCATGCTCGTCGAGTACAAGTTCTTCGAGCCGGCCTTCTACCACACCGACATCCAGGACTGGGGCTCGTCGCTGCTGCTCTGCACCAAGCTCGGCCCCCAGGCGCAGGTGCTGGTCGACACCGGCCACCACGCCCAGGGCACCAACATCGAGCACATCGTCGCCATCCTGCTCGACGAGGCTCGGCTCGGCGGCTTCCACTTCAACAGCCGCAAGTACGCCGACGACGACCTCACCGTCGGCGCGATCAACCCCTATGAGCTGTTCCTGATCTTCGCCGAGCTGGTCGCGGCCGAGGAGGACGGCGACGCCGCGGTGCGCGAGACCGCGCGGAAGTGCGCCTACATGTTCGACCAGTGCCCCAACCACAAGCCGACCATCGAGTCGATCATCCAGTCGGCGGTGGTGGTGCAGGAGAGCTACGCCAAGGCGCTGCTCATCGACCGCGCCGCCCTGGCCGCCGCGCGCGCCGCCCACGACCTGGTGCAGTGCGAGGAGGTCCTCAAGGACGCCTTCAACACCGACGTGCGCCCGGTGCTGGCCGAGTGGCGCCAGGCCCGCGGGCTGGAGGCCGACCCGTTGGCCGCCTTCCGGCGCAGCGGGTACACCGCCAAGGTCGCGGCGGAGCGCACCAGGCGCCGGGCGGGGCAGGTGGCGTCGACGGGGGCGTTCGGCTGAGCTACCGCCACGCCAGGATCATGAACGCGAGGACCACCAGCGAGATCGCCAGGTACACGCGTCGGCGACAGCACCTCCTTGAGCACCAGGAAGCCGAGCATGTTGGACAGCACGATCGAGGCGGCGCCGAACAGCGCCATGGTCCTGCCGAGGTCGATGCTCGCGAAGATGTAGAGCTGGCCGATGGTGGCGACCAGGCGGATCAGCATGTAGCCCGCGAACCACGCGGTCATGAAGTTGGCGACGGTGAAGCCACCGGCCTTCATGTTGATGCGGCCCATGAGGTCGCTGAGCGTGAACAGCAGCTGGCTGCCGATGATGATGAGCAGGGGCCAGCTCATGGCCGGTCGCCAGCGGTCGGCGTGGTGGGATCCAGGGTGGGCGGCGGTCGGCGGCGGTGGGGGAGCATGAGGCGGAGATGATGGAGCCGTCCGCGCCGTGACCAGCGCCACCAGGCTGCGAGCAGCACGCCTGGCGCGGGTGGGCCGGCGCCGCGCTGGCGGTCGACCCGCCACGCGAAGCGCTCCAGGCGCAGGAACGGGCCGCGCCGGGCCGCCGCGACGCGGCAGCCCTGCCAGCGCGCGAGCGCGCGCACCCACGTGGGCAGGGTGGGATCGCTCGCGAGGCCGGCGAGGAAGCGCTGCGCGTCGCTGCGCGGCTGGCCGGCGGCGGGCGGGTTGGCGGCGACGAAGGCGTCGAAGCGCGCGCGCACGGCCGGCCCCAGCGCGGCGGCGACCGCGCCGAGCATCGGCAGCGCCTCGGCGCGGCGCTTGGCGGCCAGGGAGCGCGCGGCGAAGGCGAGCCCGCTGCAGGCGCGCGGGCTCGCCGGCCAGCCACGCGGGCGGGTGGGCGGTGAGCGCGGCGAGCGCGGCCGGTTCGACCAGGGCGCGCGCCACCTGCGCCTGCAGCGCGGCCAGGTCGGGCTCCGCGCCGCTCACGCGCGCGCGGCCCGCAGGGCCGGCCAGCAGGCGCGCAGGCGGTCGAGTTCGTCGAGCAGCGGGCCGACGCCGGCGAAGCGCGCATCGCGCTCGAGGATGGCGGCGCGCACCGGGGCGCGCGCCAGGACCTCCTCCGCCAGCTCCCACACCGGTTCCGCCACCGCGCTGGCGTGGCTGTCGACCAGCACGCCGCGCTCATGGTCGCCGCCGGCGAGGTGGAGCTGCGCGACGCGCTCCACCGGCAGGCGCGCGAGCAGCGCACGCGCGTCGCCACCGTGGTTCACGGCGTCGGCGTGCAGGTTGGCGAGGTCGAGCAGCAGGCCGCAGCCGGTCGCGTCGACGACCGCGTGGAGGAACTCCGCCGGGTCCATGGCGCCCGGCAGGGTGAACAGGGCGGCGCTGTTCTCCAGCAGCAGCGGCGAGCGGATGGTGCGCGCGACCTGCGCCACGTTGCGCGCCACCACCGCCACCGCGCCGCGCGTCCGCGGCAGGGGCATGAGGTGGCCGATGCGCACGCCGCCGGCGCGGGTGAAGGCGAGGTGCTCGCTCCACCACGGCGGGTCGAGCCGCGCGATCAGCGCGGCGAGGCGCTCGAGGTAGGCGCCATCGACCCCGTCGGCGCTGCCCAGCGACAGGTCGAGCGCGTGCGGGATGATGGTGAAGTGCGCGCGCAGCAGGTCGAGCTCCGCCAGGGTCTCGGCCGGGGCGTCGAGGAAGTGGTCGGCGACGATCTCGAGGACGTCGATGCGCGCGCGCTGCTGGAGGATGCCGGGGCCGAGCTGCGCGCGCCAGCCGAGGCCGGCGCCGAGGATGGCTGCGCGCTCAGTCGCCACCGCCGCCGCACCCTCCGCCGCAGCCACCGCCGCCATCGCCGCCACCCCCGCCATCGCTGCCCCCGCTGCTGCCGCTTCCGCACGAGGAGGATGTTCCGCACGACGACCCGGTGCTGCACGACGAGCCGTCGGCGGGCGCCTTGGCGCGCGGGAAGAGCTGGTCCATCACCGCATAGTCGGTCCCGGCCAGCGCCGGGAAACCGAGCAGGGCGACGCCGAGCAGGGCCGGCGCCGCCGGCATCCCGGCGGAGACCGGCTCGTCCTGCGTGGCGTCCGCGGCGGCGTTCGCCCGGCCGCCGGCCGCCGCCGCGCGCGCATCCGGCATGCCCGCCACCAGTCCCGCCAGGTAGGCGCGGCCGTGGCTGGTCAGCCGCGCCGGTGGCATGGTGGCCAGGAACGCGACCGCGACGCTGATGACCATCAGCGCGGCCAGGAAGAGGACGTTGTGGTGGCCGTGGGCGAGCGAGGCCTGGATCCGCCAGATGCCGAGGACCAGCAGCATCGCCACCACCGCGAGCGTCATCAGGGTGCCCTGGACGCGCTGCGCCGGCCGGGTGACCAGGCCCTGCTCCTCGAAGCGCGTGCGCAGCGCCCGGCAACGTTCGTCGATGCGCTTGGGAAGGTCCGCCTTTGAGCAGGTTCCAGGCCGGCATGCGGCGCGGCGCACGCCGCCCAGGTCATGCGCGCGAAGGGCGAGATCGCCGCCTCGGGCGAGGGCTCGCGCGATGCGCGCGATCCAGCGCGATCGGCCGACGGCTGCCGCCTTCGCCTCGATCGCCAGGTAGCTGCAGCGCAGCAGGTCGTAGACCGCCAGGCGCACGATCTCGGTGCCGCCGCCGCGCAGCCAGGCCACCTCGTAGGGGTCGGGCTCGGCCGGCAGCTCGCGCAGCGGCGTCAGCCGCGTCGGCGCGGCGCGGTTGCGCCACCGGCACAGGCCGAGCAGGACCGCAGCGACGGCGGCGTAGAACAGCAGGAATGCGGGTCCGTCCATGGGTTCGACCTGTCCCGCCATGGTGGGGAGGGGGCGGCGCCGTGCAATCCGAGCCCTCCTCTCCCCCCTGGCTGCGCCCTCCAGGCCGGGGTAAGCTGACGGGATGCTCCTCTCCGACACCGAAACCGGCACCCAGCGCCTGCGCGCCGACCACCGGCGCGCGCGCGGCGAGCACTGGGACCAGGCGGCGGCCAAGCCGCGCTGGACCCTCGGTGGCTACTACCACCGGCAGCTCCAGGCCCTGCACCGCTTCCTGGTGCCCCCGGACATGGCCGTGCTGGAGGTCGGCTGCGGCACCGGCGACCTGCTCGCCGCGCTCGAGCCGCGGCGCGGGGTGGGCCTGGACGTGAGCGCGGTCGCCCTGGACCAGGCGCGCTCCCGCCATCCGCAGCTCGAGTTCATCCAGGCCGACGCCCACGATCCGCCGCCCATCGGCACCTTCGACTACATCGTGCTCTCCGACCTGGTCGACGACCTGTGGAACGTCGAGGCGGTGCTGCGCCGGCTGCAGTCCGCTCTGCCACCCCGGCACGCGCCTGATCATCACCTGCTTCAACCGCCTGTGGCAGGTGCCGGTGGCGGTCGCGCGCCGCCTCGGCCTGGCGCGGCCGATGCTGCCGCAGAACTGGCTGTCGGCTGGCGACGTGCGCAACCTGCTCTACCTGTCGGGCTTCGAGGTGGTGCGCGATTGGCGCGAGATGCCGCTGCCGCTGGGCGTCCCGCTGCTCGCGCCGCTGGTCAACCGCGTGCTGGGCCGCTGGTGGCCGCTGCGCGGCCTCGGCATCGCGCAGGTCTTCGTCGCCAGACCGCAGCCCGCGCCGCGCGCGCCGCAGAGCGTCAGCGTCATCGTCCCGGCGCGCAACGAGGCCGGCACCATCCGCGACATCGTCGCGCGCGTGCCCGAGCTGGGCGCCGGCACCGAGCTGATCTTCGTCGAGGGCGGCAGCAGCGACGGCACCGCCGAGGAGATCGCGCGCTGCATCGCGGAGCACCCGGAGCGGCGCATGAAGCTGCTGCGCCAGACCGGCCGCGGCAAGGCCGACGCGGTGCGCTGCGGCTTCGCCGCCGCGACCGGGGACCTGCTGATGATCCTCGACGCGGACCTGGCGGTCGCGCCCGAGGACCTGGTCTCGTTCCACGAGGCGCTGCGCTCCGGCCGCGGCGAGTACGTCAACGGCGTGCGCCTGGTCTACCCGATCGCGCCGAGCGCGATGCGCTTCTTCAACCTGCTCGGCAACAAGTTCTTCGCGGCGGTGCTGTCGCTGATCATCGGCCAGCGCCTGGGCGACTCGCTGTGCGGCACCAAGGCCATGGCGCGCGCCGACTACCTGCGCCTGGAGGCCGGCCGGGCGTTCTTCGGCGAGTTCGACCCCTTCGGCGACTTCGACCTGATCCTGGGCGCCGCCAAGCTCAACCTGCGCATGGTCGACGTGCCGGTGCGCTACCACGCGCGCGTCTACGGCGAGACCAACATCCAGCGCTGGCGGCACGGCGTGATCCTGCTGCGCATGGCGTGGTTCGCGGCGCGCCGGCTGGCGATGCGATGAGCGCCACCGCGCCCCCCACCGCCCTGGCGCCGGCGCCGCGGGGCGGGGACGGGCTGCTCTTCGTGGGCGCGCTGCTGATCCTGCTCGCGTGGTTCTCGGGCCCCTTCGGCGTCTACGACCTCTACGAGTACGCGCAGGACGCCGAGGCGCTCTGGCTCGGCGGGCGCTGGGACATGCGCCTCGGCTCAGCCCGGCGACCAGGGCGCAGCCTTCAGCCGCTTCTCGATCGGGCTGCCCATCCTCAGCGGGCCCTTCGTGCTGCTCGGCGCGGGGCTCGAGCACCTGACCGGGGGCGGGATCCACCGGCGCTGGATGATGGCGCTGATGGCGCCCCTGGCGACGGCGGGCGCGGCGGTGGCGCTGTCCAGCATCGCCCGCGGGCTGCGCCTGCCGCGCGCGGCGGGCGTCTGGGGTGGGCGCCGTGCTCGCGTTGAGCGCTTCGGGGCTGTATTACAGCCGCCTCTACTACGTCGAGCCGGTGGTGGGCCTGCTCGCCCTGCTCGGGGTGCGGGGAGCCCTCGCGGCCCTGCGTGCCGCCGGCCGCGCACCGATCCGCTTGGCCGCCGCCGCCGGCCTCGCCTTCGGCGTGCGCGGCGATGTGCCACTACGCGAACGCCCCCGCGATGGGGGTGATGAGCGCGGGTGCGGCGTGGGTGCTGTGGCGCGAGGGCCGCGGTGGCGCGCGGTCGGCGCGCCGCGCTGCTCGCCGCGGCCGCCGCTGCCGATCGCCGCCGTGCTGGCGATGAACTGGCACCGCTTCGGCAGTCCGCTGGTCACCGGGTACACCTATTACGACGCCGACCAGATCAACATCATGACGGCGTCGTCCCTGCCGCGCAACCTGCGCGGGCTGGCGACCGTCCTGGCCGGCGTCCCCTGGCTGGGCTGCGCGGTGGCGGCGCTCATCGTCGCGCGCCGCTCCCCGCGCTGCGCGTGGCGCCGCGGCGCCGCGGTCGTGCTGGCGGCGCTCGCCGCGCAGGAGTGCATGTGGCAGGCCTTCAAGTGCATGTACTGGTCGCCGCTCCGCTACCACGTCGCCATCATCATGCTTGCCGGCGTCGGCCTGCCGCCGCTGGCCGTGGCGCTCGCGCGCCGCTGGCCGCGGCGCGGGCTCACCTACGCCACGCTGGTGGCGATGATCGCCAGCGTGATCTGCCTGTTCGCCACCCAGGACTTCTGCCGGCCGCTCCAGAACGATCCGGAGGACCCCGTCAACCCCGGCCAAGTGACCGTGGTGACCTGGTACGCCCGCAGCGGGCCCTACCACTTCCAGGAGGGCTACACCTTCTCGATCGATGGCCGGGACGAGACCTCCTACTACCCGCGCGTGCCGCTGGGGTGGCGCGAGGCCCTGATCATGGGGGCGCTGATCTCGGTCGGCGGCGTGCTGTTGCGCCGCGCCTGGCTGCAGGCGGGGCGCGCGGACGCGCAGGCGGGCACGCCGCCCGCCCCCGCTGCGGCGTGAGCGCAGCCGCAGCGGGGGCCTGAGGGGCGCGATTGTGCGGCCCGGGTCCGGCCGCATGCTGGGCGCCATGACCGGTGAACGTTTCCCCAAGCGCGATTACGCCCCGCGACCGCGACGGCGCGATGCGGCGGCCGCCGATGGGGCCAGCGGCCGGCCCGCGCGCGACGACGGCGCGCGCCGACGCGCCGCGCCCACCCGCCCGGCCCCCGACCCCGCCCGCCGCCGAGACCGCCTGGGAGGCCCAGGCCGGCTGGTACGACCAGCTGCTCGGCGCCGGCGGCGACGACTTCTACACCGAACTGATCCTGCCCGCGGTGCTGCGCCAGCTCGCCGCCACGCCGGGGCAGCGCGTGCTCGACGTGTGCAGCGGGCAGGGCGTGCTCGGGCGCGTGCTCGCCGGGCGCGGCGTCCCCACCGTCGGCGTCGACGCCAGCCCGACGCTGGTCGCGGCGGCGACCAGCCGCGCCCTGGCGCAGGAGACCTACCTGCTCGGCGACGCGCGCGACCTCGCCGCGACGGTCAAGGGGCCGCGCTTCGACCACGCCGCGCTGGTCATGGCGCTGCAGGACCTCGACCCCATCCAGCCGGTGCTCGACGGCGTCGCGGGCCTGCTCAAGCCGGGCGGGCGCGCGGTCATGGTCATGACCCACCCCGCCTTCCGCATCCCGCGCCGCACCTCGTGGGGCTTCGACGAGGCGAGCGGCATCCAGTACCGCCGCCTCGACGGCTACCTGTCGCCGATGGCGCTGCCCATCCGCACCCACCCCGGGAAGCCGCAGGACGCCAGCCGCACCACCAGCTTCCACCGGCCGCTGCAGGCCTACCTCAACGCCTGCGGCCAGGCGGGGTTCGGCGTGATCGCCTGCGAGGAGCTGTGCAGCCACCGCCGCGGCACCAAGGGCCCGCGCTTCGGCGCCGAGGACCGCGCCGCCAAGGAGTTCCCGGTGTTCCTGGTGCTGACCGCCCAGCGGCTCGCCTCCGCCTGAGGCGCCGGCCGCCGCGATGGTCCGCGCCCTGCTCGTCCTGCTGCTGGTCGCCGGCGGCGCCTTCGCGCTGGTCTTCGGCATCGACCTCAACCGCCAGCTCGAGGAGCGCCTGCACGGTGCGGTCACCGCGCTGGTGCTGACCATCTCGCCGCACCAGCGCGCCGCCGTGGTGTTCTGGCGGCTGCTCGCACTGTCCCTGATGATCGCCGGGCCGTCGCTGCTGATCTTCGGCGCGGTGGTCGGGATCAGCGGGGTGCCGGGCCGCAAGGACGCCAAGAAGAAGGAGGCGGGCAAGGGCGCGGCGAAGCCCAAGGGCAAGCCGAAGGGCAGGACCAAGCCCTGAGGTCTGCCCATTGCCCGCCAGCCCACGTGGACACCGGCAGGGAGGCAGCGGGCCTTGCCCAAACCTGCGTCACCTGCGGCCTCTCCTCGAGTGAGAGTCCGCAGATGACGCAGATGACGCGATTACGCAGATTGGGAGAGTGCGGTCGGAGGTGTGGGTGGTGACCTGGACCTGAAGCCGAGCCCGGCCCGGCGGCCCGTCAGACGCGGCGGCGCCGGCGGAATTCGTCGACCGCCACCGCGAGGACGATGACCACGCCGATGATGATGTCCTGGTCGCTGTTCGGCCGCTCGAGCTGGGTGCAGCCGCTGTGCAGCACGGCGGTGATCAGCGCGCCGATGATCGCGCCGAAGACCGTGCCGACGCCGCCGGACAGCGAGGCGCCGCCGATGACCACGGCGGCGATGACGTCCAGCTCGCGGCCGGTCGCGGTGCTCGGGTCGCCGACCGACAGCTTCGCGGTCTCGAGCGCGCCGCTCAGCCCGACCAGCGCGCCAGACAGGGCGTAGATCAGGAACTTGGTGCGGGGCACCGCGATGCCGCACAGGCGCGCGGCGGCCTCGTTGGAGCCGAGCGCGTAGATGTAGCGGCCGAACACCGTGCGCGCCATGAACAGCCCGGTCAGCAGCACCAGGGCGAGGGCGATCCACACGCCGGGGGCCACCGACAGCAGGTTGCCGAGCACCGACGTGTGCGGCCCGGCCATGCCGGTGTGCATGAGCGGGGCCAGCGACTCGTCCTCGAAGTTCACCGACTGGTTGTCGGCGAGGCGCTTGGCGAGGCCGCGCGCGACGCCCATCATGCCCAGGGTGACGATGAACGGCACCAGGCGCCCCCAGCTGATGATGGCGCCGTTGATCGCACCGCTGACCGCGCCGGTGGCGATCGCGGCGCCGACCGCCCCCCACGGGCCCCAGCCGGAGCGCATCGCCAGGGCCGCGACCACGCAGCACAGCGCGATCACCGAGCCCACGCTCAGGTCGATGCCGCCCGAGACGATGATCATGGTCATGCCGCAGGCGGCGATGATCACGATCGCGGACTGCTCGAGCATGATCTTCTGGTTGAAGATGCTGAAGAAGTGCCAGCGGTCCGCGGCCTCGGGGCCGGCGTGGGCCGCCACCGCGATCGCCGAAGCCGACCCACAGCAGCAGCAGCGCGAGCACCGGCCCGAGGATGGCGAGCAGGCGCGCGACGTTGATGCGCCCGGGTTGCGATGCGGACATCATTCCTCCTGGCCGATGGCGGCGGCGAGAATCTTGTGCGAGGCCTCGGCCGGCGTGGCGCCCCAGTCGCCGACCGGCGCGCGCGGCGCCCAGGCGGCCGCGGCACATCACCGCGATGGTGTCGCAGACGCCGATCAGTTCGGGCAGGTAGCTGCTCGCGACCACGATCGCCGCCGCCGGTGGCGGCGAGCTCGCCGATCAGGCGGTAGACCTGGGCCTTGGCGCCGACGTCGATGCCGCGCGTCGGCTCGTCGAGCAGCAGCAGGTCGGTGCCGTGGTGGAGCAGGCGCGCGATCGCGACCTTCTGCTGGTTGCCGCCGCTCAGCTCGCCGATCGCCTGCGCGGGGTCGCGGGCCTTGACGCCGAGCTTCTCCATCCAGGTGGTCGCGGCGGCGCGCTGGCGGCGCCCGCTGATCAGGCCGGCGCGCACGTAGGGCTTCAGCCTGGTCAGGGTCAGGTTGTCGGCGATCGAGCGCCCGAGCAGCAGGCCCTCCTCCTTGCGGTTCTCGCTGAGCAGGCCCATGCCCGCCGCCAGGCGGCGGCGCGGCGTGGTGCGCAGCCGCGGCTGCCCGCGCAGGTGGACCGCGCCGCCGGCGACCGGGTCGAGCCCGAACAGCACGCGCAGGGTCTCGCTGCGCCCGGCGCCGACCAGGCCGAACAGGCCGAGCACCTCGCCCCGGCGCAGCGTCAGGTCGGCGGCGCGCGGCTTGTGCCGGCCCTGCAGGCCGCGCACCTCCAGCAGCGGCTCGCCGATGGCGTGCGGCGTGCGCGGGTAGATGTCGGCCATCTCGCGCCCGACCATGGCGGTGATGATCTGCGCCTCGCTGACCTCGGCCATCGCGCCGGTGGCGATGGTGCGGCCGTCGCGGATGCACCGCGAAGCGGTCGGCGATGGCGCGGCACTCCTCCAGGAAGTGGCTGATGTAGATCAGCGACACGCCGCCGGCCTTGAGGCGGCGCAGCGCGGTGAACAGGCGCTGCACGTCCTCGGCGGTCAGGCTCGAGGTCGGCTCGTCGAGCACCAGCAGGCGCGGGCCGGCGGCGATGGCGCGCGCGATCTCGACCAGCTGCTGCTGGGCGATCGGCAGGTCGCCGGCGCGGCGCACGTCGACCAGCTCGGCGCAGCCGAGCTGGTCGAGGGCGGCGCGCGCCAGCTCGCGCTGGCGCGCGCGGTCGATCACGCCCAGGCGCGCCGGGAAGGACCCGAGCAGCACGTTCTCGGCCACCGTCAGCTCGGCCGCGATGGCGAGTTCCTGGTGGACGATGGTCACGCCGTGGGTGCGCGCGTCGAGCGGACCCTGCGGCGCGAATGGCGCGCCCTCCAGCAGCATGCTGCCGCCGTCGGGGCGGATCGCGCCGGTCAGGATCTTCATCAGCGTGGACTTGCCCGCGCCGTTCTCGCCGATCAGCGCCAGCGACTGGCCGGCCCCGACCGCGAGGTCGACGCACTCCAGGGCCCGGGTCGCGCCGAAGGACTTGGCGATCCCGGACATCACCAGGCGGTCATTCATCGCGGCACGCGCTCCGCTCGTCCTCCCGGCGCCTCACTTGCCGGCATCGTCGATGTAGTCGGTGAGCTGCGGCGACAGCAGCGCCTGGATCTCGGGGGTGGCGATGTTCTCGGGGGTGACCAGCTTCACCGGGGTGTCGACCTTGGCCTCGACGGGCTGGCCGGTGAGCTTGGCCACCGCGGTCTTCACGCCCAGGTAGCCCATCTGGAAGGGGTCCTGCACGATCAGGCCCTGCACCGCGCCGGCCTTGAGCGCCTTGATCAGCGGCTCGCTGGCGTCGAAGCCGATGTGCTTGATCTTGCCGTCGAGGTTGAACGACTTGAGCGCCTGGATCATGCCCGCGCAGGCCGACTCGTTCGAGGTGAACACCGCGTCGATCTTGTCCTTCAGCGCCGAGAGCAGGTTCTGCGCCGAGGTCTGCGCCTGCTCGCGGGTGGCGCCGGCGTACTGGTCGCTCGAGACGATCTTGATCTCCGGGAACTTCTTGGCGATGGTCTCGAGGAACCCGGCCTCGCGCAGCTCGGTGCTGGCCGAGCCGACCATGTAGCGCAGGACCAGCACGCGGCCCTTGCCGCCGAGCACCTCGCCCATGCGCTCCGCGGCCTTGGCGCCGCCGTCGTAGTTGTTGGTGGCGATGAAGCTGGCGACCTTGTCGTACTTCAGCCCGGAATCGATGATCACCACCGGGATGCCGGCCTCGGTGGCGTCGCGCACCGGCGCGACCAGCGCCTTGCTGTCGAGCGGCGCCAGGACGATGGCGCTGACGCCCTGCACCATGAAGTTCTGCACCACGTCGATCTGCCCGGTGCGGTCGTCCTCCTTGAGCGGCCCCTTCCAGATGACCTTCACCGGCTGTCCGGCGGCGGTCAGCTCGCGCTGCGCCTTCACCGCGCCCGCGTGGATGGTCTTCCAGAACTCGTGCGTGGTGCCCTTGGGGATGACCGCGATGGTCAGCAGCTTGGCATCGGCGGCGTGCAGGCCCGCGGCCAGCCACGAGAGCAGGAGGAGGGCGCAGAGGCGGATGGGCATGGCGGCTCCGAAGTGGGCTGTGTTAATATGAACGGACGGCGGGAGTCAACGTTGAGTCAGCGCTTCCCGGGACAGCCCCGGGGCGTGGAGGGATGATAGGACCTCAAGGTCCCTTGCCAGGGGGCAGTCCCGTTCCCGGGCGTGCAAGGGCGATTGCGACGGTGCCGTGGAAGCGGTGCCGTGCATGCCATGTCTGGAACAGATCTTCCAGCGCGGCGGGAACGTTCCGCTCAGATCAGCTGCCCGTTCGCCAGCTTGAAGAACGCGCGCCGCCGCTCCATCAGCTCGGCGAAGGTGCCGGTCTCGCTGACCTGGCCCTCTTCCAGCACGACGATGCGGTTGGCGCCGCGCACCGTCGACAGGCGGTGGGCGATGATCAGGGTGGTGCGGCCCTTCATCAGCTCGTCGAGGGCGAGCTGGACCAGGCGCTCGCTCTCGGGGTCGAGGGCGCTGGTCGCCTCGTCGAGGATCAGCAGCTTGGGGTCGCGGTAGAGGGCGCGCGCGATCGCCAGGCGCTGGCGCTGGCCGCCCGACAGGCCGAGGCCGCGGTCGCCGAGCACGGTGTCGTAGCCGTTCGCCATGGCCGTGATGAACGGCTCGGCGTTGGCGCGGCGCGCGGCCTCGCGCACGCGCGCGGCGTCGGGCTTGGGGTCGCCCCACGCGATGTTGCCGGCGATCGTGTCGCGGAACAGCACCACGTCCTGGCTGACCACGCCGACGTGGCGGCGGATGCTGCGGCGGTCGACCGCGCGCAGGTCGTGGCCGTCGATCAGCACCGCGCCGTGCTGCGGCTCGTAGAGGCCCAGCACCAGGCTGGCGATGGTGCTCTTGCCCGAGCCGGACGGGCCGACCAGGGCCAGCGAGGTGCCCTGCGGGATGTCGAGGTCGACCTCGCGCACGCTGTGGCGGTTGCCGCCCGGGGTAGGTGAAGGACACGCCGCGCAGCGCGACCTCGCCGCGCACCGCGGGCAGCTCCGGCTTGCCGCTGTTGCGCTCCTCGCTCTCGGTGTCGTAGAGCTCGGCGAGCGACGAGATCGCGTCGCTCGCCGAGGCGATCGCCGGGATGCCGTTGACGATGCCGCTCATGCTGCCGGCGATCATCTGGTAGTAGGTGAAGAACACGAACAGGTCGCCGAAGCCGATCTGGGCGCGCACGCACAGCCAGGCGCCGACCGCCACCACCACCATGTACAGGATCGAGCCCACCGCCCAGCCGGTCGAGCCGAAGAACGCGTGCGTGACGTCGACGCGGATGCCGGTCTCGGCGACGGCGTGCGCGGCGCCGCTCAGGCGCCGCTCGGCGAAGTCCTCGACGGCGTGCGCGCGCGTCAGGCGCACCGCGTGCAGCGCCTCGGTCAGCGAGGCCATGAAGCCCGACTCGGCGATGCGGTACTCCTCGCTGCGCTTGCGCATCGGCGGCCACAGCAGCTTGGCCATGATCAGGTTGGTGGGCACGATCAGGCCGAGCACGAGCAGGAACCACGGGTTGATGCGCCACACGATCACCAGCATGATCAGGATCGAGGTGCCCTGCATCAGCACGTTCTCGGCGAGGTAGCTCTCGACCTCCTCGAGGCGGTTGATGTCGAGCACGAACTTGTTCTGCAGGATGCCGGCCTGCGAGCGGTCGTGGAAGATGAAGGTCAGCTTGTTGAGCCGGCGCACCAGCGAGGTGCGCAGGTTCGCGGTCAGGCGGCGGCGCTGGTGCGAGCGCAGCCGCGTCTGCCCGACCGTCGCCATGACGTTCAGCACGCACATCATGAACGCGGCGGCGAGCACCCACGTCAGTTCGCCCATGACGTGCTGGGGCTCGTCGCGGAGCATGTCGTAGATGTGGCTGATCAGCAGCGGGAACAGGTAGGTCGGCGCGTTGCGCACGTTCTGCAGGAACCACACGCCGGGGATCAGGCGCGCCTTGTTCTCGACCAGGTGCAGGTAGGCGGAGAGCGGGTTGCGGCGCCGGCCGTCGGCGCCGCCCTTGGTGATGGAGGCCAGGCGCGTCGCCAACTGCGGCTCGGCGTGGGGACCGGGCGGATCGACGATGGCGGAACGAAACATCCCCTGGCTCCTGCGAGGCACCGGTGCGGCCTCGCGTGCGTCTGCGTAGGTCATTCCAGCGAGTGGGCTTGCGGCGTCAATGCAGTGCTGGGCATGGGCGTGGTACCAGCCGGCAGAGGTCGCCGGCTGCCGGTTTGTTCCGCCGCCACGACGTATTCCTGGGCCGCGATGGCGTTCCACACCAGAGACGACATGGACTTGCAACCGCCAGGGGGTCGTCCAGGGTCGGTACCGTGGTGGCGCGTCCGGCCCCGACGGATCTCCACCGTTCCATGTCCCGCGACCGCCCTGCCGGCCGCCCCCATCCCACCAGCCAAGGAGGCTGTCCATGCCCACCACGCCACTCTCCACTCCCTTCGCCCGCTTCCTGGCCCGCTGCCTGCTCGCCTGCGCCGGTGTCCTGGCCGGCGGCCAGACCCTGACCGCGGCGAGCGCCGAGCTGCCCGACGCGGCCACCGTGCGCACCGCGCTGCAGGCGGTGGTGAAGGAGAAGAACGGCGGCTTCGGCCTGAACATGTGGGCGACCCTGGTCGACCGCGACGCGGTGGTGCGGGTGGTGACCTTCACCGGCAACGACCGCGGCGACCAGTGGCCCGGCAGCCGCGTGATCTCGGCGCAGAAGGCCAACACCGCCAACGCCTTCAGCCTGCCCGGCCTGGCGCTGGGCACCGGACAGCTCTACGCCGCCACCCAGCCCGGCGGCAGCCTGTTCGGCCTGCAGGCCTCCAACCCGGTCGACCCCGAGGTCGCCTACAAGGGCAAGGCCAGGAACTTCGGCACCAAGGACGACCCCATGATCGGCGAGCGCATCGGCGGCGTGAACGTCTTCGGCGGCGGTCTCGCGCTCTACGCCGCGGACGGCACCCTGCTCGGCGGCCTCGGCCTGTCCGGCGACAGCTCGGTCGCCGACCACGTCATCGCCTGGAAGCTGCGCCACGCCCTCGGCCTCGACCACATCCCCGGCGGCGTCAGCCCGACCGGCGACGACAACCTGGTCATCGACTTCGCCGACGGCAAGAGCCCGAGCGGCTGGGGTCACCCGGCGACGACGCCGGAGGCGACGGAGATCGTGAAGAACCTGCCGACGACGCATCCGGTGGCGAAGAAGAAGTAGAGGGACACGCGGGCTGATCGGACCTGTCCAGAGCCCGCGGAGCGGGCGGCACATCGTAGCCCAGGGCGTCAGCCCTGGGAACCAGCGTCATTGGGGAGGTTTCGGAGTCCGCGGAGCGGGCGGCACAGGCTGCCCACATCTCCCATCTCCCATCTCTCATCTGCGAAATCTCCCAAATCTGCGGACTCTTCGAAAACCCGCCGAAGAATCCGCAAATGTGGGGAGATTAGGGGAGATTTCAGCGGAGATCGATCACATCCACGGCGGGGATGAGGGGACTTGTGGGTAATGGGTAGGGCTGGCGCCCTGGGCTACGATGTGCCGCCCGGTCCGCGGGCTCAAAGTTCGTCAACTCCTCATCAATCCGTTGTTCAATGCGGAATGGATTCTTCGAAATGCTGGCGATCTCCGCCAGCATTCTCGCGCCTCGCGCCTCGCGCCTCGCGCCTCGCGCCTCGCGCCTCGCGCCTCGGCGCTCTCTCAGTGCTCCACCCCCATCGCATGCTGCCATGCGTGCACGATGTGGTCGACGATCTCGTCCACGCCCACGCCCTGCTTGACCTGGGCGAAGACGTAGGGGCCGCCACTGCGCATCTTCACCGTGTCGCGTTCCATCACGGCCAGGTCGGCGCCGACGGCGGTGGCGAGATCGGTCTTGTTGATGATGAGCAGGTCGGACTGGGTGATGCCGGGCCCGCCCTTGCGCGGCACCTTGTCGCCGCCGGCGACGTCGATGACGTAGATGATGTAGTCGGCCAGCTCGCGGCTGTAGTTCGCGGCGAGGTTGTCGCCGCCGGACTCGATGAGCAGCAGCTGCGGCTGGTAGAGGCCGTGCAGCTCCTCGAGCGCCATCAGGTTGGCGGTGATGTCCTCGCGGATCGCGGCGTGCGGGCAGCCGCCGGTCTCGACGGCGCGGATGCGGCCGGCTCGAGCGCCTCGTTGCGGATGCAGGAACTCGGCGTCCTCCCTGGTGAAGATGTCGTTGGTCACCGCGGCGATGTTCATGCGCGTCGCGCAGCGCGCCGGCAGAGCTGCAGCATCAGCGCGGTCTTGCCGCTGCCGACCGGGCCGCCGATGCCGACGGTGAAGGCGCGCTCGCTGAAGTCGCGCGGCAGCGGCTGGTCGCGCTCGTGGAAGCGGCCGGCGTGCTCGAGGTGCTCGTGGGTGTGGCCGCCGGGGCCGTGGTGGTGGCCGTGGTCGTGCGGTGCGGTGGGGCTCATGGTCTGATCCTGGGGGGGCCTGAGTGGGG
>CAWFSD010000040.1:0-100638 GCA_963818245.1 uncultured Planctomycetota bacterium
CACCACCAAACCACCGGTTATCACCCGTCCGTACACTCTGAAAATACCGCTCAGTCTCTCCGAAAAGGTCGCATGGGAAACCCTGCGCGGCTACTGCGGGGGGCGTGAAATCCCCATCATCGCCAGGTCCGCACTGCGGTTATTCATAAAAAAAAAGCGTGACAGACGGCAGGAACAATTATGATTGTATAAGGTTCGGAAACAAGCAGTAATTGACCGGAAAAATGCCGCCATGAGTTCTTTCCATTAAGAGTCACAACTCATTTTATGTCATGATTTTATATATTATGTAAATTTTA
The DNA here is from genome assembly GCA_963818245.1 of uncultured Planctomycetota bacterium. Taxonomy (GTDB): domain Bacteria; phylum Planctomycetota; class UBA11346; order UBA11346; family UBA11346; genus BOG-1363. The sequence goes on from CAWFSD010000040.1 coordinate 300, forward strand.
AATGGCCCTAAGATGATGATGCCGCGTACATTGCCCCGATTGTGGAGTATGTGGCGAGTACAGTCAGCCCGACCTCGGTCGCCACAGTCCGCGGACCGTCGCTGAAACCGTTGTCCTTTGTCCGATTGCGGCGGCGCGCATGCCAAATCCTGGATCGGCGTCCGCCATTTCACGATCCCACCACCCAGGGTATCCGGCCGATCGGTGGACGCGGCGCTCCAGTGGTTATCTGAGGATCAGTTCGGCCCATTGGTCGCGGTCGCCGTGTGCACGCCCATCGTCACAGCCATCGCATGGGTGCGCAGGGCGGCCGACGCGCGGCCGCATGTGATCCTGATCAGCATCATCGCGTTGGCCGTGGTGATGCTCGCCATCCACCGTGCGCGCGAGCTCCTCCGACGCGCGAAGTCACTGTGCCTGGGCAGGGATGGCGAACGCCAAGTCGGCCCCATGCTCGAGGAGCTGCGCGTGCGGATGCACGGTCATCCACGATGTCATCTGCGACGGCTTCAATCTAGACCACATGCCACTATCGACTCGCGGGCACTTCTGCATCGAGACCAAGACCCTGCGGTGCGATGATGCCTCCGGATGATCTACGGAGAACGCATCCCGATTTTTGAGCGAAGCGACGTGTGCTTCTGAGTTTCCTGGACTGCAAACCGCTTATAATTTAAATGCACCGCTAGTGCACCGACGGCGTCCTGTGCCTGACCAGGAACAGCACCACGGCGAACGCCGGAATCGCCAGCACGACCCCGAACCACAGCAGGACCCGCATCAGGGCGCCGACCCCGCGTACCCCAGCACGATCACCCGCGGCGCCTTGACGTCCTGGCCGGGCGGGATGGCGTTCGCCTGGCGGATCCACGCCGGGTCCAGGCCGCTGCGCTGCGCCATGGTCGGAATGGTGTCCCCCTCCTTGACGATGTAGTAGTACAGCCGCGTGGGCACCGCGACGTGGCTGCCCGGAACGATGGCGTCCCGGTCGCCGATGATGGCGTCGCCCTTGTCCGAGCGGTCCGGGACCCAAATGAAATGGCCGGGGCGGACGTCCTCGGCGTCGAGGACGTGCATGCACTCCCGGTAGTCGGCATCGGTCGTGCCGAAGCGCTTCGAGATCGAGACGCGCGTGTCGCCGTCGCGGACCAGATAGCCGGACAGCGGGACACTCAGGAGACCGTCGTCGCGCGCGGCTGAGTCGTCGCGAGAACACGAGGACGCGAACAACACGACAGTGATCAGGAACATGTGGCGCATGCTACGAGCCTGCTCGTATTTTGCAGGGCGACAAGCGCAGGCGGATCGGGGTCGGGGGGACCGGTGCGGTTTGGAGGCAGGCGCGCCAGCGGCGCGCGGTCCCAGGAAGGGTCCGCGCGCGGTTTTCGCGTTCAGAGGTGGGAATCCACGGGCCTCCAAGCTGACGCCCGCACTGGGGGCATGCCTGTCTGGTCACGCGTCTTGAGGTGCAGCCGCGCGCGCAGCGGGTAGGACCAACGCCGCCTTGGCGGGCGGCGCGAGCAGCGGGGTGCTCAGCCCATCGCCTCGGCGCCCGCCGCGCTCTCGGGCAGGAAGCGCCACAGCGAGCGGATCCAGCGCACCAGCTCGGCCTTGTCGAGGGGCTTGATCAGGAAATCGCTGATGCCCCAGCGCTCGCAGTTCTCCTGGTCCTCCTTCTTGTGCGAGCCGGTGAGCACCACGATGGGGATCTCGCGCGGGCCATAGGCGGCGCGGATGATGCGCAGGAAGGCTTCGCCGTTGATGCCGGGCAGGTTGAGGTCGAGCACGATCAGGCTGGGCAGTCGCGCGCCGCCGGACGCCGGGTCGCGCTGGTTGGTCAGGTACTGCACCGCCTCGGTCGCCGTGGCGGCGTTGATCAGCGCGGCCTTCAGCCTGCTGGCCGCCAGGGCCTCGGCGAACAGGATGCGGTCGTCCAGGCGGTCTTCGACGAGCAGGATCTCGGGCAGCGGCATGGGCGACCTTTTCTCTCGTGATTTCGCCGGGCGGTCTATCTGGCGCTTGAATATGCCATCGGCGCCGCAAGTCCAGCCAGACTGCACCACCATTGCTCAACTCCGACCCCAGGGTCGCGCAAGCATCGGACCGAAGGCCGCGACCCCGGCGCCGCCCGTTCACGGGGTTCGTCCACGCCGCTTCCTAGGGGACTTCCAAACTCCCGGACTCCTGGACTTCCGGACCCCCTCCCCCCGGCTTCGCCAGCATGCGCGCCAGGTTCGCCCGCTCCCAACCGAGCGCCTCGTCCAGGCGCGGGAAGCCGCGCTCCCAGGTGCGGAAGCGCGCGCTGTGCGGTGGTTCGCCGCGCAGCGGCGCGCAGTGCTGGGCGTGGTGGCAGAACTCGTGGTGCAGGACGTGCTCGACGAAGACCCGGCTGACCCACGGCTGGTCGAGGCGCGGGTTGATCAGGATCAGGGGTTGCGGGCGGCGCCGGTAGCTGCCGAAGCGGATGTGCGAGAGCGCGCGCCGGGCGCTGGAACGCGCCCAGGCGATGCGCGGGCGCGGCAGGTGCGCGAACCAGGTGCGGTGGACGTGGTCGAAGATCGCGGCCAGGTCGAGCGGCCCGTCGAGCGGCTCGAGCGCGAAGGGTCGCAGGGCGGCCACCGCGGGATCCGCCTGGCGCTGCCCGGCCCACACCGCCTGCATCGCCGCGGCCAGCCCGGGACAGCGCGCGCGGCCGTTGCGGGCGACCCACTCGGGCAGCTCGTCGAGCGCGGCGGGGTGGTCGAGCATGCCGACGTGCAGGCTGACCACGGTCTCGCCCGTGCGCCCGCGCAGGCTGAGCATGGTGCTGCGGTTGCGGTTCAGGCGCAGGCGGCTGCCGGGCACGCGCGGCGCGCAGGGCGGCGGCGAGCGCGACCATGGCGGTGCTGCGCTGGCCGTCGCCGGCGACCAGGCGGCGGCCGCCGATCTCCGCGGCTGCGGGCGGACCGCTGGCGCGCGGCGCAGCCAGCCCAGCAGGTCGCCCGCGCCGCTCACGCGAACAACCGCGTGCCGACGCGGATGTCGGTGGCGCCCTCCGCGATCGCCAGGGGGAAGTCCTGCGACATCCCCATGCTCAGGCGCGCCAGGCCGAGCCCGTGGCGCGAGCGCGCGCACGGCCGCGAAGGCGGCGCGCAGCGCCACCTCCGGGGCCCCCTCGGGAGCCATGGTCATCAAACCCACCGGCTCGAGCGGCGGCTCGGCGCGCACCGCCGCTGAGGAAGGCCGGGACGTCGGCCGGAGCCAGGCCGGCCTTGCTGGCCTCGCCCGCGGCATTGACCTGGATGAACACCGGCAGGCGCCGGCCGACCGCCGCGCAGGCGCGGGACAGGCGCGCGATGTGTTCCGGCGCGCACAGGCTGTGCAGCGCCGCGCAGTCCGCAGCGATGCCGGCGAGCTGGCGCCCCTGGACGCGGCCGATGGCGTGGAAGCGCGCCCCGGCAGGCGCGTGCGGCAGCATCAGCGCGAGGTGGTCGAGGCGGTTTTCGCCGAAGTCGGTGAGGCCGGCCGCGGCGAGCGCCGCCAGCACCTCGGGTCCTTGGCTCTTGGTGACCGCGATCAGCCGCACCGAGGCGGGATCGCGGCCGGCGTGGGCGCACGCCGTGGCGATCTCGGCGCGCACCGCGGCGACATTGGCCGCGATGCGCTCGGCGAGCTCCGGAGGGCAGGACAGCATGGAGGAACGTTCAGGTCCATCGGGGGCAATGCAATACTGCCGCGCCCGGGCATTCAGCGTGGTGGCGATGGGGATCGGTGACGGCTGGCTGGCTGATGGCTGGTGGGAGGCATCCCCAAGTACGCACTGGTGCAGCAGGCATGGCCCATGCCCAGGAACCCGCACGCCGTCGCCGGGAGGGTCGAGCGCCAGCTCGACCATCGAGCATCCCCCTGGTCGAACTGGCGCTCGACCCCTGCCCAAACCCATGGTCCACGAAATGAAGCACGGCGACGCGAAGCGCCGCCGTGCCTCCAGCCATCAGCCCCCCCTCAAAAAATCACGGCACCGGATCCTTGCGCGCCGGCGCCGCCTGCTTCTTCGGCTTCGGCGCGGGCTTCGGATCGGTGGGCTCGGTGTCCGCGGCGGCGGTGTCGCCGCTGCCACCCGCCTCCGGGTCGTCGGGCAGGGCGATCTTCTCGCTGCCCGCCCAGGCGCGCCAAGCGGCGATGGCCTTGCCACGCTCCTCTTCGCTGCCGCGGGAGTCGTAGCCGACGTCCTTCTTGGAGATGTTCTTGAGCAGCTCGTTGCTCTTGCGGCGTACGATCGCGTCGGGCGCGGCCAGGCCGCCGAGCAGCACGGCGACCGCCTCCTTGCCCTTGGACAGCAGGTTGGATTCGGCCGCCTGCGCCACGTTGCCCTCGGTGCTCGAGAGCTGGACCACCCACACCGTGGCCGGGTCGACGGGCCCGCTGGGGGCCTTGGCCGCGGCGTCCTTGGCCTCGCTGGGGTCGAGCGGGAAGATGAACGAGGAGCCCTTCTCCTTCCACCACTTCTCGAGCTGGGCGGCGATCTTGCCCTTGTTGTCGGCGGGCATCTCGACCTCGTAGGACCAGTCGCTGCCGCTCAGGCGCGTGATCATCGAGATCGCTTCGGCGTTCACCGCGTGGTCATCGACCTTGAGCAGCCTGATCACCACCGGCACCAGCGACTTGTCCTTGAGCTCGAACAGGCCCTTGGCGGCCTCGATGGCGATCTTGGGGTCGGCGTTGCGCAGCTGCTCGGCCAGCACCATCTGCTCGGAGGCGTCGTGGTTGAGGTCCCACCACGCCTTGACCCGGGCGCTGGTCAGGCCGTCCTTCGGCAGCAGGGTGATCTGCTGGGCGCCGCCGGTGGCGGCGCGGCGCACGCCCTCGTTCGGATCGTCCATCAGCTCGATCAGGCGCGGCAGCACGCGGCGGTCGCGGAAGTAGGCGACGGTGTAGGCGAAGGTCTCGAGGTCCTCGGGGTCCTTGACGCGCGCGCTGGCCGCGACCAGGAAGCCGAGCAGCGGCCGCACCGCGCGCAGCTGGTGGCCCTTGACCAGTTCGAGGACGATCTGGCACGGTCCGTAGAGGTCGGTGTAGTCCTCGCGCAGCAGCGCGGCGCACAGGCACGGCACCGCCGCCGGCCGGCAGTCGGCGCGCATCAGGGTGCGCACCGCCGAGTCCATCTCGTCGCTGTCGTTCTTCGCGCGGTTCATGCGCTCGACCTGGCCCTTCGCGAATTCGCTGCCGTCGGGGATCTTCGGTGGCGTGAGGTCCCACTTGATCTGCTGCGCGGTCGGCCCCGGGCCGGAGGCGTGGCGCTCGGGCGCCGTGCTGCCCGCCTTGTCACCCTTGGACGAGTGGCCGGCGCCGGCGGGGCCGTTGGCCGCCACCCAGCGCTCGCCGACCCGCACCTGGCCCATCTTGGCGCGCGCCGCCTCGTGGTCCTTGTCCAGCTCGATGACCTTGCCGTAGAGCTGGCGCGCCCGGGTCGGCTTGTTGTGCGTCTCGCACCACTCCGCGAACGCGTAGACGGAGTCGGCGTTGCCCATGTCGGTGCGCTTCTGGACGTCCTCCATGGACTCCTCGGCGGCGGCCATGCAGATGGTCATCAGGATCAGGATCAGGGCGCGGAACATGGCGGGCTCCGAAGCGGGGCGGCGGGACTCGGGCGGCGGGCTGGAGGGTGAACGCAGGATACCGGGAATGGATTGCCCATGTCCGTCGTTCTTGTCGCGCAGCGTATGCAACCCCTTGCTGCTGGGTGACACGGAGCAGCCCTCGGCAACAACGGGAGCCGTGGCGTAAAGGGCTTTGTGCCGACGGGGATGGCGGATATCGTCCCCTTCCCGGGCGCCCCGGAAGCGCGCCCTCCTGGACCCTGCACAAGGAACCTCATGCCCATTCCGTACGTCATCGAGAAGGATTCCCGCGGCGAGCGCAGCTACGACATCTACAGCCGGCTGCTCAAGGACCGCATCATCTTCCTCGGTGAAGTGATCGACGACTACGTCGCCAACGTGGTGATCGCCCAGCTGCTCTTCCTGCAGAGCCAGAAGCGCGACGCGGACATCACCTTGTACATCAACAGCCCGGGCGGCTCGGTGACCGCCGGCTTCGCGATCTTCGACACCATGGCCTACCTGACCTGCGACGTGGCCACGGTGTGCATCGGCCAGGCCGCCAGCATGGGCGCCTTCCTGCTCGCCGTCGGGCACCAAGGGCAAGCGCTTCGCCCTGCCGCACAGCCGCATCATGATCCACCAGCCGATGGGCGGCACCCAGGGCCAGGCCAGCGACATCGAGATCCAGGCCAAGGAGCTGATCCGCATGAAGAAGGAGCTCGGCCGCATCCTGGCCGAGAAGACCGGCAAGCCGATCGAGAAGGTCACCAAGGACAGCGAGCGCGACTACTTCATGAGCGCGGAGGAGGCCTGCGCCTACGGCCTCATCGACCGCGTGGTCTCCAAGCCCGTCTCGACCTGAACCGCGCAGGCGCCCCCCTCTCGTGGGTGCGCCGCCGGTCTCCGCCTCTCCCGCCTCAGCTGGCCGTCATTTGCGAAGGGACGCCCCATGGTGATCAAGAACAAGTCCAAGGATGGCGGCGGCGACAAGGGCAGCGAGACCTGCAGCTTCTGCGGCCGCTCCAGCGACCAGGTCGACCGCCTGATCAACGGCCCGCCCGGGGTGTCGATCTGCAACGAGTGCGTCGAGGTCTGCTCGACCCTGCTGCGCGACAACCAGCGCGGCAAGAAGGGCGCGACCGGCGACCTGCCCAAGCTCGCCAAGAGCCACACGCCCAGCGAGATCAAGGCCCACCTCGACCAGTACATCATCGGCCAGGAGCAGGCCAAGCGCACCATCGCGGTGGCGGTGTACAACCACTACAAGCGCCTGCGCGCCAACCTCGCGAGCGGCGCGCAGAGCGGCGGCATCGAGCTCGAGAAGTCCAACATCCTGATGCTGGGGCCCACCGGCAGCGGCAAGACCGCGATCGCCAAGTGCCTGGCCAAGCTGCTCAACGTGCCCTTCGCCATCGGCGACGCGACCACGCTGACGGAAGCCGGCTACGTCGGCGAGGACGTCGAGAACCTCATCCTGCGCCTGCTGCAGAACGCCAACTTCGAGGTGCCGCGCGCCGAGATGGGCATCGTCTACATCGACGAGATCGACAAGATCGGGCGCAGCGGCGGCAACGTCTCGATCACCCGCGACGTCTCGGGCGAGGGCGTGCAGCAGGCGCTGCTCAAGCTGGTCGAGGGCACCGTCGCCAACGTCCCGCCCGGCGGCGGGCGCAAGCACCCCGAGCAGAAGTACATCCAGGTCAACACCGAGAACATCCTGTTCATCTGCGGTGGCGCCTTCTCCGGCCTGCCCGAGATCATCGGCCGCCGCCTGGGCGACAAGCGCGTCGGCTTCCGCACCGAGCCCGGCGCGGAAGAGGGCGCCGACCTCAGCGAGGACGAGCGCCTGCTCGCCCAGGTCACCCCGGAAGACCTGGTCAACTTCGGCATGATCCCCGAGTTCATCGGCCGCCTGCCGGTGACGGTGGCGCTGCAGCCGCTGAGCGAGGAGGCGCTGATGAGCATCCTCACCCAGCCCAAGAACGCCCTGGTCAAGCAGTACCAGGCGCTGTTCGCGATGGAGGGCGCCGAGCTCGCCTTCAGCGACGACGCCCTGCGCGCCATCGCCAAGCGCGCCCAGGAGCGCAAGACCGGCGCGCGCGCCCTGCGCGCGATCCTCGAAGAGGTCATGCTCGACATGATGTTCGACCTGCCCCAGCGCGTGAAGTTCCAGAAGAGCTTCGTGGTCGACGCCAGCGTGGTCGAGGGCAAGCGCAGCATCTACGCCACCCCGGCGGGGGATGCGAAGGAGACGGCCTGAGCGGCGGCCTTCCGGGTGCGCGGTCATCCCTGGCTGGGGTCGGACCGCACCCGGGTGACCTAGCTGTCAACGCGCCAAGGCGCCAAAGGACAGCCGGGCAGCGGGGGCTCGCGTTCGGTACATGACTGGGAAACATGCGCGAGGCCTCGAACCGCCTCGGCGTCCTCGAATCTTGGCGCCTTGGCGTCCTGCCGGCAAAAGCGTGAGGACACGCACCAGCCATCGCGTGGGGTCCGCTGGAGGTGCCTAAACATTGAGCAGTCGTGGCCGCTGGGGGTACTTTCGTGCTGAAGACACCGGCAGCGGCGCGCTCGTGCGACACCGCGGGCGGCGGCTGTTTGACCTCGCGCGGGTTTGCCGACAACACGGGACCGCATGCGCGGTTGTATACAGAGCCCGCACCGGTCTTTGATCCGCGCCCTTCCGGACCAGCCCATGCCCGTCTTCCCCCAGCAGTTCGCCGTCCCCTACCGCTTCGACGTGCACTTCACCCGCGACGTCTTCGCGGGCGACAACGACACCCTGGCCCAGGTCATGCAGCCGCGCAGCGGCGGCCGCCCGGCGCGCGCCCTGGTCTACATCGACGCCGGCACCGTGCAGGCGCACCCCAAGCTGGTGCAGCGCATCCACGCGTGGTTCGCCGCCTACGAGTCGCGCGGCGTGCAGCTCGCGGCCTCGCCCGAGGTGGTCACCGGCGGCGAGGCCCTCAAGGGCGAGCTGGCGATCCTCGACAAGGTCGGGCGCGAGGCCTTCGACAACGGCATCTGCCGCCACTCCTACGTCATCATCATCGGCGGCGGCGCGGTGCTCGACGCGGTCGGCTTCGCCGCCTCGCTGGTCCACCGCGGCATCCGCCAGATCCGCCTGCCGACCACCGTGCTCGGCCAGTGCGACGCCGGCCTGGGCGTGAAGAACGGCGTGAACCGCTTCGGCTCGAAGAACTTCTACGGCACCTTCACCCCGCCCTTCGCGATCATCAACGACGCGCGCTTCCTGGAATCGCTCGACGACCGCTCGTGGCGCGCCGGCATCGCCGAGGCGGTCAAGGTGGCGACCATCAAGGACGCGGCGTTCCTCGACCGCCTGACCGCCGACGCCGCGCAGTTGCGCGCACGCGACCTGCCGACCATGGAGTACCTGGTCCAGCGCTGCGCCCTGATCCACCTCGAGCACATCACCACCGCCGGCGACCCCTTCGAGCAGGGCAGCTCGCGCCCCCTCGACTACGGCCACTGGTCCGCGCACCGCATGGAGGTGCTGTCGCAGCACCGCCTGCTGCACGGCGAGGCGGTCGCGATCGGTGTCGCCATCGACACGCTCTACGCCGTCGAGCTCGGCCGCATCACCCGCCCCCAGGCGGACCAGGTGCTGGGCATCCTCGCCACCGTCGGCTTCCGCCTGTGGGACGAGGTCCTCGACCTGCGCGACGCCGGCGGCAAGCGCGCCGTCCTCGCCGGCCTCGCCCAGTTCCGCGAGCACCTCGGCGGCGACCTCACCCTGGCCATGCCCCTCGGCCTGGGCCAGCGCAGCGACATCCACGAGTTCGACGAGGCGCTGTTCGAGCGCGCGCTGGTGCAACTCCGCCGCTTCCGCCCGCAGGCGACCCAGCCGTCCACGAAGGGCTGACAGGTCCGAGCTGGCCGACATTCTGCGGGCGAGACCTGGGGTTCTTGCCGCAGAGGCGCAGAGGCGCAGAGGGAGAGGCAGAGAGGGCCGCAGAGCGGAGAAGGCATGAGTGCGCGGGAAGAGCTCTCAGGCCCTTCCAGGATCCCCTCTGCGGCCCTCTCCGCCTCTCCCTCTGCGTCTCTGCGGCAAAACACCCCGGACTCGCCCTCGACCCCGGATGCCGGTTGTCCCGTCCACTTTCCCCGTAATTTGTGCGGTCGTCCTGCCATTCCCCGTGGACGAGGCGCGCCGATGACCACTTCCCTGCTCCGCACCCTGGCCCTGGGCGGCCTGTCCGCCTTCGCGCTCGCCAGGGGTGCGGAGAGCGTCTCCGAGCGCATCGACCAGGCGGCGAAGTCGTTCGAGGACGGCCAGGACCGCGAGTTCAAGAGCATCAGCGAGAGCCTGGACCGCTGGCGCGCGGGCAAGCGCGTCACCGCGCAGCGCGAACTGCTCGACCTGTTCGACAAGGCCAGCGCCGCCGACAAGCCCTTCGTCGCCTACCACCTGCTCAGCCTGGCGCCGCGCCACAAGGCGGCGCGCGAGCTGTTCGCCAAGGCCAACCAGCCGGCGCCCTTCACCGAGACCGGCGCGCCGGTCGCCGGGGCGGTGGTGCCGCTCTGCCAGGACGCGGCGATCATCGCCAAGGTCGACGCCCTCGAGAACCCGCCCTTCAGCGAGGTCGCCAAGGCGGTCTCGCCCAAGGGCGGGGTGGTCGGCGGGGTCAAGATCTACTGGGACGGCCAGGCCAAGGCGCTCGGCACGCTGCGCACCACCCTGGGCGGCTACGCGGCCAAGGGGCAGGAGAACCTGGTCTACCCGATGCTGGCCTACTACTGGCCGGACGCCAAGGAGGTGGTGGCCTTCTACCGCGGGCAGAACAAGGCGGTCCCGCGCCAGCGCGAGTGGCTGCCGCCGCTCGACCGCTACCTGCTCGACCACGAGCTGGCCGGCATCGACTGCCTGGACAAGCGCTTCAAGCCGGAGGCCGGAAACGCCCCGCAGGTGAACGGCGGTACCGCCCTCCTGTCCGGCACGACGCTGTGGCGCTTCCCGCAGAACCTGCGCAACTGCCGCATCGAGGGCGTCTTCACCATCGCCGCCGCCGAGCAGCGCTTCACCATCGCCGAGGCCGGCGGGCGCGGCGTCACCCTCGCGGTCGCCGGTCGCCACCTGCACCTCAGCGAAGGCGGCGGCGGCCTGGACGCCGCCAGCGACATCGACCGCGACATCGCGAACCTCCCCATCCAACTCGAGGTGCGCGGCCGGCAGGCCGTGGCGCGCGTCGCCGGCGTCGCCGTGCTGCGCGGCGAACTGGGCGGCGAGCACGCCTGGCGCACCGCCAGCGTCACCGCCAGCGACCTGACCGCGACGGTGCTGCGCGTGCGCTACCTGGGCGAGGTCCCCGAGGGCGGCGACGAACTGGTCGCCGCCAAGCCGGTCAAGCCCCCCACCGACCCCTGGGTCGCCGAGCGCGACAAGCAGCTCGACAAGCCGGTGACCTTCCGCTTCGAGGACACCAGCGTCGAGGAGGTCGCCGCGCTGCTCGCCAAGCTCGGCGGCGCGCCCATCACCTTCGACGACAAGGCCGACCCGCTCAAGAGCCTGCCGGTGACGTTCTCCGGAACGGACATGAAGCTGCGCGCGGCGCTCGACTGGCTGGGCCGCGTCAGCGACCTCAGCTACGTGCCGACGGCGGAGGGGATCACGCTCACCTGGAAGAAGTGATCCGAAGTGCTGATGAGGGTTTTCGCCGCAGAGACGCAGAGTTCCAGAGAGGGCCGCGGAGGACGGCAGAATCAGCTGACGGCCTTCGGCCTAGAGGATCCACCCCGGTGTCGTGATCGGTACCGGTCGGCATGATCCGACAATTCCCCTCTGCGGCCCTCTCCGGAACTGTGCGTCTCTGCGGCGACCAACCGCAGCACATCGGAACGAGCCGGAGTGCGGTGCGGATCTCCGTCAGGAACGGTAGCGGCGACGGCGGCGGCGCACCCGCGGCGGCCGCGGCGTGTTGCTGCGCGGGCTGCGCGGCGGCATGGCGATGATCTCGTCGACGCGCTTGGCGACCTCGTCGGCGTTCTCGGGGCGGTCCTCCGGGTCCTTCTCGAGCAGTTCGCAGACCAGGTCGCAGGTCTCGTCGCTGAGGTGCGGGACGAGCTTGGCGAGGTCGGGCAGCGGCGTGTTGAGGTGGGCGATGACGATCTGGCGGTTGGAGCCGCTGTAGATCGGTTCGCCGGCGAGCAGGTGCCAGGCGCTGGCGCCGAGCGCGTAGAGGTCGGCGCGGCCGTCGATGGAACCCCCGCGCGCCTGCTCGGGGGCGACGTAGTGCGGGCTGCCGAAGATGCGCTCCTGGTGGGCCTGGCCGTCCTCGGTGATCGGCGCGGCGATGCCCAGGTCGGCGAGCTTGTAGGTGCCCTCGCTGTTGATCAGGATGTTGTCGGGCTTGACGTCGCGGTGCACCAGGCGCTGGCTCTCCGCGTAGGCCAGGGCGCGGCTCATGTGCTGGATCAGGCGCAGGGTCTCGGCCTCGCTGAAGGCGCCCTTGGCGCGCAGCACGTCGGCCGCGCTGCCCTTCATGATCTCCATGATCAGCAGGTAGTTGTCGCCGACCTGGCAGACGTCGTGGACCTGCACCAGGTTGGGGTGGTTGAGGCGGCCGGCGCGGCGCGCCTCGGCGAGGAAGGCCTGGACCTGGTCGGGCTGCGAGCGGCACTCCTCGGCGAGGACCTTGATGGCCACGGTGCGCCCGAGCGCGACCTGCAGGCCCCGGAACACGGTGCCGTAGCGGCCGCGGCCGATGACCTCCTGCAGCTCGAAGCCGCCCAGGCGCTGGCCGACCAGCGGGTCGAGGGCGGCGGTGCCGCCGATCTCGATGGTGATGTGCGTGCGCCCGATGCGCAGCACGTCGGCGTGGCGCAGCAGGGCGCGGGTGACCGGCTGGCCGTTGAGGTGGGTGCCGTTGCGGCTGCCCATGTCCTCGACGGTCCAGCCCTCGTCGTCGCGGTCGATCGAGCAGTGCGCGCGGCTCGCCTGGCTGTCGGGGATGGCGATCTGCGCCACCTCGGAATCGCGCCCGATCACGCAGGGCAGACTGGCCTGGGCGAGGTCGACGACCGATGAAGGGTTCTCGGGTGGGCTGATGTGCAGGCGGAAATTCATGCCAGAGGGGCTTTCATACGGTCGCGCACGGTCTTGCCAATGGCGGAGCTTCCCCCGCGGTGATCAGCGTCTATGGTGCGGCCGCGCTGCAACCGCTTGGGCCGGGGCGGCTTCCCCCCGCGCACCGCACACCCGCACGCCCCGCAAGCAGGGGCGCCTGAGGACTTTCCGATGCACTATGATGCCTGGTTCCGCGACGCCGACTCGGGCACCGGCCGCTGGGAACTGGACGAGATCATCTACCGCAGCCCGTCGGGCGGCCTGCTCGAGGTCGCCCACGACCTGGAAGCGCTCAAGGGGCGCACCGCGGCCGGCTGGATGAAGCTGTTCGACGACCGCTACAAGCGCACCCAGTGGCCGTTCTCGTCCGGCGTGTGGGGCAAGAAGGAGATGGTGCTGCCCAACATCCCCGACGAGGACATCGTCAGCCTGGACGAGGGCGGCACCAACCTGTTCTGGGCCGAGCGCTTCGGCCGCGAGCTGGGCGTCGAGGACCTGTGGGTCAAGCAGTGCGGCAACAGCCACACCGGCTCGTTCAAGGACCTGGGCATGACCGTGCTGGTCAGCCTGGTCAACCACATGATCGAAGAGCGGCAAGCACAACATCCGGGCGGTGGCCTGCGCGTCGACCGGCGACACCTCGGCGGCGCTGGCCGCCTACTGCGCCGCCGCCGGCATGACCAGCGTGGTGCTGCTGCCGCACGGCAAGATCTCGACGGCGCAGCTCGTCCAGCCGCTCGCCAACGGCTCGCTGGTCCTGGCGCTCGACACCGACTTCGACGGCTGCATGGACCTCGTCCAGCAGCTCACCGAGGACAAGAAGCTGTACCTCGCCAACTCGATGAACTCGCTGCGCCTCGAGGGCCAGAAGACCGTCGCCATCGAGATCGTCCAGCAGTTCGACTGGGAAGCTGCCCGACTGGATCGTCATCCCCGGCGGCAACCTCGGCAACGTCAGCGCGCTCTACAAGGGCTTCGAGGAGATGCGCGAGCTCGGCATCATCAGCCGCATCCCGCGCATCGTCTGCTGCCAGGCCGAGGCCGCCAACCCGCTCTACCTCGCCTACAAGAGCGGCTGGAAGGAGTTCCACGCCGATCACCGCCAAGGAGACCCAGGCGAGCGCGATCCGCATCGGCAACCCGGTCTCGCGCAGCAAGGCGATCAAGGCGCTGATGAAGCACGACGGCGTCGTCGAGCAGGCCAGCGAGCAGGAGCTGGCCGACGCCAGCGCGCGCGCCGACCGCACCGGCCTGTTCAACTGCCCGCACACCGGCGTGGCGCTGGCCGCGCTGATCAAGTTCGTGGCGCGCGGCGAGGTCAAGCCGACCGACCGCGTGGTGGTGGTCTCCACCGCGCACGGCCTGAAGTTCGGCAACGTCAAGGCCGACTACCACATGGGCAAGCTGCCCGGCATCACCGCGACCTACGCCAACCCGCCGGTGCAGCTCGCCGCCGACCGCCAGGCGGTCTACGACGCGGTGATGCGCCACATGGAGAAGAGCTTCGGCTGAGCCGGAGCGGCTCGCCCCATGCGCCGGCCCGCCGCATTCCCGTCCGCGCCGCTGCTGCTCGCCGTGCTGACGGCGGCCCTGGCCGGCGCGCTGGGCGGGCCGGCGCCCGCCGCCGAGACGCGCGTGACCTTCACCGCCGGCGGGCGCGACGCCTCGGCCGCGCTCGCCGGACTGAGCGAGCTCGCCGGCCAGCCGTTCGAGCTCGGCGTCGACCAGCTGCTCGCTGGGCAGACCTCGCGGCGCGTGACCCTGGCCCTGGTCGACGCGCCGCCGGCGGCAGCCCGCCAGGCCTGCGCGCACGCGCTGCGCTGCTGGTGGGCGGAACGGCCCGGAAGCGATGGGCGGGGCACCCTGCTGACCGCCCTGCCGCACGTCCCGCAGGGCGTGCTCCAGGTGCGCAGCCGCGCGAGCGGGCTGCGCGGCGATGCGGCGATCGAAGAGGTCGTGCGGCGGCTGCTCGAGCCGTGGCTGGACGGCGGCGCGGGTCTCGGACTCGAGCCCTCCGACGGGACCTGGGCGGCCACGCTCGACGCGTCCGGCCACGCGCGCCTGGCGGAGATCCTCGCCGCCCTCGAGCAGCCCGCGCCGCGCATCGCGCCGTGGCTGCCCGACAGCGACGGCCCGGACCCGGAGCGGGCGCTGGCCGGGGTGCGCGGCAACGGCTGGGCCGACTACGCCCCCGCCCTGGCCGTGGCCTTGGGCTGCAGCGTGAGCTGCGACCCCGCGCTGGCGGCGCGACCGCTGCCCGAGGGGCTCTCGCCCCTGCCAGACACCAGCGCCGGCGCGCTGCCCGCGCGCTTCGCCGCGGCGGGCGTGGCCGCGCGCTACCTGCACGGCGTGCTGTGCCTGGGGGGCGACGCCGCCGACGAGGTCCTGGCCGAGCGCGAGCACCCCGCGCAGCGCCGCCGGCTGGCGCTGATCCCCATCGAGCAGCTCGCCACCACGCGCCTGGACGGCGAGTTCATCATCAGCGGGCTGCGCGCGCACGTCCTGCCCGCCTGGTGGACGCAGCCCGGCGCCGGACTGCTCTACCTGGAGCGCCCGCGCACCCTGCTCATCGCCGGCGACGCGCTGGTCCAGGAGCGCGTGCTGGCGGCGCTGGCCCGCCTCGACCGCCTGGGCACCGCCGCCGGCCTGCGCTCGATCGCGGAGCCGTGACCATGGACCGCATCACCCGCGGCTCGGCGATCGCCTCGACCACCCTGCACGTGCTGCTGGTGCTCGCCGCGTTCAGCCCGCGCGGCTGCGTGCGCAGCCACGAGGAGGACCCCACGGCGACGAGCGTGCCGCCGCCGGAACCACCGCCCACCCCGGCCGCCGCACCGCCCGCCCGACCCGCCCAGCCGACCCGGCGCCTGGTGCTGGCCCCGGCCGCCGCGCCGCCACTGCCGCCCCTGCCCCCCCTGTCGGGCCCGGGCGCGCGCCCGGCCCCGCCCCTGCCGCCCGAGCTGCTCCGGCCCATCGCGCCGGTGGCCACCGACCGGCTCGGTCAGGGTACCAGCCGCGGCCAGGACGGTGACCGGTCGGCACCGGTGGCGCTGCCCCAAGCCCTGCCTGGGCGTGATGATGCGGTGGCGCAGTTGCGCGCCCGCCGGACCAGCAACGCGCAGCTCTCGCGCGAGGAGAAGACCCTGGCCGATGGCCAGGAGCACCTGGAGTTCCTGCTCAACCGCGCGGTGGCGCAGCGCTGGAGGCACCTGCTGCCCGAGGTGCGGGAACCGCGGCTGGTCATCCAGATCGTGGTCGACCCGAGCGGACGCCTGGTCGAAGGCCGGTTGCTCTCGGGTTCCGGCAGCGAAGCTTTCGACCAGGTGGTGGGCGACTGGTTGCGGAACGAGACCCTGACCTTCCCTCCCATCCGCGCCGGCGTGCGCTACCCTTACCTCGTCATCATCCACCGCTGAGGGATGTCATGCTTCCCCAATCGGCCACCATGGATCCCAACGCGCTCTGGTCGTGGTCCTTCCTCCTCTGGCGCTCGACCTCGCTCGAGATGCGCGTCAGCTGGATGGTGGGCGTGGTGGTGCTGTTCCAGACCGCGGCCTTCGTGCAGGCCGGCCACCCCTGGCTGATCCCCTTCGCCCTGGTCATCTTCCCGGTGTCGATCCTGGTCCACGCCCTGGCCCACATCGGCATGGCGCGGCTGGTCGGGGGCTCCTGCGACCTGTGCGTGCTGTCCGTGCTGAACGAGATCGCCTCGCTGCAGGTGCCGATGAACGCGGCGAAGCAGGTGGTCGTCGCGGCCATCGGGCCGCTGGTCAGCCTGGTGCTGGGACTGGCCAGCGCCCTGTCCGTGCAGTTCGTCCACGACGACTTCTGGGCGACGCTGCTGCAGGCGGTGGCCCGCACCAACCTGCTGCTGTGCTTCATCAACCTGTTCGCCTGCTCGCTGTTCGATGGCGCGCGCCTGTGGCGGGCAGTGCTCTGGCCGCTGGTCGGCCTGTCGCGGGCGATCCGCGCGACCAACTGGCTGTCCTACGGCAGCGCGGGCTTCTTCCTCGCCTACGGCGTGTGGACGCAGTCCTGGCTGCTCTTCTTCCTGGGCGTGTTCTGCATGATCGCGACCGTCAACGAGCACCGCTCCATCCGCCTCGGCTTCGACCCCGTGCTGCAGATCGAGCCCGAGTACTTCATCAACCGTCGCCGCCCCGACTCCTGGTGGAGCCGTTGGCAGGCCCGCCGGCGCATGCGCGCCCAGGAGCGCATCGAGAGCCAGGAGGCCCTCGAGCAGGAGACCCTCGACCGGCTGCTCGCCAAGGTCTCGGTGCACGGCCTGCCCGCCCTGACCGAGGCGGAGCGCAGCGCACTCCAGGCCATCTCGCGCAAGCAGCGCGCGCGCCAGGAGAGCCCGGTTCCGTAGGCTTGCCCGCGGCCGCCCCTCCCCGCAGCCCAAATCCCTTGGCTGGCGCCGGCCCACCCTAGGCTGTGGGACCCATGTCCACCCCCACGGCTTCCGCGTTTTCCGCTCCCTACGTCCCCAGCCGCTTCGCCTTCGCCCGGCGGGCGAGCCGCGCGGTGCGGGTCGGATCGCTGGTCATCGGCGGCGGCGCGCCGGTGGTGGTGCAGAGCATGTGCACGACCCCGACGCAGGACGTGGCCGCGACCGTCGCGCAGTGCATCAGCCTGGCCGAGGTCGGTTGCCAGCTGGTGCGCATCACCGCGCCCGGCGTCAAGGACGCGCAGGCGCTGAAGCACATCCGCAGCGGCTTCTCGGCGGCGGGCTTCGCGCACGTGCCGCTGGTCGCGGACATCCACTTCATGCCGGCGGCCGCCATGGAGGCCATCGAGCACGTCGAGAAGGTGCGCGTCAACCCCGGCAACTTCGCCGACAAGAAGCGCTTCGCGGTCACCACCTACAGCGACGCCGACTACCAGGCCGAGCTCGAGCGCGTCGCCGAGCGCTTCCTGCCGCTGGTGCAGCGCGCCAAGCAGCTCGGTCGCGCGCTGCGCATCGGCACCAACCACGGCTCGCTCTCCGACCGCATCATGAACCGCTTCGGCGACAGCCCGCGCGGCATGGTCGAGTCGGCCATGGAGTTCGTGACCATCGCCGAGAGCGCGGGCTACAAGGACCTCATCATCTCGATGAAGTCGTCGAACCCCAAGGTCATGGTCGCCGCCTACCGCATGCTGTGCGCGCGCCTGGCCGCGCACGGCGAGGCCTACCCGCTGCACCTCGGCGTCACCGAGGCCGGCGACGGCGAGGACGGCCGCACCAAGAGCGCGGCCGGCATCGGCGCGCTGCTCGCCGACGGCATCGGCGACACCATCCGCGTCAGCCTGACCGAACCGCCCGAGGCCGAGATCCCGGTGGCGCGGCGCCTGCTCGCCTGCTTCCCGGGTGGCGAGGCCACGACTGCGCCGGCGCCCGCCGCGACGTGGCCAGCGGAAAACCTCGACCCCTACGCCTACCGCCGGCGCGTCGCCGAGATCGTGCGCGTCGGCGCCGACGTGCCGCTGGGCGGCGGGCTGCTGCCGCGCGTGCTGGTCCCGGCCGGCGCCGCGCCGGCGCCCGGCCGCGAGCCGGCGGCCGATGCGCAGGTCGCCGACACCAGGCTGTGGTTCGCGCAGCCGCACAGCATCCCCGGCCTGCGCGGCTGCGCCGAGCACGCCGCCAGCCCCCGCGGCGGCGCCGGTCGCCGCGGGCCAGGTGGCGCTCGTCCAGCTACCGCCGGCAGCCGGCGCCGTGCCCACGCTGGCGCCCGGCACCCTGGTGCTGCTGCGCCTCGACGACCAGGACCCCGCCGCCGCGCTGCGCGCGATCCTGCCGCGCCTGCCGGACGGCGTGGTGCTGGGCATCGCGGAACCGGGCCTGCTCGGCGAGCTGCGCGCCTACCGCCTGCTCGCCGCCGTGATCGAGGAGCAGTTCACCGCCGCCGAGCGCGTCCGGCCGGGCAGCGGCCGCCGCCAGCCGCTCGCCATCGCCCTGCCCTTCCAGCGGGACGAGCTGGCGCTGGCCGCGCTGGCCGGCGCCCTGCTCATCGACGGCCTGGGCGACGCGCTCTACCTGCCGGCCGCGGCCGACCCGCGCCGCCAGGCCTACACCATCCTGCAGGCGGTGAAGGCGCGCATCACGCGCGCCGACTACGTCGCCTGCCCGTCGTGCGGTCGCACGCTCTTCGACCTCATCGAGGTCACCGCGCACATCAAGGAGGTCACCAACCACCTCGACGGCGTGACCATCGCGATCATGGGCTGCATCGTGAACGGACCGGGCGAGATGGCCGACGCGGATTTCGGCTTCGTCGGCTCCGGCCCGGGCAAGGTCGACCTCTACCGCGGCCGCGACAAGGTGCGCACCGGCATCCCGTTCGTCGGGGCCCGCGCAGAGTTGATCGGGCTGATCAAGGAGGCGGGGAAGTGGAAGGAGCCGGTTCAGGGTTGAGAGTCGTGAGGCACCCGGATCTGGCCGCTGAAAAGTTCAGATGAGCCCGCGGAGCGGGCGGAAGAAATTAGCCCAGGGCGTGAGCCCTGGGAATTCAGTCGGAACAATGTTTCGGAGCCCGCGGAGCGGGCGGCAGGATTTCTCCCACTCGGCGTGAGCGAAGGCAACTCGCCAGTCAGGCAGGGAACCGACGCCAGGAGAAATCCTGTCGCCCGCTCCGCGGGCTTTCACTACACACTCGCTGCGGCCCCAGGGCTCACGCCCTGGGCTAATTTCTTCCGCCCGCTCCGCGGGCTCGCCATCACCTGAACTCAGGGCCAAACCCGCACTACGCGAAGCTGCTCACGTACGGCAGCTTCTTCGCCGTCGCGCGCACCTGCGGCAGGCCGGCGATCAGCTCGCTGGTCGCGTCCCATTGGCCGGTGAGGAACTGCTGGCGGTGGCCGGCGCCCATCTGCGCCTTCCAGGTCTGACCGCCGGCGCGCACCTCGAGCTTGTCGATGTCGACGGCGACCTGCACGGTCGGGTCCTTCATCACCGCGGCCTGGATGGCCTCGCTGTCGGCGACGCTGACGCGCAGGCAGGGCAGGCCCATCGCCACGCAGTTGCCGAAGAAGATCTCGCTGTAGCTGACCGCGACGATGGCGTCGATGCCCCACTTGGCGAGCGCCTGCGGCGCGTGCTCGCGCGAGGAGCCGCAGCCGAAGTTGCTGTTGGCGACCAGCACCTTGGCCCCGGTGAAGCGCTGGTCGTCGAAGGCGTGGGTCTTGCCCGCCGCGGTGAGCTGCTGGCGGTCGTCCTCGAAGGCGTGCTCGCCGAGGCCGTCGAAGGTCACGCAGCGCAGGAAGCGCGCCGGGATGATGCGGTCGGTGTCGATGTCGTTGCCGACCACGGGGACGGCGCGGCCGGAGATGGTGGAGATGGTCTTCATGGGTCAGTCTTTTCCGTAGGAAACAGTCAGTTCGATCAACAGCCAAACGCCAGAGACGAGCATATCGAAGATGCCGAGTGTGCTGACGTCGTTTGCGCCGATGCGCAGTCCACCGGCAGCGACCAGCGCCGCTCCGATCGCAAAGACGGCAGTCAGCGTGATGAGCCGGTAGCCGCGCATCACTTCTGCTTCGCCGCCTTGTTCAGCACCGCCCGCACATCGCTGACCTTCCCCTCGAGGGCCGCGATCGCGACCATCGCCGGGCTCATCAGCAGGGTGCGGCCCGAGGGCGAGCCCTGGCGGCCCTTGAAGTTGCGGTTCGACGACGAGGCGCTGACCTGGCGGCCCTTGAGCTTGTCCGGGTTCATCGCCAGGCACATCGAGCAGCCGGCGTTGCGCCACTCGAAGCCGTGCGCGGTGAAGACCTTGTCCAGGCCCTCGGCCTCGGCCGCGACCTTCACGGCCTCGCTGCCGGGGACGATGAAGGCCTTGACCTTGGCGTTGACCTGGCCGCCGTGCGCCGCGATGACGCGGGCGGCCTCGCGCAGGTCGCTGATGCGGCCGTTGGTGCACGAGCCGATGAAGGCCACGTCGATGCCCACGCCCGCGATCGGCTGGCCCGCCTTCAGGTCCATGTACTGGTACGCCTCGTCGATGGTCGCCCACTCGTCCTGGGTGAACGACTCCTTGGCGGGGATGCTCTCGCCGACGCCGACGCCGTGGTCGGGCGAGATGCCCCAGGTCACGGTCGGCTCGATGTCCTCGGCGCGGAAGGTCTTCACGTCGTCGAACTGCGCGTCGGCGTCGCTGGCGATGGACTTCCACCACGCCACGGCCTTGTCCCAGGCGGCGCCCGTGGGCGCGTGCTCGCGGCCCTTCGAGGTAGTCGAAGGTGATCTGGTCGGGGTTGACGTAGCCGCAGCGCGCGCCGCCCTCGATGGCCATGTTGCAGACCGTCATGCGCTCCTCCATCGACATGGCGGCGAAGGTGCTGCCGGCGAACTCGTAGGCGAAGCCGACGCCGCCCTTGGCGGTGAGCTTGCGCAGGATGTGCAGGATGACGTCCTTGGCGTAGACGCCGGACTTCAGCTGCCCGTCGACCTGGACCTTGCGGACCTTCAGCCGCGACATCGACAGCGTCTGGGTGGCGAGCACGTCGCGCACCTGGCTGGTGCCGATGCCGAAGGCGATCGCGCCGAACGCGCCGTGCGTGGCGGTGTGGCTGTCGCCGCAGGCGACCGTCATGCCCGGCTGGGTCAGGCCCTGCTCGGGGGCGATGATGTGCACCACGCCCTGCTTGCCGGAACCGGGCTCGAACAGGCGGATGCCGTACTCGCGGCAGTTGCGCGCGATCGCCACCATCATCTCCTCGGCCAGGCCGTCGGCGTAGGGGCGCGCCTGGTCCTCGGTCGGGACGATGTGGTCGACGGTGGCGACGCTGCGCTCGGGGAAGGGCACCTTCAGGCCCTTGGCGCGCAGGTCGGCGAAGGCCTGCGGGCTGGTGACCTCGTGGATCATGTGCAGGCCGATGAAGAGCTGGTTCTGCCCGCTGGGCAGGGTGCGGACGGTGTGGAGGTCCCAGACCTTGTCGAAGAGCGTACGGCTACTCATGCCAATCCTCAGGGTGAGGGGCCAAAATGGCGCCCGGGCCGGGCCAGACAAGCCCCGGGTAGGGCGCGTTGCCACATGCGAGCGTCCGGCGCACCACCCAGGCGCGTCTGCCCGGGCTGGCTCTGGTATTGTGATTTGAAAGCGGGGCAACACGATCGCACCACGCATGTTGAAGCTCGAAGTCTTGAACACCGCCTTCAAGGGCAAGCAGTTCCGCTTCAAGGAAGGCCTGGTGGTCGGCAGCGCCGAGGGCTGCGCCATCCGCGCCCAGCACACCGGGATGCAGCCCGAGCACGCGCGCTTCTACACCGACAACAACCACTCGATGGTCGAGATCGCCTGCAAGGAGGCGCACCTCTACGTCAACGGCCGCGACGTGGTGCGCAGCGAGCTGCGCCACCAGGACGAGATCACCATCGGCCCCCTGCGCCTGCGCGTGGTCGACGACTCGCGGGTCAGCTCCGGCGCGATGCAGCTCGACCAGCTCCTCACGCGAGATGGAGGGCCAGGAGGCCAGCGACACGCTCTACGACTTCGCCCGCGAGGACCTCTTCTACCTGACCACCAAGGACCCGGCCCTGCGCACGCGGATCAACTTCGTGATCCCGAGCAAGGACAAGTTCATCGACCAGGCCCAGGTCTTCCTCGCGCGCCTGGTCAAGGGCGGCAACGTCGACGAGCAGCAGGTCGACTCCTTCATGACCTGCGCCAAGGAGCTCATCCTCAACGCCCACCGCCACGGCCACGCGTACGACGAGAGCAAGCGCATCACCCTGCGCTTCCGCGACGCCGGCGACCGCATTTCGCTGACCATCCTCGACGAGGGCAAGGGCTTCGACCACAGCGCCCTGCTCGCCAAGGTCAACGAGAAGGACGCCGCCCAGGCCGCGCGCGAGCGCTACCAGGCCGGCGGCTTCGGCGGTCTCGGCTTCAAGCTGATCACCAAGCTGGCCAAGGACCTGACCTACAACGAGGCGGGCAACCAGGTCACCTTCACGGTGCTGAAGCAGCCGGCGGCCTGAGTCTATCGCGCTTGGAAAGGGGTTTTTACCGCCAAGACGCCAAGGTTCGAAGCAGAGCGGGCGGCAACCTGATCAGCCACGATCTGAACACGTCCAGTCACATCACGCTTGCTCGTCCCCCTTGGCGCCTTGGCCGTCTTGGCGGTTAAAAGTCCCGAGTCGGCTATGCGACCTGTGGCCAGTGGCCAGTGGCGCCGGTGAGGGCCCCGCCTAGGCTGCGCGCATCGGCGGGCATGGCGGAACTGGCAGACGCGCGGGATTTAGGTTCCCGTACCGCAAGGTGTGTGGGTTCGAGTCCCTCTGTCCGCACCAGCGCCCACGACCCGGCCCGTCCGGGTCGTGGGCTTTCTCCACAGCCTGGGCGCTTGCGGTTGGCGCGCGCGCGCGCAAGACGGTGATCCCCGGCGCGCGTCCGGTCCGACGCGGCGCGCCCACCACGCGCGCGCCCGCATGACTGCGGGCGCACCCTCTCATCCTCCGATTGCACGATCCATGATCCTCGCGGGCGCCCACCGACCCGAACTGCTGCGCGCCGAAACCCTCCCCGACCTGTTCGAGGCCAGCGCGCGCGCGCACCCCGAACATGCTGCGCTGATCGCGGGCCGCCGCACGCTCAGCTACGGCGCGCTCGACACCGCGGCCGGGCGCATCGCCCACCGCCTCCTCGCGAGCGGCCTCGCGGCGCCGGGGCGCATCGTCGGGCTGTGGCTGCCGCGCGGCGCCGACCTGCTCGCCGCGCAGCTCGGCATCTCCAAGGCCGGCTGCGCGTGGCTGCCCTTCGCCGACGATGCGCCGGCGGCGCGCGTGGCCGAGTGCCTGCAGGACTCCGGCGCGGTGGCGCTGATCACCGACGCAGCGCTCGCCGCGGGGCTGCCCGCAGGCGCGGGCTCGCCCGCAGGGATGGCGCCGGCACCGCTGCTGGTGGGTGACCTGCTCGCCGACCTGCCGCCGGGCACCCTGCCGCTGCGGCGCCAGGGTTTGGCCGGCGAGCACCCGGCCTACGTCATCTACACCTCCGGATCGACCGGCCGCCCCAAGGGCATCGTCGTGCCGCAGCGCGCGATCTGCCACTTCCTGCGCGCTGAGAACGCGCTGCTCGGCGTGACGCGGGACGACCGCGTCTACCAGGGGTTCTCGGTGTCCTTCGACATGTCGTTCGAGGAGATCTGGATCAGCTGGCTGGTCGGCGCCACGCTGTGGCTCGCGCCCAAGGCGGTGACCACCGATCCCGACGCGCTGCTCGCCGCGCTCACCGCGCAGCGCATCAGCGTGCTGCACGCGGTGCCCTCGCTGGTCGCGCTGCTGCCCACGCTGCCGGCCGGCCTGCGCCTGCTCAACCTCGGCGGCGAGGCCTGCCCGCAGGCGCTCGCCGACCGCCTGGCGGTGCCGGGCCGGCGCGTCGTCAACACCTACGGACCGACCGAGGCCACGGTCAGCGCCACCCTCGCCGAGCTGCGCAGCGGCGCGCCGGTGACCATCGGCGGCCCGCTGCCCAACTACGGCCTGGCGATCGTCGACGAAGCGCTGCAGCCGGTGGCGGCGGGCGCGCCGGGCGAGCTGTGCATCTTCGGGCCCGGTCTGGCGAGCGGCTACCTCGGGCGTCCGGAACTCACCGCCGAGCGCTATCCGCAGGGGCCGTTCGCCGCCCTGCCCGGCGTCGAGCGGCTCTACCGCACCGGCGACCTGGTGCAGCTGGACGGGGACGGCGCGCTGCGCTTCCTCGGGCGCAGCGATGACCAGGTCAAGGTGCGCGGCTTCCGCGTCGAGCCCGGGGAGATCGAGGAGGCGCTGGCCGCGCAGCCCGGCGTCGCCGCCGCGGCGGTGGTGATGCGCCCGGAGGCCGCCGGCGAGGGCCTGGTGGCGTTCCTGGTCGAGGGCGGCAGCGCGCAGTCCGCGCCCGTGGACGCGGCGGAGCGCGAGAGCGCCCTGCGCCGCCAGCTCGCGGCGGTGCTGCCCGCCTACATGGTGCCGTCGCGCTTCGTCACGGTGGCCGCGCTGCCGCGCCTGCCCTCGGGCAAGGTCGACCGCAAGGCCCTGCGCGGCCAAGCGCTGCCGGCGCTGCCGGCGGTGGGCGGCGGCGACCAGCCGCGCACCCTCGCCGAGGCCGCGCTGTTCGCCGCGCTCGGACCGCTCTTCCCGGGGCGCGCCCTGCGCCGCGCTGACGATTTCTTCAGCGATCTGGGCGGCCACTCGCTGGCCACCGCGCGCCTGGTCTCGGCGCTGCGCGCGCAGCACGGCTTCCCCCAGGCCACGGTGCGCGACGTCTACGAGCACCGCCGGCTCGACGCCATCGCCGCCGCGCTCGAGGCCACGCGCGGACGCGCGGGACCCGACCGCTCAGCGCCTGCACCCGGACCGTCGGCGTCCGCGCGCGCCCACGCCTGCCGCCGCCAGCGCTGGGCCTGCGGCGCCGCCCAGGCGCTGGTGCTGCCCGTGCCGGTGTGCCTGCACCTGGCGACCTGGCTGGCGCCGTTCTTCACCTACCACTACATGACGGGTGAGGACAACGACAGCGTCCTGCTCGCCGCGCTGCTGGCGACGCTGGTGTTCCTGGGCAGCCAGGCGGTCGCATTCCTGGTGGTGGTGGCGGCCAAGTGGCTGGTCCTCGGCCGCCTGCGCGTGGGCCGCCACCCGCTGTGGGGACTCACCTACTTCCGCTGGTGGTTCAGCGAGGTGATGGCCCAGGCCGCACCCGTCTACCTGCTCTACGGCACGCCGCTCTACCGCATCTACCTGCGCCTGCTGGGCGCGCGCATCGGCCGCGACGTCTACATCGCCGGCGTCGCCGTGGCCGCACCCGACCTGCTCGAGATCGGCGACGACGCGGCGCTCGGCACCGCCGTCGGGATCGCCAACGCCCGCGTCGAGGACGGCGCGCTGATCGTCGGGCGGGTGGTGATCGGCGCCGGCGCCCTGGTCGATTCCTACGCGGTGATGGAGGAGTCGACCGCGGTCGGCGCCGGCGCCACGCTCGGCCAGCTCTCCGCGCTGCGCTCCGGCGCCGCCGTGCCGGAGGGCGAGTGGTGGGAAGGCGCGCCGGCCCGCTTCGTCGGCTACGACAGCGGCGCCGCAGCGCCGCAGTGCACCCCCGGCCCACTGCGCCGGCTGTGGGAGCTCGCCTTCTACCCGCTCGCCGGGGCCGTGATCTCGGCGCTGTTCTTCCTGCCGGTGTTCCCCGCGTTCATGCTCATCGACGCCATCGACGCCAACTGGCTCGACACCTTCGACAGCGGCACCCACACCCTGGTCGCCGCTGCGGTCTACCTGCTCCTCGCCCTGCCGGCGGCCACCGTGCTGGTGGCGCTCACCCTGCTCATCGCCGCGCTGGTGCGGCGCATCGCCTGTCCCACGCTGGTGCCCGGGTCGTGGCCGATCCACGGCCGGGTCTACTACGGCAAGTGGATCGCGGCGCAGATCCAGGAGAACAGCCTGCACCTGCTCCACGGGCTGTTCGCCACGGTCTACGCGCCCTGGTGGTTCCGCCTGCTCGGCGCGCGCATCGGCCGCAACTCCGAGATCTCGACGGCCACCGGGGTCACCCCGGACCTGCTGAGCCTGGGCGAGGACAGCTTCGTCGCCGATGGCGCGATGCTCGGCGACGAACCGGTGCGCGGCGGAGTCTTCACCCTGGTCGGCACGCGCGTCGGCGCGCGCAGCTTCATCGGCAACGGCGCCTGCGTGCCGGACGGCAGCGCCATCCCCGACGACGTGCTGATCGGCGTGCAGAGCTTCACCCCGCCCAACGAGCGCCTGGCCCCCGGGCAGACGTGGATCGGCAACCCCCCGATCGCCCTGCCGGCGCGGGAGACCACCGCGGCGTTCCCCGACCACCTGACGTTCCACCCCTCGACCGGCCGCCGCCTCGCCCGCGCCACCGTCGAGCTGCTGCGCATCGTCGTGCCGCTGGCCTTCATCATCGCCTTCGGCTACCTGGCGGTGCGCCTGATCATGCCGTACTTCGAGGAGGAGGAGTGGTCGTCGGGGCTGCTGGCGCTGGCCGCCGCCGGCTTCGTCTACGGCGCCGTCTCGGTGGGCGCGGTGCTGGCGGCGAAGTGGCTGCTGATCGGCCGCTACCGCCCGCGGGCGGCGCCGATGTGGACCATGTTCGTGTGGCTGAGCGAAGCGGTGACCTCGCTCTACGAGTCGCTGGCCGTGCCCAACTTCCTGTCCTTCCTGCGCGGCACGCCGCTGCTGCCCTGGGCGCTGCGCCTGTTCGGCACGCGCATCGGCCGCGGCGCCTGGCTGAACACCACCGACATCACCGAATTCGACTGCGTCGACATCGGCGCCGGGGTCGAGTTCAACGACGACAGCGGCCCGCAGACCCACCTCTTCGAGGACCGCGTCATGAAGATCGGCCGGGTGCGCGTCGGCAACGGCGCGGTGATCGGGGTGCGCTCGACCATCCTCTACGACAGCGAGGTCGGGGCGCGGGTGCGGCTCGGGCCCCTCACCCTGGTCTCCAAGGGCGAACGCCTGCCGGACGGCACCGCGTGGGAAGGCTCGCCAGCGGCGCCGGCGGCGGGACAGGAGACCTGACTCGAATTCCCCCGGCGGCCCTGCCGCCTTCCCCTCCGCGACCCTGCGGCGGTGACCGTGGTCGGACGGCTCAGGCGCCGTCAGCAGCGGCCCTGAAACGCCGAGACCCCGGCTTGCGGCCGGGGTCTCGCGCTGCGGCGGGTGGATACCGCTCACTCGTCGGCGAGCAGGTCCTCGACCGTGAGGTTGTTCTTCTCGAGGTGGGTCGCGCCCTCGATCGAGAGCGGGGTCCACGGGATGAGCTGGAGGCGGGTGCGGGGGATCGGTTCCTTGGTGTACTCGCACAGGCCGTAGGGCATGGGGTGGTTGACGTCGATCTTGCGCAGGGCGCGATCGATCTGCCAGACCACGTCCTTCTCTTCACCGGCGACGCCCAGGCTCAGGTCCTGGAGGTCGGCGTCGCTGCCGCGCTCGGCGATGTGGTTGGGAGTGGTGTGACCGTCCTCGGCCTCCATCGCGTCCTTGACCAGGCCGGCGATGTCGTCGGTGATCTCGGCCCGGCGCGAGAGCAGGATCTGCTTCCACTTCGAGAGCTCGTCGGCGGCGAAGGGGGCCTTGAAGACCTCCTTGGCCTTGACGACCGCCACCTTCGGGGCGGTCTTGCTCGCCTTGCTCGGGGCGCTGCCGTTGCTGGCGGCTTTCTCCTTGGGTCCTTTGTCCTTGGTCTCCTTGGCGGATTCCTTCACGGACACTTTGGCGGACTCTTTGGTGGTCTTGGCCATTTTCGAACTCCTCCCGAGCGAGGGCGCACACCATAGAGCCATGGATGCGGGTTCAAGCCTGAATCGGCCTACCCTGTCAGGGCGTGACGCAGGCCCCGCCATGGCCCCCCTCGGCAGCTGCGGCGGATGACGTAGACATGCAGTTTGCACGACGTAAGAGATGGCGGTGAACAACGCTGAAGTCATCGGTGGCGTGCCGTTGGTGTCGGTGATCGGGACGCCGCGCACCATGGGCGAGCGCCTCGGCGCGCGGCTCAAGCCGCGACTCCAGGTCCTCTCGCAGTACCTCACCGAGCAGCTCTGCACCCTGGCGGCGTCCAACGGCCAGTCGCTCACGCCCGACCGCCTGCGCGACCTCATCCGCCCCAGCGTCGCGGTGATCGCGCGCCACGAGCCGTCGCTGTGGATGGAGTTCGAGGCGATGAGCCAGGCCAGCGATGTGAAGGTCGAGGACCTGCTGGTGATCCACGGCTACAGCGACCTGCTGAGCTTCATGCAATGCCAGCTGCCGCCGCGCCCGAGCACCTTCGTGTGCCTCGACTCCAGCCACACCGCGGACGGCAAGCCGTGCATGGCCTTCGCCTGGTACTTGGATCCGGCGCTGCTGCCCTACCTGACCTTGATGCGCCGCATCCCCTCGCACGGTCCCGCCACCCTCACCCTGACCCTGGCCGGCCTGCACCCGGTCGCCGGCCTGTCGGAAGCCGGGGTCGCGGTGGCCTTCAACGAACTGCGCGTGCGCGACGGCGCCTGCGGCCACCTCACCACCCACCTGCTGTCGTCGATGCTGACCGCGCCCAGCCTCGAGGACGCGCTGCGCCGCGGCCTGGCCGCACCGCGCCACGGCGGCGGCGCGGTGCACGGCCTGGCCGCGAACGGCGAGCGCTTCAGCCTCGAGCTGAGCGGTCAGCAGGCCACGCGCCTGGCGGACCCGCTGGCGGCGGCGCCGCGCGTGCACACCAACCACCCGCTCGATGAGCAGATCATCCCGACCGTGGTCCTGGTCGAGGCGACCAGCAAGAGCCGGCTCGAGGACACCGCCAACCTGGCCGTCGGCAGCACCGGCACCACGCCGCACACCATCGGCGAGTGGTTCGGCCTGACCCGCGAGCCGGGCAGCACGCGCATCGCCCTGGCGCGCCCCGACGCCGAGGGCGAGCACAGCACCGACGCGGTGGTGGTGATCGTGCTGTGCCCCGGGGCGGGCGAGGTCCACCTGCGCCGCAGCGGCATGCCCGGGCGCATGGAGACCATCAGGCTGTGAGCGGGCGTCCGGAAGTCCGGAAGTCCGGAGGTCCGGGAGTCGCGGAGGGTGAGGCGCAGGACTGGCAGGCGCCGCCGCTGGTGCGCGTGCGCGGGCGCTGGCGCGAGGACCTGCCGGGCACGCCCTGGCGCTGGCTGCTGCTGCCCGCGTGGTGCGCCTACCGGCCCGCCGTCGCCCTGCGCGGACTGGCCTACGACCTCGGCTGGAAACCGGTGCTGCGCCTGGGCGCACCGGTGATCTCGCTCGGCAACCTCACCGCCGGCGGCACCGGCAAGACCCCGCTCGCGCGCCTGGTCGCCGAGACCTGCCGCGCCGCCGGGCACGCGCCGGCGGTGCTGGCGCGCGGCTACCGCGCCGGCGCGGGCGGCCGCAACGAAGAGGCCGAGCTGATGGGCGGCATCCCGGTGGAGTGCGACCCGACCGCGTCGCCGGCGGCCAGCGCGCGCTCGCCGCCGGCGCGACCTGCCTGATCCTGGACGACGGCTTCCAGCACCGCCGCCTGCACCGCGACCTCGACCTGGTGGTGATCGATGCGACGCGGCCCTGGGGCGGCGGCGTGCTGCCGCTCGGCTACGCGCGCGAGGGCCGCGCCGGTCTGGCGCGCGCGCAGGCCTTCGCGGTGACGCGCCTGCACCTGGTCCCGGCCGCGCAGCGCCTGGCGGTGGAGCGCGCGCTGGCCGCCTACGGCCGGCCGGTGCTGCGCATCGCCGACGCCGACGCCTGCCTGAGCGCGCTGAGCGGCGGCGGCGCGGCGCCGGTCGCCGCGCTCGCCGGGCAGCCGGTGCTGCTCGCCAGCGGCCTGGGCAACCCGCTCGGCTTCGAGCGCAGCGCCGCCGCGCACGGCTGGGTGGTGCGCGCCAGCGTGCGCTTCCCCGACCACTGGCGCTTCGACGCCGGCGATGCGCGCCTGCTGGCCACCCGCGCCGCCGCCGCCAACGCGACCCTGGTGGTGACGCGCAAGGATGCGGTGAAGCTCGCACCCCTGTGGCCAGCCGCCTGCGCCGCCGCTGGTGCCGCGCCAGCCGCCTACGCGCTCGACGTGCGCTCGGCCGTGGTCCCCGCCGACCGGCCCATGCTCGCCGACCTGGTCAAGACCGCCCTGGCCGCCGTGCCGACCCCGGGCGCTCCGCGGCCATGACGCTCAAGACTGCTCCCATCTCCGACGCGAGACGCGAGACGCGAGACCCGTGGTGCCGGTCTCTCTCTCGTGTCTCGTGTCTCGCGTCTCGCGTCTCGCATCTCGCAACTTCCCCGACATTGGCATCCCCGACTCCCTGCCTAGACTCAGGCCACGATCCCGGAGTGAGACCATGACCCGTATCCGCCCGCTGCCGACCTTCGCCACGGTGCTGTGCGCCGGCGCCCTGCTGCCGGCGGCGGCGCGCGCGGCGGAAGGCGACGACATCGTCCTGCTCTACACCAGCCGGCTCGCCAACACCCTGACCCTCGACAAGATCACCGACCCGACCACGGTCGCCAAGGCGCGTTTCTTCATCACCACCGATGGTGGCAAGTCCTGGGCGCTGGCGCAGGAGACCGTGGTGGCGACCCAGCCCGGGGCCAAGCCCGAGTTGCCGCGCTTCGCCTTCACCGCCCCCAAGGACGGCATGTACGGGGTGATGACCTGCGTCACCTACCGCGACGGCCACTCCGAGCCCGAGCCGCGGCCGGGTCAGACGCCGCTCTACGCGCTGGTGGTCGACACCATTCCGCCGGTGGTGGTGCGCCTCGCCGCGACGCTGGCTTCGCGCAGCGCGGCGACCGCGGTGGTGCACTGCGCGTGGAGCGCGATCGACGCCAACCTCGCCGACGACCCCGTGACCGTCGAGGCGAGCACCGACGACGGCGCGCACTTCACCCAGCTCTTCCACGGACCCGGCACCGGCGAGACCGACCTCGCCATCCCGATCGGCGCGAAGACCGCGATGATCGCGGTGCGCATCATCGCCATCGACCGCACCCATGCCCAGACGGTATCGTCCAACCAGATCGTGCCCCTGAGCGACGAGGCCAAGGCGCTGGTGGCGGCGGCGACGCCTGTCGCCGCACCCCCGGCGGCCGCTGCGGCGGCGCCCGCCGCCCCCACCACCCCGACGCCTGCATCCGCGCCCGGCGCGGCTGTGCCCACGGACGCGGTCAGCGCCCAGGCCAAGGCCCAGCTCGCCAAGGCTGCCGCTGAGCTCGGCGCGGTCGCCTCCGAGCAGAAACCGGCGCAGGCCGCGCCCGCTGCGACTTCCCCGGCGCCTGCGGCACCGGCGCCACCGGCTGCGGCGCCACTGGCTGCGGCGCCACCAGCGGCCACACCCGTGGCGGTCGCTGCACCTGCGCCTGCTGCCGCCCCCACGCCGGTAGCGGCTGCTCCTGCCGCTGCTGCGCCCGCACCCCCTGCACCGGTGGAGCCGAAAACGGCCGTGGCCAGCGCGCCCCAGCCACCGCCCGCGGCCGCCGATCCGCTGCCCGCTCCGGCCGCGACCCCCGCGCCCGCGCTCGCCCCCCTCGCCGCCCTCGATCCGGCTCCCAGTCCGAAACCGGCTGCAGCACCGGCGGCGCCGGTCCCCCTCCCGGCGCCCGCCACCCCACCCGCACCCGTCGCGGTCGCTGCGCGCCCCACTCCGCCACCAGCGCCCGCGGAGCCGGTACCCGCCCCCGAACCCGCGGTCCCGGTCATCGTCGACGGCCAGCGCGCGGCGCCGCAGGCGGGCGCCTTCATCGGCGGCCAGGACGCCAAGCAGCTGCTCGCCGATGCCCGCACCGCGCTGCGCCTCGACCACGTCGACGAGGCGTGCGACCTGTACGAGCGCCTGCTGAGCAGCCCCTACTCGCGCCCCGCGAGCGCCGAGGCGGTCAAGGCGCTGGTCAAGGCCGGCCGCCCCAAGGACGCGCTGACCCTGGTCGACGCCCTGCCCATCGAACTGCACGGTGACGCGGTGCGCCTCGAGCAGGGCCGCTGCCTGCTGGCCCTCGGCAAGCCCGACGCGGCCGTCGCGGCCCTCACCGGGGTGCGCGGCGGCGCGCCGGAGACCCGCGAGGCGTTCTACCTGGTCGCCCGCGCGTACGCCCTGAAGGGCCGCAGCGCGGACAGCCGCAAGCTGCTCGAGTACCTTGCGGGCGGCAGCGACGCCGTGGCGGCGGCCGCCAGCGCGGACCTGCGGCGCTGAGCATGCAGCCGCGCTTCCTGGCAAGCGGAGAGTCGCCACCGCCGGCGACGCTGGTGGTGGACTGCGCGGTCGCCGGCGGCGCGGCGACCTACAGCCACTGGCGCGGGGCCCCGGCGGCGCCGCGCGAACTCGCCGCCGACACCAGCACCGCGATGGTGGTGGCCGCGGCGCGCGAACCGGCGCGCTGGCTGACCGGCTTCACCTGGGTCGCCAACGACCACATCGACGCCGACGGCCTGCTCGCCATGGCGGCGGCGTGCCGCCCGGAGGTGGCCGCGCGCCACGCCGCCCTGCTGATCGGCGCGGCCGAGGCCGGCGACTTCGCGGCCTGGCCGGGCGCGCCCGCGTTCCGCCTGATGCTGCGCCTGCACCAGCTGATCCGCGCCGAGCAGGCGGCGGGCGGGGACTGGCAGCAGCGCTGCGCTGCGCGCGCCGCCGCGGACCTCGACGCGCTCATCTCCGACAGCGCGCGGCCCGATCCGGCGCGCGACGCGCAGGTCGCGCAGGTGGAATCGACGCGCGCGCGCCTGGCCGGTGGCGACGGCTTCCGCGTGGTGCGCGGCGACCGCCTCGCGACCATCGCCTGGCAGTGCCGGCTCGGCCATGCGTGGGATGCCTTCCTGGGCGTGCACCAGCCCGACGACCTGCCGATCTGCGCGCTCGACGGCGTGGCGCCGGTGACCAGCTGGCAGCTGCTCGCCGAGCGCAGCGCGGGCGGCACGGTCTACGTGCTCGACGCGCCCCGCCACGCCTGGGCGCAGACCGTGCGCCGCCCCGCGGTGGCCATCCCCGACCTGGCGCGCCTGGCCGGCGACCTGCAGCGCCGCGAGTCGGGCGGTGGCCGCTGGGTGGCGCGCCCGGCCGCCGCCCAGGTCGGCTTCAACTGCCACCTCGCCTCCTGCGATGGCCAGGGCCTGCCGCTGGCCTCGCGCCTGCCGCTGGAGACGGTCGCGGCCGCGGTCGAGGCGGCCTTGGCGTAGGGGAAATCCGCGCCACCATGCGCCCCGCCGAGGTGCCCATGGCCGACCACGCCGCCGACATCATCCACGCCGCCAGCGCGCGCAGCCGCTCGCTCGCCTGCGTCGGGCTGGACCCGCGCCCCGGGCTGCTGCCGCCCGCGCTGGTCGCGGCCGCCCTGCAGGAGCACGGCGACACCCAGCGCGCGGTCGCCGCCGCCTTCCTGGCCTTCAACCGCGGCCTGCTCGCCGCGGTGGCCGGCGCCTGCGCCGCGGTCAAGCCGCAGGCGGCCTGCTACGAGGCCTACGGCGCCGCCGGGATGCAGTGCCTGGCCGACACCGTCGCCGCGGCGCGCGCCCTGGGCATCCCGGTGATCATGGACGCCAAGCGCGGCGACATCGGCTCGACCGCCGAGCACTACCAGCAGGCCTACCTCGGCGCCGCGCCCGGGCTGGGCGGCGCCGCGCTGCGCGGCATGGACGCGGACTGGCTGACCATCAACGGCTACCTCGGCGCGGACGGCGTGAAGCCCTTCCTGGGTGCGCCGGGCACCGGCGTGTTCGTGCTGGTGAAGACCAGCAACCCCTCGTCGGGGGACCTGCAGGACGTGGCGCTCGCCGCGGGCGCGCAGCGCCCCGGCGCGGCCGGGCCGGCCGCGGCCACGATGGAGCTGATGGCCCAGCTGGTCGCCGAGTGGGGTCGCGGGCGCACGGGGCGCTGCGGACTGAACGATGTCGGCGCGGTGGTCGGAGCGACCTATCCCGAGCAGGCGCGGCGCCTGCGCCAGCTGATGCCGGAGACGCTGTTCCTGGTGCCCGGCTACGGCGCCCAGGGCGGCAGCGCCGCCGACGCGCTCGCCGGCGCGCGCAGCGATGGCGGCGGCGTGCTGGTCAACTCCAGCCGCGGCATCATCGCCGCCTGGCAGAAGCCCGCCGCCAGCGACTGGGCAGCGGCGGCGCGCGGCGCGCTGGACGCGATGAACCGCGACCTGGCGTCGGCGCGCTGAGCGACCTCCGCTCAGACCTGGCGGTCAGCCAGCCGCGATAGGCCGGGTTGCGGCCGTAGACCGCGTCCTCGTAGGCCTTCTGCAGGCGCGTGGTCAGCGGGCCGCGGTTGCCGTCGCCGACCACGCGCTTGTCGATCGAGCGCACGTAGGTGACCTGGCAGCCGGTGCCGACCAGGAAGACCTCGTCCGCGACGTAGAGTTCGGTGCGCGCCACCGCGCGCTCGACCACCGGGATGCCCAGCTCGCGGGCGAGCTCGAGGATGCCGCGGCGGGTGATGCCCTCGAGGATGTCGGCGGTGCGGTCGGGGGTGTGCAGGACGCCATCGCGCAGCAGGAAGATGTTCTCGGCCGAGCCCTCGCAGACCTGGCCGCGGTCGTTGAGGAAGATCGCTTCATCGTAGCCGTTGAGCAGCGCCTCGCTCTTGGCCAGGGCGCTGTTGAGGTAGCCGCCGGTCGCCTTGGTGCGCGTCGGGATGCTGTTGTCGGCGAGCCGCCGCCACGACGACACGCAGACGTTCAGGCCCTGCTCGCCGGCGAAGTAGCTCTCGAGCATTTGCATGTAGCACATGAAGCCGTCCGGCACGTTGGCCAGGACCGGGCCCAGGGCGGTGCCCTTCTTGTAGACCACCGGGCGCAGGTAGACGTTGCCCTTGGGGGCGTTGGCGCGCACCGCCTGGGTGGCGATGGCGCACATCTCGTCGACGCTGGGCGCCTGCATGAGCAGCAGGCGGGCGTTGCACGCCAGGCGCTGGAAGTGCTCGCGCAGGAAGAGCAGGTTCACGCGCTGGCCGTCCCAGTACCCGCGGATGCCCTCGAAGCAGCCCGTCCCGTACTGCAGGGCGTGGGTGTTGAT
The DNA here is from genome assembly GCA_963818245.1 of uncultured Planctomycetota bacterium. Lineage (GTDB taxonomy): Bacteria > Planctomycetota > UBA11346 > UBA11346 > UBA11346 > BOG-1363. Next base: position 35,429 of record CAWFSD010000040.1, read on the forward strand.
CGGCACCACGCACTCGCTCAGCGGCTTCCAGTCGCCATTGAGGTAGGCCAGGGTGTTGTTGGCTGAGTCGGTCACGCGCGGTCCCTTCGCCGCCGGCGCGGCGCCCATGGGCGCCCGTTCCGGGGGAGACGGACTCTAGCGAAGGAGTGGAGAAGGGGAAGGCGGGGACGACGGAGGGGAGCATGGGAAGGCAGGAGGCGCGGGAGGGTGGAAGCGGGCGGGACGACAAGGACATGAGTGCTCGCGCCCGAGTGGCCGTACTCGCCCGCCGGACTCTTCCTCCATTCCCCGCTCCCTGCCTTCCCCCTCTTCCTTCCCAGCCTCTCGCCATCGCGCATTGACGTGCTGGATAAAGCGGTTACATGAGGGCCCGCTTTTTGCGCAACCCTCAGGACACCGGCATGACACTGGCCAACACCCAATACGCCGAAGCCATCGCCAAAGTCGGCGGCTACTACAATTTCGTCACCATGATCAATCGTCGCATGAAGGAGCTCAACAACGGCCAGCCGCCGATGGTCGCGCCGCCCGCGAACGAGAAGAACTGGGACAAGATCGACCTGATCGTCAAGGAGATCGAAGCCGGTTTCCTGACCATGAAGGCCTGACGGCAGTCACCCCGCCTATCCATATCGACCCCTGTCCCGCCTTGACCTGCGCCGGCGAGCATCTATCTTCCCGGCCTTTCCAAATTCCGTCGCTCAGCCAGCACCCGGCCAGCGCCCCGACCCCAGTTGAGATCGCCATGCAGACCACGTTCGTCAAATCCGAAGAAGTCGCCCGCGCCTGGCACGTCGCCAGCGCCAAGGGCAAGATCCTCGGCCCCCTCGCGACCCGCATCGCGGTGGCGCTGATGGGCAAGCTCAAGCCCAACTGGACCCCGCAGACCGACGCCGGCGACTACGTCGTCGTCACCGACGTCGAAGGCCTGGAGTTCACGGGCAAGAAGCTCGAGAAGAAGCTCTACCGCTTCCACAGCGGCTTCATCGGCGGCATCAAGGAGATCCCGCTCGGCGTCATGCACCAGTCGAAGCCCGAGGACGTCATCTACCTCGCGGTGAAGCGCATGCTGCCCAAGACCATCCAGGGCCGCCACCAGCTCAAGCGCCTCAAGATCTACAAGGGCTCGGCGCACCCGCACATCGGCCAGGGCCCCAAGCCGCTGCCCTGATTCTGCGCTCAGGATCGCAAGCCACGACGCACCCCGGCGGAGACGCCGGGGTGTTCGCGTTTCCGGATGGTCTCGGGTCCGCCGGCAATGCCGCGCGGATGAGCGGCTGCAGCGCCAGATCCAAGGGGCGCCGCGAAGCGCGCATCCCCAGACGGCGCTGGATTCGCTTGCTACTGATAGTGTCGTTGGGGCAACACCGGATGGAGAAACAGCGTATGCGGGAGGCCGAGACGCTCTGAATCCTGAGCACGTCCAGGCGAGGGTCGGCCGCCGTCATGGCTTTCGGCGTCGCCCTGCCGCGGACCATCGTCCCACGCGGGCGGTTTGGCGTCACTGCGCGACGCGCCACGGGGACTGGTCCGCCCAGGCTCGCAAAGCCTCGATCGCCCAGGCGGTCTGCTTGTCGGCGTGACAGAGGTTGCACGCATTCGGGATCTTGGCGGTGTCGGTCAGGGCGGGGCCGACGAAGCGGAAGGTGTGGCTGCGCACATTCACGTCTCCGATGGTCTGGGCTATTTTCGGCATGTGGCAGGCCACGCATTCGTTCCCAGCGCTCCCGGCCTGGTGGTGGGTATGCTGCGCGGTGGTCGGCGCGCGCGGCCCGTTCGGTGAACCGGGGGCGTGGCAATCGAGGCACAGGGCGCTCGTGGGCTTGCGCAGCATGCCGGGGTTCGCTGAGCCGTGCGAGTCGTGGCAGGTGAAGCAGGACACGCCGTGCGTGTACATCTGGCTGGCGACGAAGTCGTTGCCCTGCATGCGATTCTTGTGCGCGGTCCCATCGGCGAAATGGGTAAAGGTGGTCTCGCCCGCCACGTGGGCCTCCAATTTCCAGAAGTCGCTGAGCGTCTTCCCCATGTGAAAACCGACCGGCCAATCGTAGTACTTGCCGCCGATAGGGTTGCCAAGCGGCCGGCCCTGCGAATGGCATTGGATGCAGGTGTCGCTCGCCTGCACGAAGTCGAGCCGCGCCGGGTTGATGATCGTCGCGGCCACGGGGTCCTTGACGTGCTCGCTGCCGGGGCCGTGGCATTTCTCGCAGCCGACGTTCCATTCGGTCACCTGCTTGGTGGCGATGTCGTAATTGACCGAATGGCAGCCGTCGCAGGTCGTCCCGGTGGGGCGGCCGGCATTTTCCGCCGGGTAGAACGGGACCCACCAGTCGTCCTTCACGAGGTAGGGCTTCCACTTCGCGTGCGTGGCATCCCATTGCGCCGGCAAGGGATAGTAGTCGTCTCCGACCTTGCGGAAGTACCGCTGCTTCCACTTCGAACCATACGTGAAGGCGATGTCGTCCCGGGTGAAGGTGAGCAGCGGGTCATGAACGGAGAGATCGGGGATGACCGCCTCGGGATGCTGGCGCGGATCCTGCACGACCGTCGCCATGAGCGTCTTCTTCCAGCGCTCATAGAGCGCCTGGTGGCAGGACGCGCACGAGGACGATCCCACGTAGCGCGCAGCGCCCGCGCGCGGCGCGCCTGTCGAGGGCGCAGAGCGGTACACCGTGGGCGGCAGCTGGCGGATGTACGCGACGAGTTGCCAGATCTGATCGTCGGGCAGCTGCCAGCCCGGCATGCCGGTGTTGCGGATGCCGTTGCGGATGAGGTAGAAGAGCGTGCCATCGGTGCGGTGGGCGGTGTCCGGCCCCTGCAGGTCGGGTGGGCGCGGGTACAGTCCGCCGCCCGCGGCGGACCCGCCCCGCCCATCGGTCGCGTGGCAGACCACACAGGTGCGCTGGAAGAGCTCCCGGCCGGAATCCAAAGCCGCGGCGGTCGAGATGCCTAAGGGATTCGCCATCTGCTTCGCCGCCTCGGGGATGCTCATGTCCAGCAGTCGTCCGGCGATGAACACCTCCGCTGCCGCTGGATCCTGGCGCGCGACCATGCCCCCGTGGGTCACGAACCGGTACGCCAGGATCGCGGCGAGCGCGATGAGCGCGACCAGGACCAGGAGGATGGTGAGGGCCACCCGCAGTCTGGTGGAGAACAAAACGTTCGTGACCTGGGAGAGGCGGGTCGGAGCTACCATGACGGGTTTCCTTGGTGGGCCACTTCGATCGGGACCGACGTACTACAGCCTGCAGGCTAAGCTGATCGTCACCGGATCGTCGCTACCGCAACCCGCCTGGCCGCGGCCAACCTGCCACTCTACGCGTTACATCACGATACAGCCGCCCATGTCCCGCTCCGTCTGGACCGCAGAGGCCGCGAGAGGATGACGGCCTTCGGTGCTCCGTTGAGCGAGGCGCAGGTGCCGCAGGAGGTCAAGGTCTTGACTGCAATGCAGAAGCGTGCCCAATCCGAGGCTCGGCCATAGGGACTGTGCACTCGCGGCCGGGTCCGTCATGGACCACCGCGCGTGAGGCGACGCCCACACCTGTGGGTGGTCCGCCGCTAGACCGCGCATGGCGCTCGCCAGGCATAGCTCGAGCTAGCACGCGATCCCCTGGCGATGCGACTCAGAAGAAGACCATCTTGCCACCGACGATCAGCAGCATCACCGCCAGGATCCAGCGCAGTACGCGGTCGGGGCTGCGCGCCGACAACAGGCTGCCGACGATGATGCCGGGGATGGAGCCGACCAGCAGCGAGGCCAGCAGCGCCCAATCGATCGAGCCGAGCAGCCAATAGCCCGCGCCCGCGATCATGGTCAGCGGCACCGCGTGGGCGATGTCCGAGCCGACCAGCCGACCGAGCGGCATGCGCGGGTAGAGCGCCATCAGCGCCGAAACGCCGATAGCCCCGGCGCCGACCGACGACAGCGAGACCATCACGCCCAGGGCCGCGCCCAGGGTGACGGCCAGCAGCGTCACCAGGCGCGACGACATCGGCGCGCCACCCGCGCATCGCGCGAGCAGCCACGGCCGCAGCAGCAGGGTGAGCGCGGTGATGATCACCGCGACGCCCAGGGCCGTGGTGAGGACGGTGTTCACGGCAGTGTGGCCGCCGCCCGCCTGCGGCTCCGCCGCCGGGCCGCGCAGCAGCCACAGTCCGAGCACGGTCAGGCAGGTCGCCGGCACGCTGCCCGCCGCCAGCCGCCCGACCAGCCGCCAGTCGATAGTGCCCTTCGAGCCGTGCACCGCCGTGCCGACGATCTGGTGATGGCGGTGAAGAGCAGGTCCGTGCCGACCGCCGTGGCCGGGTGGACGTGGAAGAGCAGCACCAGCAACGGCGTCATCAGCGAGCCGCCGCCCGTTCCGGTCAACCCGACCAGCAGCCCGACGACCAGTCCGGACAGCGCATAGACCGGCTCGAAGACGGTGTGATCAGTCATCGTGGCTCCCGGCCCCCCTCGGCACGATCGCGGGGGACCGGTCTCCCACCCGCGAGGCGCAGAGACCTAAGTCCTGCAAATCGGTAGGGTTTGTAGGGGTATGGAAAGTAGTGTCAACGGTCATGAGATGCCGGATTGCAATTGCCAGCACGCCGAGGCGGCCGGGACGCATGTGGTCGGCGGACGATCGCCACTTGGCCTGGAAACCCGGGCAATCGACGGCGTCGAGGCCGCCGGCAGGTCCCTGCCGGCACTCGGCGGGAAACTGCCATGGGCATACGCGCCGAATACTGTCCTGCGGATTCTCAGCCTTCACACGAACCTAACGAAACGCTCGAAAACGCTCCGCTCTTTGCACTCGGACAAGCGCACCCACAGTGTCTTGCCGCCCATACAACCCTGCGGAGTCCCCATGCGGAGCGCGATCCCGATACTGCTGACCCTCACGAGCGTCCTGTTGCTCGATGGCTGCGGCCGCGATGGCCCCGGCCTGGTCATGGGCGAGGACGGGACGTTCAAGGCCAACTCGCCCGCGAACGAGCGCGCCCGTATCGTGGCCATCATCGACCGCCAACTCGATGGGCAGCTCGCTGGCCACTGGCACACCACCGCCACCATCGCGGAGATGCCGACCTGGAACCCGGACTTCGATGACTCGAACCGCGAGTGGACCTGGGACAAGGCCACCATCAGCGTGAGCTTGCGCGGCGACGGCGCCCCCCTGCCGGTGAGCGAGGAGGAACTGCGCGCCGCGGTCGTCAGGTTCATGCGCCCGCGCACGCTCCGGCCCGACTCCAACCTGCGGGTCACGGTCACCACCGCCACCGCCCCGGTGCCCGTGGCCGGCCAACCGCTGCCGCCAGGCGCCCCTGCCGGAGCCGCCCAAGCCTACGTCATCCAGGCTGGCGACAGCCTGGCGCGCATCAGCGCGGCCTTCTACGGCACGAATAGCCGCTGGAACGCCATCCTCTCAGCCAACCCCGGTCTCGATCCGGCGAACCTGCCGATCGGGCAAAGCATCGTCATCCCGCCCTTTCCGGATGGGGCGGGGCGGATTCCCGGTGCCGGGGCTCCGGCCACGACTGCCCCCAAATGAGGAGCTGCCAGCGGGCTGCGCAGGCGTACCGGTGAGCGCTCGGGGCTCCAGCACTTGGGGAGCTTGCACCGCCACCTAGGATCGCCGGCGTCATGAAGATCCTGGTCATCGAGGACGAACCGAAGAGCGCCGCCTTCCTGAGCAAGGGCCTGGGCGAGGCCGGCTTCGCCGTCATTCTCGCGGCGGACGGCGAGGAGGGACTGGCCGAGGCGCGGGCGGGCGCCCACGACCTGATCGTGCTGGACGTCGGCGTGCCGCGCCGCGACGGGTGGTCGGTGATGGCGGAGTTGCGCCAGGGCGGGGCGGCGCCCCCGGTGCTGTTCCTGACCGCGCGCGACGCGGTCGAGGACCGCGTGCGCGGGCTGGAGCTGGGCGCCGAGGACTACCTGGTCAAGCCCTTCGCCTTCTCCGAACTGCTGGCGCGCATCCGCACCATCCTGCGCCGCGCGGCGGGGCGCGGGCCAGAGCGCCTGCGCGTGGCCGACCTCGAACTGGATCTGGCGCGCCAGCGCGCCACCCGCGCCGGCCAGCGCCTGGACCTGACCGCCACCGAGTTCTCGCTGCTCGCGTGCCTGGTCCGCCACCAGCGGCGAGACGCTGTCCCGGCGGATCACTCGCCGAGCAGGTCTGGGACATGCGCTTCGAGAGCGACACCAACGTCGTCGATGTTGGTGTGCGCCGCCTGCGCGCGAAGGTGGACGATCCCTTCGCGACCAAACTCATCCACACGGTCAGGGGGATCGGCTATGTCTGCGCCGAACGCCCCTGAGCGCGCCCCGGCGCCGGTGCGGCCATCACTGAGCCTCGCGGCGCGCCTGACCGCCTGGTACGCGGGCACCACCTTCGCCATGGTGGCGCTGGCCAGCGGCTGCCTGTACTGGGCGCTCGAGAGCCGCATGGGCGCCGACCAGGACGCGCGCCTCGCCGACCAGGTGCAGATCCTGCGCGCCAACCTCGACCGCGCGCACCGACGTGCCGCGCCATGCTGCAGAGCAAGGTCGTCGACGAGATGGCGGCGCGGCGCTTCGCCCAGGTCTACGTGCGCGTGCTCGACGCCGCCGGCGGCCTGGTGATCGAGACGCCCGGCATGGCGCGGGTGATGCCGGCCGGCGGAGTTCGCCCGCTCCGCGAGGCGCGATGGCCCGGCGGCGCCCGTGCAGGGCCGCCAGGCCTTCGGGGGCGACGCCGGTCCCTTCCGCATCGCGGCGGCGGCGGCGCGCATTCCAGGGCAAGGCGTCGGCGACCATCCAGATCGCCCTCGCCAACCCCTTCGAGCAGGGCCTGCTCGCGAGCTACCGCGCGTGGCTGGCGGCGCTGCTGGTGATCGCCTTCGCGCTCAGCATCTCGGGCGGGTACCTGCTCGCGCGCAGCGGGCTGCGCCCCCTGCGCCGCTTCTCGGCCACCATCGGCGGCATCAGCTCGGCGCGCCTCGACGCGCGCATCGCCGCCGCCGGGCTGCCCGCGGAGCTCGCCGCCCTCGGCGCCAGCTTCAACGGCATGCTCGCGCGCCTGGAGGACGCCTTCGCGCGGCTGCGCCGCTTCTCCGCCGACATCGCCCACGAGCTGCGCACGCCGGTCAACAACCTGCGCGGCGGCACCGAGGTGGCGCTCGGGCGCTCGCGCAGCGTGGAGGAGTACCGCGAGGTGCTGGCCTCTTCGCTGGAGGAGTGCCAGCGGCTGGCGCGCCTGATCGACACCCTGCTGTTCGTGGCCCGCGCCGAGAGTCCGCACCAGCAGATCGCGCGCGAGCGCGTCGATCTCGGCCACGAGCTGGCGCATCCTCGGGCGCTTCTACGGGCCGATGGCCGAGGAGGCCGGCATCGGCCTGGAGGTGGCGACCGGGGTCGAGGCGGTCGTGCTCGGCGACCGCACCCTGCTGCAGCGCGCGGTCGGAAACCTGGTCGAGAACGCCCTCGCCCACACCGCCGCCGAGTGGTCGCGTCACCCTGCAGCGCGGCGCGCGCCGGGCGACCAGCGTCAAGGTCGCGGTCAGGACACCGGCTCCGGCATCCCCGCCGAGCACCTGCCCTACGTCTTCGACCGCTTCCACCGCGTCGAACAGGCGCGCAGCAATCCCGGCGGCCATGTCGGCCTCGGCCTGTCGATCGTGCGCAGCATCGCGACCCTGCACGGTGGCAGCGCCACGATCACCAGCACGGTGGGGAGCGGCACCGCGGTGACGATGTCCCTCCCACATGACCAAATGGTAATGAACGTGGGCCCGGCAATGGACTAACATCCCGCCAGCCGCCCATCCAGGCGGCAGGAGAGACGGGATGACGATGACCCTCGCTGCAGCAGTCGGGGACCCGCCGCACCCCCCCCAGGGCCTGGGCGATCACCTTTGGCAGCTGCGGCGTTCCCAGTGTCGCGGACCCGCGGAGATCGGCAGGCCATGATCAGCATCGAACCGGCTTCCGGCCCTCACCAGGAGTCGCGGGACACCGCCTCAGACCCCCCCGTCGCGCCCCCCCTCCGCGGGCGGGAGCCTAGGGCTCGTCGGTTGGCGATCCCCATCATCATCGTCGCCCTGCTCGCCACCGGTGGCGTACTCGTCCTGCGTCACGGCGCGCCCGCGCTCCAGGCGGCGGCGGAGGTCCCGGGGCCCGAAGGTGGTCCGGTGGTCGCAGTGGTGCCGGTGCGTCGCGCCACGATCGCCCAAGAGGAGACCTTCTCCGGCGAATTCCGCCCCTACAACCGCGTCGTCCTGCACGCGAAGGTCGCCGGCTTCCTGCGTTCGATCGCCGTGGACATCGGCGACCAGGTGCGGGCGGGGCAGGTGCTGGGCGAACTTGAGATCCCGGACCTGGACAATGACATCGCCCGCGCCCGCGCCCAGGTGCAGCGCGGCGGAGCCGAGGTCGCCCGCCAGCAGTCCGCCTACGATCAGGCCCACCAGGTCGCGCAGCGCATCGCCGCTGTCGGCAAGGGGCACCCGAACCTCATCGCCCAGCAGGACCTGGACGTGGCCGGCGACCAGGACCGCGCCGCGGCCGCGGCGCTCGATTCCGCGCGCTTCCAGGTGCAGGTCGCCCAGGCTGAACTCGACAAGCTGCTCGCCGACCAGGACTACTGCAAGATTCGCGCGCCCTTCTCCGGCGTGATCACGCAGCGCTCGGCCGACCCCGGCACCCTGGTGCAGGGCGGGACCTCGCCGAGTGCGCAGGCGACCCCGCTGCTGACCCTGGCCCAGAACGACCTGCTGCGACTGGTGTTCCCGGTCGCGGAGGCCTACGTCGCGCGCATCGCCGTCGATGCGCCGATCCACGTCGCCATCCCGGCCCTCGGGCGCGATGGCGACGCACGGATCAAGCGCTTCAGCCGTCACGTGGTCGACGCCACGCGCACCATGCAGGTCGAAGCCGAGCTGCCCAACGCTGACCTCGCCATCACCCCCGGCATGTACGGGGTGGTGCGCCTGGCCATCGACCGGCACGACCAGGCGTTGTGCGTGCCCACCGCGGCGGTCGCGCGGGCCAAGAACTCCGCCTCGGTCTATGTGGTCGGCGCCGACGGCAGGATCGAGGAGCGCGCGTGATGCTCGGGCTGGAATCCCCCGATGAGCCTGGAGATCACCTCCGGCCTGAAGGAGGGTGACCTGGTCATGGTCGGCAGCCGCAGCCTGGTCAAGCCGGGGCAGCGAGGTCCAGGTCAGGCGGCTGACGGAGCCACCTGCTGCGCCTTGACGCGGTCGGGAGCCCGTCAGCGCCCGTGCGGCGCCGCGGATGCGGAGCCGCACGCATCACCAACCACCGCCGCGGCACGGCGCCGCAGCCGACGCGAGAGACCATGACCCCCATCCCCACGCCCCAGCCGCTGCTCGCGCTGCGCGACCTCGACAGCTGCGCGGTGGCCAACGCCATCGAATCGCTCGATCCGTCGCTGCTGCGCAACACCGGCTTCACGCGCGGCGGGCTCACCTGCATGAACCCGAAGCTCGGACCCCTGGTCGGGTACGCGGTCACCGCGCGCATGCGCTCCTCGTCGCCGCCGCCGCAGGGCCGCGCCTTCGTCGACCGCACCGAGTGGTGGGACCACATCCGCAGCCTGCCGACGCCGCGCATCGCGGTGATCCAGGACGTCGACCAGGTGCCGGGCTTCGGCGCCTTCGTCGGCGAGCTCCACGCGCACATCCTCCAGGCGCTCGGCTGCGTCGGGGTGATCACCGACGGCGCGGTGCGCGACCTCGGGCCGACCTCGCAGATGGGCTTCCAGATGATCGCGCGCAAGCTCAGCGTCTCGCACGCCTACGCGCACTTGGTGGCATTCGGCGGGCCCGTCGAGATCGACGGCCTGGCCATCGCCCCGGGCGACGTCCTGCACGCCGACCAGCACGGCGTGCTGCGCGTGCCGGGGCACCTGGTCGAGGCGATCCCGCCGCGCGCCGAGCGCCTGCGCCAGCACGAGCGCAAGCATCATCGAGTTGTGCTGCCGCCAGGACGACTTCCCGGCCGCAGAGCTGAAGATCCTCCTCGAGGCCACGCCGGCCGATCCGCACCGGACCCAGCCATGAGCCGCTTCGCCCTGCGCTTCCCCTACCTGGTCATCGTCATCTGCCTGATCGTGTGCGTGGTCGGCATCGACGCGCCTGGTGCGCATGCCGGTCGACCTGTTCCCGGCGATCAACATCCCGGTGGTGGTGGTCGCGACGTTCTTCTCCGGCATGCCGCCGGAGCAGATCGAGAACGACATCACCGGCCGCTTCGAGCGCTTCTTCACGCTCGGCAGCGGCATCGACCACATCGAGTCGCGCTCGCTGCCGGGCGTGAGCCTGATCAAGGTCTACTTCCAGCCCGGCACCAATGCCGACTCCGCGGTCAGCACCATCTCCAATCTCGCGATGGCCAACCTGCGCCGGCTGCCGCCCGGCACGCTGCCGCCGGTGGTGCTGAAGTTCGACGCCTCGAGCCTGCCGGTGTGCCTGATCACGCTCAAGGGCGAGGGCCTGAACGAGACGCAGCTGCGCGACCTCGGCCAGTATCACGGTGCGCAACCAGATGGCCAACGTGCCGGGCGCCTCGGTGCCGCAGCCCTTCGGCGGCAAGTACCGCCAGATCATGGTCTACGTCGATCCGCTCAAGCTGGAGGCGCACCAGCTCAGCGTCGATGGACGTGGTGCGCGCGGTCAACGAGTCCAACCTGATCCTGCCGGCCGGCGACGTGCAGCATCGGCCCGTTCGACTACAACCTCTACACCAACAGCCAGCTCGCGCGACATCGAGGACATCAACCGCCTGCCGCTGAAGACCGTCGACGGCAGCGTCCGGTGCTGGTCGCGGACGTCGGCCAGGCGCAGGATGCCGCGCAGATCCAGAACAACATCGTGCGCGTCGACGGCCAGCGCTCGGTCTACCTGCCGGTGCTGAAGCAGGGCGGCGACGCCAACACCATCGCCGTGGTCGACGGCGTCAAGCGACGCGCGTCGGCGCACCTGCTCGACGTGCCGAAGCAGCTGGTGGCCAAGGTGGTGTTCGACCAGTCGGTGTTCGTGCAAGACAGGCGATCGAGAACCTGATCCACGAGGGCGCGATCGGCCTGGTGCTGACCGGCGCTGATGATCCTGGTCTTCCTCGGCAGCATGCGCGCCACGGTCGCGGTGTTCCTCTCGATTCCGCTCTCGGCGCTGGCGGCCTTCATCGCGCTGTCGCTGCGGCGGCAGCTCGATCAACACCATGATCCTCGGCGGGCTGGCGCTGGCGTTCTCGCGCCTGATCGACAACTCGGTGGTGGTGCTGGAAAACATCTTCCGCCACATGGAGATGGGCGAGCCGCCGGAGGTCGCGGCCGAGAAGGGCGGGCAGCGAGGTGGCGCTGCCGGTGCTGGCCGCGACGCTCACCACGGCGATCGTGTTCTTCCCGGTGACCTTTCTGTACGGCGTCAGCCAGTTCCTGTTCACCGCGCTGGCGCTGGCGGTGGTGCTGTCGCTGTTCGCGTCGTACTTCGTGGCGATGACGGTGGTGCCGCTGTTCTGCGCGAAGTTCATCAAGGCCGCATCAGGTCGGCACGGCGACGCGGCGCAGGCCACGCGCCGCCGGCCCGCGCGGTCTGGAGCGCGGCTTCAACGACTGGTTCAACCGACGCTTCGACGCGCTTGCTCGACGGCTACGACCGGCTGCTCGGCGTGGCGCTGCTGCGCGCCCGCGGCCACGGTGCTCGGCGATCGCCGGCGCTGTTCGTCGCTCAGCCTCGCGCTTGTATCCGCTGCGTCGGCGTCGTCTTACTTCCCGCGCACCGATCCCGGGCAGTTCGTCATCAACCTCAAGGCGCCCACCGGCACGCGCCTCGAGGTGACCGACCAGGATGGTCAGCCAGGTCGAGGACATCATCCGCGAGGATGGTCGCGCCGGACGACCTGGGCATGATCGTGTCGAACATCGGCGTGCACGCCCGGACTTCTCGTCGATCTACACCAGCAACTCCGGGCAGCACACCGCCTTCGTGCAGGTGAGCCTGAAGGACGATCACAAGGTCGGCAGCTACGAGTACATGGACCGCGTGCGCCGGCGCGTGCGCAGCGAGCTGCCGCGAGCTGACCGCCTACTTCCAGATCCGGCGGCCTGGTCGACGCCGTGCTGAACCTCGGCCTGCCGGCGCCGATCGACATCCAGGTGAGCGGCTCGAACCTGGAGCAGACCTACGCCGCTGGCCAGCGCGCTGGCGCGCGAGATGCGCGCGCTGCCGGGCGTCAGCGACGTGCTGGTCCCGCAGGACATCGACTACCCCGCGCTCCAGCTGGACATCGACCGCGAGCGCGCCAGCGAGCTCGGCCTGACCGCGAAGGAGGTGGTCGGCAACGTCATCACCGCGCTGACCTCCAACGCCATGATCGCGCCCAGCTACTGGGTCGATCCGAAGACCGGCAACGACTACCTGCTGACCGTGCAGTACCCGGAGGGCCAGGTGAAGACCCTGCAGCGATCTGCGCGCCATCCCGCTGCGCGCGCCGGCCCAGCCGCATGCCGACGCGCCTCGACGCGGTGAGCGACGTCGCGCTACATCCACGCGCCGACCGAAGTCGACCACTACCAGCTGCGCCGCGTGATCGACGTCTACGTCGCGCCGTCCAGGCGAGGACCTCGGGCGCGTGGTCGCGCGGCGATCGACGACATCATCGCCAGGACCGCAGCTGCCGGAAGGCGTGCGCGTGACCATGCGCGGCATGGTGCAGGGCATGAACGCCTCGTTCACGAGCTTCGGCCTCGGCCTGATCCTGGCGGTGGTGCTGGTCTACCTGATCCTGGTCGCGCAGTTCAAGTCGTTCATCGACCCGTTCCTGATCCTGCTGGCGGTGCCGACCGGGCTGACCGGCGTGCTGGTGATCCTGTGGCGCGACCGGCACCACGCTCAACGTGATGTCGCTGATGGGGGTGGTGATGATGGTCGGCATCGTGGTGTCCAACAGCATCCTGATCGTCGAGTTCACCCACCGCCTGCGCGACGACGGCATGCCGGTCGCGCGAGGCCGTGGCCCTGGCCTGCCGCGTGCGCCTGCGCCCCGTGCTGATGACGTCGCTGGCGACGATCATCGGCCTGATTCCGATGGCGCTGAAGCTGGGCACGGGCAGCGAAGCCTACGCGCCGCTGGCCCGGGCGATCATCGGCGGGCTGGCGGTGTCGGTGGTGCTGACCATGTTCATCGTGCCGTGCGCCTACCTGATCGTCTATCGTGACCGCCGCTCCGGCGGGGAGCCGACGCGCCCGATGACTCCGGTTCCGCGTTCCGCTCCAGAAGGAACCTGAGCATGGCGAGAGACCCCGCACTTCCGACGCGCGCCGCGCGCGCGCTCCTGGCCTGCGCACTGTGCGCCACGACGCTTCCAGGCGCCGATGTCGCGCTCCCGCCTGCGCAGCCGGCCGTCCAGTTCTTGACGCTCTCCGATGCGCGCGCCCAGGCGGTGCACAACCACCCGCGCATCTCGATGGCCGAGCTCGACACCCTGGTGGCGGTCGAGGAGACGCGCATCGCGCGCTCCGCCTACCTGCCCGCCGTGGCCGCGTACGGCACCGTGGTGCGCGCCTCGCAGGACAACACCCGCATCGCCGCCGGCGGCATCAACAATCCCATCGGTCTTCGACCGCGAGGCGGTCGGCCTCGCCGCCACCCAGCTGATCACCGATTTCGGCAGGACCGGCAGCCTGATCGACGACCGCCCGGCTGCACGCCGAAGCCCAGGCGCAGGACGCGGTGGCGGTGCGCCGCGAGGTCCTGCTCGAGGTGGACCTCGCCTTCTTCCGCGCCCTCAAGTGCCAGGCGATGCTGCTGGTCGCGGACGAGACCCTGCACACCCGCCAGCTGCTCGTCGACCGCGTCGAGGGCATGGTGGCGAACAAGCTCAAGTCCGAGCTCGATGCGAGCTTCGCCAAGGTCGACCTCGAGGAGGCGCAGATCCTCAAGGCGAGCCTGGCGAACCAGCAGGAGACCGCGCAGCTGGAGCTGCAGACCCTGATCGGGCGGGCCGACGCGGTGCCGCTGGCACTGGCCGAAGAGCCCATCCCGCCGCTGCCCGCCGGAAAGCCCGATGCGTTCGTCACCACCGCGCTCGCGCACGACCCGCGCATCGCCCGGCTCCGTCTCGAACTCGACGCTGCGCGGCGGAGCCGGGACGCGAGCGACGACCTCGACTACCCGACGCTCTCCGCCATGGGCGTCGCCGGCGTCACCGCTGACCACGATCCGCGCTTAGCCGACACCTACCTCGCCGGGGGGCTGAACCTCAGCATCCCGCTCTACACCGGCCACCTCATCTCGAGCCGGCAACAGCAGGCTGAGCTGCGCGTGCGACGCGCGAACGAGCAGCTCCGCCAGGCCCTGCTCGAGGTGCCCCGGCAGGTCCGCATCGCCTTCTCCGACCTCGGCTACGCGCACGAACGCCTCGACCTGACCGCCAAGCTCCTCGCCCAGGCCACCCAGGCGCTCGAACTGGCGCAGGCGCGCTACGACCTCGGCACCACGTCGGTGATCGAGATCAGCCAGGCGCAGCTGGCCAAGACCCAGGCGGAGATCAGCCAATCGGGCGCCAAGGAGGACTACCTCGGCAGGCTGGCGGTGTTCACGTTCGCCCTGGGCGCCGACCAGACCCTGGACGGCACGCCAGCGCGGGCGCCAGCAGGCAACTGATCATCAGCAGGGATGCGGACGATGAATACCCACCGCGTCTTCACCTCGATCCTGCACACCTTCCGCGACGAGCGGGTCCAGATCCTGAGCAAGCTCGACCTCCTCCGTCTCCAGGAGCGGAAGGGCTACTTCGCCATCGAAACAGAGCACGCCCTGGAACTCCTCTGCGCGCATGGGACCCTGCTGGAGGAACCTCGCGATGATGGAAAACATTTCCGGATCGCACCGGAAGAGCAGTTGCGGCTCACGCGATCACGGTCCCCAGGGCAGGCAGGTTCATCGGGCGGGTCTCCGGATCCCGGCGAGCTTCAAGAGCGCGGTGGCGGGCATGATGCTCCTGGCCGATGAACCGGCATAAAAAACCTTGCCGCCCCCTTCCTCAGGGTGGCGGCAAGGCCATGTGCTCTCGTCAGCACGGAGAAAGTGAGACGATCAGAAGGCGACCTGGAGCTGGGTGCGGAAGATGTTCGCGTCGCCTTGGCCCGATTCAGCCTTCCAGTGGGCGAAGTCCACCTGCAAGCTGGTGACCTTGGTGAAGTAGAAATTGACGCCAACTTCCAATTGGTTGCCGGAGTTGACGACGTCGACGCCCTGGTTGGGAGCGATGAAGCCGGGCAGCGCAGCGACGCCGCTGGCGCCGTCGTATGCGGGAGTCTCGCTGCCGTTCCCGGTGTTGAGATCGATCTTGCTGTAGCGGAGAGCCGGCTCGATGGTGATGCTGCCGACCGGGAAGGCGTAGCCGGCCTGGGCGAGGTAGACGTGGCTGTGGTTGTCGCGGTCAACCCCGCCCCCATTGATGCCAGCTTGGGTGGTGTGCAACCAACGAGCTTCGGCGATGGCGCTCAGGCCGTCCCAGTGGAAGAGGGCTTCGAGGCCGTTGCAGAGGGCATTGGTCTTCTCGTTGAGCACGCCGTAGTCGTTGTTGTCATAGCCGACGTCGGCGGCAAGCATCAGGCTGTGGCCGGCCTTGCCCCAGTAGGACTCGCGGTAGGCGGCCTTCTTGCCGCTGTCGCTGAACGCGGTCCACTCGACGCGGCCGGAGTAGAACAGGCCATCGCGCTGGTTGGGGTTGCCAGCCGGTTGGCCGGGTCCTGGCTGTTCATCACATCGAAGCCGACGTCGAACCAGGTGTTCGACAGCAGGTAGCGGGCGCCGGAGCTGCGGATGCCCATCAGGTTGACGGTCGGGCGCATGTCGCAGAACAACCACGCCGGATCGCCGAGGATGCCGCGGTTGAAGAACGGATAGTCGACGCCGGCCTGGACGTACATCGACCAGTCGTCGTCTGCCTTGAAGTAGCGGCGCAGGTAGGCCTTGAAGAGGTCGACGCCACGGACGTTGCCGACGCCAGCGCCGTTGTTGCCCGTGCCGGTGCTGTTGCCCTTCTGGTCGGTGCCGTCGGCGCGGAACGACAGGAAGAAGTTCCAATCGTCGCCGTACTTGCCGTCGAGCAGCAGGCGCGCGCGGCGCTCCATGAACTGCGCGTCGTTGGAGGAGCCGACGCGGGCGTTGTCGATGTCCCACTCGTTGCCAACGCCATTGTGCGCCACCGCCGAGGTGACGCGGGTCTGGATGTCCATCCCGACCTTGATGCTCAACTGGTCGTCGACGACCTCGACGGCCCCGAACAGGGCCGGGGCGAGGAGAGAGGAGGCACCAAGAGATGCGATGAGCGGAAGACGCATGCGTGTCCTTTACTGATGTGGCCGACCATGAGGTCGCGGGGTTGGAGCGGCAGTGAGCCTGAAGAAGGCGGTATGGTGGGGGGTTCTAGATGGGAGTCTGATGGAACGGTGAAGACATTGTGAAGAATGTGTAAACGGGGTTTCCCGAGTTCTCAAGCACCATCACCGGTCCCGCGCAAGGTTCGTGGCTGTTTTCCCAGTGTTTTCGCGTAAAATATGGCCCCCCTGGTAGGGACTTCCGGTTTTTCGGCGTTGCGGGTTACTTGTAGCTTCCCCCCGCGGCGACGGGGGTGGCCGGGAGCTGCGCCTGGGCGGTCGCGGGCCAGCGCTCGTGGAAGCGTTTGACCAGTCGGCGGGCCATCTCCGGCGCGTCCTTGTCGGTCTGCACGATCACCGTCTCGCGGTTGGGGCCGAGGCCGATGAAGGTCTTGGACTTGGTGATCTCGACCTCCTGCGTGGCGACGAAGGCGTCGTGGGCCGGGTTGGTGCCGAAGAGGTAGATGCGGCCGTCCTTGACCTCCTCGGCGTAAAGCGGCGCGAAGGCGCTCTTCTCGGCATAACGGCCGGGCTTCGCTTCGCCGCCAGCCTGGCGCGGGGCGTCTGAACAAGCGGTGGCGAGCAGGGCGAAGGCGGCGAACGAGGCGAAACGGATCATGGAATCTCCTGGGGTGGTCATGAATGTGTCAGGGTGGATGAACCGGGGATGGAGGAATTGTGAATAAGGGAAGAAGGGGATGGCAGGAGGGTGGGAGGGGAGAAGGGACAGCGCACGCGCTCGGCGGTTCTGGCGCGACCGTGGACGTCCCCGGAAAGCACGACACCGATCAATCTCGATGGCCTGCGTTCCCTTCTTCCCTCCCACCCTCCTGACGTCCCCTTCTCCCCTCCGCGGCGGCCCAGCCGCCGCTAGACGGCTCTCGTCTCCTCCACGTGCCCCTCGATCACCAGCCCACGCGCGGCGAGGTCGTCGTAGGAGATCAGGCTCCAGTCACCGCGGTGGTACTCGAGCGCCGAGCAGTTCTCCACCCAGTCGCCGGAATTCAGGTAGGTCGGGCGTTCCGCGCCGACCGGGATGGTGCAGTGCGCCGGCTGGTGGATGTGCCCGCACACCACGGTGTCGCAGCGCGCGCGCACGGCGTGGGCGGCGCAGGCCTGCTCGAAGCGCGCGATGTAGGCGGTGGCCTGGACGATGCGGCGCTTGACGCGGTTGGTCAGCGAGATCGGGCGCGCGCCCCACCAGCGGCGCACGCGGTTGAGCACGTTGCCGAACTGCTCGACGCGGTCGTACGCCCAGCTGCCGAGCGCGGCCAGCCAGGCGATGCGGTCGATGCTGCGGTCGCAGGCGTCGCCGTGGAAGAGCAGCGTGCGGCGCCCGTCCAGGTCCCACTCCAGGCGGTCGACCAGGTGGATCCGCCCGAAGTCGAAGCCGCTGTCCGAGTAGCGGCGCAGGACGTGCTCGTGGTTGCCGGTGACGTAGAACACCGGGACGCCGCCGGCGGCGAACTTGAGGATGCGGCGCACCACCTTGGTGTGGGTGTCCGGCCAGAAGCCGCGGCGGAACTGCTGCATGTCGATGATGTCGCCGTTCAGCACCAGGCGGCCCGGCCAGATCGACTTGAGGTAGGCGAGCAGCTCCTCCGCGCGGCAGGCGGGGGTGCCGAGGTGCACGTCCGAGATGACCACGATGTCGACGTTGCGCCGCATCACGGAGCCATGCCCAGGGACCCCGCCAGGGCGACGGTCGCCGCGGCGACCAGGCTGCCCAGGGCCGCCCCGACCAGCACGTCGCTGGGGTAGTGCAGGCCCAGCACCAGGCGCGACATCGCCACCAGGGCGGTGAACGGCACCAACACCCAGGCCAGCGCCGGGTGGAACCAGCAGGCGAGGACGGTGAACGAGACCGCGTGCAGGGTGTGCCCGGACGGGAAGCTGAAGCGGTCGAGCGGCGCCACGGTCACGTGCAGGTCGAGGCCGGCATCGCAGGGTCGCGGCCGGTGGATGCGGTGCTTCATCCACTTGTAGAGCGCGGTGCAGACCGCGCCGTTGGCCAGCATCAGCAGCGAGGTGCCACCGGCGCGCCAGCCGAACACGCCCGGCAGGGCGATGATGAGGGCGAACCACGCCCAGCCGTCGCCGAGCCGGCTGACGGCCGCGAACAGGCCGCCGCTCCAGGCGTGGTTGATGCGGTTCAGGTACAGGCTGGTGGCCTGGTCCCAGTGGCGGACGGCAAGGATCGTGCGCATGGTCGCCTCCTCTGGCTGGCCGGTGGATCCGGGCTCCAGGATACGGTCAGCATGCGGGGCCGTGCGAAGGAACGATGAGGGCGACATGAAGGTTTGGCCGCGCATGCGCTGACCGGCACTGGCCTTCCGTGGGGCGCATGGGTGGGGCGGAGCCTGATCGGACCGGCTGTGGCCGCTGAGCCGCCTGGGGATGGATACAGCCCGCCGCAGCCCAGGAGAGCCGCTTTTCCATGGTCAAGTCCCCAGATCGGCCAGGGTCCGCAGCCCCGGCTCGAGGTTGGACTGCGCGCGGAGCCCGTTAGCCTCCGCGTTCACGGAAAGCACATAGTCGGGCTGCACGGATCTTCACCCCCGGCCCCTACGGATCGTCCCCAATGCTGCACCGCAGTGTCGCCCGCATGCTCCTGCCCCTGCTGTCGCTGGTCGACCGCAGGCCCACGGGCGCGGCCGCCATCGCCGCCGCGCAGGCGCGCATCCTGCGGCGCATCGTCGCCCAGTCCGCCCCGCTGCCGGTCGGCAGGCACTTCGCCCTCGACCGCCTGCCGCGCGACCACCGCCTGGTCGAGGCCTTCCGCACCCAGGTGCCGGTGTCGTCCTATGGCGACCACGCCGCGCTGATCGCGCGCGTCGGCGCCGGCGAACGCGACGTGCTGTTCCGCGGGGCCCCGCTGGCGCTGGCGCAGACCAGCGGCACGACCAGCGCCGGCAAGGCGGGCGAGCGCTACATCCCGCAGAGCAAGGCGCTGCTCGACCACCACGCCCGCTGCGGCGCCGCCGCGCTCTCGCGCATCGCCGCCAGCACCGGCAGCGGCCTGCTCGCTGGGCAGATGATGATGCTCGGCGGCTCGACCGCGCTGACGCCGAACGCGCACGGCATCCCCAGCGGGGACCTCTCGGGGATCACCGCGATGCGCATCCCGGGCTGGCTGCAGCCCTATTACGAACCCGGCCTGGAGATCGCCCTCGAGTCCGACTGGGAGCGCAAGCTGACGCTCATCGCCAAGCGCTGCGCCGACCGCGATGTGCGCCTGGTCTCGGGGATCCCGAGCTGGTGCCTGATGCTGTTCGAGCGCATCTGCCAGGAACGCGGGTTGACCCGCCTGCGCACCGCCTGGCCGGAGCTGAGGGCCTTCATCCACGGCGGCCACTCCATCACGCCGTTCCTGGCCGGCCTGCGCGAGCACCTCGCGCCCGATACCGCGATGCTCGAGGTCTACCCGGCGAGCGAGGCCTTCATCGGCATCAGCGCGCGCCCCTGGCAGCTCGACGAGAAGGCGCCGCCGGCGCTGGAGCTGCTCACCGACCAGGGCATCTACCTGGAGTTCGCGGAAGAGGGCGGCGAGCGCGTGGTCGGCGCCGAGGGCATCCAGGCCGGCGGCCTGTACCGCCTGCTGCTGACCACGCCCGCCGGCCTGGTGCGCTACCAGCTCGGCGACCTGGTGATGGGCGTGGCGCCCGGCCAGGTGCACTTCGCCGGCCGCGTCAAGGCGCGCATCTCGGTGTTCGGCGAGCACGTCGAGGGCGTGCACCTCGACGGCGCGCTGGTCGCCGCCTGCACCGCCACGCGCGCCCAGGTCGCGCACTACCACGTCGCCCCCGTGCTGCCCACCGCGGCCAGCACCAGCGGCCGCCATGAGTGGTGGGTCGAGTTCAGCAAGGCGCCCAGCGACCTGCGCACCTTCACCGCGACCCTCGACCACCACCTGCGCGCGCAGGTGCTGGACTACGACGCGCACCGCGCCGGGCACCAGCTGCTCGCGCCGGAGCTGGTGGTGGCGCCGACCGGCACCTTCCACCGCTACCTGGCGGCGACCGGCAAGCTCGGCGGGCAGCACAAGGTGCCGCAAGCCTGGAACGACCGCACCATCGCCGACGGGCTCGACCGCTGCTCGCACCTCGCCACCCCCGCGGGAGCCGCCTCATGACCGCCATGCACCAGCCCGCACTGGTCCGCAGTTCCGGCCACGGACCGTTCCACTTCCTGCTCGTGCCCGGGCTGGTGCCCGATGGCGCGGAGACCTTCCTGCGCCAAATGCGCATGCTGCGCTCGTACGGCACCTGCACCACGGTGACCTACCCGTACGCCGCCTTCGACCTCGACACCACGCTGGCCGCCTTGAAGG
The DNA here is from genome assembly GCA_963818245.1 of uncultured Planctomycetota bacterium. GTDB lineage: Bacteria > Planctomycetota > UBA11346 > UBA11346 > UBA11346 > BOG-1363. Next base: position 56,136 of record CAWFSD010000040.1, read on the forward strand.
ACGTGATCCTGACCGCGCACGAGGGCGGCAAGCTGCCGGTGCTGGTCGGGGTGAGCGTCGGCGGCGGCCTGTGCCTGGAGCTGATGCGCCGCGCGCGCGACGCCGGCGAGGTGCTGCCGCTCTCGGCGGTGGTGCTGATCAGCCCGCTGAGCTGCGCCGGCGATCTGGCGCCGCTGCTCGGCCGCCTCATGGAGGGCATCGCCGCCGAGCACGCGCGCGGCGACCAGGGCAACCCCACGGGCGCTCTCGAGCGCGGCCGCACCTTCTTCAAGACCCTCGCCAGCCGTTCGGTGGCGCCGCGGGCGCAGACCGGCAGGTTGCGCTCGCTGCTCGCCCTGCTCACGCCGCAGGGCATCGCCGAACTGGGCGAGCGCCGCATCCGCGACCGCATCGACCACACCCTGGCCAACATCACCCCGCTCGGCGGCATCGCGCGCTGCGTGGCGCTGACCCAGCTGCGCGGCCTGGAGCCGGCCAACCGCACCGCCGGCCCGATCACCAGCGCGCCGACCCTGATCCTGTGGGGCAGCAAGGAACGCCACACGCTCAACATCGAAGGCCCGGGCACCAGCATCCTGTGCCGCCCCGACCTGGCCTGGAAGTTCTTCCCGGAGAGCGAGATCCACTGGCTGTACGACGCCAACGGCGACGACGTGCCCCACGCCTCGCTGCTCAAGCACCACCACACCTTCAACCGCTACCTGCGCTCGTTCATCAAGCGCCGGCTCAAGGCGGAGCTGGCCAAGGTGCCGATCTTCGCGCGCGGGCCGGCGCTGATGCCGTTCATCCCGACCAGGATGTTCTGAGCGCTCGGCGGGTCCGCGGGATCTCGCCGCAGAGACGCAGAGGTGCGGAGAGGGCCGCAGAGGGGAATGGGACGGAGTAGGACGGCTGTGACCGTCAGCGATGCCGCAGACGGGGTCGGCGCGGCCGCACTGGACCAGCTACCCGAAGTACCGGGTTCGGGCGCTTCTTCCGCCGTCCTCTGCGGCCCTCTCTGAATCTCTGCGTCTCTGCGGCGAAAACCCACGCACAACGGAATCGTCATTGGGCCTTCATCGCCCGCTGATGTTCGCGGCGACCATCGGCCAGCGGAACGGCGCCCGTCCGGCGACCCGTCCCACGCCGGCCGCGCCGCGCGCGGCGAAACCTCCCCGAGGGCCGTCAGTGAAGCGCCAACCCACTCCCGCCGAGCGCCTGCACAACCGCGTGTTCAACGCCATGTACGGGCGCTCGCTGGTCTACAACACCTGCTGGGAGGACCCCGCGCTCGACCGCGCGGCGCTGAACATCGCCCCGACCGACACCATGCTGGTCATCACCAGCGCCGGCTGCAACGTCCTCGACTACGCGCTGACCGGGCCGCGGCGCATCCACGCGGTCGACGCCAACCCGCGCCAGACCGCGCTGCTCGAGCTCAAGCTGGCCGGCATCCGCCACCTCGGCTTCGACGACTTCTTCGCGCTCTTCGGCCACGGCCGCAGCGGCCGCTTCGAGCAGATGTACCACGACGCACTGCGCGCCGACCTCTCGCCCTTCGCGCGCGCCTACTGGGACCGCCGCATCCACTGGTTCGCCGGCGCGGGCTGGCGGCGCAGCTTCTACTTCTTCGGCCTGTCCGGCCTGGTGGCGCGCGTGGCCGCGGCCCTGGTCGAGCACCACCCGCGCCTGCGCGCCAGCTTCGACCGCCTGCTGCTGGCGCGCTCGCTGCCCGAGCAGCAGGAGATCTACGATCGCGAGGTCGTCCCGCGGCTGTGGAACCGGCCGATGAACTGGGCGGTGTCGCGGCGCACCACCATGAGCCTGCTCGGCGTGCCCTACCCGCAGGCGCGCGAGGTGCAGGACAGCCACCAGCACGGCATCGCCGGCTTCATCCGTTCATCGATCGACTACGTCTTCCGCCAACTGCCGATCTGGTCGAACTACTTCTGGACGCTCTACCTGCGCGGCGCCTACACGCGCGAGTGCTGCCCCGAGTACCTCAAGCCGGCCAACTTCGCCGCCCTCAAAGGTGGCCTGGCCGGGCGCATCGTGCCGCACACCACGACCATCACCGGTTTCCTGCGCGCCACGCCGGAGCGCATCGACAAGCTCGTCCTGCTCGACCACATGGACTGGATGAGCTGGTACCACCCGGAGGCGCTCGCCGACGAGTGGGCGGCGATCCTCGATCGCGCGGCCCCGGGGGCACGCGCGATCTTCCGCAGCGCCGCGCCCGAGCCGCGCTTCCTGGACGCGCTGACGCTGCCTGGAGGCGGGCCGAACGACCGGCTCGCCGACCACCTGACCTTCGACCGCCCGCTCGCGGAGCGCCTGCACCGGCAGGACCGCGTCGGGACGTACGCCAGCTTCCACATCGCCGACATCACGCCCCGCTGAGACCCCGCCCCCCGTCCGGCATCCCCCTCCACGCGCAAAGGTCCCCCATGCTCAGCGACTTCGCCGTCCTCTCGCGCATGCTGCGCGGCCAGCCGCGCGCGGCTTCCCTGCAGGACCGCCTCGAGGGCTTCTACCGGCCGCAGGCCCGCGACTACGACCGCTTCCGCGAGAAGCTGCTGCACGGGCGGCAGGAACTGCTCACCTCGCTGATGGTGCCGGACGGTGGCACCGTGGTGGAGCTGGGCGGCGGCACCGCGCGCAACCTCGAGTTCTTCGGACCGCGGCTCGCCGGCTTCGCGGGCGTGACCGTCGTCGACCTCTGCCCTTCGCTGCTGGCGCAGGCGCGCGCGCGCTGCTCCCGGCACGGGCTGGGACAACGTGCGCTGCGTCGAGGCCGACGCCGCGCTCTTCCGCCCGCCGCACGCGGTCGACTGCGTCTACCTGTCGTACTCGCTGAGCATGATCCCCGACTGGTTCCTGGCCGTCGACAACGCCCTGGCCATGCTCAAACCCGGTGGCCTGCTCGGCGTGGTCGACTTCTACGTGGCGCGGCGCGACCCGCCGCCGCAGTGCCGGCCGCAGGGCGGCTTCACCCGCCACTTCTGGCCGTGGTGGTTCGCGCACGATGGGGTCTTCCCCAACCCCGACCACCTGCCCTACCTGCTGACGCGCACGCTGCCGGTCGCGCTCAGCGAGTGCCGCGGCAGCGTGCCCTACCTGCCCGGCATCGCCGCCCCCTACTACCGCTTCATCGGTCGCAAGCCGCCCGCGCCGGCGATCCCGTCCTGCCGCTGAGCGCGCGCTGACGGCTGCCCGAGCGGGTGGACGTCCCACGTGCCCGCTCCGCGGTCCGGGCCGCGCGCAGCGGCCCGGGCCGGTCCTATTGGCTGATCGCCACACGGAACCCGAGGAAGGAGAAGTGGGCGATCGCCAGGTAGCGCGTGCGCAGCGCGATGCGCGCCTCCTGCGCGGACTGGCCCCACGCACCGCCACGCGCGATCCGCCCGATGCCGTCCCAGCCGAGCGGATCGGTCGCCGCGCCGGACGGGTACGGCCCGTAGTGGTCCTGGCACCACTCCAGGACGTTGCCGCGCAGGTCGCGCAGGCCCCACTCGTTGGCCGGCTGGGTACCGACCGGGTGCGTGCGGTTGCCGCTGGTCTCTGCGAACCAGCCGACGGCCGCACCCTCCTGGGCGTTGCCGGCGCGGCAGGCGTATTCCCACTCCGCCTCGGTGGGCAGGCGCAGCAGCGGCTGGGACAGGCCGGCGTTCGCGTGGCGCGTGAACGCCTGGGCCTCGTCCCAGGTGACGTTCTCGATGGGCAGGTCGTCGCCACGGAAGAAACTGGGATTGGCGCCCATGACGGCCTGGTAGAGCGCTTGCGGGGTCTCGTCCTCGGCCAGCCAGAAACCGTGGCTGATCGTCGCCAGGCACGGGCCTTCGTCAGCGTGGCGACCGGCCTGGTCGACGGGACTGCCGAGCAGGAACGATCCCGGCGGGCACCAGCGCAGGCGCAGCGCGCGACCAGCGACCGTGAGCTCGGCCCAGCGCCCGCGTGCGTCCTCGCCGCGGAGCGCCGCCCAGGCCGGCTTGGGCCACGCGGGCTCCGGGACGATCGCCTGCGCTGGCGCGGCTGGTGCGCCAGCGACGGGCGGGATGGCGGTGCGGGACGCTCCGCCCCGCACCCAGGACCACGCGGCGCCCACGCCGAGCACCGCCGCGAGCAGCCCGACGACCACGCGGGTGCGGCGCCGCGCGGCGCTCGCGGTCGCCGCCCCGGGCGGCGCGGCCGGGGCGCTGTCTGCCGAGGTCGTGAAATCGACCGGGCGGGCGTGCGCGAAGACCGTGCGCGTGCCGGGTTGGTACCCGCCACCGCCGGACGCGGGGACCTGCGCGTGGACCGGCGTCGCGTCGAGCCGCAGGCGCTCGAGGTCCTCGCGCAGCTGGGTGGGCGTGGCGTAGCGCCTGGCCGGGTCCTTGGCCATGGCCTTCAGCACCACCGCGGCCACGCCGGCGGACAGCTCCGCCGCGTCGTCGCGCGGGTCCGGTGGGGGCGCCTGGATGATCTGCAGGCGCAGCGTGCGCGCGTCCCGCGCGTCGTACGGCACGCGCCCCGTGAGCAGGGTGAAGAGGATCGCGCCCAGCGCGTAGGTGTCGCTGCGGATGTCCGCGCTGGAGCCGGCACCGGCCTGCTCGGGCGCGAGCAGGGCGTCATCGCCCGGATCGCGCTCGTGGCCGAGGTCGTCTTCGCGCACCCAGGCGAGGTCCGCGAGCTTGACCGCCTCATCGGCGGTGATGACGACGGTGCGCAGCGACAGGCCACCGTGCATCAGGCCGGCACGGTGGATGCCTTCCAGGCCGCGCGCGCAATCGGCGACGATGCCGATCGCCGCGGTCGCGGACAGGCGCCCGCCCTGGGCGGCGGCGTGGGTGGCCAGGTCCTCGCCCGGAACGAGCTCGAGGGCCTGGTAGACCAGGCCGCCGTCCTCGCCGACATCGTAGCAGGCGACCACGTTGGGGTGGTGCACCGCGGCGGCGCGGCGCGCCTCGGCGACGAAGCGCTCGGCGAAACCGGGCTGGCGCGCCAGGCCCGGGTCCAGCACCTTCAGCGCGACCTCGCGCTGCAGCGACAGCTGCACCGCGCGGTAGGTGATGCCGGTGCGGCTGCGCCCGAGCTCGTGCAGGACCTGGTAGCCGGTGATGAGCACGCGGGCGCCGGGTCCATCGCCGGGCCGTTCGCCGGGCCGTTCGCCGCTCGCTGCGCGCCTGCGCTGGGCTGGGCGCGACGGATGGTCAGGGTGGTCCATGCTGCGGTCCGGGCTGGAGAAGCCCGCATGCTGTCCCGCGGCGTGAAGGATCGGAGTACAGCGGGTGAAGGCGGCATTCAGCGGTGGGCGACGCGGGCCAGCACCGCGGTCGGACCACAGGCTCATCAGGTCCACACGGGATCTTCACGGAGTACCGCCATGCTGGAACCCGCCCGGCGCTGACCCCCCGCCGCCGCGCGCCCCGCCCCACCGGCGGCCCGCCTCCAAACCCGCTCCTCACGGACCGACCCATGCGCCTCCTCCTGCCGCCGGCCATCCTCCTGCTGTGCTGCTCCGCCCTCTATGCGGCGGACGGGGCGCACGCCATCGCCATCGAGGGCTCGAGCACCGTCTACCCGATCACCATCGCGGTCGCGGAGAAGATCGCGCAGCAGAATCCGCAGCTCACCGCGGAGGTGGTGTGCTCGGGCAGCACGGCGGGCCTGCGCCGGCTGGTCGCGGGCGAGATCCCGATCGCGAACGCCTCGCGGCCGGTTCGCCCCGACGAGCTCGCCAAGGCGGCGCAGAACGGCATCGAGCTGATCGAGCTGCCGATCGCGTTCGACGGCGTGACCGTGGCGATCAACCGCCGCAACGCCTTCGTGGACAAGCTCACCGTCGAGGAGCTGCGCCAGCTGTGGAAGCCGGGCAGCACCATCATGCGCTGGTCGCAGCTGCGCGCGGGCTGGCCCAACGAGCCCATCGCGCTGTTCGGCAAGGGCAAGGACTCGGGGACCTTCGACTTCTTCACGGAGGTGGTGATCGGGGAGTCCCGCGCCATCCGTCCGGACTACACGGTCAGCACCGACAACGACCCGCTGGTCGGCGGCATCGCCGGCAACGACTACGCGCTCGGCTACTTCGGTTACGCCTTCCTCAAGGAGAACGAGGCGGTGCTGCGCGCGGTGCCGATCGACAACGGCCAGGGTCCGGTCTCCCCCACCGCGGAGACCATCACCAGCGGGGCCTACCGCCCGCTGTCCCGCCCGCTGTTCATCTACGTGAGCAAGACCGCCGCCGCGCGCAGCGAGGTGGTGCAATTCGTCGACGCGTTCCTGCGCCTGGTGCCGCAACTGGTCGGCCAGGTCGGGTACGTGCCGCTCGGCGAGCGGCTCGAGGGACTGGCGCGCGCGCGCTGGGCGGCGCGCACCACGGGCTCGCTGTACGCCGGCGCCAAGCCGGGGCAGCGCCTGGAGGACGTGATGATCGCCAAGCCGGCGGCCCCCACGGCGCCCGCCATCCCCACCTCAGCGGCGGTCGCTGCCGTACCGGTTTCCGCAGCCCCCGCTCCCGCGGCCTCCACCCCGGCCGCGCCCACCCCCCGCAGCACCTCCACCCCGCCCATGGCGACGCCGGTCGCGACGCGCGCCGCGACCGCGGCCGGTGATGACCAGCGCAGCCCCCTCGAGCGCGTGCAGGACGACGGGCTCGCCGTCGCGCGGCTGGCCCTGGATGGCACCACGCCGCTCGCCGACCTCGAGCAGCGCGCGCGCGAGCTGCAGGTGCGCATCGGCGAGCTGGCCCTGACCACGCCCGACAGCGCGAATGGGCGGCCCGCCACCATCGCCGACGCCGAAGCGGCGGCGCAGGAGCCCGCTCCGGGCGATGCTGCCTACGCGGCGCTGCTCGACCGCTTGACGCTGAACGAGCGCGCGCGCGGCATTCTCGATGACGCGGGGCTGGCGGCGTTCCGCCGCGCCGCCGTGGCGGACGCCGACCCGCTGCAGCGCCGGGCGCTGGCCGGCGCCGTGCGCGCGCCGGGCGGGAACCTGGCGCGCTTCACCGAGGCGGTCGCCGCGCTCGGGCGCGGCAAGGCGGACGTCGATGTCATCCTGGCCTACGCCCGCGGCGGACTGGTGCTGCGCTGAGCGCGGGGAGCATGCCATGAGCCATCACTCCAAACGTACCCTGACGTCGACCGCGCTGCTGGCCCCGGCGCTGGCCGCGCTCCTGACCGGCTGCGGTGGTGCGCGCGCCGCGGCGCTGCCCTTCACCGGCACCTGGCACCTCGCGCGGGCGGCGACGGTGGGCGCCACCGACCCCGCCGATGGCGATGCGCAAGGCTGGGTGGCGTTCGCCCCCGACCAGGTCACCGCCGACGTCCCGGGCCTGCCGCGCGGCTCCGCCGCGGTGGTCGCGAGCTCGGCCGACCCGGCGCACGGCTCCGCCTGCCTCGACCTCGACAACGGGCTGCGGCTCTTCCTGTCCGCCGGCCACGGCGCCGGCGAGTACGCCGTGCCTGGCGGTCGCCTGATCGGGCCCGCCGACTGGCTCGATGTGCACGCGGTGCGCGGGAAGGACCCCACCGGTGGCGAGGTGGCGCGCCTGCGCCTGTGGACGCAGGACTCGCTGACGACCGCCGCCAAGGCCACCCAGCTGCGGCGCGCCCCTGCGCCGCAGGCTCCCGCCGCCCCGGCGCCGGTCGCGGCGCCGCGCGGAGCCAGTCCAGCCGCCGGGGCGGGGGCGTCCGTCGCGGCGACCGCCGCGCGTCAGCCCGTCGACCCGCGCAGCCGCGCTGGGCTGCGCCTCGAGCTGCTGCGTGCGCTCGAGGCGGCGCGCCACGGCGGTCCCGCCGCGCTCGAGGCGGCGCAGCGCCTCGAGAACCGGCTGCTGCTCGCAGAGCAGGGGCGCTGAGGCGCAGCGCCCGCGGCCGCCGGCCGGCGGCCGCCATCAATTGTCATCGCCCACCGCGAGCGCGTTCCACAGCAGCACCCGCCCTTCGGCATCCGCGCTGAGGACCTGGCGCAGGTCGGATGAGAACTCCGCAGCGACCACGCCCTCGCGGTGCTCGCGCAGGACCAGCAGCACGCGACCGCTGGACGCGTCCCAGATGCGCGCCGTGCCGTCGGCGCTGGCGCTGAGGAGGTGCGCGCCATCCGCCGAGAAGGCCACGCTGCGCACCGCGTCGGAGTGGCCGCGCATCAGGGCGCGCGGGGCGCCGTCGGCGACCGCCCAGGTCTGCACCAGGTTGCCGCTGGCCGCGGCCAGCAGCTGGCCATCCGGCGAGAAGCGCACGGCCGCGACCGGACCCGGGGCGAAGAACTGCAGGACCACGGCCAGGTCGACCGCGCGCCGGACGCGCAGCGCGCCATCGGCGCCAGCGGCCACGAGCAGCCTGCCGTCCGGCGACCACGCGACGGCGGCCAGCGCCCCGGCCTGGTCCACGGCCATGGCCAGCGGACGCCCGTCCTCCACCGCCCAGACGCGCAGGGCGCCGTCCGCGCCGCCGGTCAGCAGCGCACCCCCGTCCGGGCTGAAGCACGCCGCCGCGAGCGCCGGCGGCGGCGCGGCGATGCTGGTGAGCAGCCGACCGTCCTGCGCCGACCAGATCCGCCCGAGCCCGCCATCACCGACGGTCGCGAAGCGGCGCCCGTCAGCGGCGAAGGCGGCGGCGCGGATCGCCGGCCCCTGCACGAGGGTGCGCAGCGCCTGCCGGCTGGACAGGTCGCTGAGCGTGGCGATGCCGTGCGTGCTGGCGGTCAGCACGCGGCCGCCATCGGGCGAGAGCAGCGCGGTGCTGAGGCCCGGCACGCGCGGCAGCTCCGCCAGGTCGTGGCGCGCCTGCGCGTCCCACAACCGCAGCGACCCGTCGTCGGAGACGCTGGCGAGCCGCGCGCCGCCGGCGAAGCCCAGCGTCGCGAGGCGGTCGCCGTGACCGCGCAGCACGAGCAGCGCCGGCCCGCCGGCGAGGCTCCAGATGCGCACCGTGCGGTCGGCGCTGCCGGTCGCGACCAGGCCGCCATCCGGCGCGAAGCCCGCGCAGGTGACGTCCCGGCCGTGCCCGGCGAGCGTGGCCAGGGCGCGGCCGCGCAGCAGGTCCCAGAGGAGCGCTCCGCGCGGCGCGGCGAGGAGCACGAGCGGGGCCACCGGACTGACCGCCAGCACGGCGCCGGGCAGGCGCAGGTCGGTGATGGGCGCGCCGGTGGCGCTCCACAGCCGCACCGCGCCCGCGCCGCCCCCGGCGATCAGCCGGCCGCCTCCGCGCGCCGCGCCGACCACCCGCACCGCCTCGCCCAGCGCGCCCAGCGCGGTGCGGGCGCCGCTCGCGGTGTCCCACAGCGCGACCGCGCCGTCGGCGTCGCCGCTGAGGAGGCCCGCATCAGAGGTGAACGCCAGCGCCGTGCACGGCGCCGCGGCGGTCGCCAGGAGGCGCGGCGCGCCACCAGCGCGCCACCAGCGCAGCGCGCCATCGGCGCTGGCGCACGCGACCGCGCCGCCGTCGGCGGTGATGGCGAGCGCGCGCACCTCGCCGAAACCGGCGCACGAGCCCAGCGCGCGCAGGCCGGGCAGCTCGTAGAAGGTGACGGTGCCGGCGGCGTCCGCGCTGGCCAGCCGTCCGCCGTCGGCGCTCACCGCCAGCGCGCCGGCCTGGCCGGGCAGGCCGGCCAGCTCCTGGTGGCAGAGCAGGCCGAGGCGCCGCCACACCCAGTCGCGCAGGCGCACCGGGCAGCCGTCGAGCAGCTGCCCGGCGGCGGCGAACTCGTCGTGGTCGATCTGCTCGCCGGCCAGGGCCACCGCGGCGAGGTGGTCGTGCAGCTCGCTCTGCGCGCGGCTCACCAGCTCCGCGGCGAAGGCGGACTGGGCCTTGCGGCGCTCCTCCTCGGCGATGCGGCGCTGCTCGTCGGCGGCGGCGAGCGCCGCCGCCGCGACGCGCGTCTGGGCCTCGGCGTGGGCGCGCTGGCGCTCGGCGTTGCCGCGCTCGCTCTCGGCGCTGGTGCGCGCTGCCTCGGCGCGGTGGCGGGCGGCGAGGTTGAACCAGAAGCCGGCCACGCCCACCGCCAGCAGCGCCGCCACGGCGACGGCCGCGACCATGGTCGCGATGCGGTGGCGGCGCACGAACTTCCCTGCCACCTCCAGCAGGTTGTCGCTGCGCGCGCTGACCGCGCGGCCCTCGATGAAGCGCTCGAGGTCGCGGCGCAGCGCCGCGGCCCCCGGGTAGCGGTCCTCGGGGTCGGCGGCGAGCGCCTTCATCGCCACCGCCGCGAGGTCCTTCGGCACGTTGCGGCCGGGCGCGCGCAGGTGGGGCGCGACGATGTGGTTCAGCGTCGCGTTGCGCAGCACCTCGTCGATGTCGCCGCCCGCGACCGGCGGCGCCAGGGTGAGGAACTCGTAGAGGATGGCGCCGAGCGCGTAGACGTCGCTGCGCGCGTCGATGCGCGAGACCAGCCCGGCCGCCTGCTCGGGCGCCATGTAGGCGGGCGTGCCGATCACCGCGCCGTCCTGGGTGACGTCCAGGCGCGGGGCGCGGCGCTGCGCCGAACTGTCCCCGTCCGCGACCACCAGCGCCGCGGTCGAGTCGCTCGCCGCCGGGGCGCCCCCGCCCGCGGCGCCCTCGTCGAGGGTCTCGCCGCCGACCGCACCGGCCACGCCGACCTTGGCGAGACCCCAGTCCATGAGCATGACCTCGCCGAAGTCGCCGAGCATGATGTTGCCCGGCTTGAGGTCGCGGTGCACCACGCCGCGGGTGTGCGCGAAGGCGACCGCGTGGCTGACCTGGATGAGGATGCCGACCAGGCGGGTGAGCGGGAACTCGACCGTGGCCGCGGCCGGGTCGTCGCGGTGCCAGGCCAGGATCTCGGCCAGCGTGCGCCCGCGCACCAGCTTCATGGCGAAGAACAGGCGGCCGGCCTCGTCGACGCCGAATTCGTGCACGGGCACGATGTTCGGGTGCTCCAGCTGGCCGGTGACCTGGGCCTCCTTGATGAAGCGCGCGCGCTGCAGCGGGCTCTGCTGGTCGCGGATGACCTTGATCGCGACCTCGCGGTGCAGGCTCTTGTCGCGGCCGCGCAGGATCACGCCCATGCCGCCGCGGTTCAGCTCCTCCACCACGGCGAACTTGCCGGTGGCGCGCACCGTCGGCGCGCCGGCGGCCGGCGCGGGCGCCTCCGCCTCCCCGCGCGCCAGGGACGCCGGCGGCGGCGTGGAGATGGGGCTGAGGCGCACCGCGCGCCCTTGGGGTTGCGGCGCTTCGAGGCGGATGGTCTCGTCAGCGCTGCTGGGTGCCCGCCCCGGGGAGGTCGCGGCGTCGGGACCGGGCAGGGACTCGTCGAGGATGACGATCTGGCGCGACTCCTCGTCGAGGGCGAAGGAATCGTGCCGGACCGGCACGCGGGGGCGGTGGGCGGCTGGCGCGCGCGGCACGCGCACCGGCGCGATCGCCTCACCGCAGGCGCGGCAGCGCACCGGGCCGGAGCCTGCGCGGGGGGCGGGATTGGCGGTGAAGCACAGCGGGCAGGCGAGGGTGTCATCCATGACTGCGAAGGACGGTGCATGGTTCCGTGAAGGTCGCATGAATAACGCGGCAAAGGCTGACGGTGGCGGAGCGCAGGTGTTCACCAGGCCGGACCGCGGAATGCAGGCGTCCCCCTCGAGATGAGCTGGGTGGACCACTCAAGATCAGGGAGGGAAATCGTTTACCTCCATCGCCCGGATCCACCCCGAAGCCCCGGCCTTCAGCGCTTCCGGACCTGATCTTCAACCAATCTTCACAATCGTCACCCAGGCTGCCGGTCATCAAACCCACCCAGGAGCCCGCAATGCGCGCATTGCTCACCCACTTCTCCCTTCCCCTCCGCACCGTGGCCACGGCCGCGCTGTGCCTTGCCAGCGGCCTGACCGCGCTGCGCGCCGAGGTGGTCGTCGACGAGAAGATCGCGGCCTACCAGACCGCGCCCGGCATCGCCGGCAACCTCAACTCGATCGGCTCCGACACGCTCAACAACGTGATGACCTACTGGGCCGAGGCCTTCCAGGGTCTCTACCCGAACGTCGTCATCCAGATCGAGGGCAAGGGTTCGACCACCGCGCCGCCCGCGCTGATCGAGGGCACCGCCCAGCTCGGCCCGATGAGCCGCCAGATGAAGCCGACCGAGCTCGACGCCTTCGAGAAGAAGTTCGGCTACAAGCCCACCGAGATCAAGGTCGCCATCGACGCGCTCGCGGTGTTCGTGCACAAGGACAACCCGATCAAGGGCCTGACCCTGACCCAGATCGACAGCATCTTCTCGAGCACGCTGAAGCGCGGCGGCAAGAACGCCGCGACCTGGGGCGACCTCGGCCTGGCCGACTGGGCGGGCAAGCCGGTGTCGCTGTTCGGGCGCAACAGCGCCTCGGGCACCTACGGCTACTTCAAGGAGCACGCGCTCAGCAAGGGCGACTACAAGTCGACGGTCAAGGAGCAGCCGGGTTCCTCGGCGGTGGTCCAGGGCGTCGCCAGCGACATCGCCGCGATCGGCTACTCCGGCATCGGCTACGTCACCTCCAGCGTGCACGCGCTGCCGCTGGCCGACAAGGGCGGCGACTTCGTCGAGCCCACCTACGAGAACTGCCTGAACGGGAAGTACCCCCTGTCGCGCTACCTCTACGTGTACGTCAACAAGAAGCCGGGCCAGCCGCTCGACCCGCTGGTGAACGAGTTCGTCAAGTTCATCCTCGCCAAGCAGGGCCAGGAGATCGTCGTCAAGGACGGCTACTTCCCCCTGCCGTCGGCGGTGATCGAGGCGACCAGCGCCGCGATCAAGTAGGCGCGGCTGCGACGGCCGGCCGGGGAGGCTCCCCGGCCGGTCCGGCGCACGCCCCAGGGCCTTCGGCTGATCGTGGCCAGGACCCTGCGGCGTCCGCCGGACGATGCTGCGCGACCCGCTCCGCCCCCCTCCGACCCAGCGAGACGGACGTGACCCAGACCCAGACCGAACTGGACCAGAAGCGCTTCGCCACCCCGTTCGCGACCCTGGTCGTCGACCGGGTGATGACCTGGTTCATCCGCTTCGGCGGGCTCGCGGTGATCGTCGCGGTGTTCACCATCTTCCTGTTCATCCTCAGCAAGTGCCTCCCGCTGTTCGGCTCCGCGGCGGTGGCGCCGGGCGCGGCGCTGCCGCTGCCCGCGGGCACCAGCGCCGACCAGGTCGTCGCCATGGGCATCGACGAGTGGGGCGCCCTGCCCTTCGTCGCGACGCGCGCCGGCGCGGTGGTGCTGCTCGATGCCGCCGGCAGGCGGCCGACGAGCACCCTGCCCATCGCCCTGCCCGCCGGCCGCCAGGCGGGCGCCGGGCGCTACGACGCGCTGAACCACCGCCTGATGCTCGGTCTGGACGACGGCACGCTGGCGCTCGCGACCATCGCCTACGGCAACGACGCCGCGCACGGCGTCACCGCGACCATCGCCGCGCCGACGCTCCTGCCGGTCGCGCCCGCGGCGGTCGCCGGCGGGGGAACCGCCACCGGCAAGGCGCTGGCGGTCGGCTACGGTGAGAGCGGCGAGCGCCGCCTGGCCGCGGTGCTGCGCGAGCAGGACGGCCGGCGCCAGGTCCTGGCCGCCACCTTCACCCAGGAGGACGGCGCGGCGACGGCGACCCTCGCCAAGCGCTTCGACCTGGGCGCGCAGATCACGGGCACGCCGGAGCGCCTGCTGGTCGACAGCCGCGGCGAGAGCCTGCTGGTGGCGACCAGCGAGGGGCGGGTGGCCTAGTTCGTGGCGACCGGCGACGGCGACCTGGTGCTGCGCCAGGCCTTCACCCCGTTCGAGGGCAGCGCCGATGCGCGCCTCGCCTCGCTGGACTTCGTGCTCGGCGACGTGTCCGTCGCCGTCACCAGCCCGAGCGGGCAGTGCCGCGCGTTCAGCCTGTTCCTGAAGGACGGCAGCGACACCCGGCTGTTCGGCCAGACCAAGGAGTTCGCCGACCTGCCGGGCGGCGCCGGCGCGTACGCCGCGAGCACGCGCAACAAGGCCTTCCTGGTCGGCGCCGGCAACACCGCGTCGCTGCGCTACCTGACCTCGGCCGCCGTGCGCTGGGAGGCGCAGCAGCCCTACCTGATCGACGCGGTGGCGCTGAGCAGCAAGTACAGCGCCTTCGCCCTGCTGGGGTCGGACCAGCGGGTGCACGTGTTCGCCCTCGACGATCCGCACCCGGAGTCCGGCTGGGCGTCGCTGTTCGGCAAGGTCTGGTACGAGGGCGCCAGCCAGCCGGCGTACTCCTGGCAGTCGTCCGGCGGCTCCGACGACAACGAGCCGAAGATGTCGCTGGTGCCGCTGCTCATCGGCACCTTCAAGGGCACCTTCTACGCGATGCTGTTCGCCCTGCCGCTGGCGCTGCTCGGCGCGATCTACACCGCCGAGTTCATGCACCCGCGCTTCAAGTCGCTGGTCAAGCCGACCGTCGAGGTGATGGCGGCGATGCCCTCGGTGGTGCTCGGCTTCCTCGCCGCGCTGTGGCTGGCGCAGCTGCTCGAGCACCAGGTGCCGTCGCTGCTGATGGCCGGGATCTGCGTGCCGGCCACCGCCATGCTGTTCGGCGCGTGGTGGGCGCGCCTGCCGATGCGCTGGCGCAGCCGCATCAAGCCGGGCTACGAGTTCCTCGCCTTCATGCCGCTGATGCTGCTCGTCGGCTGGGGCTCGTGGAACCTCGGCCCGGCCCTGGAGGGCCTGGTCTTCACCGCCTACGACCCGCTCAGCAAGCACCAGGTCGGCGACTTCCCGCAGTGGTGGCGCGAGCACACCGGCGCCACCTTCGACCCGCACAACTGCCTGGTGGTGGGCGTGATGATGGGCTTCGCGGTGATCCCGATCATCTTCACCATCAGCGAGGACGCGCTCTCCAACGTGCCGAAGAACCTGCGCTCGGCCTCGCTCGCCCTCGGCGCCAGCCGCTGGCAGACGGCGCTGCGCGTGGTCGTGCCGACCGCCTCGGCCGGCATCTTCTCCGCGGTGATGATCGGCTTCGGCCGCGCGATCGGCGAGACCATGATCATGGTCATGGCCACCGGCAACACCCCGGTGATGAACTTCAACATCTTCGACGGCATGCGCACGCTCTCGGCGACCATCGCCACCGAGCTGCCCGAGGCCCCCAAGGACGCCACGCTCTACCGCACGCTGTTCCTGTGCGCGGTGCTGCTGTTCTCGCTGACCTTCCTCATCAACACCCTCGCCGAGGTGCTGCGCCAGCACCTGCGCGAGAAGTACAAGACGGTCTGACATGCCACCGACGCCGACGCCGCCGGACGCCACGCCTCCCGCCGCCCGGCCGGCGAAGCAGCGCATCAAGGGCGAGGGCCTGGTGTGGCTGACCGCCATGGGCCTGACCATCGCCCTGGGCATGGTCGCGCTGCTGCTCGGCGTGGTCGCCACCTACGGGCTCGGCGTGTTCTGGCCGAAGCGCATCAGCGAGTTCACCATCACCGATGGCGGTCGGACGGTGACCGTGGGCGGCGAGCTGGTCAGCCGCAAGGCCAAGGCCGGCAACGCCGCCGGGGTGACCAGCGAGGAGATCCAGATCTACACCGGCGACAAGGACACCTACGGCCTGCCGTTCCGCTACGTCGACCTCTCCGCGGTGCAGTCCACCCGCCAGCCCGACGACGCCCTGGTGCTCGAGCGCACCACCGGCGGCAACGCCATCGGCCTGCCGGTGGCGCTGCGGCCCAAGGGCGAGCCGCCGCTGCCGGCCGCCGACCCGGCCTTCCGCGCGCACCTCGACCAGATGATCGCCGCGGCCGCGACCAACCGCGCCGCGGTGCTGGCGATCAAGAACGGCCCGCTCGCCGTGAACGCGCAGCGCCTCAGCGACCTCAACGCGCGGCTGCTGGCCCTGACCAGGCGCGCCGGGGCGGACCCCGCGCAGGTGGCGGCGATCACCGCCGAGAAGGACCGGCTGCAGGCCGAGTCGACGGAGCTCAACACCCAGGCCCAGGCCAAGGCCGCGACCATGCTCGGCAACCAGGTGGTGATCCGCCTGTTCACCGGCGAGGAGAAGCGCATCCAGCTCAAGGACGTGCTCGGCGCGACCTGGCCCAACCAGCTCGGCTTCTTCGGGCGCTGCGGGGTCTTCGCGACGCGCATGGCGCACTTCGTGTGGGACAACCCGCGCGAGGCCAACACCGAGGGCGGCATCTTCCCCGCCATCTTCGGCACCCTGGTGATGACCGTGCTGATGAGCATCGTGGTCACGCCCTTCGGCGTGGTCGCGGCCATCTACCTGCGCGAGTACGCGCGCCAGGGCCTGGTGGTGCGCACCGTGCGCATCGCGGTGAACAACCTCGCCGGCGTGCCCTCGATCGTGTTCGGGGTGTTCGGCCTGGGCTTCTTCGTCTACATCGTCGGCGGCAGCGTCGACCGCCTGTTCTACGGCGGCAACCTCACCTACGGCACCGGCGGCATCCTGTGGGCGGCGCTGACCCTGGCGCTGATGACCGTGCCGGTGGTGATCGTCGCCACGGAGGAGGCGATCGCCGCGGTGCCGCGCGGCGCCAAGGAGGGCAGCCTGGCCTGCGGCGCCTCGAAGTGGCAGACCATCCAGCGCGTGGTGCTGCCCGCCTCGGTGCCCGGCATCCTCACCGGCCTGATCCTGGCGATGGCGCGCGGCGCCGGCGAGGTCGCGCCGCTGATGATGGTCGGCGTGGTCAAGCTCGCCCCCAGCCTGCCCATCGACGCCACCTGGAAGGCCGCCGACCTCATCCCCGGGCTGCACACCGACCAGAAGTTCATGCACCTCGGCTTCTACATCTACGACCTCGGGTTCCAGTCCCCGGACTCCGAGGCGGCCAAGCCGATGGTCTTCGCCACCACCCTGTTCCTCATCGCGCTGGTCGTCGCGCTCAACCTGGGCGCCATCCTCCTGCGCGACAAACTGCGCCGGAGACTCGCCACCGCGGCGTTCTGACCCCATGACTGCCCTCATGAACAACCCCACGCAGACCCCTCCCCCGACGCCCGGCCTCCAGCCGACCCAGCCGGCCCCGGCCGCGGCGCCGGGCGCGGGCAACCCCGCCTACATCAACATCACCGACTACGACTTCTCGTACGGCAACCACCAGGTGCTGTTCGGCATCGGCATGGCCATCCCCGAGCGCCAGGTGACCGCCTTCATCGGCCCGTCGGGCTGCGGCAAGTCGACGCTGCTGCGCAACTTCAACCGCATGAACGACCTGGTCGACGGCGTCCGCCACAGCGGCGACATCACCATCAACGGTCGCACCATCTACGACCCGCACCTGGAGGTGACGTCCCTGCGCAAGCGCGTCGGCATGGTCTTCCAGAAGTCCAACCCCTTCCCCAAGTCGATCTACGAGAACGTGGTCTACGGCCTGCGCGTCGCCGGGCGTGACGGACAAGCGCGTGCTCGACGAGGCGTGCGAGACCGCGCTGCGCTCGGCCGCGCTGTGGGACGAGGTCAAGGACCGCCTGGGCAAGAGCGCGCTCGGCCTGTCCGGGGGTCAGATGCAGCGCCTGTGCATCGCCCGCGCCACCGCGGTGCGCCCCGAAGTGCTGCTCATGGACGAGCCGTGCTCGGCCCTCGACCCCCTCGCCACGGTCAAGATCGAGGAGCTGATCCTCGACCTGAAGAAGCAGTACACGGTGGTCATCGTCACCCACAACATGCAGCAGGCCGGGCGCTGCTCCGACCGCACCGCGTTCTTCTACCTGGGCAGGCTCATCGAGTACGACACCACCGTGTCGATCTTCACCAACCCCAAGCAGAAGCAGACCGAGGACTACATCACCGGCCGCTTCGGCTGAGCCTGCCCACCCCGATCCCCTGCTCCCGCGCTCCCGCCTCTCCCCATCCGCCTCTCCCCTCCTCCGAGGACCCGATGACCCAGATCCGCCATTTCGACCTCGAACTCGCCGAGCTCAAGCGCTCGCTGGTGACCATGGGCAACCTGGTCGAGCGCTCGCTGACCATCGCCGTCGAGTCAATCCTCAAGGCCAACGTCGAGGGCCGCGAGCAGTGCCGCATCCTCGAGGAGCAGGTCGACACCCTCGAGACCGTGATCGAGGACCGCTGCCACACCATCATCGCGCTGCAGCAGCCGATGGCCGGCGAGCTGCGCCTGGTGATCTCGGCGATGCGCATCACCAGCGACCTGGAGCAGGTCGGCGACCTCGCCGAGAGCATCGCCAAGCGCGCCTCGTACATCGCCCGCAACCACCGCGTCGAGAACCCCGACGCCCTGGCCGTGCTCGGCCACCTCGCGGTCGGCATGGTCCACCACAGCATGGAGTCGTTCGTCACCGGCAACCTCAGCCTGGCGCGCGGCGTGCTGACCGACGAGGACCGCGCCGACGACCTGACCAAGCAGTGCTACGAGCGCATCCAGGTCGCGATGCAGGAGCAGCCGGAGAAGATCCGCGAGTACACCCACCTGCTGCGCGCCGCCTCGCTGCTCGAGCACATCGGCGACATCGCCGTGTCGATCGCCGAGGAGACCGTCTACATCCACCGCGGCACGAACATCCGCCACCACCACGGCTCCCTCGACGCACCCTGACCCGGGCCACCGCCAGGATGGCACCGCTTTCCCCGCACGGAGCACCCCCATGATCAGCACCGACCACGCCCCGCGCCGCGAGGCCTCCACCGCCCCGAGGAGCCCCATGTCCCGCATCCTGGTCATCGAGGACGAGTCCGACATCCAGACCCTGCTGCGCTTCAACCTCGAGCGCGAGGGCCACACGGTGATGGTCGCCGGCAACGGCAACGACGGCCTGCACGAGCTGCGCCGCCACCCCTTCGACCTGGTGCTGCTCGACCTGATGCTGCCGGACCGCGACGGGCTGGAGGTCTGCCGCATCATGCGCGCCGACGCCGGCCTGAGCGCCATCCCCATCATCATGGTCACCGCCAAGGGCGAGGAGAGCGACGTGGTGCTGGGCCTGGGGCTGGGCGCCGACGACTACGTCACCAAGCCCTTCCGCATCAAGGAGCTGCTCGCGCGCATCAAGGTCCGCCTCAGCCGCCACCGCGACGAGGAGGCGAGCGCCCAGCGCAAGCGCCTGCAGGTCGACCAGCTGGTCATCGACCCCATCCGCCACCAGGTGATCGTCGGCGAGGAGATCGCGCCGGTCACGCTCACCGAATTCAAGTTGCTCCACTTCCTGGCCTCGCATCCTGGCATCGCCTATGGCCGCTACGACCTCCTCGACCGCCTCGGCGACGGCGAAGCCGTGGTCACCGACCGCACCATCGACGTGCACGTGCGCAACCTGCGCAGCAAGATCCGCCCCTACGACCACTACATCGAGACCGTGCGCGGCGTCGGCTACCGCTTCACCGAATCCGGCTGAGCGGGGCGCGGCCGCGTGGTCACCGAGACCTTCCTGCTCCGGCGCCTGCGGCGCGCGGCCGAGGACCCCGCCGCCCCGCCGCCCCTGCCGCCCGTGAACCTGCTGCGCGAACTGCTGCTGGGGGCGCGCTGGTGGGCGCTGGGCGGCGGCGTCCTGGCCGTGGTCATCTGGGCCGCGCTCGCCTACCAGTACCAGGCCGTGACGCGCACCGTCGAGGAGACCCTCGCGGTCGAGGTCCTGGCCGAGGCCGACCTCGCCGCGGGATTCGTGCTGGCCTCGCCCGACGCGCGCCTGAGCGGGCTCAAGCTCGAGCGCAGCCGGCGGCTGACGCTGATCGCGCCCGACGGCCACGTGCTCTACGACTCGCAGGCGCGCGTCGAACTGCTCGACAACCACAACGGCCGGCCGGAGGTCCTCCAGGCGCGCAGCGAAGGCGCCGGCGTGAAGCGGCGCTTCAGCGACAGCGTCAACAGCCCGTTCCTGTACGCCGCGCGCCTGCTGCCCGACGGCCGGGTGGTGCGCGTGGCCGCGCCGATCGCCTTCGAGGACGGCCTGGAGCAGCGCCTCAGCAAGCCGATGGCCATCGCGGCGGTCCTGGTCATCCTGATGGCCGCGGTGGTGATCGGCCTGCACCTGTGGCGCGACCGCACGCGCGTCGCCGAACTGGTCGGGGTGTCGCGCGCCTACGGCACGGGCGACCTGTCGCGGCGCGCCGGACTGCTCGGCGGGGACACCCTCGCCCACCTCGGCCACGAGCTGAACGCCCTGGGCGTGCGCCTGCAGGCGAACCGCGACGAGATCGCGCGCCAGCGCTCGCTGCTCGACGGCGCGCTCGGCGCGCTCAACGAGGGCGTGGCCTGCATCGACGAGCTCGACCGCGTGCTCTACGCCAACCCCGCCTACCGCCAGATGGCCGCGGGCGGCGCGGACGTGCTCGGCCAGGCCTACTACGAGCACCTGCCGGTGCTGACCGGCGAGGGCGGCGCCGGCGCGGGCCGCGAGAGCGAGCTCGAGCACCGCCGCCGGCAGCTGCGCGCGCTGGTGACCTCCGGCGGCCACGGCGTGCGCGTCATCATCCTGCACGACTTCACCGAGCTCAAGCGCCTGGAAGGCGCGCGCCGCGACTTCATCGCCGCGGTCAGCCACGAGCTCAAGACGCCGCTGACCGCGATCTCCGGCTTCACCGAGACGCTGCTCGACGGCGTGCTGGAGGAGGACCCGAAGATCGCGCGCGAGTTCCTCGGCAAGGTCGCCGCCCACGCCGACCGCCTCGCCACCCTGGTGCGCGACGTGCTGACCCTGTCGCGGCTCGAGCAGGGCGCCTGGCAGGTGCAGCCCGCCGACGTCGACCTCGCCCGCCTCGGCCAGGCGCTGATCGACGAGTTCACGCCCGCGGCCGGGCGCGCGCAGGTGCGTCTCGAACTGGTCGCGCCGGCGCAGCTGCCGGCGATGACCGACGCCGAGCTGGTGCGCCAGCTGGTCGGCAACCTGGTCTCGAACGCCATCCGCTACAACCGCGTGGGCGGCACCGTGACCCTGCAGTTCACAGAGAGCGGCGAGGCCAGCGTGGTCATCACCGTCACGGACACCGGCATCGGCATCCCGGCCGAGCACCAGGCGCACGTCTTCGACCGCTTCTACCGCGTCGACGCCCACCGCAGCCGCCAGACCGGCGGCACCGGCCTGGGGCTGGCGATCGTGCGGCAGCTCTCCGACGTGCTCGGCGGCACGGTGACCATGGCCAGCAGCCCGGCGGGGACGGCCTTCACCGTCACCATCCCGCGCCGCGACGCGCGCCACGAACTGGTGGCGCGCGGAAGCTGATTCCGCGACCACGACGCGACCACGAAGGGTCAGCGGTTTCCATCCTGAGGTCGTGGAGTCCAGCGAGGACCCGCGTCCACGCGTACGACCAGGCTCCGGGGTCCTCCACCCTGCCATACTGACACACCTCCCCCACCCCCACGCCCCGCCCCCGGGTGGGCCGTGGCATCGGGGCGGCGGGCCGCCAAGGTGGCGGCCATGACCAGCCGCATCCTGCTCCGCGCCGCCGGTGTCCTCGCCCTGGCGGGCTGCCTGACCCTGCCGCTGCGCGCCGCCGACGAGGTCGCAGCGGCCCCCGCCCCGGCCGCGGGTGGCGCGGCGCACATCGACGACGACCACATCCTGGCCGCGGCGCGCGCCGCCGACCTCTTCTACCAGCAGCACTTCGAGCGCCTCATCGACCTGCTCGGCGACAAGGACCCGGCCACCGTCATCGCCGCGATCCGCGCGCTCGGCGCGCTGCACGATCCGGCGGCGACCCCGTTCCTGATGCCCAGGATGCAGGCCTCGACCAACGGTCCCGACATCCTGTGCGCGGCCATGCAGGCGATCAGCAGCCAGGGCGCCGAGAACGCCCTGCCCATGCTGCGCGCCCTGCTGAAGAACGGCGACGCCACGGTGCGCGTCACCGCGCTCAACACCCTGTCGCGCATCAAGGCGGTCGACGCCAACGACTACAAGTCGCGCAGCGAGGACCCCTCCGCGCCGCTGCGCGCCAGCGCGCGCACCGACCTCGGCACCCTGGCCATCGCGGACGCCGCGCCGATCCTGGCCAAGGGCCTGGCCGGCGACCACCCGGCGCACATCCGCCGCATGTGCGCGATCGGCCTGGGCAACCTCGGCGACAAGACCCAGGCGCCGGTGCTCACCGACGCGCTCAGCGACGGCGACGACGGCGTGCGCCGCTACGCCGCCGAGGCGCTGGTGAAGCTCGACTACAAGCCGGCCATCCCGGTGCTGCTGATGGCCCTCGAGGCCAACGTCGCCGGCGCGCACCTGGCGCGCTGCCTGACCATCCTCAGCGGGCAGGACTTCGGCTTCGACCCCCGCGCCGACCAGCTCAAGCGCGAGGCGGCGATCGAGCGCGGCTTCGCGTGGTGGGGCGTGAACGCGAAGGACCTGCTGTTGAAGTGAGGGCGGCGCAGCAGGCCAGGGAATTGAAACCAGCCCTCAGGCGCGCGACCGGCGCTGATCGCGCTTGAACTGCTCCACCTGTGCGGCCTCCACCAGGCACGGCGCGGCGGTCGCGGCCGCGAGGCGCTCCGCCACGTGCACGGCGACCTCCGAGGAGTCCGTGCTCAACACCGTGTGCGCTGCACTCCCTTCCAGGCCGAGCGTGACCGCGTAGGTGCAGGACGGTCCGGATTCCGCGTCCTCCTTCGCGGTGCGCAGCACCCCCCAGCCGCTGATGCCGCTCCACGGCGCTGCGACCGCCACGGCGTCCGTGCGCAGGGTGACGCGGCGCTGGCGCGGGTCGATGTGCAGCGCGGGAACCAGCCGGCGCCGGTAGACGCGCACGCCCACCAGGATCGCGGAGGTGAGGAAGGCGCCGAACAAAAGCCCGATGACCCGGCCATCGCGTCCCCACGGAGTGTTGTCCGGATAGCCGCCCAGCAAAGCCATCGGGAAGACGCTCAGAAAGGCGAGGCCTCCGTACGTCGCGGCAGCGCTCCCGACCGCCATCGCCAAGTCGTGCCCGCCGCCGATGCGCAGCCCCCGGTCATCAGCGGTGCAGGTGCCCCAGCCGGGGACGCACCAGCCCGGGCCGCAGTCCCCCGCCAGGCAGCGCCGCCGCGCGCGCCGCCAGCGCACCACCAGTACGATGCCGGCGATCAGCGCGGCACCGATGACCAGGAATGGTTGGAGGAACAGGCAGATGAACCAGAAGTTTCGCGGCCACCCCGTTGCGATCACCGCGCTCTCCGGCTGTGCCGGGTCGTACCACATCGCGCGCTCCGCGCCCGGCGGGTACGCCGCGACGACGTGCTCGCTCCAGGCCCGGTCGCTGCTCGAACCGGTGCCCGCCAAGTCGTAGCGGTCACTCTCGTAATCGCGCTGGTCGATCCGGTAGCGGTAGCGGACGACCGGCCGGTAGATGGATCCGCCTTCGCTGCCGGTCGAGACCTCGACCGCGCTCGCCAGCACCACCGCGCGCGCCGGCGCGAAGCGGTGGTGCACGTCCCAGACCAGCCAGCCACGATGCAGCTGCGCGCCGGCGGCCACCCCGACGAGCAGGCACCAGAAGGCGGCGAAGATGACCAGGATCTTCAGCGGTGTGCGTTCCATCGACCGCCACCTTCGCTGGTCCGCGCCCCCCGGCAAGGCGCGGACCGGTCGTCGCCCGCGAGGCTCAGCGCTGCTTCTTCTTCGCCTTCTTCGCCTTCTTCCGCTCCTTGCGGTAGCGCTCCAGCGCGTCCTTGTCCTCGCGCTTGGCGAACAGGCGGTTGGGGTTGGGCATGAAGGCCTGGGGGTTGGCGAGCTGCTCCGGGGTCAGCTCCTCCTGGTCGGGCAGGCGCTCGGCCAGCTCCTTCACGTCGCCGAACTTGCCCATCACCTTCTTCATGGTGGTGAAGTGCTTGAGCAGCGCCTGGACGTCGTTGGTGGTGGTGCCCGAGCCGTGCGCGACGCGGCGGCGGCGGCTCATGTCGATCAGGTCGGGGCGCGCGCGCTCCGACGCGGTCATCGAGCTGATGATCGCGCCGTACTTGCGGAAGATGCTCTCGTCGACGTTCAGCCCGGCGAACTTCGCGCCGATGCCGGGGATCATGCCGAGGATGTCCTTGATCGAGCCCATCTTCTGGATGGCGCCGAGCTGCTGGCGGAAGTCCTCGAGGTCGAACTTGTTCTTGAGGATGCGCTCCTCGAGCTTCTTCGCCTGCTTCTCGTCGACCACCGACTGGGCCTTCTCGACGAACGACAGGATGTCGCCCATGCCGAGGATGCGCCGCGCCATGCGGTCGGGGTAGAACGGCTGCAGCGCATCGAGCTTCTCGCCGACGCCGACGAACTTGATCGGCTTGCCGATGATCGCGCGCAGGCTGACGATGGCGCCGCCGCGCGCGTCGCCGTCGAGCTTGGTGAAGACCACGCCGTCGAGCGGCAGGCGGTCGTTGAAGGCCTTGGCGGAGTTGACCGCGTCCTGGCCGGTCATCGCGTCGACCACCAGGTAGGTCTGGTGCGGCTTGGCCTGGGCGTGGATCTTCGCGACCTCGGCCATCAGCTCGTCGTCGACGTGCAGGCGGCCCGCGGTGTCGAGGATGACGACGTCGCGGTTGTCCTGCGCGGCGAAGCCCAGCGCCTTGGCGCACAGGTCGGGCGAACTCAGCCCCGCCTGGTGGAAGACCGGCACGCCGATCTGCTGGCCGAGCACCTTGAGCTGCTCGATGGCGGCCGGGCGCTGCAGGTCGGCGGCGACCAGCAGCGGGCGCTTGCCGTTCTCGAGCAGCAGCTTGGCGAGCTTGCCGCAGGTGGTGGTCTTGCCGGCGCCCTGCAGGCCGGCCATCATGATCACGGTCGGGCCGGTCTTGGCGTAGGGGATCTCGGCGTCGGCCTCGCCCATCAGCGCGATCAGCTCGTCGTGGACGATCTGCACCACCTGCTGGCCGGGCTGGACCCCGCTCATGATCGACTCGCCGACCGCCTTGGCGGTGACCTTGTCGATGAAGTCGCGCACCACGCCGACGTTGACGTCGGCCTCGAGCAGGGCGCGGCGCACGTCGCGCAGGCCCTCGCGGATGTTGTCCTCGGTGAGCTTGCCGCCGTAGCGCAGCTTGTCGAAGATGGCGCCGAAGCGCTCGGAGATGTGTTCGAACATCGGGGCCTCAGAGGCAAAGAGCCAGGCCTGACGGGAGCCGGGACGGGGATGATGGGGGCGGTGTGGGCGCTCACAAGGGCCGAGGGGTGCGCGTGGTCGAGCTGGGGCACGAGCCCCCCAGTGGTCGCTTGTCCCAGGGCTGACCCCTAGTCCATGCGCCACAAGTCCCCTCATCCGCGCCGTGGATGTGATCGATCTCAGTTGATCCCAATCTCCCGATTGCCCAAATCTGCGGATTCTCCGGTGGATCTTCGACGAGTCCGCCGATTGGGGGGTTGTCGCAGATGAGAGATGGGAAACGGCAGGTCTGGGTAGTAGCTAGGGCTCAACCCGCAGGGGACCGGGATGCGAGCTCCGCCACCGTGGCGCCCAGCAGCGGATGCGCGCCAATCCCCGGCGACCTCCGCCAGCGGCCCGAGCACGAAGGGCCGCTCCTGCAGCCGCGGATGGGGCAGGACCAGCACCGGGCTGGCCACGACCGTGCCATCGCTGCGCAGCAGCAGGTCCAGGTCGAGGCTGCGCGCTCCCCAGCGCACCGCGCGCGCCCGGCCGAAGTCCGCCTCGACGCGCTGCAGCAGGTGCAGCAGCTGGTGCGGGCCGAGCGCGCTCGCCACCACCCAGGCGCCGTTGAGGTAGGCCCCCTGCCCGGACGGGCCGCCGAGCGGCAGCGGTCTCGCGCAGCGCCGCCTGCGCCTCGACCCGGGCCAGGCCGCTGGCGGCCAGCCGCCGCGGCGGCCGCGTCGATGTGCGCTCGGCGGTCGCCGAGGTTCGAGCCGACCCCGACGGCATAGCGGAAGTCCCCCGGGTCAGCCATGGATGGCTCCGAGCCCGTGCGCCGCGCGCACGGCGTTGGCCGCCTGGTGGACCTCCTTGTCGGCGGTCAGGACCTTGGCGATCTGGCTGGAGGAGAGGCCCGTCGATCGCCGCCGCCTGCGCCAACGCACCCGCAGCGGCGACCAGGGCATCGAGCAGCACCGCGACCACCAGCGGGTAGCTGTCGGAGCCCGGCCCGAGGGCGATGCGCGTCCCGCGGCGCTGCTCCGCCAGCCATTCCGGCCGGCTGGCGCCGCGCTCGTGCAGGGCCAGGCGCAGGCGCAGGCGGCGCAGGGCCTCCGCCTGGTTGCGCGCGCGCTCGCGGTGGTCCTGGCACTGGGCGGTGACGCCGCTGGCGCGGTGGGTCACGCGCACCGCGGACTCGGTCTTGTTGGCGTGCTGGCCACCAGGCCCGTGCGAGCGGAAGGTCTCGACCGCGCAGGCGGCGAGCAGCTCCGCAGCGACGAGGGCGTACGCAGGTGGCCGGGCGTCCATCGCCCGGAGCATGCCGCGCGTGCCTGCCAGCACTAGCGTCCGCTTCCGCGGTGCGTATGAATGCAGCGACAGGACGGCCAGTGAAAGTAGAACGTACCGGATCCGAGTGCCGCATCCAGATCATCGACGACCCGATCTTCCGGGGCTTCGACTTCTCGCGCGGCGTGCTCGACGCGATCCGCGAAGGTGATCAGCGCGTCATCCTCGACCTGTCCCTGGTCGCCACCCTGCACAGCCCCGGGCTGGCCAACCTGGTCGCCATCCACGTCAACCTGCAGAAGCGCGGCAAGGACCTCGTCCTGACCGGCCTCAATGAGAACAACGTGCGCCTGCTGCGCGCGACCAACCTGGATAAATTGCTGACGGTGGCGTGAGGGTGCGGCGTGCGGGCGGGGCGCGAGGGAAGCCAGACCAGTTCCGAGACTCGAGATGTAGTGAAGCAGCGCACTCGCACACGCGGCGAACCGAGTCGCCCCGACTTCCCATCCAGGAAACCTTCTATCTAGGGCCTCGGGCCTCGCGCCGTCGCGGCCCTCGCGACAGCGAAACGCAGCGCTCAGCCCCCTACTTCTTCAAGCGCACCCAATGCTCATCCGTCTCGCCGAGCAGCAGTTCGCTGAGCGCCATGCCGCGCCCGGCCAGGGCGGGTTCGAGCACCGCCCACATGCGCGTGGCGAGGTTCTCCATGGTGGTGATGGCCCCGGCGAACAGCGGCAGGTCGTTGAGGTACTGGTGCTCGCATGGGTCGACGACCAGGTCCTTCACCTGGGCGGCGAGGTCCATGACGTTGCAGAAGAAACCGGTCTTGGGATCGAGGTCGCCGGCGACGGTCACCTCCAAGCGGTAATTGTGCCCGTGGATGTTCTGGCACAGCCCGTAGGTGCAGGCGTTGGCCGGCGCGTCCAGGCCCGCGCTGTGCAGGCGGTGGCTGGCGCTGAAACCGAAGCGGCGGGTGAGCTGGAGCATGCGGGTCCCCGTTCGAGCGGCGATCGTACGGGTTGCGGACGGCGCGGGAAGGCGCGGGAGCCCCTGGCCTGCGGCATCCGGATGCGGACCATCCGCCAGCCTGCCGGCTGCTCCCCTTCACCATCCCCCTCCCATGCCCCCTCCACTCCCGCCCACGCCCCGCCGCCTCGCCTGGCTGCACCTCGCCAACGACTTCACTCTGGAGTTCATCTCGCCGCTGCTGCCGGCCGGAGTGGGCGCAGCGTGGCTCGGCCTGATGGAGGGCCTGGCGGATGGCCTCGGCCAGGTGCTGAAGCTGTTCACCGGGCGGGCCAGCGACGCCAGCGGCCGGCGCGTCGCGTGGGTGCGCGCCGGCTACCTGACCAACGCGGTCGCCCGACCGCTGATCGGCGTCGGGCTGCTGCTCGCGTGGCCGTGGTGGATCATCGCCTGCCGCGTGGGCGACCGCGTCGGCAAGGGCGTGCGCGGCAGCGCCACCGACGCGCTGGTCGCGGACTGGACCAGCGCGGACCAGCGCGCCGGCGCCTACGCGCGCATGCGCGTCATGGACCACCTCGGCGCGACCCTCGGCGCGCTGGCGGTGACCGCCTGCGCGTATTGGTGCGCGGAGCTGCTGGGCTGGCTGGTGTGCGCCCTGGTGGCGGTGACCCTGTGGGTGGCCTGGCTGTGCCGCGGCCTGCAGGACGCGCCGCGCACGGCGCCGCCGGCCGGCACGCCGCCGGTCGGCTGGTGGCCGCGCGAACCGGGGCTGCGCCGGCCGCTCGCGGCCATCGGCGTCGCGGCCCTGGGCGCCAAGCTCAGCCCGTTGCTGGTGCTCGTCCAGGTCACCGGCCTCGCGGGCGCCGCGGGCGGCTCG
The DNA here is from genome assembly GCA_963818245.1 of uncultured Planctomycetota bacterium. Classification (GTDB taxonomy): domain Bacteria; phylum Planctomycetota; class UBA11346; order UBA11346; family UBA11346; genus BOG-1363. Next base: position 84,151 of record CAWFSD010000040.1, read on the forward strand.
CAACCGCCGTGGCCGCTGTGGCAGGTGTGCCTCGGCTGGACGGTGCTCGGCCTGGTGCAGATGGGCGCGGCCGCCGCCGCCGGCGCGCTCACCGGCCGCTTCGGTCCGGTCGCGTTCCTGCGCCTCGGCTGGCTCGCGGGCGCTGCGGTGTTCGTCGCGCTCGCGCTGGCGCACGGGCCGTGGCTGATCGCCGCCGGACTCGCCTACGGCGTGCTCGCCGGCCTGACCGAGGGCGCGGAGAAGACCTGGCTCGCCAGCCTGGCGCCGCGCCACGAACGCGCCGTCGCCTTCGGGGCGATGGCACTGCTCACCGCCGCGGCCGGACTGGCCGGCAACGCCCTGTGCGGGGCGCTGCTCGCCACGCACGCCAGCGCGGTGTTCCTCGCATTGGCCGGAGCGACGATGGTCGGCGCGCTGCTGACCACCGCAGCCCCGGCGCCCGCGCAGTGAGGCGCGGCCAGCCCCACCGGAAAGGTCGAGCGCCGACTCGAGCGTGCGCGCGATCGGCCTGAAGGGCGAGTCGAGCCAGAAACGCCAATCCGACCCCTTTTCCCCCTGCGCTACCTCCCAGCTTCCAGCTCCCCGATCCGCCACTCCGCGAGCCGCTTCGGCACCGGATCGGCCATGTACCCGCGCTTGAACAGCGGGATCGCCAGCCATTCCTTCCACGCCGTGACCGCCTCCGCGCGGTCGTGCGCCAGGTCGGCGCGGATCGCCTTGCAGAACACCAGGTCGGCGGGCGCGAACACGCAGTGCGGCTGGGCCAGGAACTGGGCGTCGCTGAGCGTGCCGAGCATCCAGCCTGCGCGGTGCCAGGGCTTCTGCTGGAACGCCCAGCGCACGTCCTTCGCGGTCTCGGCGCAGCAGCGCGCCAGCGCGCCCTCCTCACCCGCCAGTTCGTGCAGGAAGGGCAGGACCAGGTAGTGGTGCAGGTCGAAGCCGTAGTCGCGGAAGCAGCTCAACCAGAACTGGTTCGCGTGCTCCATGTGCACGGGGCGGTCGCCGGTGGCGAACAGCTCCCAGGCGCGCGCCTGGTCGCCGCGCTTGAACGCCTCGAGCCCCATGAGGTGGCGCGGCCACATGCGCATCGCGTGGTCGTCGTGGTGCAGGTCGTAGGCGAGCTGGTCCTGCTCCGTCGCCATCAGCACCTCGAGGTGGTGCCGCTCGTCCGGCGGGACCTCGGTCGCGCGCCCGGACAGGATCCGCGCCATCATCGCCTCCTCCGGGATGCGGGCGTTGGCGATGGCCTCGTCGAAGCGCCCCGCCGCCAGCAGGCCGCCCACGTAGCGCGGGGCGCGAGCCCGCACCTCGTCGAGGTGGCCGCGCGCGATCAGGCCGTCCCAATACGGTGGCGGCAGGTCGTCGCCGTTGAACGGCGCGGTGTCGATCTCCGCGGAGCGCCCGACCTCGAACAGCGCCGCCTCGCACCAGGGGATCATGTGCGGGAAGCGCGTGATGATCTCCTCGTAGCGCCCCAGGCAGGTCAGCGCGTTGACCACCGGCACGTCCTGCTGCGGGTAGCGCAGCAGCAGCTCATCGAAGCGGTTCCGGCGCAGCAGCAGGTTGGCGGCCGCGCGGTCGGCCGCGGGCTCGCGCGCCAGGACCTCGTCGTGCAGGCGCTCGTAGCGCTCGCCGAAGCGTTCGAGGCCGTCCGGGTCCAGCAGGTCGGCGCGCCGCGCCCACTGCATCGCGATGAAGGCGCGCCCCTCGCCGGAGGCGCGCGGGTAGAGCGCGCGGATGGCGTCCAGCATGGCGGCGTGCCCGCCCGCGGCGCCGAGCTGGTCGATGCGCTGGATGGCGACCAGCTCCTCGTGGGCGGTGCCCGCGAGCGGCGCCCAGCAGGCCTCGGCGCCGGCGGCGTCCCCCTGGCGCAGCAGGCTCAGCCCCTCCTTGTAGCGCGCCTCCTCGCCCAGCGCCGACCCGGGGTGCCCCTCGCGCACGCGCCGGTACTGCTGCGCCGCCTGCGCGTAGAGGCGGTCCTGCAGCAGCGCGTCGCCGATCGCCGTGGCCGGCACCTTCTGCGGGATGCCGAGCGCGTAGACGCGCACGTCGCGGAAGCCCTTGCCGCGGTACCAGCCGTACAGCCCGACGTAGCCGGAGGTGAATGGCAGCGGGTCGACGTAGTGGCAGAGCTCGCGCCCGTCGACGATGATCGCCAGGCGCGCGCCGACCTTCTCGAAGCGCAGGTGGTAGCGCACGCCCACCTGGGGGCGGAAGGCGTTGAAGGCGAGGATGTGCTCGGTGCCGTCGAGGATGCCGGTGTAGGTGCCGTTGTACGCGCCGACCTGCAGCTTGAAGAAGCCGGTCGCCGGGTCGCGCGGCACGCTGCCGTCGGGCGCGAAGAAGGGGTCGTGCTGCCAGATCAGCGAGATGTCGCAGGGGGCGGTGCCGGCCTTGATCTCCGCGTCGAACTCGACGGCGGTGTCGCCGGTGAGCTGGCGCTGCAGGCACAGCCGGCTGCCCAGCGAGGCGGTCGAGACCAGCCAGCCGCCGTCGGTGGTGAACGCGCCGTCCTGCACCTTCCAGCGCCCGCGCCAGGCGTCGCCCGCGAAGTCCTCGACCAGCACCGGGCTGCCCCAGGTCGCGACCTCCTTGAGGCGCTCGCCGTAGATGACGCCGAGCAGGGTCATGATCACCGCGCCGACCGACGCGGTGAGGCCGATGGTCCGCCCGTGGCGGCGCACGATGCGGCGCAGCCGCGCGCTGATGCTCTCGCGGTGGGCGGTCACCGCCAGGCCGCCCTGGAAGCGCTTGAGGTCGTCGACCATCAGCTCGACGGTCTGGTAGCGGTCGCCGGCGCGCGCCGCCATCGCGCGCATGGCGATGGCGAGCAGCGCGGCGGGCACGCGCGCGCGCTCGGCCGGCGTCAGGGGATCGAGCACGCCGGCGCGCTTGCGGCGCCAGAACTCGTCCTCGTCCTCCACCCACATCGGCGGGCGCAGCAGCAGCGCGTGGAACAGCGTCGCGCCCAGCCCGTAGATGTCGCTGCGCGGGTCGACCGGCTCGAGGCGCGCCTGCTCCGGGCTCATGTACAGCGGCGTGCCGTAGATCTGCACGCGCCCCGAGCCGACGCGCACCGCGCTGCCCCAGTCGGCGAGCAGGATCTCGCCGAAGTCGCCCAGCATCAGGTTGTCCGGCTTGACGTCCTGGTGGGCGATGCCGTGGTGGTGGGCGAAGGCGAGCGCGTTGCCCGCGCCGATGGCGATGCCGACCACCGCGTTGGTCGACGCGATGCGCAGCGAGCGCCGGCCCGACGCCGCGTCGGCCAGCTCCTGGCCCAGCGAGTGGCCCTCGATGCGCTTCATCATGAAGAACAGCCGGCCGCGCGCGTCGACGTCGACCTCGTGGATCGGCGGGATGTTGGGGTGCTGCAGCGCCGCGGTGATCTGCGCCTCGTCCAGGAAATCGGCGAACCCGTCCGGCGCGGGCACCGTCGCGCCGGTCATGAACTTGACCGCCACGGTGCGGCGCAGGTCGCGGTCGTAGACCGCGTAGACCTGGCCGCTGGCTCCGGCGCCGAGCAGCTCGCGCACCTCGAAGCGCGGTGCGGCCAGCCCCGAGGCGCGCCGCTCCAGGCTCGGACGCGTCAGCTCCGGCGGGGTGCTGTCGAACTGCGCCTCGACCGGTTCCACGCCGGCACGGATGGTGCGGGTGAGCTGGGCGCGCAACTGGGCGCTGGTGCGGGTACGGGGCTGGTCGGGCATGCGGAACAGGTCAGCTTACATCAGGCTGCGCCGATTATCCAGCCGTCTGGACGGCAATGGGTTGGGTATTTTCCTCAGGTCTGGACCAGCCACGGGCGATGGTCGAGCTGGCGCTCGACCCTCCCGGCGGTGCATCGCGGGCCGACGCATCATCGCTGCGTACCGATGCCGTCGCCGGGAGGGTCGAGCGCCAGCTCGACCACCAGGCCCGGCGACCATCGATCACGATGTCTTGCGCGACGCCCTGCCGGAACGGGACGTGTTCCCGGCCCATCCAGATTTCACCCATCCACCCGCTGGCCGTGCCCGAACAGCTCCCGGTGCTCCTCCATCGCGAAGCGGTCCGTCATCCCCGCGATGTAATCGGCGACCGCGCGGTGCAGTCCGGCGCCTTCGGCGCGCGCGGCCGTGCTCGGGCGGCAGGCTGTCGGGGTGCGCGGTGTAGAACACGAAGAGGTCGCCGAGGATGCGCCGCGCCTTGTGGAAGACGCGGTTGACCAGGTGGTGCCGGTAGAGGTTGGCGAACAGCCAGGCCTCGAGGCTCTCCTTGGCCTGGACCATCGACGGCGCCATGCCGACGACGCCGGGCGGGGCCGCGCGCACCGCCGCCAGGCTGTCCAGCCGGCGCTCGGCGATGGCCGCCGAGGTGCGCTCGACCAGGTTGCCGACCAGGCTCTCGGTGAGGATGCGCAGCGAGCGGTCGACGAGCAGCTTGTCGGACGTCGCGCGCGGGCTCGCCTCGACCGCCTCGCGCCAGGCCCCCTGCCACAGCGGCACCTCGCCGAGCTGCTCGAGGGTGATGTAGCCGCCGCGCAGGCCGTCGTCGATGTCGTGGCAGTCGTAGACCGCGGAGTCGAGCTCGTCGACCAGCTGCGCTTCCAGCAGCGGCGCCTCGCCCGGCGCGAAGCGCGCCGGCACGCGCGCGGCGTCGTAGCGCGCGCCGTGCTTGACGATGCTCTCGCGCACCTCGTAGGTCAGGTTCAGGCCGGGGAACTCCGGGTAGCGGACTTCCAGCTCCTCGACGATGCGCAGGCCCTGGCGGTTGTGCTCGAAGCCGCCGTGCCCCGCCATCAGCGTGGCGAGCAGGTCCTCGCCGCGGTGGCCGAAGGGCGGGTGGCCGACGTCGTGGACCAGGGCGATGCACTCGACCAGGTCCTCGTTCAGGCCGAGGCGGCGCGCCGCCACGCGCGCCAGCTGCGCGACCTCGATGGTGTGGGTCAGGCGCGTGCGGAAGTGGTCGCCCTCGTCGTTGGTGAAGACCTGGGTCTTGTACTGCAGGCGGCGGAAGGCGCGGCTGTGCACGATGCGGTCGCGGTCGCGCTGGTACTCGGTGCGGTGCGGGTCGGGGATGCTGGGGTGGTCGCGGCCACGGGATTCCGTGACCGGCATGGCGTAGGGTGCGAGGGCGGTCATGGCCGCCCGCCGCGGGCAGGGGCGAGGCGCGCGGGGCGAGGGGCGAGGTCGGTGGAACTGGCCGTCGCCGAACGCCCACGGGGGGTGGGCGCTGGATGAACAGCGACTTCCGCGGGGAGTTTCACCGGCTCAGGTCGCATGGTGGGCTTCCGCCCAGCGCAGGAACGCGGCCGGGTCGGGGTCCTTGAAGTAGGCGTTGCCGGTGACCAGGCGGTTGGCGCCGTCGGCGGTGACCAGGGGGATGGTCTCGCGGTTGATGCCGCCGTCGACCTGCAGGTCGAGCGCGGGGAACGCGGCGCGCACCGCGCGCAGGCGCGGGCGCACCTGCGGGATGAAACCCTGCCCGCCGAAGCCGGGGTAGACGGTCATCAGCATGACCAGGTCGACCTCGGGGAAGTAGGGGAACCACAGCTCGGGATCGGTGTCGGGGTTGAGCGCCAGGCCGACGCGCGCGCCGCTGGCGCGGATCTGCGCGATGACGGCGCGCACCTGGCGGTGGCCGACCGCCTCGACGTGCACGGTGATGGCGTCGGCGCCGGCCTTGCGGAAGTCGGCGATGTACTTCTGCGGATCGCTCATCATCAGGTGCACGTCCAGGTGCAGCGAGGTGTTGCGGCGCAGCGCCTCGACGATGATCGGCCCGATCGTCAGGTTGGGCACGAAGTGCCCGTCCATGACGTCGACGTGCAGGATGGTCGCCCCCTCCGCGGCGCACTTGCGCGCCTCGTCGGCGAGGTGGGCGAAATCCGCGGACAGCAGGCTGGGGAGGACTTTGACTGGGCGCATGGGTCGATGGTCCTGGGAGCACGCAGATCCGCAAGGTATGCCCGGCTCGGCGCTCGGCGCCCATGGAGGAGGGTGCTGAGACCGTTCGCCCGACGCGACGAACGCCGGAGGACTTCCGGGACATGAGCGGGCCTCCTTCATGACGACAGGCAGGCGGCCCAGCGGGCCGCGGGCCCGGGTGAGAACGCACCCTGTCGATACAGGCGTGACCATGATCAAGGAATGCGCTCACCCGGGGCCGCGGCGCGCTGGGCAATGCCATCAAGCTGAGGTCCCCACCTCGTCCCAGGATCGGGCTGCAGCTGTCATTCCCGCTGCTCTGGGCTCGCTGGTCCTCTGTGTTCTATTTGGATGTCCTGCCTTCCGTTCGATGTGGGTCGGAGCTGTGGATGTGGAGCCGACAGCCGATCGGACACAGAGGACCAGAGAAACCAGGGAAGAGCCCAGCTTGATAGCATTGGCCGCTGGGCCGCTCACCCCCGGACCGGATGCCCCGGCCCCTGCACCGGAGCCCCTCCATGCGCGCCATGACGCACTTCGCGCCTCCACTCCGCCAACGGACTCACCCCCGCGAAATCCGCTCCCCCGGCCGCGCCGTCGACGCGCGCACCACCAGGCTCCCCGGCAGCTCCACCGCCGGCGATTCGCGGCCGGCGAGGCGTTCCAGCAGCAGGTCGACCGCGGTGCGGCCGATGGTCTCGGTGGGTAGGGCGTAGGCGGTGACCGCGGGCGCCCAGTGCGCCAGCGGCCACGCGTCGCCATAGGCGGCGATGCTCAGCTGGCGCGGTACCGCGAGACCGCGCGCGGCGAGTTCGCCGAGCAGGGCCAGCGCGGTGCGGTGGTCGGCGGCGAGGAGCGCGCTCGGGCGCGGGCCGTCCTCCTGCACCAGAGCATCGACCACGGCGTCGGCGGGCCCCAGCGCGCAGCTCGCGCCAGCCGCGAGGCCGGCCGCGGCCATGGCCGCCTGGAAGGCGGCGACCTCCGCGCCCATTCCCCGCGGTCCCGGCGACGCAGCGGATGCGGCGATGGCCCAGGGCGGCCAGGTGGCCGACCAGCGCCGCCATGCCCGCACCGGCGTCAGCGGCCACCTGCGCCGCCCCGGTCGCGGCGCCCGACCTCGACGGCCGCCAGACCCAGCCCGGCGAGCAGCGCGCGCAGCCGCGGGGTGCCGCTGTGGACCAGCAGCGCGCCGTCGACGCCGGGATCGCGCCGGAACGCCTCCCAGCGCGCCTCGTCGGCGAGGAAGGGCGAGACCACCAGCTGGTAGTCGCGCGCGGCGAGCGCGGTGGCGGCGGCGGCCACCACCGCCCCGGCGATGAGGTCGTCGGGCGGCGCGGCGCCCTCGAAGAGCAGCGCGATGCAGCGCGTCGCGCCCTGGGCGAAGAGCTGGGCGCGCCGGCTGCGCTGGTACCCGAGCTCGGCGACCACGCGCAGGATGCGCTCGCGGGTGGCGACGCTCAGCGTGCACGGCTTGTCCGGCCAGCTCAGCGCCTGGCTGACCGCCGGCACCGAGACCCCGGCGCGCTGCGCGACCTCGGCGATGGTCGGGCGGGCGGCGGGCACCGGGATCTTCACGCGTTCCTTCATGATAAAGCGCTTTATAAAGCGCTTTATGGGTGAGGCAAGCAGGGAGGGCCGCAGGGGCCGGCGCGTCACCGGGCCGCTCCACACTGCCGGCCTGGGCGCTTGGGATTCGGCACGGGGTGACGATGCTGCGTCCATGCGCAGCGGTCTCGGCATCCTCGAATACGTCGGACGGCGGCTGCTGGCCGCCTTCGGCTACCTCGGCGAGGTGGTGACCATGATCCTGCAGTTCGCCATCCAGCTGCCGCGGCTGCGCGGCGTCAGCGCCGCGGTGCTGTGGCGCCAGGTGCAGTTCACCGGCCTCGAGGCGGTGCCGTTCACCGCCCTGCTCGCGCTGCTGACCTCGCTGAGCGTGGTCGCGCAGATCCAGCTCGTCGGCCTCGGCCAGTCGGAGCTGTTCGGCAAGCTGCTGGTCGTGGTCCTGGTCCGCGAGCTCGGGCCGCTCATCGTCGCGCTGGTGGTGATCGCGCGCAGCGGCACCGCGATCGTCACCGAACTGGGCAACATGCGCGTGGCCGGCGAGGTGCGCGCCCTGCAGCTCGCCGGGATCGACCCCTTCGCCTACCTGGTGGTGCCGCGCCTGGCGAGCGTGGCGGTGGCGGTGTTCTGCCTGGGCCAGGTGTTCATCGCCATCGCCCTGGCCGGCGGCTACGTGCTGAGCCGGCTGCTGGTCGAGGACGCGCCGCCGCTGCGCGAGTACATCGGCCACCTCACCGCCCAGCTGTCCGCGGCCGACGCGCTGATCCTGGCGATCAAGACCGTCATCCCCGGCCTGATCATCGCCGCCATCACCTGCCGCGAGGGCCTGACCGGCCCGCCCATCGCCACCGAGGTCCCGCGCACCACCACGCGCGCGGTGGTGCGCGCCATCGCCGCGGTGTTCGCCTGGGACGCCCTCGTCACCGCCACCATCTACAAGCTGCTATGACCGCCCTCATCGAATTCTCCGCGGTCGGGTGCCACGACCGCCGCTACGGCACGCCGCTGCTCGCCGACCTCGACTTCACCCTCGCGGCCGGCGAGGCCGTGGCGCTGGTCGGCCCCGCCGGTGCCGGCAAGAGCACCGCGCTCGGCCTGGTGGTCGGGGAGAGCCGGCCGACCCGCGGCGAGGTCCACGTCTTCGGCACCAACACCGCCCACCTCGACCAGGCGGGGCTCGTGCACCTGCGCTCGCGCATCGGGTTCGTCCCCCAGCAGGGCGCGCTGCTCGGCAACCTGACCCTGCTCGAGAACCTCGAGCTGCCGCTGCGCTACCACCAGCGCGCCGATGGCGCGCACATCGCCGAGGCGCTGCGCGAGGCCTGCGCGCTGCTCGAGATCGAGCCGGAGGACATCCCGCTCTGCCTGCCCGGCGGCGCCACCCAGGAGATGCGCCAGCTCGTCGCCCTGGCGCGCAGCCTGGCGCTGCGCCCGCAGGTGCTGATCGTCGACGAGCCCGCCCTGGGCCTGGGCGGCAACGCCCAGCGCGAGATCTGGCGGCTGCTCGCCACGCTGAGCGAGCGCAGCGGCATCGCCGTGCTGGTCGCCAGCCACGACCAGGCCGCCGCGCGCGCCTTCACCGACCGCGTGGTCGCGCTGCCGGCGCGGCACCACGACACCAGGCGCATGTCGCGGAGCATGCGCATCTGACGGTTCGGCGCGGGTCGGCCCCGCGCCGAACCGGGTCCCATTGGCGACCAACATCCCCCCACGACCACCGTAGAGGTGGTTGGAGCCACCCATGCGCAACCCCATCGACCGCATCGCGAGCTACGCCAGCGTCATCTTCCTGGCCAGCCTGGTGGCGTGGCTGTTCCTGTCCGCGTCCTGCTCCTCGGGCGGTGGCGCGGGGACGCGCGCCGACAGCCGGCCGGCCGTCCCGCCCCCGCCCGCTACCGCGGCCACCGCCGCCGCCGTGGTCGAGCCCCCGGTCGGCGGGCACATGACGCTCGGCGACCCCGAGTGGAAGGCGCGCCTGACGCCGGCGCAGTTCGAGGTGCTGCGCCAGCGCGGCACCGAGACGCCCTTCGGCGCGGCCTACGAGCAGTCCGAGAAGGACGGCACCGGCACCTACCACTGCGCGGCCTGCGGCGCGCCGCTGTTCGCCTCGACCACGCGCTTCCACTCGGGCACCGGCTGGCCGAGCTTCTACGACCCCTTGGCCGGGCGCGTCGACACCAGCAACGACACCAGCGCGGGGATGGTGCGCGATGAAGTGCACTGCGCGCGCTGCGGCGGCCATCTCGGCCACGTCTTCAACGACGGGCCGCAGCCGACCGGCCTGCGCTACTGCATCAACGGCGTGGCCCTGGCGTTCACCCCGCAGGGCGCGGCCGCCAAACCGGCCACCGAGATCGCGACCTTCGCCGCCGGCTGCTTCTGGGGCGTCGAAGCGACCTTCCGCCGCACCAAGGGCGTGGTCGCCACCCAGGTCGGCTTCTGCGGCGGCACGACCGTCGATCCCACCTACCCCCAGGTCTGCGCCCACGACACCGGCCACGCCGAGGCCGTGCAGATCGAGTACGATCCCGCGGTGGTCTCGTACGCGCAGCTGCTGGAGGTGTTCTTCGCCAACCACGACCCGACCACGCTCGACCGCCAGGGGCCGGATTTCGGCGACCAGTACCGTTCGGCGATCTTCGCCAACTCGCCCGCCCAGGCCGCGGCCGCCACCGCCTACGTCGCGAAGCTGACGGCGGAGAAGAGGTTCAGCGATCCCATCGTCACGCAGATCGTGCCGGCCGCGCCGTTCTACCGCGCGGAGGAGTACCACCAGCAGTACCTCGAGAAGCGCGGCCTCGCATCGTGCCACGTCCGCTAGCCGCGAGGATGACGTCGGGCGCCCCCCGCCGCTCCCACGCATCCGCGTACTTTGGCAGGACTCGAGGCGCCTCGATCCTGGTCGCGTCGCGCCTCCCCCTATTTCAGGTTGCCCTTGTGCAGCCCGCACTCCTTCTGGGTCGCCTCCTCCCACCACCAGCGGCCTTCGCGCTCGTGCTGGCCGGGCAGGGTCGGGCGCGTGCAGGGTTCGCAGCCGATGCTGACGAAGCCGCGCTCGTGGAGCTGGTTGAACGGCAGCCGCAGCGCGCGGATCTCGAGCCACACGTCGGCGCTGCTGGCGTTGGCGAGCGGGTTCCACTTGACCAGGTCGCCGCCGCCCTGGCCGCGGAAGGCGGGATCGGCCTGCACCACCGGGACGTTGCCGCGCGTCGGGCTCTGGTCGCGGCGCTGGCCGGTGATCCAGGCGCGCAGGCCGGACAGCTGGCGGCGCAGCGGCTCGACCTTGCGCACCCCGCAGCACTCCTGGTGGCCGTCCTGGTAGAAGCTGAACAGGCCCTTGGCGCGCACCAGCGCCTGCAGGGCCGCCGTGTCGGGGATGCAGTACTCGATGCGCAGGCGGTAGCGCTCCTCGACCTCGGCGAACAGCCGGTAGGTCTCGGGGTGCAGGCGCCCGGTATCGAGGCTGAAGACGCGGAACGGCAGCCCGGTCTGGCTGGCGTGCTCGATCAGCAGCACGTCCTCGGCGCCGCTGAAGCTGATGGCGATGTCCCCGCCGAAGCTGGTCAGCGCGTGGCGCATGATGTCCACCGGCGCAGCCGTGGACAGCGTCGTGGCGAGGGCAGCATGATCGGTCATCGAGCGTCTCCGGAGCGCGCAGCTTCCCGAAACCGACCTCCGATCAAGGCCTCGTCCCCGCCCTCGACGTGCTCGAAGTCGGCGGAAATCTGCGAAATCTCCCCACATCTGCGCATCCCACGCCGCCTTCCTCTGCCCCTTGAGCGGTAAAATCCCTCTGGCCACGGCGATGGACCCCCTATCGGCGGCCCACCACCCCTCTACCATCCGCCCATGCGTCCCGTTCTCGTCGCCCTGGATCTCGACGGCACCCTGCTGACCACGGATTGCCGCCTGCCCATGGGGCACGTGTTCGCGGTGCAGGCACTGCACCGGCTGGGCGCGACGGTGGCCATCGCCACCGGCCGGCCGCTGCTCACCACGCGCTGGGTGCAGCGCGACCTGGGCCTCGATGGGCCGCTGATCTGCTTCAATGGCGGCTGGATCGGCCATCCCGACCGCCCCCCGATCGCCCAGCACGGCCTGCAGGAGAGTGACGTCCACGAAGTCATCGCGGTGCTCGCCGGCGGCAGCGGCGCGATCTGCTGCTACCCCGATGCCGACACCTGGATCATGGACCGCGAGATCGCGCACACCCGCTACTGGCGCGAGCTCTACCAGGCGCCGATCGCCATCCAGGCCGACCTGCGCAGCGCCTGGCGCGGACCCAGCCTGAAGATGATGTACGTGATCGAGCCCGAACACCTGCCAGCGACGCAGCGGCGCCTCACCGAGCGCTTCGGCGAGCGCTTCCACGTCGTCGCCAGCCAGGAGGACCGCCTCGAGATCATGCCGCGCTGCATCACCAAGGCGTGGGGCCTGCGCCATCTCGCCGAGCACCTCGGCATCGCGCGCGAGGACGTGTGGGCCGCCGGGGACGCCGAGAACGACCGCGAGATGATCCAGTGGGCCGGCCACGGCTGCATCATGGGCCAGGCCAGCGACCGCCTGCGCGCCGTCGCCCGCCACGTGCTGCCGGGCATCGACGCGCGAGGGCTGTGCGCATTGCCCGGTCTGATCGAACATCATCTCTGAAACCCGTCCTCAGGCCGGGTTCCGGCACGGCACCGGTGCCGGCAGCGCTCAGAAATCGTTCGCTCCGGCGGCGGTGGGTGGCTGATCGGGCGCGCCCGTACCCGGTGCTTCCGGCTTCACGGCACCAGGTAGATCCGGCCATGGCGGGAGCGGCGCGGGCGGTTCGGCGGCGGTGGCCCCCACCTGCCAGGCGCCTTGGGGATTGCCACCCGAGAACGAGGCATCGCCGATGACCCTGCCGGCGTCGTCCATCACCAGCCAGCGCCCTTCCTTCTTTCCCCGCAGAAAGAGCCCGGTCGCCTGCGCCTGCCCATTGGGGTGCAACCAGGACCACCGGCCGAGGCGCCCGTCCTCTTCCGGTCCGCCATAGCAGCCCTCGCAGAACAAGGTCCCGTCCGCGTGCCAGGTGCGCCACCGGCCGATGCGGTGGCCGTCCGCGAAGGCGCCCTCGACGAGGCGCGTTCCGTTGTCGGCGAAGCGCTGCCAGATACCGGACCGGACCCCCTCCAGGTACGAGCCGGAGGCGCAGAGCTGGCCATTGGGATGGTAGAAGCACCAGCGCCCCTCGGCCTGATCGCCCACCATCCCGCCCACGATCCTGGGCTTGCCATCGGTGTAGCGCACGACGAGGGGCTTGGCGCGGACCTCGTGGTGCGGGCCGGGCGGCCGGTGCTGGAGGTAGGACCGCTGGTCAGCGAGCTGCTCGATGCGCACGCGGTTGTCGGGCCGCATGCCGCTGAACCGCTCGACGATGATGTCCTGCCAGGCGCTGGCGCGCCCGAAATCCCCGCCCAGGGCGAATCCGGCGGCGAGGTACGGCTGGTAGAAGAAGAGCTTGAGGTCCAGCCCCGGCGCCATGCGCCGGATCGGTCCGATCGCCATCGCCACGGCCGCCAGCGCGTCCCCGCTGTCGCGCGTGCGCGCATCGCGCGCGCTGCACTCGAGGACCTCGAGGAACTTCCTGATCATCTTGTCCTCCGCCTTGCGCACCTCTTCGACCGCTCCGCGGTCGGGATCGAGCGCTGCGTAGACCAGCTCGCCGTTCGCGCGCCAGATCGCGGGCCGGCCGTTCAGCGGGTCGTAATCGCTGATCTGGTTCATGCCTTGCAGGAGCGGCGAGCGCGCGAGGGAATACGCGTAGGCCCGGGAGAAGCGCGGGACCGGGCAGACCGGGTGCCGGGCGGTGAAGGCCTGCAGGCGCTGCAGGTTCGGCTCGTACGGCGCATTCACCTCGCTCCTCGCCCACAGCATCGCCTTCGGGGCCTCCAGCGTCGCCCGCCAACCGATGTACGGCGAGTCCTTGAGCAACCGCTCCATGACCAGGAACGCCTCGTCCACCTGGTTGTCCACGAGCAGCGCCCCGGCCAGGGCATAGCCCAGCAGCAGGGCATCGACGTCGTCGGCCTGGTAGCGCCGGCGCAACTCCGCGATGAAGGCCGCGCGTTCGGCAGGGTCACGATGCAGGAAGATGGTGGAGGAGGTGGACCCGTGGAACAACCCTTCCTGGTACGGCGATGGGTCGTCCTCGTCGGGGCGACCCTCTTCGATCAAGGCGCGCTTGACCCCCTCGATGCCGGTGCCCACGTGATCATCACCTCCATGGACGGCGTAGGCCGAGCCGAACGCCTTGCGCTCGGCCCAGGAGAGGCCCGGTTCGGAGAGCACCCGTCGGAAGAAGGCGTTGAACGGCGCATCGCTCGTGGTGAACCTCCCCAGGTCCGGGCTGGGCGCTGATGGCCACGGGTACGACAAGGCGAAGAACGCCCGGTCGCAGCCCAGGCGCGCGGGGTCCGGGTCCTGGTCGCCCGCCGCGCGCCCGGTCGCGATGGCGCGGTAGAACCGCTCGAGTTGCGCGAGGTAGGGGACGGGAACGTCCGGCGGCGCCTCCCGCGCGGCGAGGTCCTGGCAACGCAGCACTTTGACATAGGTGTCGACGAAGGACCGCAACCAGGCCACCTCGCGCTTCGCCGGCGCATTCTCCGCGAGCCAATCCTGGAGCGCGTGGACGGCCCGGGTCGGTACATGGTTCAGGTCGGCGCGCTCAGCGGCCGCGACGGTCAGGCCGCACGCTTCGACGACCTGGGCCATGTCGGGGTCCCGCGCCGAGACCCCGATCCCCACGCCGCGCACGCCGGCGCGGAGGAGGTCGCGCATGGTCACGGTCAGCACCTGGCCCTGGCGCAGCACGGACCAGCACTCGGCATCGTCCTCCGCCGGGATCAGCCCTGCGACCAGTTTGAGCTCCGCGGTGTCGTGCACGCGGTAGCCACCCACCGCCAGCAGACGATCACCGACCTGGAGGCCGGCGCGCTGCGCCGGGCTGTCCTCGAGGACGCGGGTGACCTCGAGCCGCGAGAGCTGCCGGTCGCCGGTCGCTGGGAAGCGGCTGAAGAGCGGTGGCACCAGCCAAGCCTGGGCGAAACCTGCGCCAGGTCCCGATCCACGCGCGGGCAGCGGTCCGCTGCCCTCGGCCGAGCCGAGCACCATCGGCATCGCGCTGGACAGCACCAACAACAGGGCGGGGATGCGCACGATCGATCCCCCACGGAACCGACAGCAATAGGACGGATCGTTGCAGAGTCAATGCGAGCACGGGTACTGGGCCCGTCGACGCGCCTGCGCGGCTGCGCGGCGGCGCCACGCATCCGGCCACCAGCGGCGCAGTCCACACGAACCGGACAGATTGCCTCCACAGCCCGGTATTTTACCCACCGCCCAGCATCCCACCCGCTATGGCAGGCGGCATGCGTGCGCACTCGATCTCCACGGTGACCGGCTCACTGACGCGCATCCGCGCGCTGCGCGGCGGAGCCGCGTGCGGGGCGCCGGCGCCAGCGGCAGAGATCGCAGAGCCAGCGGGTGACAGACCTGCGGCTTGCGGAAAGAAGGGGTCCGCGACCCCAGCCCTCTCCGCAGCCATGGACAGCCCACCCGCTCGCCATGTACAGGCGGGGGGTGGTCGTGGTATCCATCAGGCACAGGGAACGATGGACCAGGCCCAGCACGCGAGCGCGCACACGGGAAGCCCGGGGACGCCCCCCGTCGACGGTACCGCCGCGCTCCGGCTCCTGCTCATAAACCGCGGCATGTTGATCGGTTATATCAACGCGATCACCGGCGACCCGACCCTCAGCGAGGACGTCTTCCAGGAAGTCTCGATCGTGGTGCTCGACAAGCACGCGCAGCTCACCAGCAGCGAGGGCTTCAAGCCCTGGGCGCGCACCATCGCGCGCTTCCAGGCGCTCAAGGCGGTGGCGCGCCGCCGTTCCGGGCCGGTGATGCTCAGCGGCGACGTCATGGACCTGCTCGACACCAGCTGGAGCGCCCTGGACGAGGATCCCGCCGCGCTCGCCGACCAGGAGCGCCTGGCGGCGCTGCGCTCGTGCCTGACGCGCATCACCCCGCGCGCGCGCCGCCTGGTGGAGATGCGCTACTTCGAGAACCTGCCCGGCGCGCGCATCGCCGAACTGCTCGGCAAGCCGCTCAACACCATCTACGTCGCGATCAGCCGCATCCACCGCGCCCTCGGCGAGTGCGTGCGCGACGAACTGCAACGCCAGGGAGCCGGCCGTGGCGAGTGAGCCCGCAGACCGCCCCGAGGACGATGTCGCCGCCCTCGCGCTGCTGCACCTGGACGGCCTGGCGAGCGCCGGCGAACGCCAGCGTCTGGAGCGGATCCTGCTCGCGGATGCGCAGGCGCGCGTCGCCTTCCTGCGCCTCGCCCGCCAGCACGGCGAGCTCGCCGAACTGCTCAAGTCCGGCCAGGAGCAGCCGCGGCAGCACCCACCCGCCGCCGGCGCGCGCCGCGGCGGTGCGCGCCGCAAGACCATCCTGCGCGTGGGACGCCGGCCCGGGCTGATCGCAGCCGGTGCCGCGGCCGGCCTGGCGCTGACCTTCCTGCTCCTGCAGCGTGCGGGCGCGCCGTCCGCACCGCCCCTCGCGCAAGCGCCCCCGGTCCCGGCCCCGGCCCCGGCCGCCACCCCCGTACCGGCCGCAGCGGCCGCGCCAGGCCTGCCGGCGCTGGTCGGCGATTGGCAGGACTTCGCGGTGGAACTCGCGAGTGGCGAGGACGTCA
Source organism: uncultured Planctomycetota bacterium (assembly GCA_963818245.1). GTDB lineage: Bacteria > Planctomycetota > UBA11346 > UBA11346 > UBA11346 > BOG-1363. The sequence goes on from CAWFSD010000040.1 coordinate 100,342, forward strand.
CCCGGCGCGCGCTGCTGCCCGGCGACCGCCTCACCGTGGGGCAGACCGGGAAGGCCACCCTGGCCTATGCCGACGGCACGCAGGTGGTCGTCGGCCGCGCCTCGCGCGTCACCATCCCGGCGTCCGCCAGCGCGGACGGACATCGCGCTCATCCTCGACGCCGGCGTCCTCGAGGCGGAGGTCGCGAAGCAGCCCCGCGCCATCCGATGGTGGTGCGCACCGCGACCTCCGCCCTCGAGGTCGTCGGTACGCGCTTCCGCCTCAGCGCAGCACACGGCTCGACGCGGCTCGAGGTCG
>CAWFSD010000041.1:0-82457 GCA_963818245.1 uncultured Planctomycetota bacterium
GCGTCGACCGGGGCGCCGGTGTCGTCGCGCTCGCGCCACCGGCCGACGGGATCGAAGTTCTCCAGTCCGAAGCCGAGCGGGTCCAGCACCCGGTGGCAGCCCGTGCACGCCGGGTCGCGGCGGTGGCGCTCGGTGCGCTGGCGCAGGCTCAGCGCGGCGTTCTCCGGCGTGTCCTGCTGGTCGAGGGCCGGTACGTTCATCGGCGGGGGGACCGGCGTGCGGCCCAGCAGCTGCTGCAGCACCCAGCGGCCACGGCGCACCGGGCTGGTGCGCGTCGCCAGCGAGGTCGCCGCCATGATGCCGGACATGGTCAGCACGCCGCCGCGCCGGTCGTCGGCCAGCGCGACGCGCCGCAGCTGCGGGCCCTTGATGTCGCCGCCGAGCCCGTAGACCCGCGCCAGGGCTTCGTTGACGAAGGTGTAGTCGGCGCTGATGAACTCGCCGACGTCGCGGTTCTCGCGCATCATGGTGGTGAAGAGCATGGCCGCCTCGCCGTACATCGCGGCGCGCAGCTCCTTGGTCATCAGCGGGAACTTCTTCGTGTCGATCGACAGCGACTCCAGCGCATCGAGCCCCAGCCACGGCGCGCCGAAGGTGTCGAACAGCACCTGCGCGCGCGGGTCGGCGATCAACCGGCGCACCTGCCCGGCGAGGACCGCCGGATCGCGCAGCGTCCCGTCGTCCGCCAGGGCGGCGAGCTCATCATCGGGCATGGTCGCCCAGAACAGGTAGGACAGGCGGGCCGCCAGCTGGTGCGCGCCGACGGGGACGATGTCCCCGCCGGTGGCGCCGTCGTCGTCCGGCGTGATGAAGAGGAACTGCGGCGAGATCAGCACCGCCTTGAGCATCAGCTTGATGGCGTTGGCGAACACCTCGCCCTGCCCGTCCGCGAGATCGAAGACCTTCAGCAGGTTGGCGATCTCGCGCTCGCTCGCCGGGCGCCGGAAGGCGCGTCGGGCGAAGGCCGTGGCGATGCGCTGGGCGGCCTCGCGCTTCGCGAGGTCCTTGCCTGGCGTGGCGACGAACAGGCGCTTCTGCGCCTCGCTGGGGCGCGCCCCGGGCGGCCCGACGACCTCGATGGTGTCGATCAGCACGGTGCGCACCGCGCGCCCGTCCTTGCTGGTGGCGACCGGCGCCTCTCCCCTGGCCTTGCCCGGTGGGCCCGGCGCCTTCGCCGGGCCGCCGCCCTGCTCGACGAAGGGATTCGCCACCAGGATCGCCAGCTGGGCCCGCCCGGCCGACAGCTTGCGCGTCACCGTGTAGGCGGCGGGCGCCTTGGCGGTGGCGGTGATGCGCAGTTCGCCGATCACCTGGCCGTCGACGCGCACCGCGAGCCGCGCGGGTTCCTTGCCGGCGATCCGCTCGGCGCCCGCGGTGATGCGGATGGTGTAGGTGCCGTCGACCGGCGCCGGGATCGCGGCGGCCAGCTCCCCTGGGCCATCGAAGCGCACCTGGGCCGCATCGGCGCCGCCGGGCCGGGGCGTGCGCTCCAGGCCCACGGTGGCGTCGAGCCGCCCCGCGCTCCAGGTGAGCTGCAGCTGGTCGGGGCGGATGATCTGGTCGAGCACGTCGTCGGCCACCAGCAGGTACTTCTCCATCAGCAGCGGCGGGATGGAGCTGTCGAAGCTGACGCCCACGCTGTCCGCAGGAAGGTCGTCGGCGACCTTCGCATCGACCTGGAGCAGGTCGTGGAGGGTGTTGGCGTACTCCCGGCGCGACAGACGGCGGATGATCCCGGGCCCGGGATCGCGCGGCTGCAGGCGCTTCAGCGCGCGCGCCCACGCGACGATCGCGCCGCGCTCGGCCTCCGTCGGCTTCTTGTCCGCCTTCTCCGGCGGCATCTCGTGGTCCGCGACCTCGCCCGCGCAGCTCGTCCACAGGCGCAGGTTCCCGACCGCGGCGGCCCCATCGCCGTACGCGCTGAAATCGATGTCGGCCTTCGCCTTCCCAGGTCCGTGGCAGGCGAAGCAGTGGGTCTTCAGCAGCGGCAGCACCTGCCGCTCGTACGCGCTGATGAGCGCAGCGCGCGGCGCCTCCTCGACCGCCACGGCCGGGCCCGCCGACAGCAGCACCAGCGACAGCGGCGCGGACCGGGCGAGGCGCAGGATGGTGCGTCGGAGGATGGAGGGCACGGAGCTTCCCAGCTGGAGACGGCGGTGGTGGGCGCGCGGGCACATCCAGAATGCGGGAATGCTTCCCATCATGTATAGCGATAAAAGCCCGCCCTTGCGAATTTCGCGGGTCCGTCATCGGTGGACGCGCCCCGCACCCGGCCGGGGTCGCCGCATCCACGGCGGCGCGACGTCGACCACCGGGGCGACACGGACGGTCAGCCTTTCGCGCGGTGGGCCTGCGACAAAAAAAGCCCCTGCCAGAACACGTCGTGGCAGGGGCTGATGCTGGTCGGACCGACAGGATTCGAACCTGCGACCTCTTGCGCCCAAGGCAAGCGCTCTAGCCAAGCTGAGCTACGGTCCGTCGTGGCGGAGCGGATCGTGGGCGGATCCTCGGCCGCGTCCAGCCCCGACGTGCCGAGCGGGACGCTCCCGTTCGAGTGCCCGCCACCCCCCCTGGTTCCGGGCTCCTGGACGGCCGCGAGCGGCGCAGCGCTGGGAACGTTGCGCTTCGCTGCTCCCCCATCCGGGGCGGTTCTGCAAAAAGCCTGAGCCTGCGGCCCGACCCGGAACCGGGCCTTGGGGCAGGAGGTCCGACTTCCCGCCGATTCTTGTCATGTACAGTTGATATTATCCCTTGGGGCGTCAAGGGGAACGACCTGGGCAGATCAGGCGCCTGACATCCCTTCCAGCATTGGCATCGCCTGGGCTTACCCCATGAGGGCGCCGACCGCGTCGTCCCGCCTTCATCACCACCGGCGCGCAACCGAGCGCCTGGATCATCCATGCGGGGCGCCGAACCCCGCGCACCAGGAGACCATCATGGCCAGCACCAAGAAATCCAACAAGGGCGGCTTCGCCGCCATGGACCCCGAACGCCAGAAGGAGATCGCCGCCAAGGGCGGCGCGGCCGCGCACGCGTCCGGCGCCGCTCCGGAGTTCACCTCGGAATCCGCGCGGGAGGCGGGTCGCCGCGGCGGCGAGGCGGTCAGCAGCGACCGCGAGCACATGGCCGAGATCGGCGCCAAGGGCGGCGCCGCCAAGAACGCCGCGGCGAAGAGCGGCGGCAAAGGGGCCGCGAGCGCCAGCGGCGACCAGACGCAAGCGGAAGAGGATGAGGAAGGCGCGGAAGGCGCAGATCGCGAGGAAGGGGATGAAGATGAGGAGAACGAAAAGGGTGACGACAAGAAGCCATCCAAGCGCTGAGACCCATCCACCATCCTGCCAGGACCATCCCATGCCTCCCATGCCTCCCATCCCACTCGCCCGCATCTACGTCTGGGCCAACGCGGTGCTGTTCGGCATCTTCGCGCTGGTTTCGACCGTCTCCCCCCTGCGCAGCGCGGCCGGCCTCGGCTACGCGGTGCTCGATTCCTCGGGTCGCTCCGAATTCGTGACCGCCTATGGCGGCCTGCACCTCGGCCTCACCGTGTTCTTCGTCTGGGCCGCGCTCGCCCAGGGGACCATGATGTCCTTCGCCGTCCGCCTCGCGGTGCTGCTGTTCGCGCCCATCGCCATCTACCGGCTGGTCTCCGTGCTCAGCGAAAGCCCGGTGAGCGGACTGACCATCACGCTCTTCGTCATCGAGGTGGTGTACCTGCTGGCCGGAGTGGCGGTCATGATGCGTGGCCGCATCGGCATGCCCGCGATCGCACCCGGCTGAACCTGGAATGGCGGGGCATGTCAGGCGCCCCGGCCTGCCACGGGGCCGGATCGCCCACCGCAACAGCGGTGGGCGATCGGTTTTGACGGCCCGCCACCGGCAGGACAGCGCCCATGCGCCGGTTCAGCGCGCCGGCCCGAACCGGTAGTTGAACCGCCCATTCGGCGCCACGTCGCCATGGGTCAGGAAATCCAGGATGTCCCCGCTGCCCGTGGCGTTGTCGCACCACTTGAAGTCGAAAGCCGGTGCCGCCGCGCCATCGGGGAGGCCGAGCAGTGAACGGGGCACGCCCACGACCAGTTGGTCGCCCTGGATGGTGAGCGGCGCCTGGCCGATCGCCTCCCACGTCCAGCCCGGGCCGCGGCAGCGCTCGACGATGGCGGTCTTCCCGCCGCGACCCTGGCGGTTGATCGCGTAGTCGTAGCCCTCCCACCCGGTGGCGTGGTCGCGATCGGCGTCGATGAGCAGGGTCATCCAGTCGTGGTCCTGCGCCGCGCCGACCGGCGCCGCGGTGCGCACCTGGAACCACACCCGGGTGGGGTCGTAGGCGACCTTGCAGCTGATGATGTCGTTGCGCCCGGTGTCGTCCGCGTAGCGCCGGACGTGGTCGTAGCCGGCATGGTCGCGGTGCGCGACGTCCCCCAGGTCATCGCGGTACTCCGGCTGCACGTCGGCCCACGCGGCGGGCCCGGCGCCCGCGTCGATCGCGTGCGGAGGTCCGGCCACCGGCGCCGGGCGCGCGCCCTTGAAGCGGCGCACCTCCGCGACGAGCTGGTAGTAGTACGCGTCCCCGTGCCCGCCGCGCATCGGCTCCAGGTCGCGGCTGTGCTCCAGGTCGAACTCGTCGACGAAGACGTTGGGCGCCCGGTAGCCGTTGAACTCGGGCAGGCGCGAGGCGATCCACTCGTTCCAGCCGGTGACGAACACCGCCTGCGGGTCGAGTTCGCGCGCGCGCGTCCACTGCTCCGCGAAGTTCAGCCCCATGGCCTCCGCCTGCGGCCGCGGGTCGAGCGCCCCGGCGTGGAAGCTGCGCCCCTGGGCCCCGGGCTGGCTCATCGAGCCCAGCCGGCCGGCGACGGCGTTCTGCGCGACGCCGACCGTCACCTCCTCGGCGACGCCGGTGGCGTCGCGGAAGGCGTGCTGGGGGTGGACCTCGAGCCAGCCCCACTGGTCGGGTTTGGTCGGGCCGCGGAAATAGTCCGGCTGGGTGGCGCGGAAGGTGAAGCGCTCGCGCAGCGCCGCCATGCGTTCGGGCGGGAAGGGCAGGTTGCCTGGGTCGACCAGCAGCAGCGGCTTGCCGCGCCATCGGTACCACAGCTCCGGATGCAGCCGCGGTTCGTAGATGTCCTTCAGCAGCTGCTCGACCACCGGGACCACCGGCGCGCCGCCGAACGGGCAGAGGAAGCAGATCGCCGGCGTCCTCCCGCCCTGCGCGCGCACCGCGGCGAAGGTCTCCATCAGCGCCTTGGCCGCGCCCGGGTAGGTCGGCCCGTTGGTCACGTCGAAGACCACGCCGTCGACGCCCGCGTCGGCGAGCATCTGCGCGTGCTTGCGCAGCACCCATGGATCATCGCTGGCGTAGTAGCCGAACAGCGGCTCGCCCCAGTGGTGGTAGGTGTTCGGCGGGCCCCACGGGGGGCTGCCGGTCTGCGCCATCGCACCGGGAGCGCCGGCCAGGATGCGCGTGTTGTCGAACGGGCCCTCGCCGACGGCGTTGTGCGCCCCCAGCCACAGGAAGTAGAACATCAGCACCGAGCGGTCGCGCGGCGCGCCCACCGCCGCGGCATCGGGCAGGGTGCGCCCGAGCGCGTCGGTCGCCACCCAGGTGTCGGCGGCGGTGTCCCGCACCGGCGGGTCAGCGGCGGCGAGCCGCGCGAGTCCCGAGGCGAGGAGGAGGATGGCCGCCGCGCCTGCGGCCGCGCGCAGCCGGCCCGGTTCGCGGTCGCATCGCATGAGGTCCTCCCGCGGGCGCCCCGCTGGTGGTTCTACCGGCGCCGACCGCGCGCATTTCCTGGACACTTGGCGCAGCGCTGCGGGCGGAAAGTGCGCTCACTGGCCCGCGGACCGCCGTTGCGCAGCGCCCGTCGCCCCCCATCCCGGACCCGACGCGTCAGAGCTTGAACCCCCCGCTCGCCTGCAGCACGTAGCCGACCGCCACGGTCTTCTCCGCGCCCGGCTCGAGGACCAGCGACCAGCGCAGCACGCCGGGCTCGACCACCTCGTAGCCGGGCGTGGTCGCCGCGTCGACGTCCACCACCAGCTCCTTGCTGCGGCTGATCGGGATGGTCGCGTAGAAGCGCACGGTGCGCCGCTCCGTGCCCAGGTTGCGCACCGTGCGGTCCCCGCCCTGGCGCTGGTGGCGCTCGGTCTGTTCCTCCGGTGGCACCTTCCACGGCGTGCTCGCGGGCGTGAAGACGGCGTCGTCCTCAGCCCCGCGCACGTGCAGCAGCGCGCCCGGCCCGGCGAACGGGGCGCGCTCGGTGGCGAGCGGAACGCCGTCCACCAGCAGCGTGAGCGGTCCAGCCAGCAGCGGCTGGTCATCGAGGCGCAGCGCGAGCCTGCGGATGGCGACCGGCGATTGCACGGGGATCAGCACCCACTCATCGGCCTGCACCGCCACCGCGCCGCTCGCCAGGGTGGCGGCGACCGAGGCCACGCCCTCCGGCAGGGCGATGGGCCCGACCTCCCACTGGCGCTCGTCCCCATCCTGGGCCAGGCGCGGCACGTCCGACGACCGCCTCAGCGCGGGGTCGTGGGCGGCCTGGTCCGCGATGCGGTCCATCGCCATGGGTGGTGCGTTCTGCCCAGCGGTCAGGACGTCATGCACGGAATCGGCCTGCTCCGCCGCCACGATCTTGCCCAACTGGGCGCCGACGGTGGCCTCCTTCCCGCCCGCCACCGCCGCCGCCGCCGGCGCGGCCTTGGCCCTCTCCCAGTCCGCGCTGGTCGAGCCGCTCGCCACCCGCCTGCCCGTGCTGCGCCGGATGTCCTCGCCCACGACCTGGACGCGGATCTCGGGTGGTGCGACCATTCCACGGTCGAGCGGCTCGGTGCTGACCGCGGTGGCGATCGTGCCCAGCGCCAGGCCGGTGGGCTTGGCGATGCGCGCCAGCCGCACCAGCCGGGCGTGCCCATCGGCCGCCACGTACAGCTCGGCCGCCGGCGTCCACGTCACGTCGAAGCGCTCTTCGCAGATCGTCACGGTCGCCGCGGCGGCGAGATCGACGAGCAGCCAGCGCGTGGCGACCTCCGGCAGGGGCTGCGCCGCCCAGGCGCGGGCGAGTTCATCGGCGCTGACCACCAGCGGCACGGTGGTGCCCGCGCCGCCGGTGGCCTCCGGCAGGCTGAGCAGGGCCGGGGCATCGCCCCCCGCCACCGCCAGCGCGCGCGCCTGGTCGGCGAGCTCCAGGCGCTGCCGTTCCAGGCGCGCCAGTTCCGCGTCGGTCTCGGCGCGCAGCTTCGACCAGCCGTCGATCGCGGCCTGCCAGGCGGCGCCATCCACCCCCGGGGCGTTGGCCAGGGCGGGCAGGCGGGCGGCGACGGCGGCGCGGGTCCGCTCGCACAGCGCCTGCGCCTGCTCGTGCCGCGCCACCGCCGCCGCGAACTGGTTGCGCGCGGGCAGCAGGGCGAGCAGTCCCGGCGGCAGCGCCGGCAGCGGCAGCGTGGCGTGCTCGGTCGCCACGCTCCAGGCGGTGGCCCCACGCACCGACAGCTCGCCCGCGACGCGCGCCGGGATGGCGACGCGGAAGCGGCCGGCCGCGAGTTCCAGACGGTAGATCAACTGCGCGCCATCGCTGTGCACGGACAGCGCGGCGGCAGCGGGCAGCGTCAGCCCCGGCACCGGAACGACATCGGCCGCCGTGGCGGGTGCGCCCCAGGCGCACAGCACGGACGGCAGCAGGCGCACCAGGAATCGTGACGGGCGGATCATGGCGCCACCTCCAGGGACGGGCGCAGCGAAGCGGGATAGCGCAGCTCGTAGCGGATCGCCACCGGCGCCGCGCCGGTGAGGGTGAGGCGCCACAGCGGATCGCTGTCGAGGCGCTTCTGCAGCTCCTCGCCGGCCAGCGGCGGCTCCTGCACGGTCAGCGCGAAATCGCTGCCCGGCATCTGCGGCATGGGTTCGACCACCGTGACCGGCGCGCTCCAGCCCGGTGGCGCCTCGAGGCGGTAGGCGAAGGCCACCGCCAGGTGGCGGATGCGCAGCCCGTCGTCGCTGGACTGGGTGGCGGTGCGCACCACCCGCACGCGCTCCTCGCGGCCGAACGGCAGGGTCACGGCCGCGCCGGGCGGCGTGAAGGGCACGGTGATCCAGCCGAGCGGCTGGCCATCGACCACGATGCGGGCGGCGCCCTCGGGCAGCGCCTGGGCCAGCGGATTGCGCGTCGGCAGGCTGCGCCAGGGGTGATCATCGAGCACCGGCATGGCGCTGTACCCGACCACGCCGGCGAGCGGGACGCGGCGCAGCTCGATGGTCTGGCGCGCGCCGGCGCGCAGCGCCACCGGCCCTGCGCTGCTCAGGCGCACCGGCCAGTGCCGGGCGGCCTCGACGACGTCGCCGAACCCGCGGGCTTCCTGCGGATGCGCCCCAACCTGGCGGTAACGGTAATAGATCTCCCTGGCCAGGATCATCTGGGCGGTGCCGAGCACCCCGCGTTCGGGTCCATCGACCTTCCAGCTCCCGTCCGCCTCCCCGTCCTCGTCGATCTGCTGCTCGCTGAGCAGGCCCGCGGTCACCGCGCTCCACTGCCGCCAGGACTCCTCGCCCCCGCGGAAGCAGGCGAGCGCCGCGGCGTGGACCAGGCCGGTGCGGCCGGCGGCGAGCCAGCGCGGCGCGCGCGCGGCCAGGATCTGCGCCGCGGTCCCCGGCAGGCCCACGCGGTCGCCCAGGAACTGGCGCAGGACGGTCGCATAGACGCGCGCCACCTCGACGTCGGGCAGTGCCTGCACCGCCGGCAGCAGCGCGCGCAGGTGCTCCTGGGCATCGCCGATGGAGACGTTGGCCGCGGTGGCGGACGCCAACGCGCACTCGACCCAGAAGGCGAGCTCGGGACCCGCGAACGGGCCGCTGCGCGACAGGCCCGCGAGCAGCTCGCCCGCAGCGAAGGCCCGCGCGCGCAGGGCGTCCGTCCAGGCCTTCACCGGCTCGACGAGGGTCTGATCGCTGGTCATGGCCAGCGCCTCGGCCAGCGCGCTGGTGGTCAGCGCCAGCGCCGCGAGCGGCAGCCGCGCCCGGTCCTGCGCGACCAGGAAGTCCTTGGCGAGCTGCATGGTCGCCTTGTACTTGCTCGGGGTGCAGTGGTCGTACCCCGCGCCTTCGAACGCGAGCAGCGCCAGCGCCGTCTCCTCGACCGCCCACGGCGCCGCCCCGCACGCGCCATCGCCGCGCTGCTGGCGCTTGAGGTAGCGCAGGCCGGCGTCGATCGAACTTTCGCTGGCGCGGGTGCCACCGCCCCTGGCCAGCGCCCGGTGACGCCCCGGCTGGGTGAAGTCCCCCACCGTCTCGGCCGCGCCCAGCACGGGGATCTCCAGCTCCGGCAGCAGCACGCCGCGGTCCGCCTCGCGCGCCGTGAAGGCCAGCGGCGCCACGGCCCACACCGCGCCGTCCGCCACCGGCGCGCTGATGCTGAACTCGGCCTCCTCGACCAGCGTCGCGGCGCCGTGGTCGACCTCGAGGCGGTAGCGCGGCGCCCAGTGCGCCTGGGGGATGCGGTAGCTGAGCGTCACCTGCGCGCCTGCGGCGACCGCGCCGCCGATGGCGACCACGCCCTGCACCGGGGTCGCCGCCGGCGTGGCCGCCAGGGCCTCCTCGCAGGCGAGGACGTGGGCCACCGCGAGATCGCGCGCCGCGAGCGCCGCCGCCTCCTCGCGCCCGGCCTGGTCGAGGTTGGCGCGCACGAACACGGCCACCGCCTGATCGTCCGCGGGCAACGGCAGCGCCCGCGGCGGCGCGCCAGGCGCGGTCGCGGGCTCGTCGACCGTCTGCGCGGCCAGGCGGGCGAAGGCCGCGTGCTGCTGCGCGCGGCCCAGCGCGAGGTCCGCTGCGCCGACGTCGACGTGGGCCTGGTCCAGCGCGAGCTGCGCCGGCGCGGTGACGCCGGGCACGCTGGGACGCGCGACGTGGTAGCGCCAATCCGGCCGCTCCTGCCCGGCCACCGCCACGGTCAGCCCCGCCGCGTCGAGATCGCACGGCAGTCCGCTGATCTCCTGGTCGCCGACCGGGCACGGCCCGGAGCGCGTCACCACCGCGCCACCTGGCGAGATGGTCACGGCGGTGATCGGCAGTTCGACGCCTGGGGCCGCTCCCGCCAACGCCAGCAGGCCCGCCACCACGCCTGTGCGGGACCAGGAGCGCACGCCGTAATCAGCAGGAGATGGAAGCCGGTGCGGGGCGCGCTGCCGATGCATGGGGATGGTGGAGGGCTTCATGCCCTGCGTCATCGGCATCCACGCATTCCCTGCAAGCCCGGACCATCAAGGTCCGGGAAGAGGCAGCGGGGTGCACCGCTCACCGCCCTCTACCTGGCCCCTGATGACCTCGCTTGGACGTTGTGGCCCATTGGGTTACGTGAACCGATTTAAGCCTGAACCTCGCCCTGCCTGCCACGTTAACCACCATCGCAATGACCTCCGCCCTGCCTATCGTTCCCGACCCGGAGGCCCTCCCCTCCGCCCGCAAAGGCATGAGCGACAACGACACCAGGTTGATGGAACGCATCCGCGACGGCGGCGACGACGTGCAGGCCGCCATGGTCGAGCTGGTCGAGCGCTTCCAGAACGAGCTCGTCGGCTTCTTCTACCACCTCTGCTGGGACCAGCTCGTCGCCGAGGAGCTCGTCCAGGACGTCTTCGTCAACGTCTACCGCTCGCGCGCGCGCTACCAGCCGACCGCCAAGGTGCGCACCTTCCTCTACCGCATCGCCCACAACCTGTGGATCGACCACATCCGCCGGCGCAAGCACCACCTCAGCCTCGACGCCGAGATGGGCGAGCGCTCGCTGCGCCTGATGGACGTGCTGCGCGCGCCCGGCGACGGCGATCCCGAGAACGCCAACCGCGACGCGACCGTGCGCACGCGCATCCAGGACGCGGTCGACGCCCTGCCCGAGGGCCAGCGCGAGGTCTTCGTGCTGGCCAACAACCACGGCATGAAGTACCAGGAGATCGGCGAGGTCCTGGGCATCCCCGAAGGCACGGTGAAGAGCCGCATGCACAACGCCGTGCGCTGCCTGCGCGACGACCTCCAGGACCTGCTCGAGTCATGAGCACCGACTCCGATCCCCTGCTGCGCGCCGTCGCCGACGAGGACCCGGCCTGCCCCGACGGTCGGGTGCTGGTCGCGCTCGGCCGGCTGATCCGCGGCAACAGCAAGCCGGTGCGCAGCGTCGACCTCAGCGCCGACGTGCTCGGCCGCCTGCAGAGCCTGGCCAGCGACGACGCCGAGAGCATCGACGCCTGCTACGACCGCGGCGAGTCCGCCGGCGGCGCGCTCGCGCGCCTCGGCGAGCTGACCCGCGCCGCGGCCATGCCGCCGCGCCCGATCGACCTCGCGCCGCTGGTGCTGCGCCGCATCGCCCACGACCGCGAGCACAACGACGTCGCCGCCGCGCTCGACGGGCGCAGCCGCTGGCGCATCTGGAGCGCGGTGGTCGCCGGCCACCTCGCCGCCGTGCTCGCCTTCGCCATCTTCCAGGTCGGCGGCCTCGGTGGCGGCGCCCGCGGCCCGGCGGGCGCTCCCGGCGACCGGGCCGTCGGCCAGGCCGCCACGGACGCGCACGACCCGTCCGCCAAGCTGTCGGACACCCCTCGCCCCTGCCGAGTCCTTCGCGACCGGCGGCAACGGCGACGTGCGCGGAGCCGCGACCACCAATCCCGCCGCCGGCAGGCTGCCGCTGCCGCCGCGCCTGCCGGCGATGTGGTCGGACATCCGCACCCAGGGCGGCGACCTCTTCCTGCTGCGCCGCTTCCCGGCGCTGCGCCAGGCCGCGCGCGGCCACTTCGCCATGGAGGAGTCCGCGCAGGCGGTCGCCGACGGCCTCGCCTGGCTGCAGGCGCGCCAGGACGCCGAGACCGGCTTCTTCGGCCACCCCAGCGGCGACGCCGACCGCGACCTGGCGAGCCAGAGCCTGGCCGTGCTCGCCCTGCTCGGCGAGGGTTTCGGCGACCGCGTGCGCACCGCCGCGGCGCGCCACGGCCTCGCCTGGCTGGGCAGCGAGATCGCCGGGCGGAATGAGCTGCAAGCCAGCGAAGCCGACGCTCCGAACGAGCCGTTCGGCGCCGGCAACCCCGTCACCGCCGGTCTCGCCTGCCTGGCGATGGTCGAGGGCGGCCTGCTGCTGGGCGATCCCGAGCTGCGCATCCAGGCCGAGCAGGCGCTGGCCGCCATGGACCGCGGCGAGCCCCTCCAGCCCGGCGCCGCCGGCCTGGGCGGCTTCACCCTGCTCGCCCTCGAGACCGCGCAGCAGGGCGGCCTGTACGTCCCCGGCCGGCTGCTGCAGCAGGCGCGGCGCTCGCTCGGCCGCAGCCTGCCCGCGCAGGACGACGATCTCGGCCGCCTCGGCCTGTCCGCCTTCGCGCGCCTGATCTACGGCCGCCGCGGCGACACCGCGACGATCAAGCAGATCGAGCACCTCGACCAGCAGCTGCCCATGCGCGACGCGAGCGGCCGCGCCGATCCCCTCGCCTGGCTGTTCGCCTCGCTCGCCATGCGCGAAGCCGGTGGCGACGCCTGGAAGCACTGGTCCGCCGCGCTCCAGGCCAGCCTGCTGCCGACCTTCACCGGCGAGGGCGCCAAGCGCCACGTCGACCCCCGCCAGGTCCGCCACCTCGACCAGGGCAGCGAGGTCTTCGCCACCGCCGTGACGCTGCTGAACCTGCAGGTCGCGTACCGGTATTTGCCGCTTTCGCAGTGAAAGACCCGAGACCCTGGACCCTGGACCCTGGACCCTAGACCCTAGACCCTAGACCCTAGTCGCAGGCTTGCGACGTGGCGACCGGTCTTGATCGCATGAGTCGATATGTCCGGCATCCGACATCCACCGAGCGGCAGAAGCGACTCGAGGAACAGACCTAGGGTCTAGGGTCTAGGGTCTAGGGTCTAGGCTCCAGGGTTTCGGGTCTCTTGCACCCGGACCCCTGCGCGACAGCGTTGCCGGAATGGACCTCCCTCCCGACCTCGCGCTCGGCACCCTGACCATCGTCCGCGACCTCGCGCGCGAGGTCGGCGAGCGCATGGTGGCGCTCGCCGGCAGCCTGCGCAACGCCACCGGCAAGGGCGGGGTCGACGTGGTGACCGAGGCCGACCGCTACAGCGAGCAGGCGCTGAGCAGCGCGTTGGCGCGGCACTTCCCCTCGCACCGCATCTCCGGCGAGGAAGGCACCCGCCTCGGCCCGGCCGACAGCCCGTGGACCTGGCACATCGATCCGCTCGACGGCACCGCGAACTACGCGCGCGGCATCCCCTACTGGTCGCTCAGCATCGGGCTCGCCTTCCGCGACCGCCCGGTCCTGGGCGTGGTGCACGGCCCGCTCTGCGGCATCACCGTCAGCGGCGGCGCCGGTCTCGGCGCGTGGTCGGGCGACCAGCCGCTGCCGACGGCGACGCCCGCGGGCGAGGAGCGCACCTGGATCGTCGCCACCGACTGGCCCTGGGACCTCGCCGAGCGCCAGCGCAGCGTGCGCCTGCTCGCGCGCCTGGCGCCGCGCATCCGCCAGTACAAGACCTTCGGTTCGGCCGCGCTCGACCTCGCCAACCTCGCGCTCGGCCACCTCGACGCCTACGCGATCCCCAAGATCTTCCCCTGGGACCAGGCCGCCGGCACCGCCATCGCCGCCGCGCTGGGCTACGAGCTGCGCACCTGGGCGGGCGCCCCCTGGGACCTCGCCCACAACGACATCGTCGCCTGCCGACCGGGGATGTGGCCGTTGCTGGAGATGGCGACGGCAGGGTGAGCCGGCAGCAGCCCGAGCGCCATCGGCTGCGGATCGGGTTCGCGCCGTTGGCGCTCTCGATTCGGTCCCATGGGTCAGTGGGCCGACGCGGTAGGATTCATGGCGGCGAAGACCCGCCCACCTCGCACGCGGCGATCGCCGCGAGCATCGCCGCCACGACCGCGACCTGCCTCCACGCCACGCGCTCGCCGCGATTCCCCACCCCGAACGCCGGCCCGAGGCCGTGCCACGCGCCCAACCCCGCGACCACCAGCGGTGCCCCCGTGATGGCCAGCACCCATGCCGGCACACCCAGGCCGAGCAGGTCTCCACCATCGCCGTCCCCCGTCACCGCCCCCGCGGACAGGTAGGCCCCATTCGCGACCAGGCAGAACCCGGCGAAGAACCGCGGGAGGTGCAGCGCAGGCAACCGCCCGGCCCACCACACCACCGCCAGCAGCGCCGGCAGCAGCGCTCCGAGCAGCGGCCCGCACCAGATCTCCGGCAGCGCGTGCGGGTTCTCGCGCATGACCGTGCGCGAGAACCCGATCAGCGGCAGCTCCACCCGTTCGACCACGCCGCCACCCGCCCACGCCCCGAGCACGTGACCGCACTCGTGGGCCACCATCATGGCGAGCCAGCAGGACGGCAGATACGCGGCGAGCAGCAGGCCCTGCCGCCAGCGTGCGGAACCCCGCGCGACGGACGCCCCGTTCAGGCCGGTCCCGCGGGCAGCCGGTGGTACGCGCGCATGCGCTCGAGGATCGCCTGGTTCGCCGGCGGGAACGGCAGGCCGACGAACTCCTCGGGCGTCACCCAGCGCAGCTCGTCGCTGGCCAGCGCGCGCACCGCGCCGGGATCGAACAGCCGGCAGCGGTAGACCTGGAAGGCCAGGTAGCGGTCACCGTAATCGTGCGCGTAGGCGAGCAGCGCGCGCGCCGCCAGCAGCTCGCCGCCGAGCTCCTCGCGCAGCTCGCGGGCGAGGGCGACGCGATCGTCCTCGCCCGCCTCGCGCTTGCCGCCGGGCAGCTCCCAGAAACCGCCCTGGTGGCTGCCGGCCCTCCGCCGCGCCACCAGGTAGCGCCCCTCGTGGTGGATCAGGCCGAGCACGATGCGCAGGCGCGGCTTGGCGCGGTCGGTGATGACCACGCCGTAGGCGCGCTTCTTCGCCTCGACCTTGAGCGGGTTGGCGGTGGCGGCGATGCGCTCGCCATCGCCGCGCGCGGCGCAGCGCCCGGCCCACGGGCAGGCCGCGCAGTCGGCGCGGCGCGCGCTGCACACCAGGGCGCCGAGTTCCATCAGCGCGTTGTTGTAGGCCACCGGTTCCGGCACGTCGACCTGGGTCAGGGCGTGCGCCCACAGCGCGGCGCGGTCGAGCGGCAGGGCCAGGGCGTCGCGCCGCGCGTAGACGCGCGCGACGTTGGTGTCGACCACCGCCACGGCGCGGCCGAAGGCGAAGCACGCGACCGCGGCCGCGGTGTACGGCCCCAGCCCAGGCAGCTCGCGCAGCCCCTCGACGGTGTCGGGCCAGCGGCCACCGCGCTCCAGCACCACCCGGCACGCGGCCTGCAGGCGCTCGACGCGGTTCGGGTACCCGAGCCCCTTCCAGGCGCGGTGGATGGTGTCGAGAGCCGCGTCCGCGAGCGCGCGCTCATCGGGGAAGAGCGCCAGGAAGCGCTCGTAGAACGGGACCACGCGGTCGACCTGGGTCTGCTGGAGCATGACCTCCGAGACCAGCACGCGGTAGGGATCGCGGGTGGTGCGCCACGGCAGCGCGCGCGCGACCCGCGCGTACCAGGCCAGGAGTTCGGCTTGCGGCGTGCGCGCGCCCTGCGCGCCCTGGCGGTCCTGCACGAAGTCGATGCTGGTCTGCCGTGGCGCCGCAGGGGCGCCCGCCGGCCTGGCCGGCTGCCGCGTCGCACCCGCCGCGCGCCGGCTCATTCCTCGAACCCGCTCCACGAGGCGAACTCCAGCTCGGTGCGCTCCTCGCTCTTCGGCACCTGGAACTGCAGGTACTCGCAGGAGAACCAGCGCGGGCTGTCGTCGCGCAGGTAGCCGAGCTTGACCAGGCCGTCGGGGATGGGCTTGGCGCCGCCGACCAGGTTGGCGAAGTCGATCAGGCGGTTGCGGTAGCTGCGCAGGTACATGCGCACCGGCCAGTCCGGCGGGTCGCGCGGCGGCAGCTGCGCGCGCAGCAGGACGAACCAGGTGTCGCGCTCGCGCGTGTAGGTGCTCCAGTGCGCGTACTGCGAGTTGTTCTGGCTGGGCACGCGCCGGCGCACCACGATCACCCGGCCGCACGGGCGCTGCGCGTCAATGTCCATGCTGGTGCTGGGCGGGCTGCCCCGCGCGCGGCGCGATGAAGCGCGGTTGCGTCCAGCAGGTGCCGCCGGGCGCGCGGATCACCAGGCGCACGTAGGCCTCGTTGCCGCGATCGGCCCAGGCGCCCTCCGTGCCCGACTGGCGCGCCGCCTCGAAGCCGCCGCGCACGATCACCGCGGCCTCGGCCGCGACGCCGGTCCGCCACGCGACGCCGGCGCGGTCCTCGTCGAGGCGCTCCAGCGCGAGCCCCTCCTCGCAGGCGAAGTTGCCGTAGGCGAGCGCGGACAGCACCGCGCCGGGGTGCGCGGTCAGGCAGGCGCAGGCGACGCGCCCGCGCAGCCCGTAGACCGGCAGGCCGAGCGACAGCACCGCGTCCCAGCACGCCTCGTCGGCCGCGTCGGCGATGGCGAACAGCCGCGCGCCCTCGGCCAGGGCGATCTGCGCCGGCGGGAACACCGCGGGGTTGAGCAGGACGATCAGCGCACCGCTGCCGCGCAGCGCGCGCTCGAGGCGGGCCAGCGCGCCGGTCGCCGACTCGCTGGGTTCGGCCGCAGGCAGATCGAGCGGCTCGGCGGCGATGACCTGGAGCCTGAGGTGACGGTCCGAGCAGGCCCGCTCGAGCACCTGCGTCCACAGCGCGCACAGCTCGCGTCCGCCATCCCCCAGCACCGGGATGCGTCCCGCGCGCTGCGCCGCGGGGTCGAGGGGTTCGCAGGTGGCGCGCACGACAGCACCCTAGGATCGTTGCGGGCATCGGAAAGTCCGATGTGCCGTAGACCCAAGTCAGCTGGGTCGCGACCACGTCCACCGCCGCAGAGACGCAGAGCTTCGGAGAGGACCGCAGAGGATAGCCGCAGACGCCGAACCGCGTGGCCACCCTCCCCTTCTGTTCCTCTGCGGCCCTCTCTGGAACTCTGCGTCTCTGCGGCGACAACCGCGAGGTTCGCAGGTGACCACTGGCCAGGACGCGCTTCACTGCCGGCGGACGGAGGTGGAGCGCTGGCTGAGAACCGCCGCCTAGAGGGGCTTGCGCTTGTAGAGCAGGATCACTTCCTGCGCATCCGGCGCGAACTGCATCATCTTGTCGAGCTGGGTGATCTTGAACAACGGCATGATCGAGGGCTTGACGCCGGTGATCGCCATGCGTCCCTTGCTGAGCTTGATGACGTTCTTGTAGACCGCGACCAGCTTGCCCAGCATCGCCGAGGAGAGGAAGCCCACCTCGCTCAGCTCGAGGATGAGGCTGATGTGCATGTGCTTGTCCACCAGGCTGTTGAGCTCATCCGCCAAGGCATTGATGCTGACCGGATCGAGCAGCCGATCCTTCGTGACCTTGGCCAGGACGATCTTGTCGTAGCGTTCGACGGTCAGGAAGTCGCAGGGCATGGATCCTCAAGGGCTTTCGGGCGTGGTGGAAGCGGGGCGGTCGGCCCGCTGCCGGGCCAGCCACGCGCAGGCCCCACGTTCATAGTACACCAATTCCGCGAGCCATTCCTTCATGATCCGGATCCCGCGTCCGTGCTCCAGCAGCAGGCTCGCCGGATCCTCGGGATCGGGCAGCGAGGCGGGATCGAACCCCTGCCCCTGATCGCGCACCGTCAGCACCCAGCGCCCCGCGTCGTCGGCGAACAGCGAGATCACCACCGACAGCGTCGGGTCGCCCTCGTTGCCGTGCAGCATGGCGTTGACCACCACCTCATCGAGGACGAGCACGGCCCACGGCTCCTCCTCGGCGGTGATGAAGCCGCGCCCGAGCAGTTCCGCGACCAGGGTGTCCAGGACCTCCTGCTTGTGGTCGATGCGCGACGGCCAGCTGCGCGCGAACAGGCAGCGGCCGATGGGCGGCGGCGGACCGGGGAGGACCTGGAGCGGGGTCATCGCGACCGCCGTCCGACGTCGGGCGTGCGGCGTTCGGCGTGGTCCCGGTGCCGGCGCCGGCGCCGCCGTCAGCGCGGCAACACCGCACGCCGCGCGCCGCACGCCGCACCTGGCGGAGGCGCTCACAGCCGCTCCACGACGATCAGCGTCAGGTCGTCCAGCGGCGGCCTGCCCGCCAGGTGCTGCTTCAGGCTGTTGATCACCGCGGCGCACACCGCGCTCGCCCCCTCCGCCGCGGTGGCGGCGATGACCTCGCGCAGCGGGTCCATGCCCCACGGGCAGTACTCGCCCTCGCACTGCGCCTCGAAGATGCCGTCGGTGAAGAGCAGCAGCAGGTCGCCCTTGCACCAGCGGCCGCAGCACGCACGTGGCGCCGTAGCGCGCGTCGTCCATCATGCCGAGCGGGAGGCCGCTGCTCTCGCCGTCCGGCGCGAAGCCGTCCGCCAGGTGGTGGATGAGCGGCGGCTCGTGCCCGGCCGAGACGTAGCTGACGTGGCCGTCGTCCTCGAGCCGGCACAGCACCAGCGACATGAAGCCGTCGTCGTGCATGTCCTCCTCGAGCAGCCGGTTCAGGCGCGTGACCATCTCGCCGGGCTCGTCGATCTGCTCGTGCAGGGCGCGCAGGAAGGCGCGCGCGGTGCTCATCAGCATGGCCGCCGCGATGCCGTGGCCGCTGACGTCGCCGATCACCGCGTCCAGGCCGCCGCCGCGCACCGGCATGAAGTCGAAGTAGTCGCCGCCGGTGCGGTCGCAGGACTGGTAGTAGGTGGCCAGGCGCCAGTGCGCGTGCTGCGGCGGCGCGGCCGGCAGCAGGCCGAGCTGGATCTGCCGCGCCAGCTCCATGTCGCGCGCGAGGCGCTGGCGCTCGAGGTCGCGCAGCACCAGCTGGGCGTTGCTGATCGCCACCGCCGCGTTGCCGCACAGCGCGCCCAGCACCTGCTCGTCGTAGTCGTTGAACGGCTCGCCGCTGCGCTTGTTCAAGGCCTGGATCACGCCGACCACCGCGCCCTCGTGGTCGGTGAGGGGCATGCACAGGATGCTCTTGGTGGCTGTAGCCGCTGCGCAGGTCGTTGTCGGGGTTGAAGCGCGCGTCGTTGTAGGCGTCGGCGATGTTGACGGTGTGCGCGTTCGCGGCCACCGCTCCGGCGATGCCGCTGCCCAGCGGCAGGCGGATGGGCGCGGCGCCCTGCGAGATGCGCGTCCACAGTTCAGCGCGCTCGCGGTCGACCACGAACAGGCTGCTGCGGTCGGCCGCCACCAGGTCGGTGACGGCCGCGACGATGAGGTCGAGCAGACGGTCGAGGTTGCGCTCGCTGCCCATGGCCCGCGACACCCGCATGATCGTCTGCAGGTCGTGGGCCAGCCGGGCCGGATCGGTGTCCATGCCGGGCAGCATACCCCAGGTCCCGGCGCAGCGCCCAGGCGTCCGGGCCGCGCTTGGACGCGCCGCCCGTCAGCGTCCCCGCCCGCTGTCAGGTTCCGGTCAGGGAGGGAAGGAACCGTTGCCGCCGGTACGGGTGGTGCCACCCGCCGGCGCCGCCGGCGGGAACGGGCTGCTCGACACCGGCGGCGTCGTCGTGCGCGGCGTGGACGGGAAGCCGCCAGGCGCCGGCGTGCTGCCGGGGAAGGGGCTGCCAGCCGGGGAGGAGCCGGGGAAGGAGCCGCCCGGAGCCGGCGTGCTGCCGGGGAAGGAGCCGCCCGGAGTCGGGTACGAGCCCGGGGTGGGATAGCCGCCGGTCGGAGCGGGCGCCGGAACCGGCGTGCCGAAGGGGCTCGGAGGGTTGCCCAGGGGAGCCGGAGGCGCATCGCCGCCGCTCTTGCCCTTGCCCGGCAGCTTCAGCTTCTGGCCGATGCGCAGGTGGCTGCTGTCGACGCCGGGATTGAGCTCGGCGATCTTCCTGGCGAGCGCCTTGTTGCCGAGCTCCTTCGTGGCGATGATGTCGAAGGTGTCCTTGGCCTTGACCACGTACTCGCCGGTGCCTTCAGGGGCGCCGGACGGGATCGGCGCCGGGGGCGCGCCGACGTCCTTGGGCGCGGCGCCGGCGATCTCGGGCAGCACCAGCTTGTCGCCGACCTTCAGGCCTTCCGGGTCGACGCCGGGGTTGGCCTTGACGATCTCGCGCCACTTGGTGGTGGTGCCGTAGTGCTTCTTGCTGATGTCGCTGAGGGTCTCGCCGGCGGCGACGACGTGGACCTTGGCCGACGCCATCGCTGGCGCCGGGGGCGACGGGCGCGGTCGGCTTGTCGTCGATGGTCTTGCCGGCGGGGAGCTTGATGACCTGGCCCTCGTGCAGGTCCTCGGAGGCGACGCCGTTGAGCTTCTGCAGCTCCTTCCAGCGGTTGGCGCTGCCGAGTTCGCGCTTGGCGATGACGTAATAGGTCTCGCCCTTCTTGACCTTGTAGGTGCGCTCGCCGGGGTTGGTCGAGGGCGGCAGTTCGCCACCCTTGGGCGGCGTGGGCGCCGCGGCGAGCACCGGGATGGTCAGCTTCTGCCCCACCTGCAGCTCGTTCGGATCGACCTTGTTGGCCTCGGCGATCTTCTTCCAGTTCTTCGACGTATTGTAGTACTTCATGCTGATGTCGCCGAGCGTCTCGTTGGCGGCGACGATGTGGACCTTGGCCTCGTTGGCGGGCGGCGGGGTCTGGTCGACGGGCGGCGCAGGCGGCGCCGGGGGCAGGCGGGAAACTGCTGATGGCGGGGGGCGGCGGCTGGTTGGTGGACGGCAGCAGGGGGCCGGTGCCGGTGATCGGCTGGGTGAATGGGGATCCAGGGGGCGGACCGGGCGGAAGCTGGGTGAGGCCGCCGGTATTGAACGGCGGGTTGTTGTCGCCGGGCAGGACATTGTCAGCTGCTGGGCGGAGTCGGCGTCGGCAGCGGGTCCTCCTTCGCGAGATCGATCGGCGGCTGGGCGCTCTTGTGCTTGGGCACGACGAAGGCGACCGTGACCAGCCCGAGGCAGGCTGCGACGATGGCTCCGGCGATGATGACATCTTTGGACATGGGTGCCCTTCTGGCGGCTCGCGAGCGGGGATGCTGATCCCGGCGACCGGATCAGACGCGTGCTCTCTGGCGAAGGTCGTGCTTGTACTCCCCCTACGCGGAAACTCAACCATATGCGAGGCGTCGCCCGTCGCCTGGGACGCACCGGCCGGGGCTCCCTCCTTGCGCTCGTCGCCGGCGAGGGCGACAAACGGCCATGCTGCGCCTGCTCCCGACCCTGGAAACCGACGGGCCGACCCAAATGGCGACCGACGAGGCGCTGCTCGAGGCCGCTGCCACCACCACCCTGCGCCTCTACCGCTGGCGGCCGGCCGCGGTGTCGCTGGGCTATTTCCAGGACTGGGAGGGCATCGTCCCCCGCCTGCCGCCGGGCCCCTCCGGCCCCCTGGCGGTGGTGCGGCGCATCACCGGCGGCGGAGCGATCTGGCACGAGCACGAGGTCACCTACGCCCTGGTCGGGGCGCTCGGCCAGGGCGGCCTGCCCGAGCGCGTCCGCGACGTCTACCCGCTCCTCCACGGCGCGGTGCTGGCCGAGCTGCGCCGGCGCGGCGCCCGGCTCGACCGCCAGGACGCCGACGCCGGCGACCGCCGCTACCGCGAGGAGCCGCGCTGCTTCGCCAGCCCCGCCGCCGACGACCTGGTGAGCGCCGCCGGCGGCAAGGTGCTGGGCAGCGCCGCGCGCGTGCGCGAACGCCGCGTCCTGGTCCACGGCAGCCTCAAACTGGCCACCAACCCCTGGGACGGCCCCGCCGTCGCCGCCTGCGGCCTGCCCTGGGACGAGGCGTCGGCGGCGCTGCTGGCCGGCATCGCCGCCGTCCTGGGGCAGACGCCCACGCCCAGCACGATGGACTGCCGCCGAGCTCACCGTCAGCGACCGCATACGCGGCGAGCGGTACGGTAATGACGACTGGGTGCACCGCCGCATCGGACCGCGCGCCTGAGGGGGCTTTCGTCCGCGAGCGCAAGACGGCGACCATAGCTCCAGCAGTCGGAGCTGGCATGACCGATAAAATCCACGGAGGTCTCCGATTGAGGCCAGGCTCGGAAAGCCCTCACAGCAGGCACTGAGCTCATGCGTCCTCTGTGTCCTCGTGGGATCTCTTCGTCGCGTCTTCTTCCGCTGCTGCCCGCTCCGCCACTAGACCTGCACGAACCCCAGCACATCCCCCGCCTTGTCCAGATTCTTGAGTTCAGCTCCCGTGATGGTGCGGCTGATCATCCCGCCCAGCGTCTTGCCCGGTCCCAGCTCCCAGAACTGGCCGATTCCCGCCTGCTGCATCGCGACCACCGAATCGGCCCACCGGACCGGCTTGGTGAGCTGCGCCTCGAGCAGGGCGGGGACTTCCGCGGCCTTGGTGACGGGCTTGGCCGTGACGTTGGCGTAGACCGGTACGCGCGGGTCGCGGAAGGCGGTGGCGGCGAGTGCGCTGCGCAGGCGCGCGGCGGCGGGCGCCATCAGCTCGCTGTGGAAGGCGCCGGCCACGGCCAGGGCGATCGCCTTGCGGATGCCGTGGTCCTTGGCGGCGGCGCAGGCGCGCTCGCAGGCGGCCTTGGTGCCGGCGATCACCACCTGGCCGGTGCTGTTGAGGTTGGCGACCTGCAGCACCTCGCCCTGGGCGGCGGCGGCGCACAGCTTCGCGGCGGCGGCCTCGTCGGCGCCGATCAGCGCCACCATGCCGCTCGGCACGGCCTCGGCCGCGGCCTGCATCGCCTGGCCGCGCAGGCGCACCAGCTTGAGGGCGTCGGCGAAGTCGAGCGCTCCGGCGGCGACCAGCGCGGTGTACTCGCCCAGGCTGAGACCGGCGACGGCGGCGAAAGTCGAGCGGCCTGACCGTGGTCTTCAGCACCTCGAGCGCCATCAGGCTGACCACCAGGATGGCCGGCTGGCTGATGTCGGTGCGCGTCAGGTCGGATTCCGGCCCGTTGGCGATGTAATCCGAGAGCGCCATGTTCAGCACGCGGTCGGCCTGGTCGAGCAGGGCGCGCGCCACCGGGTGCTTCTCGGCCAGCTCCATGCCCATGCCGACGTACTGGGCACCTTGACCCGGAAAAACCAGCGCGCGCGCCATGCGACCTCCCGTTATCGGGGCGTTTCGTACCGTCAGGACGTCGCGGCGCCAGTGGGGGACATGGCCCGGTGCGTGGCGTTTCACGACAGCCGCTGTCGCGAATCGGCGCGTCCGCCTGCCTTGCGGAACACCCTGGCCAGGAACCCAAGTACCTGTTCAGGTACGTGTTGCGACTCCACTCCGACCCTGGCACGGGGCGTGCGTCGCTGACCCGCGAGGCCCTCCATGCCCATTGCGCGCATCCTGCCCGTCGCCGCCCTCGTCGCTCTCGTCGCCCTGCCGGCCTGCATGGACCGGGCGCAGGAGGGGAGCGCCGGTCCGACCAAGACCGCCGTCCACCCGCCGGCCAAGCCCGACGCCAAGGTCGCAGCCCCGGCCGAGCAGCAGCCCCTGGTCCACAAGGAGGCCGAAGGCGCGCTGGTCAGCGTGAGCGAGACCGACAAGCAGGTGCTGGTCGAGCTGCCGCTGGGCAGCAAGGACGAGATCGAGCCGGGCACCTTCCTGCGCGTCTACGACCCTGCCGACGCCCACCTGCTGGTGGGCCTGATCCAGGTCACCGAAGTGCTCGGCGAGCACCGCGCCGTCGCCCGCCAGATGGGCCTGAGCGACAACCAGCGCCACCTCCAGGCCAAGGACCGCGCGCGCGAGATCCGCGACCTCGCCCAGTTCATCGATGGCAAGGCGATCGCCGACCAGGCGCGCAAGACCGAGGCCGACTTCAACGCCCTGGACGCCGCCGACCAGCAGCGCTACGCCAGCCTGCGCACCCAGTACCAGCAGGCCCTCGCCGCCGCCCAGGCGCGCTTCGACGCCCAGATCACCGCCACCGCCGCGGCGGGGGAGAAGGGCCTGGCCGAGGCCGACGCCGCCCACCGCCATGAGCTCGAGCTGGAGCAGGCCAAGGCGCGCACCGACCTCGCCGCGCTGCGCACCGCCATGGCCGAGCAGGTCGCCGCCGGCATCAGCGGCGACCGCAAGGCCCAGGAGGAGCGCTTCGCCGCCCTGACCGCGGAGCGCGCCAACCTGCAGGCGCAGGTCGACAGCCTGCTGCACAAGGAGCAGGAGGTCGACGCGCACGCCGCCGCGGTGATCAAGGAGCAGGCCGAGCGCGACCGCGTCAGCCAGGACACCGTGCGCGCCGAGGTCGAGGCGCGCCAGGTGCTGCAGGCGCGCCTGGACGAGCTCGAGGCGCGCCTCGCCGGCCACGCGGTGGTGCCGATCACCGTGCTCGCCAACGATCCCACGCGCAACGAGACCGTGCTCGAGAAGGTCAACCGCCTCAACCGCGAGCTGACCATCGAGCGCGAGCGCGCCAAGCGCCTCGAGGCCGCCCAGTCCGAGTCCCAGGCCGCGCTCGCCAGCGCGCACCAGACCGTCACCGGCCTGGAGCAGCGCATCGCCGAGCTCGGCCCCGCCGACGCGCGCGCCAAGCAGCTGGACGACGACCTGGGCAAGGCGCGCACCGCGCTCGCGGACAGCGAGCGCCAGCGCGCCGCCCTGGAACTGGCGCGCCTCGAGGCGGAGCGCTCGCTCTACGACCTCGCCGCGCAGGTGCTGCGCCTGGACGGCGACCGCGCCGTCACCGCGGCGCTGCAGGCGCGGCTGCGCGCGACCCTCGGGGACCCCGAGGCGCCCGCGGCCCCGGTCACGCCGGCCGCGCCGGTCGAGGGCAAGCCATGACGACCGTCCACCGCGCGGCGTGCGGTCTCTCCATCCTGCCATTCCTGATCCTCGGCTGCCAGACGGCGGCGCCACGTGCCGGCACGGAAGCCGGCGCAGCGGAGCGCACGGACGCGCCGCACGCGGCGCCGCCGGCTGTGGCCCCGGCCGCGGCCGGGGTCGACCAGGCCGAGATCCAGGGCCACCTCGACGAGCTCGCGGGCAAGATCGCCGCCCTCGAGGGCCGACTCGGCCAGGGCCGCGGCGCGCTGCGCGGCGGCTCGAGCTTCATGGTCGACGGGCTCGGCAACGAGACCGTGCTGGAGCACATCCGCCGCCTGGAGCGTGAACTGGCGCAGGCCAAGGGCGCCATCGCCGGCAAGGACACCGTGATCTCCGGCCTGCGCCACGACCTCGCCATCGCCACCACGCGCGGCGAGGGCCTGGCCGAGAAGGCCGACAGCCTCAGCCACGTCCAGGACAGCCTGGTGGTCGCGCAGCAGGAGCTGGCCGAGCGGCAGGCCGCCAACACCCAGCTCAAGGACCAGCTCGCGGCCAGCGAGCTGGCCCGGCTGCGCGCCGAGCGCGCCTTCTACGTCATGGCCGGCGGCGTGCTGCGCCTGCAGCCCGGCCAGAGCCAGGAGCTGCTCGACGTCCAGGACCTGATCCGCACCCAGGTGCGGGAGGCGGCGCCCAAATGAAGTCCTCCATCGCCTGCCTCGCCCTGTGCCTGCTCCTGAGCGGCTGCGAGTGGTCGTTCCGCCCGAAACCGCCCGCGCCGCAGCACGAGGTGCTGTCCTTCCACACCACGCCGCAGGCGCTCGAGGTGCGCAGCGTCGCGGTGCTGCCCTTCTTCCTCGCCGACGGCATCGGCCGCACCGCCTCCGACATCGACGAGAGCATGACCTCGGCGCTGCGCGAGCTCGGCCTGCACGAGGTCAAGGGCGTGAGCGCCGACCAGCGCGGCGCGCTGCTCGCCAAGGACGTCATCCAGGCCAACCGCATCGGCGCCGACGACCTGCTGCGCCTGCGCGACGCCCTGCACGTCGACGCCGTGCTGATCGGCCGGGTCGAGGAGTACGACAGCTTCGACCCGATCTCGCTGGGCGTCACCGCCGAGCTGGTCTCGTGCCTCGACGGCCAGGTGCTGTGGAGCGCGATCGGCCACTTCGATGGCCACCGCAAGGACGTGCAGACCGAGATCCAGGCCTGGCACGAGCGCACCGCCGGCGAGGCCAACAGCAACCTCTACGGCTGGAAGCTGGTGCTGCAGAGCCCGCATCTCTTCACCCGCTTCGTGGCGGAGCGGCTGGCGCTGTCGATACCGCCGCCCAAAGTCGCAGCGAAATAGCGGGGTCAGACCCTAGACCCTAGACCCTAGACCCTAGACCCTAGACCCTAGGTACTTTTCCTGCGCTGATCGCGCTGCCGCGCAGACGTGTTCAGCGGCATCACTGAATTCATTCCCCCCTCGACTCTTATCGAGGGTCTAGGGTCTAGGGTCTAGGGTCTCACGACCCCCTTTCCCTTGCCCATCGCCACAAGGGTCTAACCTTCCTCGCCTTGCGAGGATCCCCATGACCGATGCCGCCCCCGCCGCCGCCCTGGCCCGCCGCCCCGCGGACGTGATGAAGAAGCTCGTCGCGCTGTGCAAGAGCCGCGGCTTCGTCTTCCAGTCCTCGGAGATCTACGGCGGTCTCAAGTCGGCGTACGACTACGGCCCCCTCGGCGCGGAGCTGAAGCGCAACCTGATGGGCGAGTGGTGGCGCGACATGGTGACCACGCGCGAGAACGTGGTCGGCATCGACGCCTCGATCATCATGCACCCGAACGTGTGGCGCGCCTCCGGCCACGCCGCCGGCTTCAGCGACCCGCTGGTCGACTGCAAGGTCTCGAAGGAGCGCTTCCGCGCCGACAAGGCGCCGCGCCCCGCCGTGGGCAGCGAGCTGCCCATCACCTGCCCCGACAAGGGCGTGGCCAAGGACTGGGCCGAGCAGATCGAGAAGACGTTCGGCGTCGCGCTCGAGCGCGACGGCAACGTCCTGCACGGCCTGCGCGCGATCAGTGCGACCGAGTTCGGGTTCTTCGCCAAGGGCGCGACCGCGCCGACGAGGACCTGGCCGTGGCGCGGCTACGTCGGGCCGACCTTCGGCTCGGCCTTCCTGACCGACGAGAAGCAGTTCAACCTGATGTTCCGCACCGCGCTCGGCGCGGTGGACCCGATGCAGGAGGTGGCGGTGGCGCTCGCCGAGCTGACCGCGGCCGCCGACCTGCCCGCGGCGGTCGAGGCGCGCTTCGGCCGCGAGTCCGGCGAGGGCGCGCTGGCCAAGGCGCTCGCCGACTTCGCGACCACCAAGGACCGCGCCCGGCTGCTGCGCGGCGTCATCGAGCACCTCACCGCACCCTCGCTCGCCTACCTGCGCCCCGAGACCGCCCAGGCGATGTTCGTGCAGTTCAAGAACGTGCTGGAGTCGAGCGGCCAGAAGCCGCCCTTCGGCATCGCCCAGATGGGCAAGTCGTTCCGCAACGAGGTCACCGTCGAGCACTTCATCTTCCGCTCCTGCGAGTTCGAGCAGATGGAGATGGAGTTCTTCTGCGAGCCCGGCACGCAGAAGGAGTGGATGGCGTTCTGGAAGGAGGCGCGCATGTCGTGGTGGCGCCGCTACGCCAACTACCCCGACGACTTCAAGTTCCGCCAGCACGCCAAGGACGAGATGGCGTTCTACGCCGACGACTGCTACGACGTCGAGTACCAGTACCCGTGGGGCTGGGGCGAGCTCGAGGGCATCGCCAGCCGCACCGACTACGACCTCACCCAGCACGAGAAGCACAGCGGCGTGACCCTGCAGTACGTCGATCAGGAGAAGGCCGACCCCAAGACGGGCGCCAAGCCCTGGAAGTACAAGCCCTACGTCATCGAGCCCGCCGCGGGCGCGACGCGCGCGCTGCTGTGCTTCCTGATCGACGCCTACCACGAGGAGGAGCGCGTCACGGCCACCGGCGAGAAGGAGCTGCGCACCATCCTCAAGCTGCACCCGCGCCTCGCGCCCATCAAGTGCGCCGTGCTGCCGCTGGTGAAGAAGGACGGCATGCCCGAGAAGGCGCGCGAGATCATCGCCGCCCTGCTCAAGGCCGGCATCGCCGGCAAGTACGACGAGAAGGCCGCGATCGGCAAGCGCTACGCCAAGCACGACGAGATCGGCACCCCCTACTGCGTGACCGTCGACGGCCAGACCCTGCAGGACGGCACCGTCACCCTGCGCGACCGCGACACCACCCAGCAGGTGCGCCTGCCCATCGCCGAGGTGGTCGCGACCGTCAAGGCGCGCATCGAGGCCTGACCCGCGACGGCGACGCCCCAGTCGCGCCAGCGCCGCAAGGACCCGTCCTGGGACCGCGCCGCTGGCGCGCTCCCCATGGCCTGCGCGCCAGCGGCGCGCGGTCCCAGGAAGGTCCCTCACGCCCGCCCGGTCACTGCGGATCGCGCCACGCGACCAGCGCCTGGACCTGGCCCGCGCCGCGCCGGCGGTAGCTCCACAACCGCGCATCGCTCGCCGTGCACACGCCGCTGCGCGTGACCGTGCCCACGCCGCAGGCGAGCGCGTCCGAGGCCACCGCCTCCGGCACGTCCAGGAAGGCGTGCCCCGGCCGCCCCGGTCGCAGCGCCGCCGCCGGCCACGTGCGCGCCCCCAGTACCGGCGCCATCGACCTCGTACATGGGCCCGCTGATCCCCGGGCCCACGAACCCGCTCCACGCCGCCGGTGCGTGCGCACTCACGCGCGCGAGCGCCGCCACCAGGGCCGCGACGATGCCCTGCGCGGTGCCGCGCCAGCCGCAGTGCGCCACTCCGAGCGCGTCCGGCGCGACCAGCACCAGGCCCGGGCAGTCGGCGCCATAGACGCCGAGCGCGAGCGCCGGATCGGCGCTGACCAGGCCATCGGCCACCGCCAGTTCGGCGACCGGGGCCTGGGCATCGACCACGCGGCAGCCGTGGACCTGGCGCGGCAGGACGCAGCGCTGGGCGACCCCCTGCGCGGCGAGCCAGCCCTGCCGCACCGCGGGCAGGCGCAAATCGCCATCGTCCACCGTGCTGCAGGCGATCGCCACCCCGGCGAGCCGCCAGCGCAGCGGCCCGGGCCGAGCCGTTCCAGACGTGGTTCCGCCCATGACGGCCACCATGCCGGCACCCGGGTCGGGGAGCAACCGTTCCAACCGCACCACCACGTGACAAGCGCCGTCGAATGGCCCATACTAGGCCCATGCAGGTCCGCCTCAACGGCCCCAGCGGCGAACTGCCGATCATGGAAGGGATCTCGCTGCTCGGCCGCGGCCACGATTGCCGTCTGCACCTCCCCGACCCGCGCCTGAGCCGCCACCACGCCCGCTTCATCCTCAGCAGCCACGAACTGCGCGTCGAGGACTGCGGCAGCACCAACGGCGTGCTGGTCAACAGCCAGCGCATCGCCGCCTCCACCGTGCTGGCGAGCGGCGACGTCATCGTCTGCGGCCCCTGCGTCTTCACCGTGGCCATCGATCCGACCCTGATCGAGGAGCGCGTGCACGAGCCCACCCCGGCGAGCGGAGCGCGGGTCGCGGGCTCGACCGAGACCATGGACCCGGTGATGGTCGACGACGCCGCGCTGCGCGCCCACCACCAGGCCGGCGGTACCGCGGCCACGGCGGGCGCCGCCACGAAAGGCACGCGCCTGGACCCGCGCATCGCCCGGGCCGTCGGCGCGAGCGACGTCGGACCGCCGCTCGATCCCGACGACGAGTCCGACCACCAGACCTCCGCGCTCGATTCCAACCGCAAGGGCCGCGGCGGCGCGCCAAGCCAGAACCCGCCGGAACCACCCCAGCCGCCGGCGCACCGCAAGGACAAGACCACCGGCCTGCTGCCCGCCGACTTCAGCGCCCGCGAGAGCGCGGCGCTGCAGCCGCAGGCCGCGGTCGACGACCCGGCGCTGCGCGCCACGCCGCGCGAGCGCGCCCTCGCCGGCCTGCTCGACGGCCTGCAGCTCGCCGTGTTCGCCGCGCTGCTGGGGCTGCCGCCGCTGCTCTCGGGCTACGGCTGGGCCCTGGCCCACGCCGGCGCGGTGCTGGAGGATGGCCTGCCGGTCATCGCCCCGCACCCGTCCGGCACAGCGGACCTGGGCAGCCTGGTCGGCTCGCTGTTCCACTCCGGCGGCCTGACCCGGGCCGGGGCGCTCATCGGCCAGCTGCGCGACCAGAGCGACCACGGCCCGCTGCTGCTGCTCTTCGCCGGCACCACCCTCGCGCTGCTGGCGGTGCTGATGGTGGTGGCGGTCGGCGGCGTCGCCGCGACGGTGCTGCACGGTTCGCCGTGGTGGCACCGCCGGCTCTCGCTCGAGATCGTCGAGTCCGCCACCGGCTACCACCTGACCTGGCTGCGCGCCTGCGCGCGCTGGGCGGTGCTGCTGCTGTTCCTGCCGGTGGCGCTGATCTTCGTCGCCT
This sequence comes from uncultured Planctomycetota bacterium, assembly GCA_963818245.1. Lineage (GTDB taxonomy): Bacteria > Planctomycetota > UBA11346 > UBA11346 > UBA11346 > BOG-1363. The sequence continues at coordinate 30,113 of CAWFSD010000041.1, forward strand.
GCGGCGTGCGCGGCCCGCACGACCTCATCGCCGGCGCCCTGGTCCGCCGCCGCAAGCGCTGAACCGACCCGGATCAGACCCGGATAGAACCGCCAAGACGCCAAGGCGCCAAGAGCTGGTGGGCTGGAAGCAGGATTTCGCGTGACAGGGTGCCGGCTGGCTGGACTGCCCGCGGCCTGCGGGAGCGCTCCGTCCTCTGCCTTTCCTTGGCGTCTTGGCGTCTTGGCGGTTCTATCCCTCGTTCGTCCGCGTTCGGCCCGGTCTCACGCTTGCGGTGGGAGGGTCGCCACCAAGCTGGCGCCTCGCTCGACGGAGACCCCATGCTCGATCTGCTGACCCGCCCGCTCGCCGCCCGCATCGCCAGCCACCTCGGGGTGGCCGAGGACGCCGTGGCGGCGCTCATCGGCGCCCCGGCCAAGGGCGTGGACGCGGACCTCGCCCTGCCGTGCTTCCAGTTCGCCAAGGCGCGCGGCGTGGCGCCGCCGGTGCTGGCCAGCGAGCTCGCCGGCGTGCTCGCAGCGTCGGGGCTGGGCGTGCAGGCGGTCGCGGTCGGTCCGTTCCTCAACCTGAAGGTCGACACCGCCGCGGTCGCCGCCGCGCTGCTGCCGGCGCTGGCCGCCGACCCCACCGTCGCGCTGCGCGCCACCAGCGGCCGCGGCCGCACCGTGTGCATCGACTTCAGCAGCCCGAACATCGCCAAGCACCTCGCCTTCCACCACATCCGCTCGACCATGATCGGCAACGCCCTGGCGCACTGCTACGCGGCGGCGGGCTGGACGGTCAAGCGCATCAACTTCCTCGGCGACTGGGGCACCGCGTTCGGCCGGCTGATCGCGGGCTGGAAGCGCGAGCACCTCGAGCTCGCGCAGCTCGAGGCCGCGCCGGACAAGGTCACCTTCCTCAACGAGCTCTACGTGCGCAGCTCGGCCGCGGCCAAGGCCGACCCGGCCGCCGAGGAGGAGGGCCGCCGCTGGTCGAAGCGCCTCGAGGACGGCGACGCCGAGGCGCGCCACCTGTGGCAGGTCTTCAAGGACGCCAGCCTGGCCGAGTTCACGCGCGTCTACGCGCTGCTGGGCGTGTCCTTCGATTCGTGGAAGGGCGAGGCGTACTACGAGGACAAGATGGGACCGGTGCTCGCCGAGCTCGAGTCCAAGGGCCTGACCAAGGTCGACCTCGCGCCCACCGAGGGCCCCGCGGGCTCGACCGTGGTCGACCTGCCGACGCTGGTCGGCAAGCCGTTCAAGAAGCCGATGCTGCTGAAGCGCGCCGACGGCGGCACGCTCTACGCGACCCGCGACCTCGCCGCCAGCGACGACCGCTTCGCCGACTTCGCCTTCGACCGCTCGCTCTACGTCGTGGACCTCGGGCAGGCGCTGCACTTCAAGGAGTGGTTCGCGGTCGCGAAGCTGCTCGGCCGGCCCTACGCCGACCGCCTGCGCCACATCGGCTTCGGCATCGTGCTGATGTGGAACGACGAGCCCGGCGAGGGCCTCGAGCCCGGCTGGGCGCGCGGCCGCACCCGCAACGGCAAGGTGATGCTGCTGCGCGAAGTGCTGGAAGAGGCCGTCGAGCGCGCCCGCGCGGTCATCGCCGAGAAGAACCCGGAGCTGGTCGGCGACGAGCGCGAGCGCATCGCCCGCGCCGTCGGCGTCGGCGCCGTGGTCTTCAACGACCTCAAGAACGGCCGCCAGAACGACGTGAAGTTCAAGTTCGAGGAGGCGCTGCGCTTCGACGGCGAGACCGGCCCCTACCTGCAGTTCGCGCACGCGCGGCTGTGCTCGATCGAGCGCAAGTTCGCCGAGACCCACCCGCAGGCCCCGGCCGCCGCCCCCGCCCTGCTGACCAGCGCCGATGAGAAGACCGTGCTCTTCGCCATCGGCCGCCTGCAGGCCGCCCTCGAGAAGACCGTCGAGAACGACGAGCCGAGCTCCCTGGCCAGCGCCCTGCTCGCGCTGGCCGGCGCGGTCGCCACCTGGCTGACCGGCGGCAACCACGACCAGGCGGCGCGCGTGCTGTGCGCCGACGCCGCCCTTTCCGCCAGCCGCCTCGCCCTGGTGCGCGCCGCCCGCGGCGCCCTCGGTGAAGGCCTGCGCCTGATGGGGCTGGGGGCGCCGGAACGGATGTGACGTCGCGCGGCGGCGGTGCCCGGGCCCTGCCGCTTCCCGGGACCGCGGCCGCTGCGCCGCATTCCACGGCACTGCAGGCGGCGCCAGGACTCCTCGGATCGCCCTTTTCCACTCACATCGCTCGTGTTGACGACGAGCGGCCCAGCGAACCGCGGTCCCGGGGGGAGACGACCGGCCGCGACCTTTCCGGCGTCTGGACACGCCATCGCACCTGGACCACCGGCAGCGCCCGCTAGGCTACGCCGGGCCGGATGTGCCGGGCCGTGGCCGCTCTTCTCGAACCTCGCTACTCGAAACTCCCCATGCCCGACCTCCGCGCCTCCCTCCGCCTCGCCTACGGTGCGCACGCGCGCCAGCACTACGACCTGTTCGTGCCCGAGAAGCCCGCCAGCGGCGTGCTGGTGGTGGTGGTCCACGGCGGCTGGTGGACGCACGGCCGGCACGAGGACCTGCGGCCCTTCTGCCTGGCCCTGGCCGAGGCCGGCTACGCCTCGGCCGCGCTCGGCTACCGCCTGCTGGGCGATGGCGCGCGCAACGGCCAGGAACTGGTCGATGACCTCAAGCTGGGCGCGTCCAAGGCGCTGGAGGAGGCGGCCGTCGCCGGCCTCGGCGGCAACGCCATCATCCTGCTCGGCAGCGGTGCCGGCAGCCTGCTCGCCCTGACCGCGGCGGCGCAGCTCGCCGAGGAGAAGGTGCTGCAGGTGCGCGTGCGCGGCGTCGCCGCCTGCGGCGTCAGCCCGACCCTCGAGCATTGGGAGGGCATCACCGCGCCGGTGGCGCGCGCCCTCGACCAGTTCGCCGGCACCCACCGCCACGAGCTGAGCCCGCTGCACCTGAAGGCCGACGGCTTCCCGCCGCTGCTGCTGCTGCACGGCGACAGCGACGAGGAGGTGCCGGCGCGCATCGCCCAGCGCCTGCACGCCCGCGTCGTCGAGGCCAATGAATCCAGCACCTTCGCCGTGCTCAGCGGCCTCGGCCACCAGTTCATCGAGCACGCCAACGACCGCGGCGCGCGCACCGCCCTCGAACGCCTGGTGCCCTTCCTGCAGGAGCACGGCCGCGACCTGCAGCGCGAGGCGCTGTTCGCCGGGCGGCGCGATCAGGCCTGAAGAGCCTCAGTCCGCGGTGCTGCTGCCGGGCCGTTCGCCCGCCTCGACCTCGCCGACGATGTCGAGCAGTTCCTGGGCGCACACGAAGCAGCCGGAATTGCAGCAGTGCAGGCGCGTGCGGTCCTCGCGCCCGTCGAGCAGGCAGGCGATGCGCGCGGCCAGCGCGGGCGAGTAGTTGCGCCGGGCCAGCGCGGCCTCGATGCGTCCATCACGGTCCATCGCCGGGGGTGTACCCGCGAAGCCCGGGCCGGGCAAGATCCACGGTACAGCAATCGCCAGGTGTGGGTGCCTTACGCGCCGCGACCCGCGCGCGGGTCGCCGGTGACCGTTCCACGGAACACCGGCGGCTGCGGAGCCGCGTCGGCCGCATCTTCGACGGGCTCCGGGCCCGTGGCCGCCCTCGGACCGCGGGGACCGCTGCCGAGCGACTGCCCAGCGGCAGGTCCGGATGCCCAAGGCTTGTGCACCGCCGGCCTGGAAAGCGCCTAGCGCACTGGCACGGGAAGCGCTCTCCCCCCAGCACCTGTCCTCGAGAAAACCCCAGGAACCTCCATGACGTCCTCCACCACGCTCCTCTCCCGCCTGTGCGCCTTCAGCCTGCTGGCTGCCGGTGCCGCGTCGGCCCAGCTCTCCGCCGCCGACGACAGCGCCATCCCCCAGGCCGGCAACGAGAACAAGACCGCGGCCGGGTCGGCAAAGAGCCTGCACTCCTGGGAGCTCCCGGCCTTGACCATCCAGGGCACCCCGCGCTCGGACCTGCGCGACGACGACCTGGTCGGCAGCTACGGCCAGCCGCGCTGGTCGACCTCGCGCCGCTTCTCCGAGGTGCGCACCTACGTCATCCCCGAAGGCCAGTTCGACTTCGAGTACTGGCTGTTCATCTCCCAGCCGACCAAGCGCGAGAAGGACGACGCCGCCGCCGCCGGCGCCCCGAAGCCCAAGGCCGAGGTGAAGCAGCAGTACGAGGCCGAGATGGGCCTGGGCAACCGCTTCCAGCTCGACCTCTACCAGGTCTACGTCAAGGACGGCAGCAACGGCGACAACGCGCTCGATGCCACCAAGTTCGAGATCCGCTGGGCCTTCGCCGATTGGGGCAGGATCTGGGGCAACCCCACCGCCTACGTCGAGTGGGAGCAGGCCGCCCACGGCGCCGACAGCGCCGAGGTCAAGCTGCTGCTGTGCGACGACATCACCACGCGCTGGGCCTGGGCGACCAACTTCGTAGCCGAGCGCAAGACCGGCGACAACCGCGAGCTGTCCGCCGAGTGGAACAGCGCCATCGCCTACTCGGCGATCGACCAGAAGCTGAGCATCGGCGCCGAACTCGCCCTCGCCCAGGTCTCCGAACTCGAGGATCCCGCCGGCAGCCACCGCATCCACCATTACGAGGCCGCCGTGGGACCGTCGATCCGCTACGACCCCCTGCCGCAGGCCCACATCATCATCAGCCAGTTCGTCGGGCTGAACAGCAACACCAGCTCGGCGAGGACGGTGGCGATCTTCGGCTGGGAGTTCTGAGGACTGGATGGGTTGATGGCAGCTGCTTGAAGCGGCCCGCGGCGGACCACACCCGCCGCGGGCCACGTCACGTCCGGGCTACGGCCGTGGCCGCGACGGCTTGCGGCGGACTGGGGGCGGCGGAAGCTGGAAGCCATGCCCCTCCGCACCCGCCAGATCCTCATCGCCAGCGGCCTGCTCGTCGTCATCTGCGCCTGGTACTGGTGGTGGAGCCGACCCGAGGTGCAGGTGCCGCGCACCTTCGCGCGCATCCAGCAGGGCCTCCAGGACAGCTCCGCGGGGCTGGTCATCGACCAGCTCCACCCCGACTACGACGTCACCCGCAACTGGTCCAGCCAGCTCGCCCAGGTGGGCGAAGAGGTCCCCGGCAAGCCCGACGCGCGCGCGCTGGCCCGCCAGGGCCTGGGCGCGCTGCTGCTCATGCACCGCGACGACCCCTTCACCTTCTCCTACCACATCGACTCCCTCACCCGCGGCGACGACGGCGCGGTCACCGCCGAGGTCAGCATCCAAATCGGCACGCGCAGCGGCAGCGGCGCACCGCTGCTCGATCCGCCGCTGCTGCGCCACCGTTTCATCCTGGCGCGCAGCGGCTGGCTCTCCGCCGCCTACCTGATCCGCTCGCACGCGCCGATCCACCTCGCCCTGTAAGGGCTTGGGGTGCGCGTGGTCGAGCTGGCGCTCGACCTTCCCGGAGGGTTGGACCCGCGCACGAGGGATGCCGGCGGACGCGTTGGCGGCCCCCGGGAGGGTCGAGCGCCAGCTCGACCACTCAGCAGGACCGGCCACAGTCCGACCCGCCCGCACTCGAATACCTACTTCACCCGTGGTGATACGGCGTCCCCGCCAGGATGGTCGCCGCCCGGTAGAGCTGCTCGATGAGCACCAGGTGCGCCAGCGGGTGCGGCAGGGTCAGGCTGCCCAGCGACAGCACCGCCTGCGCCCCAGCCCGGCTCGGCGCGTGGTGCCCGTAGGCGTCGCCCACCAGGAAGGCGACCTCGCCGTGCGCCATGGTCCACTTGCGCAGGAGGGCGGCCAGACCGGCGCTGGTGGGTTGCTCGCCGCGCTCGTCGAGGGCGACCCGCCAGCGCGCCGAGTCCGGCCACAGCACGGCGTCGCCCTTGGGTTCCTTCTCGACCACGGTCAGCGCGCCGAAGCGCTGGAAGCGCTTGAGGTACTCCGCGCGCAGGGCGAGCACGTGCGCATCGCGCAGGCGGCCGTGCTGGACGACGATCAGGCGCACGGCGGCCTGCGCGCGCTCACTCCTCGTCGTCCTTGGCGCCGCGGTTGCGCCGCCCGAAGTAGCGCTCCTTGAAGTGGGCGGTCCAGGCCGCGAAGCGGTCCGCCTCGATGGCCTCGCGCATCGCCCGCATCAGGTCCTGGTAGAAGTGCAGGTTGTGGATGGTCATCAGGGTCTCGCCCAGGGTCTCGCCGGCGAACGTCAGGTGGCGCAGGTATGAGCGGCTGTAGCCCGACGCGCAGGTGTAGCAGGTGCACGCGGTGTCGATGGGGTAGCGGTCCTTGCGGAACTTCTTGTCCTGGATGCGCTGCTTGCCGTCCCAGGTGAAGACCGTGCCCTCGCGCGCGTAGCGCGTGGGGATCACGCAGTCGTGGATGTCCATGCCCTGCTCGACCGAGGCGACCAGGTCCTCGGGCAGGCCGACGCCCATCAGGTAGCGGACCTTGTCCGCCGGCAGCAGCGGGGCGGTGTGGCGGACGATGCGCACCATCGCCTCGTGGCCCTCGCCCACCGACACGCCGCCGATGGCGTAGCCGGGCAGGTCGAGCGAGACCAGCTGGGCGGTGGCGTGGGCGCGCAGCTCCAGGTCCATGCCGCCCTGGATGATGCCGAACAGGTGCTGGTGCTCGGCGAGGGGCACCGCCACGCAGCGCTGCAGCCAGCGGAAGGTGCGCTCGACGCTCGCGGCGACGTACTCGCGCGCGGCGGTGTGCTCGACGCACTCGTCGAAGGCCATGACGATGTCGGCGCCGAGGCGGCGCTGCACGTCCATCGAGGTCTCCGGCGAGAGCATCGCCGCGACCCCGTCGTCGACGAAGCGGAAGCGCACGCCCTCCTCGCTGATCTGGCGGTCGGGCAGGCTGAACACCTGGAAGCCGCCCGAATCGGTGAGGATCGTCGACTTCCAGTGCATCAGCGCGTGCAGGCCGCCGTGCCGCTCGACCATCTGGGTGCGGTCGGCGAGGCTGAGGTGGTAGGTGTTGGCCAGGACCACCTGGGCGCCCGTCGCGGCGACCTGCTCCGGCGTGACGCACTTGACCGCCGCCTGGGTTCCGACCGGCATGAAGGCCGGAGTCTCGACCACGCCGTGCTTGGTGGCGAAGCGACCCCGCCGCGCGCGGCCGCTGGTCTTGAGCACGCGGAAGCGCAGTCCTCCGCCCGGGGTCCAGGTCGGCATCTCGGCATCGTTCATGGGCGGCATGGTCGGGATGGATGCGGGGGACGCAAATGGTGGCGGCTGGCGGCTGGCGACTGGCGGCCACAGCCGGTCGCCTCCGGGACCAGCCATCGCTTGACTGCTCGGAATCCGAGCTCCGAGCAGCAGATGAACGGCGAAAGAATGCAAAAAACCGGCGCGAAGCGCCGGTTTTTTGCCGTCAGCCGTCAGCCTGCTTCAGCGATGCCGCGGATGCGCGAAGATCCCAGCCAGCAGCTCCTCCACTTCGGACTCGACGGCGACCGCGTTGATGATGCGGTTGCGGCTCTGCAGGCCGACCCACTTCTCGAAGACGTGGGATTTGCCGTGGGTGATCGCGTGCTGGAATTCCTCTTCCATCACCGGGATCAGGTTGACCACGCCGTTCTTGTCGGTGCGGCCAGTGCCGGAGAAGCGGCTGGTCGCCGGACGCGACGCCTCGGGCGGGCGGGCCGCGGCGGGCGGCGCAGCGGGGGCGCGCGGCGCCGGGGGGGCAGCGGGCTTGGGCGGCGCGATCGGTGCGCGGGGGGTGGGCGCGGGCGCGGGGGCCTTCGCCACCGGCGCGGGCGCCGGGGTGCGGATGACCGGCGCGGGCGCCGGCACGGTGAAGACCGGCTCCGGGGCCTTGACCGGCTTGACCGGGGCGTCATCCAGCTCGAAGGCCGGCGCGGGCACCGGCTTGGCCTGCTTCTTGGTGATCGCGGCCTCGGGCTCGGCCGCGTCGGCGAGGGCGAACTCGACGGCGGGCGGGGCGATCTCGACGATCTCGGGCGCCGGCAGCTCCTCCGCGGAATCGTGGTCGGCGAAGGGCGATTCGGCGACCGGGGCCGCCGCGGCCAGGTCCAGGGCGGGCTCGCCGATGACCTCGATCTCCTCGACCTCCTCGATGACCGGGGCCTCGGCCTCCGCATCGGCGCGCAGGGAGATCGGCTCGATGATCGCCGGAGCGATGGCCTCGTCGCTGGTCAGCAGGTCGTCGATGTCCTGGATCTCTGGCACGATGTTGTCGGCGGGCGGCTGCAGCGACGGGGTGCGCGACGTGGGGATCGGCGAGGCCGGCGCGTTCACCGTCGGATTGACCTTGGCGAGCATCTGCGTGACGCTCTTGGGCTCGATGTCCTGGGTGAACGAGATGCTGGTGTCCTTGGCCACCACCTGGCCCGAGTAGTACTTCTCGATGCCCTGGGTGATCTCGGTGCGCGTCGCCACGACCTTCTTGATGTCGAGCGAGGTCTTCGACTCGAGCAGGCGGATGGTGTCGACGTCCAGCGGGTTGACCATCGCGAGGGTCAGCAGGCTGCCGAGCTTGTCGACCGGGAAGACGCCGTAGTGCATGGCGTCGTCGCGGCTGATGGTGTCGAGCGCCTTCTTGCGGATCTCGTACTTGTCGACCTTGAGGTGCGGCACCCAGCATTCCTGGGTGAGCGCGTTGACCATCTGCTCCTCGGTGAGGAAGCCGAGCTGCACCGCTGCGGCGTCGATCGGCAGGTCCTCGCCGGCGGCCTTGTTCTTGACCTCGTTGACCTGATCGTCGCTGAGCAGGCTGGCCTTGTTCTGCAGGAAATCGAGCAGCGCGTCGTCACCGGTGCGGCTGGGGCCGGCGGTGTGCGCGGCGTTGTTCAGGCCGCCGGCGAACTCGGGCGGACGGCTGGCGATGATCGGCTCGCGGCTCTTGGGGCGCGTGGGCGGCGCGATGACGTCGTCAGCTCCGCCGTCATGGAGGTTGGCGACGTTCAGCGAGTCCTCGACGGTCGCGGTCTGGGCCGCAGGCAGCGTCTTGGCGCCACCGGCGCGGACGGTGCCCTGGCGGACCACCGCGGTCTTGTTGACCTGCGCGGTCGCGGTCGGTGCGGGGCCGGAAGCGGTCTTCGCGCCGCCGCCGGGCGCGACGATGCGCCGGCTCTTCCGCTGGGAAATGGGCTGCTGCTCCGCTTCCTTGGGGGCCTTGTTCTTCTTGCTGCCGAAAAAACCCATGTGCGCTCCCGTCTGGCGCAGGCGCAGCGACGCCCGGCGGGCGTTGGCTGAACCATGCGGCGACGCCGGGAAGTGTGTCGGCATCCGCCCGGCTTAGAATCCCCAAAACCCCACCCTGCAACCGCATGGGGGGTTTTCCGTATCACACTCAAACGCCGCCCGGCGCGCGGGCCGTTGCGTTTCCCGCTCGCCTTCCCCCCCCTCCGGACCATTCTTCCCTGACCTACCTGCGCCGGCCTGGCCACCATGCGGTGGCCCACGGTCGGCGAGCACAGCCCGGCATCGTGCCGGAAGCCCCTTACCGGAGCGTCCATGGCGGTTCTCAACTTCGACATCAAGACCGTGACCCTGCCCAGCGGCGAAGAGTCCAAGGCGGTGTTCCTCACCGGTTCGATCGACGCGAGCACCAACCAGACCTTCGAAGGGCGCCTGAGCGACATCCTCTCGGCCGGCACGCACAACGTGATGCTGGTGCTGACCAACGTGAAGTACATCAACTCCACCGGTCTCGGCACCATCGTGAAGTGCGTCGACAACTTCCGCGAGAAGGGCGGCGACATCAAGCTGGTCGGCGTGCCGACCAAGGTCATCGCGCTGTTCGAGATGCTCGGCCTGCTCGCGCTGTTCGAGACCCACGAGACCATCGAGGCCGCGGTCGCCAGCTTCGGCAAGAAGGCCGCCAAGGCCCAGGCCCAGCCCACCGCCAAGTTCCCCATCCAGTTCAAGCACCCGATCACCGGCATGGGCCTGAACATCAGCCAGCCCGGCCGCTTCAAGGACCCGCGCAGCGGCGACTACTTCAGCATCGACCAGAACGGCACCATCGAGTTCTACGAGATGTCCAAGGTCAAGATGATCGAGGCCAAGCTGCCCGCCGACCTGGAGTTCGCCGCCGGCCTGGCCTCGCTCGCCGGCGCCCTGGCCGCGCGCCTGCGCCTGCCCGCCGACGTCACCTCGCACGTCCAGCGCGGCCTGACCGACGCCGCCGCGATCATCCGCAAGCACGCCAACGACGCCAACGAGACCTTCAACGTGCTGCTGGTCGGCGACCAGGAGAAGCTGCAGATCGGCATCGTCGGCTACGGCAACGCCCTCAACTTCCGCCCCGACGACGCCGGCCTCAAGGCCCTCGAGTCGAACATGGACGAGGTCAAGCACCAGGTTCTGTCGACGCGCGGGTACCTGCTGACGATGACCAAGCGCGTGCGCTAGCTTCGCCGGCCACCCGCGAAAACGGAAAAACCCGGCCTTCGGCCGGGTTTTTTTGTTTTCGCGGGTGGCCGGCGAAGCAGACCCTGGACCCTGGACCCTGGACCCTAGACAGTGGTACGGAGTCGCTGGTTGTCTTACGACACAGCTCCTGCTCTCCTCGAAACCCCCTCCCTGCGCGCACAACCCATTCCTACGACCTAGGGTCTAGGGTCTAGGGTCTAGGGTCTCGGCTCTGGCGTCCTAGGAAGGCGGTTCGACCCCTCAGCGCTAGGCGTGTCGACCCGCAGGCATACGACTTCGCCAGCCCCATGCTCCCCCCCGACGACCACCACTTCATGCGCCTGGCCCTGGAGGAGGCGCGCGCGGGCGCCGGCGAGGGCGAGGTGCCGGTGGGGGCGGTGGTGGTCTGCGACGGGCGCGTCATCGGCCGCGGGCGCAACGCCTGCGAGACCCTGCAGGACGCCACCGCGCATGCCGAGATGATCGCCATCGGCGCGGCCAGCCGCTCACTGGGCAGCTGGCGGCTCGAGGACTGCACCCTGTACGTCACCCTCGAACCCTGCCCGATGTGCCTCGGGGCCTGTCTCAACGCGCGCGTCCGGCGCGTCGTCTACGGGGCCTTCGAACCCAAGGCCGGCGCCTGCGGCAGCGTCGTCGACCTGCGCGCGCCGCCCGGCTTCAACCATCGGCTGGAGGTCCTCGGCGGCATCGGGGCGGAGGCCTCGAGCACCCTCCTCAAGGACTTCTTCCGCACCCTGCGCGCCGCCCGCAGGGAAGACCGCGAGCCATAGGTCCTCGCCGAACTCTGCGGCCTTGCGGCGTCCCCCTCTGACCCACCTGCGCCGAGTGCTCACCCCTTCATGCCTCGACCCCCCTAATCGCCCGAAAGCACCAGGGCTTACGCCTCGCGCATTGCAGCGGGCCGGGCGAGCCTAGAGTCCCGCCGCATGCTCACCGAGATCACGCCCAGCGACGCCGCCTTCCGCGACCTGGTCGGAGCCACCCACCAGCGCTTCCAGCGCCTGGTCGCCGAGGCCGAGGCCAAGGCCCGGCCGTTCTACGCGCGCGTGCTCGGCCGCGAGGCCTCCATCGGCGAGGTGATCGACGAGGTGTTCACCGCGGTCGAGCGCGACGGCGACGCCGCGGTGGTCGACTACACGCGCAAGTTCGACGGCGTCACCCTGCCCGCAGACAGCCTGCGCATCCCCGACGACGACCTGGTCGACGCGTGGAACCACTGCGGTCGCGGCCTGCGGGGCGCCATCACCTTCGCCATCCGCCAGGTCGAGACCTACCAGCGCCGGCTGCTGCCGCGCAGCTTCGGCATCGCGCTCGACGAGCCCCTGGGCGTGCGCTGGACGCCGCTCCAGCGCGTCGGCGGCTACATCCCCGGCGGTCCCAAGGGCACGCTGCCGCTGTTCTCGACGGTGATCATGAACCTGGTCCCGGCGCGCGTGGCCGGGGTCGAGCAGCTGGTCCTGGTGACGCCGCCGCGCAGCGATGGCTCGGTCGCGCCCGAGCTGCTCGCCGCCGCGCACGCCGTGGGCGTGACCGAGGCCTACCGCGTCGGGGGCATCCCGGCGATCGCGGCGCTGGCCTGCGGCACCACCAGCCTGCCCAAGGTCGACAAGATCGTCGGGCCCGGCAACCTCTACGTGACCCTGGCCAAGCGCCACGCCTACGGCCGCGTCGACATCGACATGCTCGCCGGCCCCAGCGAAGTGCTGGTCATCGCCGACGACTCCGCCAACCCGGCCTTCGTCGCCGCCGACCTGCTCTCCCAGGCGGAGCACGACGTGCTGGCGATGAGCGTGTGCCTGGCGGTCGGTCCCGGCATCGCCTCGGCGGTGCAGCGCGCGCTGAGCGACCAGCTCGACAGCCTGCCCGAGGCGCGCCAGGCGGTGGCGCGCGAGAGCATCGCGCGCTTCGGCCGCCTGGTGCGCTGCAAGGACGTCGACGAGGCAGCGCAGGTGGCCAACCGCATCGCCCCCGAGCACCTCGAGGTGATGGTGCGCAACCCGCGCGCGCTGCTGCCCAAGCTGCGCAACGCCGGCGCGATCTTCGTCGGCGACTGGTCGCCGGAGCCGATCGGCGACTACGTCGCCGGGCCCAGCCACACCCTGCCCACCGGCGGCACCGCGCGCATGTGGTCGGGCATCGGCGCCGACACCTTCCTGCGCCGCACCTCGATCATCAACTTCGCCGAGACCGACTTCCGCCACTGCGCCGACGCCGGCATCGCCCTGGCGCGCGGCGAGGGGCTGGAGGCGCACGCGCGCGCCATCGAGATCCGCCTCGCGTCCGGCTGAGGCCGTCCCGCCATGTGCGAGCGCTGCGACCCCTTCTACAAGACCGTGCCGGTCGGCGCCGGCGCGGCCTGGAGGGAGCAGGTCGACCGCCTGCAGGTCGCGGTCGCCGCGGGCGTCCTCGAGGACACCGGCGGCAGTCCGCCCTGGCCCGCGGTCGCGGCGGCCGCCGACAGGCCGGGGAGCCCCGCGGCGGGCTGCGTGCGCCTGACCTTCGCGTGCGCGACCTGCGCCCAGGTGTTCCTGCTCGAGCGCGGCGGTTGCGGGCCGTTCGGCGACCAGTGGCGCGCGCTCTCGGGGAACTGACCATGCCGACCATCCGCACCACGCCCACGAAACCGACCGCGTTCTACGGACCGCTCTCCACCAAGGCGATCGGCGCGGTCTTCGACACCCTGGCCGCGGCGATGGCGGATCCGAAGACCGAGCTCGAGTACGGCACCCCCTTCCAGCTGCTGGCGGCCGTGGCGTTGTCGGCACACACCACCGACCGCTCGGTGAACGCCGCGACGCGCACGCTGTTCCCGGTGGCCGGGACGCCGCAGGCGATGGTGGCGCTGGGCGTCGACAAGCTGCGCGCGCACATCAAGGGCGTGGGCCTGTACAACGGCAAGGCGACGCGGCTGATCGCGCTCTGCAAGCAGCTCATCGAGCTGCACGGCGGCGAGGTCCCGAACGACCGCGCCGCGCTGGAAGCGCTGCCGGGCGTCGGCCGGAAGACCGCGAACGTGGTGCTCAACATCGTCTTCGGCGAGCACACCGTCGCCGTCGACACGCACGTGCAGCGCGTCGCCAACCGCCTCGGCATCGCGCGCACCACCCGGCCGGAGCAGACCGAGCAGGTGCTGCTCGCGCGCACTCCCGCGCGGCACCTGCACCACGCGCACCACTACCTCATCCTGCACGGCCGCTACACCTGCGTGGCGCGCGTGCCGAAGTGCCCGGCCTGCCCGGTGCGCAAGCTCTGCAAGTATCCGGACAAGACCGTGGAGAAGTCCGGGAGTCCGGAGGTCCGGAAGCCCAAAAGTCGCTGACGACCGGCATTCGCCGCACGGATGCTTCCCGAACACCCTCCTACGGGACTCAGGGACTCCCGGACTCCCGGACCGCCGGACCACGCGACCAGAGCGCCTCGAGTTCGGCGCGCGCCTCGACCAGGGTGGGGCAGACCCGCCACGCCCGCGCGCGGGTCGCGGCGTCCGGCTGCTTGAGGTCGGGGACCATGATCGCGGCCATGCCGGCGGCGTGCGCGGCGGCGATGCCGGGCTCGGAGTCCTCGACGCCGCGCAGGCCTCGGGCGGGACCCCCAGGGCGGCGGCGGCGGCGAGGTAGATCTCGGGGTCGGGCTTGCCGCGCGCGACCTGGTCGCCGGTGATCACCGCCTGGAAGCGGGCGGCGACCGGGCCGAGCGTGCGCAGCGCGTCGCTGCGCACGCTCGAGGTCGCGACGGCGCGCGGGATGCCGCGCTCCTCCAGCCAGGCGAGCAGCGCCAGCGCGCCCGGGCTTGGGCAGCGCACCGCCCGCGCTGGCCAGGCGGTGGTGCTCGGCGCGCCAGGCCACGCGGAAGGCGTCGACATCAAGGGCGAAGCGGCTGGCGACATCGGCCTCGCTGACCGCGATGCGCCGTCCGATGAGGGTCGCGAAGTAGGCGTCGTCCAGGTCGTGGCCGAGGGCGCGCGCCGCCGCCTGCCACGCGCTGCGCGTCAGCACCTCGGAATCGAAGAGCAGGCCGTCGAGGTCGCAGATGACGGCGCGCAGGGGTGGGCGCATGGGCTCCATTCCGGGGTACCAGGTTGGCAACGGGCGCGCAGCCTGCCTGGATGCGCATCGCTGCCAACGGTGATGTCCCGCGCGGCCCGCACGGCCGGAACCGACTGCCGACCGCCAGCACCCCTCCGCCGCCAATAGTACGTAACTACATGAAAAAACACGATTAGGGCTGCCCGGCTCCCAGGCCTCCGGATCTCGGGACGCTCCACCACCTCCCCCGAAGCTCCTTGACCGGATCTTAACAAAGGATGGGATGCCGCCCATGTCATTCCAGAACCTGCTCCGCTGGCTGCTTCCCAAGGAAGACCACTTCTTCGATTTCCTGGAGCGGCAGGCCGTGGTGGCGCGCGACGCCGCCAAGGTGCTGGCCGGCTTCAAGGACAGCGGCGACGCGGTGGTCATCCGCGACCGCGTCCAGGACCTGGAGCACCAGGGCGACCGCATCGTCCACGAGATGCTCGAAGCGCTCGGTCGCACCTTCGTCACGCCGCTCGACCGCGAGGACCTGCAGAAGCTCTCCAAGCGCCTCGACGACATCCTCGACTTCGCCAACGCCGCCGCGCGCGCCTGCGTGCTGTTCGGCGTCGCCAAGCCGACCTCCTCGATGATCCTGCTCTCCGACAAGCTGGTCGAGTGCACCACGGTGCTGGCCGAGACCATCCCGCACCTGCGCACCCAGGCCTACGACGCGGTCACCGCCGGCGCCGCGCGCGTCACCCAGCTCGAGAAGGACGGCGACGTGGTGTTCCGCGACGCCATCAGCAAGCTCTTCCACGACCCCACCATCGACGCCAAGGACATCCTGCGCGAGCGCGAGGTGCTCGACGACCTGGAGAAGGCCGTCAACCGCTGCGAGCAGGTCGCCGACGCCCTGACCTCGCTCGCCGTCAAGCATGCCTGAGCGGTCCCCATGCTCAGCATGATCATCCTGGTCGTCGTCGTCGCGCTGCTGTTCGACTTCATCAACGGCTTCCACGACGCCGCCAACGCCGTGGCGACCAGCGTGTCGACCGGGGTGATGTCGGTGCGCACGGCGGTGATCGTTTCGGGGCTGTGCAACTTCCTCGGTGCGCTCTCGGGCACCGCGGTCGCCTCCTTCATCGCCTCCGGCCTGGTGCACGACGCAGGCCTGGTCACGCCGCTGGTGGTGCTCGCCGCGCTCATCGGCGCCAGTACCTGGAACCTGCTGACCTGGTGGTGGGGCATCCCGTCCAGCTCATCGCACGCCCTGGTCGGCGGTCTGGCCGGCGCGGTGGTCGCCTTCGCCGGCACCGGCGCCTTCGTGTGGACCAAGCTGGTCGACAAGGTGCTGATCCCCCTGGTCCAATCACCGCTGATCGGCTTCGCGCTGGCCTTCCTGGTCATGGTGGTGGCGATGTGGATCTGCCGGCGCCTGCGCCCGCACGTGGTCACCAACGGCTCGCGGGTCCTGCAGTTCGTCTCGGCGTGCACGCTCTCCTACGCGCACGGCCAGAACGACGCGCAGAAGGTCATGGGCGTCATCACCCTGACCATGACCGCCGCGCTCGCCGGCTGGGGCCTCAAGCCGTTGATCGTGCCGGCCCACGGCGCGGCCCCGGCGGAGCACGCGGCCGCGCTCGCCCAGTACCAGGTCCAGGCGACCGCGGCCGGCAAGCCGCTCACCGCCCAGCGCACCGATGAGGCCGCCCTGCGCACCGCCGTGCGGGACTCCGCCGCGCCGGACATCGTCAAGCGCACCTACGACCTGATCATGCCGACCGTGCACCTGGAAAAGGACAAGGGCAGCAAGGACGGCAAGGCGTTGAAGGAGGCCACCGACATCCCCTTGTGGGCGATCGTCGCCTGCGCCATGGCGATGTGCCTGGGCACCATCGCCGGCGGCAAGAAGATCATCAAGACCATGGGCACCAAGATCATCAAGGTGTCGCCCCTGCAGGGTTTCGCCGCGCAGGTCAGCGGCACCGCCGTGATCATGGTGATGAGCGCCGCCGGCACCCCGCTCTCGACCACCCACTGCATCACCGCCAGCATCATGGGCGCCGGCACCACCCGCGGCCTCGCGGCGGTGCGCTGGGGCACCGCGATCAACATCGTCATCGCCTGGGTCCTGACCCTGCCCGCCAGCGCGCTGGTCGCGTGGCTGGCGATGCAGGGCCTGCGCGCCTGTTTTGGCTGATGGCTGATGGCTGATGGCTGATGGCTGATGGCTGATGGCTGATGGGGCGTACCGTCCCTCTCGCGATCTCGCCTGGTTTATCGGAGAAATCCCGTTCCCGAATTGCATGAGCCCGCGGAGCGGGCGAAAGAAACGAGCCCAGGGCGCAAGCCCTACTCATTACCCACATCTCTCGCCCGTGACCCGCTCCCACTGTCCAGAGCGCCGGAGGCGCGGCCCAATCCCAGCCCAGGGCAACGCCCTGGGTACCTCGGTAAAATAGGAGCCGAGCCCTGCAGGGGCGGCCCAATCGTCGCTGGCGGCACGCGGTTTGGGCCGCCCCTGCAGGGCTCGCGAATGTTTTTATGGGGATCTCGTTCCCAGGGCGTTGCCCTGGGCTGGGATTGGGGCGCGCCGTTGGCGCTCTCGATTCCCGGCCGGCGGGTTCTTCGTTTCCAGGGCCGCGCGTGATCCCATGAGATGTGGGTAATGGGCAGGGCGCAAGCCCTGGGACCCGATTGGAATAAGACGGGGCAGCCCGCGGAGCGGGCGACCCATTTCCATCATCCCGGATGTGATGAGCGTTGGCGCGCGCGTCAGAACCTGTTTCGCCCGCTCCGCGGCATGTTCGATTGGACTCCGTATTCCCAGTGCTCACGCCCTGGGCTATTTTCTTCCGCCCGCTCCGCAGGCTCATCGGCAGTGGCCCGAAGTTGCGAGCGGGACCCCTTGCCTCACCCACCCGACCTGGTGTCCTCTGCCTCGCGCCTCGCGCCTCGCGCCTCGCGCCTCGCGCCTCGCGCCTCGCGCCTCGCGCCTCGCGCCTCGCGCCTCGCGCCTCGCGCCTCGCGCCTCGCGCCTCGCGCCTCGCGCCTCGCCTCGCGCCTACGCGCCTCGCTGTCGCGCCTCGCGCCTCGCGCCTCGCGCCTCGCGCCTCGCGCCTCGCGCCGCGGCGCCTGCGCGCCGCGCCCTCGCGCTAGCGCCCAGCGCCCCCCACCGGCGCCCGCAGCATGACCATCCCCAGCGGCGGCAACGTGACGCGTAGCGTCGCCGGGAAGACGCCGCGCTGCTCGTCGCGCGTCCCGATCTCCAGCGGGTTGACCACGCCGCTGCCGCCGAACTCCACTGCATCGCTGTCGATGAGCCTGGTCCAGGTCCCGCGCGTGTTCACGCCCATGGGGTAGTCGTGGCGCGGGATCGGAGTGAAGTTGCACGCCACCAGGACGTCGGGCGCGCCCGGGGCCTTGCGCAGGAAGCCGAGCACCGATTCCTGGCGGTTCTCGCAGTCGACCCACTGGAAACCGTCGCGGTGGTCGTCGCGCGCGTGCAGCGCTTTCTCCTCGGCGTAGAGGCCCAGCACCTCAGCCAGGAAGCGGCCGAGCCCGGCGCGCAGCGGCTCCTGGGCCTCGTCCCAATCGACGCGGCGTTCCCAGCCCCACTCGCGGCCCTGGCCGAACTCGGCGCCCTGGAAGAGCAGCGGCCGCCCCGGCACCGCCACCTGGTAGCCGTAGAGCAGCCGCAGCTGCGCGACGCGCCGCCAGTAGTCGCCGGACATCTTGTCGAGCAGCGACTTCTTGCCGTGCACCACCTCGTCGTGGGACAGCGGCAGCACCCACTTGTCGTCGTAGGCGTACCACTGGTGGAAGGTGATGCGGTCGTGCACGCCCGGGCGCATCAGCGGGTCCTGCGCCAGGTAGCTGAGCGTGTCGTGCATCCAGCCCATGTTCCACTTCAGGTCGAAGCCCAGGCCCTGCATCGCGGTCGGCGCGGTCACACCCTGCCAGGCGGTGCTCTCCTCGGCGATCATCAGCACCCCGGCGCACTCGCGGTGCACGGTGCTGGTCAGCTCCTGCAGGAAGCTCACCGCCTCGAGGTTGCTGATGCCGCCCTCCTCGTTGCGCGTCCACTCCCCCTCTTCGCGGTCGTAGTTGCGGTAGAGCATCGACGACACCGCGTCCACGCGCAAGGCGTCGATGTGGAAGCGGCGCAGCCAGTGCAGGGCCGCGGCGATGAGGAAGTTGCGCACCTCCGGTCGGCGGAAGTTGAAGACGTGGGTGCCCCAGGTCTTGTGCTCGCCCTCGCGCGGGTCCTCGTACTCGAAGCAGGCGCCGCCGTCGAAGCGCGCCAGCGCGAAGTCGTCCTTGGGGAAGTGGCCGGGCACGTAGTCGATGATCACGCCGATGCCCGCCTGGTGGCAGCGGTCGACGAAGACCTGGAAGTCCTCGGGTGAGCCGTGACGGCTGTTGGGCGCGTACTGGCCGGTGACCTGGTAGCCCCACGAGCCCTCGTACGGGTGCTGCGCCACCGGCAGCAGCTCGAGGTGGGTGAAGTGGAAGCGCTGGCAGTGCGCGATCAGGCGGTCGGCGAGCTCGGCGTAGCCGGGCCAGGTGTCGCCCGGCTCCGGCCCGCGCAGCCAGCTCCCGAGGTGCACCTCGTAGATCGCCATCGGGCTGGCGAGGTGGTCGCGCCCACGCCGCCGCGCCAGCCACGCGGCGTCCCCCCAGCCGTAGCCGTCCGGTGCCACCACCACGCTCGCCGTCGCCGGCGGCCGCTCGCTGCTCGCGGCGAACGGATCGGCCTTGATGCGCAGCTCGCCGCTGCGCGCGCGCAGCGCGAACTTGTAGAGCATGCCCGGCCGCACGCCGGGGACGAACAGCTCCCACACTCCCGCCGGGTCGCGCCGGCGCATGGGGTGGAAGCGCGCGTCGAAGCCGTTCCAGTCGCCGATCACCGCGACGCGCTCGGCGTTGGGCGCCCACACCGCGAAGCGCACCCCGGCGCAGCCGTCGACGCTGGCGCAGTGCGCGCCGAGCACGTCGCCGAGGTGCAGGTGGTGCCCCGCCTGGAACAGGCCGAGGTCGTAGTCGGGGATCTGCGGCCAGAAGGAGTAGGGATCGCGGCTGCGGGCGACGGCGCCGTCGGCGGTCTGGACCTCGAGCTCGTACGCGATCGGCGCGTCACCCGCCGCGACGCGGCCCTCGAACAGGCCGAGCGCATCGCGCTGCGCCAGGGCCACCGGCTCGCCCGTGGACGGCACCACCGTCACCCGGCGCGCCCCGCGCACCAGCGCGCGCACCCACACCCCGTCCGCCTCGGGGTGCGCGCCCAGCACCGCGAAGGGGTCCCCCAGGCGGCCCTCGACCAGGGCGCTGACGATCTCGGCGGCAAGGGGCATCTGAGCTCCAGCTTGCGCACAGTACCGCAATGCGCAGGCAGGCGTCAAGGCATGCCGGGCGCGCCTTTGGCGTGAGACCCGAGACCCTAGACCCTCGTCGCATGCGGACGAAGCAGCGGCACACGCGGACAAGAGGCCGAGAGCACACACGAAGCGAGTTGCGAGCAGCACACGAGGAGCAGACCGAGGGCCTACGGTCTACGGTCTAGGATCTTCCAAAAGCGCGACTCCGACCCATTCCCATCGCCAACTCCCTAAGAGGCGGTTGCAAAACCCTCTGTTAAGTCGCCAAGAGTCTGCTATGGAAGGGAATGCGCTCTGAATTCGTCGATGACGACCTCTGGGGGGTGCTCTCTCCCCTGATTCCCGCCACCTCCAGGAAGCCGAAGGGAGGCCGCCCGCCCCTATCGGATCGCGCCGTCCTCAACGGGATCATCTATGTGCTGCTCACGGGCATAGCCTGGAAGCATCTTCCCCAGGAATTGGAGTGCGGCAGCGGTACGACATGCTGGCGTCGCATGCAGGCATGGCAGAAGGCCAACGTGTGGTCTCGCATGCACCGGATCATCCTCGCGCGTTTGCGCGCCTCAGGGAAACTGAACCTCTACCGGGCGATCGTCGACAGCACCAGTGTACGGGCTGTAAAAGGGGGCGACTCACGGGACCGAATCCCACGGATCGTGGGAAAAGAGGCAGCAAACACCATCTTCTGGTTGACGCCGGTGGGATTCCGCTCGTGGTTGGGCTCTCAGGAGCCAACGTCCCGGACGTCGTCACGCTCGAGCACCTCTTCATCAACATCCCGCGAATCGGAGGCAGGCCCGGTGGCCGCTCCTGGAAGCCGAAGCACCTCCACGCGGATAAAGGCTACTCGTCGGCGAAAAACAGGGCGTTCATCGCCTCGTTCGGGGTGAAGCATCGCATCGCCCGGCCAGGCATCGAATCTTCAGAGCGGCTAGGAAGGCACCGATGGGTCGTTGAACGCACCATCGCCTGGTTCCACCGCTTCAAGAGACTCCGAACGCGCTACGAGCGCGACCCCGAGATGCATATGGGGTTCATGATCTTGGCTGCGGGACTGATTTGCTGGCGTCGGCTGACTGGGAAGGGGTTTTGAAACCGCTTCTAAGGAACTCTCAATGCTCAGTGCCGATCTCCAGGATCTGCTTGATCTGATCCAGGTCATCGAGCAGAGCGGCGCAGCCGCGCGCGACGCAGGTCAGGGGGTCCTGGGCGAGGCGCACCGGCAGGCCGGTCTCGCGCGACAGCAGCTCGGGCATGCCGCGCAGCAGCGAGGTGCCGCCGGCCATGCAGATGCCGCGCTCCATCAGGTCGGCGGCGAGTTCGGGCTGGGTGCGCTCGAGCACCATCTTCACCGAGTTGACGATCGCCATCAGCTGCGGCTTGATCGCCTCGTGCACCTCGTGGGCGGTGACCTCGATCGCGCGCGGCATGCCGGTGCGCATGTCGCGCCCGCGGATCGACATGCGCGTCTCCTCGGCCGGGGACAGTGCGCAGCCGATGGTGTGCTTGACGTTCTCGGCGGTGTTCTCGCCGATCACCACGTTGTACTCGGTCTTCAGGTACTTGACGATCGCCTGTGAGAGCTCGTCGCCGGCGACGCGCACCGACTCGCTGGCGACGATGCCGGCGAGCGAGATCACCGCGACCTCGGTGGTGCCGCCACCGATGTCGACGATCATGCTGCCGACCGGGTCGGCGAAGGGCAGGCCGGCGCCGATCGCGGCGGCCATCGGCTCGGGGATGAGGAAGACCTGGCGCGCGCCGGCGTTCATCGCGCTGTTGGTGACCGCGCGCTTCTCGACCTCGTTGATGCCGGAGGGCACGGCGATGACCACGCGCGGGCGGAACGGGCCGCGCCGGCCGTGGGTGCGGCGGATGAAGTAGCGCAGCATCGCCTCGGTGATCTCGAAGTCGGCGATCACGCCGTCCTTCATCGGGCGCACCACCTCGATGTTGCCCGGGTTCTTGCCGAGCATGATCTTGGCCTGCTCGCCGACCGCGTTGCCGTCCATCAGCACCTGCTTGGTGCCCTTCTTGACCGCCACCACGCTGGGCTCGGAGATCACCACGCCCTTGCCCTGCACGGCGACCAGGGTGTTGGCGGTGCCCAGGTCGATCCCCAGATCGACGCTGAACATGCCCATGAAACGGTCGATCCAACTCATAATGGTGGGCGAAGGTTAGAAAGGGGGCGGGGATCCGCAACGGGGGCGTGCCACAAACACCTGTAGAAGCTTGGCGTGCACCCCGCACCGGGCGCCGCGCGGGCAGGGTATCCACCCCTGTCCAATCCTTGATCCGCGCACGGAGGCACGGAATCCCACGGAGTCGCCAGCATGGCCACCGTCAGCCTCCAGCTGATCCGCGTCGAGCGCAACCACAGCTTCCTGCGCCTGCGCCTCAGCCGCCCGGAGCGGTACAACGCCCTCGATTCGCAGACCCTGCGCAGCCTCGGCGCGCTGCTCGACGAGCACCACCGCTCCCCCCTGCCGCTGATCATCGAGGGGGACGCCAACATCTTCTCGGTCGGCGCCGACATCTCCGAGCTGGCCCAGCTCGATGGCCCGCGCGCCGCGGCCTACAGCCGACTCGGTCACGAGGTCACCAGCTCGATCGAGGCCTGGCCCGGGGTCACCATCGCCCACCTCACCGGCTACGCCCTGGGCGCCGGCCTTGAACTCGCCCTGGGCTGCGACGTCCTGGTCGGCAGCCCAAGCCTGCGCCTGGGGCTCCCCGGCCTGGCCTGGGCCCTGGTGCCGTGCATGGGCGGGCTGCGCCGCCTCGCCTGCCGGGTCTCGGAATCCTTCAGTTCGGAGCTGTTCCTCAACGGCGACGTGCTCGACGCCGACAAGGCGCTGGCGCACGGCCTGATCGACCGCATCGCCAGCACCAACGACGAGGTCTCCGAACTCGCCGCCTCGCTCAGCGAATTCAGCCCCTCGGCCGTGCAGGCCATCCGCTCCATGCGCCTCGCGCGCCAGGGCGCCATCGACAGCAGCATCGGCGCGCGCATGTTCGCGCAGCCCTTCCAGAGCGGGGAGTGCCAGCGGCGGCTGAAGGAGCTGCTGGCGTCCTGAAAGGCTCGCGGTGGTTCTCTCGGGAAGGATAGAACCGCCAAGACGCCAAGGCCCGACCCTAGGACCAGGATGCTTTTGCGTCCTTTTGGCGGGACGCGCTGAATGGTCGGAAATTCTTGGCGACTTGGCGGTTCTATCAGGCCGTCCCAGCACCGCGTAAGCTGGCAAAAACGAAGAACCCGGCGGATTCCCGCCGGGTTCCCGTGTTCTCAGCGTTCCGACCTCTTCAGGCGGCGACGCCCAGCGCGGCCTTGGCCTTGCCGATGATGTCGGCGAAGGCGGCCGGCTGGTGGATGGCCAGCTCGCTGAGCATGCGGCGGTCCAGGCGGATGTCGGCCTTCTGCAGGCCGGCGATCAGGCGGCTGTAGTTGATGCCGAGCGGGCGGCAGGCGATGTTGATGCGCGCGATCCACAGGCGGCGGAAATCGCGCTTCTTCAGCTTGCGGCCGATGAACGCCTGCTGCTCGGCGCGCATGACCGCTTCGCAGATGACGTGGTACATCTTGTGGCGGCCGCTGTAGAAGCCGCGAGCCATCTTCTTGACGCGCTTGACGCTGCGGTGGCGGGCAGCTCCGTTGGTGGTGCGCATGGGCGTATTTCCTATTCAAGCCCGGAGCCGCGTACGGTGCCGGGGAGGCCAGGGGCCTACTTGGGGTGATTGCGGAGACGATGGGATGCCGGCCACGGGAGGCCGGCAGGAGCGGCTCAGCTCAGGGCTGGCCCTTGACCAGGGCGAAGCGCGCGCGGCGCACGTAGCCGGCCGTGGTCGTGGTGGTCTTCTTGCGCAGGTTGCGCAGGCGCTTCGGGGTGCGGTGCGTCAGCAGGTGGCGCACGCCGCACTGGGTGCGCATGATCTTGCCCGTGGGGGTGATGCGGATGCGCGTCTTGGACGCCTTGTGGGTCTTCATCTTGGGCATGACTGGTCCTGACGGAGGGGAACTTGGGGGAGGGAGGACAATACGGCCACCCCTATCAATGCAAGCCCTGGATTGGCAGCGGCGAAAGGCCGCGACCCCTCAGCGGCCGACCAGCAGCCGATCAGCCAGGTGCTGGCCCAGTTGCGGCGTCCCCATGATCAGCTTGCGGGTCTTCTCGACGTCGTAGGAGACCCGGCGCCACTCGACCGATTCCCCGTCGAAGATGACGTAGCAGGCGCGCGGGTCCCCGTCGCGGGGCTGGCCGACGCTGCCGACGTTGATGATGGTCTTGCGCGGGTCGATGGCCCAGCGCTGGTCGATGGCCTTGAGGCTGTGCCAGGTGAAGTCGTCGCCGGTGACCACCCCGGGGCGGTGGGTATGGCCGATGAAGCAGGTGTGCTGGACCAGGGCGAAGTTCTCCTCGAGCAGCTGGCGGGGGTCCTCGCCGAGGAAGGTGCGGCCCAGGGTGTGCTCCTCGAGGATGTACTCCTCGAGGTGGTTGCGCGGGCTGGCGTGGACGTAGAGCACGTCCTTCTCGGTGAACGAGGTCGGCAGGTCGCGCAGCCAGTTCCAGCGCTTGCGCTTGCCCAGCCACGAGAACATGCCGGCGCGGATCTTCTGGTTGGTCCACAGCGCCGCCGCGCGGGCCTCGGCGTTGAAGCCGATCGGCTCGTGGATGGCGGCGTGGTCGTGGTTGCCGGCGATGACCTTGCCCTCGTCGCAGACGTCGAGGACCTTGCGCATCGCCTCGACGGGCTCGGGCCCGTAGCCCACCACGTCGCCCAGGCAGTAGATCGCGTCCACCTTCTGCGCATCGATGTCCGACAACACCCGATCGAGGGCTGGCATGTTGCTGTGGATATCGCTGATGATCGCGATGCGAGCCATGCTGGGCCGTGTATAGCAGCCCTGTGCACGCCGCACCACAGTAAACCGCTGGCGGGCCGGGCGGTAGAGCAGACGCCCCCCCCACTGATCGCTCCCCCTCTCCACGACGACCCCGGATAGCGCACCGGCTCGGCCCCTTCTCGACTTCCGGACTGCCGGACCGGGGCGATCCCCCCTCTCAGGCGCTCATGTAGGTCAGCAGCGAGGTCTGCATGACCTTGGCCCCGGCCTGCAGGCCGGCCTGCAGCGCGGTCTGGGCCAGCTGCATCTGCGAGATCACGGCGGGGAAGTCGACGTCCTCGGTCTTGCTGAGCAGGTCGCCGAGGTTGGTCTGGGTGGTGGTGAGCTGGTTCTGGGCCAGCTGCAGGCGCTGCTCCTGGCCGCCGAGGGCCCCCTGGACGTTGTTGACCTGGGCGTGGGCCGCGTCGAGGTCGGTGATCAGCGAGGTGATCTTGCTCGGATCATTGGCGGTGAGGGCGTCGCGGAGCTGGATCACCGACGAGAAGACGTTGGTCGTGCCCATGAACAGCGAGAAGCCGTTCTGGTTGACCGGCACCGTGGTGTTCGGGCCGACCTGGACCGAGAAGCTGTCGAGGTTGCCGGAGTAGGTGACCGAGGCCGCCATCGCTGCTCAGGGCGAAGGGCGGGGTGCCGGTGGCGGTGCCGGCGAAGATGTAGCGGCCGTCGTGGACGGTGTTGCCGAGGTCGACGAGCTGGCCGAGCAGCGAGGTGGCGCTCTGCGCCAGCGCCTGGCGCCCCGCCGCGTCCTGGCTGCCGTTGGCGCCCTGCACGGCCAGCGCCTTGATGCTGTCCATGACCTGCGACATCTGGCCCATGGCGCTGTCGCTGGCGTCCATGAAGGCGGTGCTCTTGTTGACGTTGTCGATGTACTTGCCGGTCTCGAGGGTCTGGGCGCGGTAGCGCATCGCCTGGCGCGCGCCGACCGGGTCGTCGCTGACCACGTTGATGCGCTTGGTCGAGGACAGTTCGAGCTGGTAGGTGGCCAGGCGCGCCAGGGTGCGCTGGTTGTCGGCGAGGATGCCGGAGCTCAGCCCCTGCCCGGTGATGCGTTCGACCATGTCGTGTCCCTCCCTGGTGCCGGGGGCTAGTGGATGATGCCGAGGAGCGTGTTGATGTTGTCGCGGGCCATCGAGATGACGCGCGCCGCGGCGGTGTAGGCCTGCTGCTGCTGGATGAGGTAGGTGACCTCCTCGTCGATGCTGACCCCGCTGCTCTGCTGGCGCTGGTTGTCGAGGCTCTGCTTGAGCACCGTCTGGGTGTCCTGCAGGCGGCCGTTCTGCTGCACCTGCACGCCGAGCCCGGTGACCGCGGCGTTGTAGAAGTCGCCCACCGTCTGCCCGCCGCTGCCGAACACCGGGGCGCTGCTGACCGCCGTCATGCCGAGCAGGTTGGAGTTGTCGCCCGCGGCGCGCGTGGTGCCGACGGCGATGCGGTTGGGGTCCTTGGCGACCGGGTCGGCGACCTGCAGGGTGCTGGCGGTGGCGCCCGAGAACAGGGTGTTGATGCCGAGCGCCGGCAGCAGCCGCGCCTGGTCGGGCTGGCCGTCGACGGTGAAGGACAGCTGGTTGCCGGCGGCGCTGAGCGCGCCCGGGCCGAAGGTCGCGAAGACGCCATCGGCGATCTGCACCGGGGTGCCGGCCGGGAGCTTGTCGTCGAGGACCTTCTGGACGGTCTCCTGCACCGGGGCCGAGGCCGAGCCGGAGAGGTAGGTGAACTCGACCAGCGGCGGGTTGGTCGCCGAGCCGATGGTGCCGGGGGTGATGACGCGCATCGACCACTGGTTGCTGGGATCGAAGGACTGGGCGCCGGTGTAGCGACCGCCGACGGTCATGGCGGCGTCGCCCTGGGTCCAGTTGGCGGTCTGGGTGAAGCTGCCCCCGGTGACGGCCCCGGCCTGCGTGAGGTCGACCGCGAAGGACTCACCGTCGTGGTACTGCGCCGCGCCGCCAGGCAGGGTCACGGTCAGGCCACCGACCGTCGCCACGGTGGGCCCGGTGGCGTTGATGGCGATCTGCGGCGCCGTACGGCGCCTCGCTGCCGTCCAGCGCGCTGTGCGTGACCGCCTGCAGGGTGCCGCCCGAGACGCGGAACACCACGCGCCCATAGACCTGCGACGCGTCGCTGCCGGTCACGGTGGCGTCCGCGCCCGTCCACGCCGTGGCCGCCGGCCGGGTGTCGAGCGCGCTGCTGAAGTCGATGCTCTTGCCCGCGGCGGCGCTGAGCGTCAGGCGGTCGCCGCCGTCGGCGGAGACGATGCGCGCGCTCACGCCGCCCACGCCGCCCGAGCCGGGCGGGTAGACGCTGAAACCGCCGAGGCTGCGCCCGGTGTTGATCGCCGTCACCAGGTCGCTGAGCGAGCGCGAGCCGCTGCCCGTGGCCGGGTCGTAGCGCACGGTGAACTTCTGCGCCACGCCGGTGGCGTTGTCGAGCACGTTGATGGTCAGGTTGCGCGCCTCGGGGTTGCCGTTGGCGTCGGTGAAGTCGGGGAGGTAGGCGGCCGGGATGCCGAGCGCACTGCCCGAGACCTGGCCCTGCGCCTTGTCGTCGAGGTCGAGGCCGCGGTTGGCGCTGATGGTGGCGGTGTCGGCGGAGTAGCCGGCGATGCGCGCGCCGCTGCTGGTGCCGGTGGAGTTGCGCGCGTTCAGCTCGAGCGCCAGGCTGCTGGCCACGGTGTCCATCTGCGCCTGCAGGTCGGGCAGGATGTGGTCGTGGAGGTCGATGGTCGCGCCGATGCTGCCGCCCTGCGCGTTGATCGGGGACTTGTCGGGCGCGAGCAGCGCGATGGTGCCGTCGTTGTTCTTGCCGAGCGAGATCGGCTGCGCGGCGTCCTGGCCGACCAGCAGCGCGCCGTTGCTGTCGATCAGCACCGAGCCGTCGCTCTGGCTGCGCACGTGCAGGTCGAGGTGGGTCGAGAGGTCGTTCACCGCCTGGTCGCGCTGGTCGAGCAGGTCGTTGGGGTTGTTGCCGAGCAGGGTCTGGATGCGGATCTGCTGGTTGAGCCCGGCGATCTGCGAGGTGAGCTGGTTGACCTGCGCGACGTCCCCGTCCAGCGAGGTGCGCAGGTCGTCGTGCAGCTGGGCGAGCTGGTCGCCGACGCTGTTCAGCGACGAGGTGAAGCTCTGCATCTGGGCCACGGTCGTCGCCCGCAGCGCGGTCGAGTCCGGGTTGTTGGAGAGGTCCTGGATGGCCGAGAACAGGTTGGTGATCTGCGCCGAGAAGCCGTTGTCGCCGGGTTCGTTGAAGACCGCCTGCGCCGCCGTCAGGGTGGTGCCGAGGGTGTTCAGGCGGCCGTCGGTGCTCTGCGCCTGACGCAACCGCTCGGTCAGCAGGGTATCGACCGCGCGGGTGATGGATTGGACGTCGACGCCCCGCCCGACCTGGCCGGGCGTGCCCGCGTCGGGCGAGCTGGCGATCAGCTTCGCGCTCTGCCGCGTGTATCCGGGCGTGGTCGCGTTGGCGATGTTGTGGCTGGTGACCGTCAGCGCCTGCTGGTGCGCCTGGAGCGCGGACAACCCGATCAGGAGCATGTCGGTCATGGAGGACCTAACGCATGCGGCGTGCCGAAGGCCATCGGGCAGCTTGGACCGGATAGAACCGCGAAGACGCCAAGACGCCGAGACGCCAAGGCTTGTGGACGACGTCGCAGAAACGCCCGCACGGTGTCCTGCACCAACCGCGTCCCACTCCTGCCCGTCCCATGGCGCCTTGGCGTCTTGGCGGTCCTATCCGCCTCCGGCTGTCCCGCTCAGCCCCGCGTATTGATCAGCCGCCCCTCGCCGTGCGCCCCCGGCCGCGAGCCGCGGCGGTCGTAGGCGTTGGCGGGGCGGCCGGCGGGGTCGCCGACCAGGGTGCCGAGCAGGTCGCGCACGAAGCTCAGGCTCTGGCGGATCAGCGCCATGGTGGTCTCGTTGGCGTCGCGCAGCTCTTCGAGCACGCTGCGCAGCTCGCCCTCGCGGCGGCGCAGGGCGGCGCGCTGGGGCTCGGGCGCGGCTTCGACCACCTGGGCGAGCAGCGGGCGCTCGCCACGCAGGGCGAGGACCTGGACGGCGGCCTTGATGATCAGGTCGCGGCGCTGGCGCAGCTTGCCCATCTCGGCCATCGGCGCCTGCTCCTGCTGGAGCAGCGCGGAGAAGGCCGGCATGTCGCCGCCGACGATGTGGCGCTGCTTGGCCTTCGTCAGGGCGAGCAGGCGCCGGTGCAGGCCGAGCTCGGCGTCCAGGTGCTCGCCGAGCTGGTCGAAGAGCTGGACGGTGGTCGCGGTCGCGGCGGCGGGGAGCACGGGCACGGTGGTCATGGCTGGCCTCTGCTGATGGGCGGGATGGGCGGCGGCAGGGCGGCGCGGCCGGCGCGCCGCTGATGCCGGCGCGCGCCGACAGTTCGCGGAAGACCATGTCGGCGATGCCGAGGTGGCCGGCCGCGCGCTCGCCGAGCGCCGACTCGTGCAGCTGCTTGAACTGCTCGTCCGCGCCCTCGCCGCCGATCAGCGGCTCGTCGTCCATCTTGGCGTCGTCGGCGGTCTTGAAGATGAGCTGGATGAAGGTGCCCTCGAACTGCGCGGCGACGCGCTTCAGGCGCGCGCGCTGGTCGTCGCCGGCGTCCTGCAGCCGCCCCTCACCGGTGATCGAGAGATCGGTCATTACATCTTGACCAGTTCGGCGTGCAGCGCGCCGGCGCGGGCGATGGCCTCGAAGATCGCCACCAGGTCGTGCGGCTTGGCGCCGAGCGCGTTGAGCGCGTTGGCGATGTCGTCGACGGTCGCGCCGGCGACGATGTTCATGGACCCGGGCGTGGTGGTCGGGCGCAGGCCGGCGGGCGGGTCGCTGTGCTTGAGGCGGGTGAAGGGGTCGACCCACGCCACGGTGTCGACCACCTTGCGCGGGTCGCTGGGATCGGAGCGGCGGTCGGCGACCGGCATCACGCGCAGCGACAGGCTGCCGTGGCTGACCGCCACCGCGCTGATGCGCACCAGGTTGCCGGCGACGATGGTGCCGGTGCGCTCGTTGATCACCACGCGCGCCTTGATGTCCGGCGACGACGCGCAGCTGCTGCAGCCTGGCGATGGTGTCGACCAGCTCGCCATCGCTCGGCACGGTGGCGAAGCCGAGGGTGATCATGTTGGCGTCCACGGCGGTGACGCGCGCCGGGCCGAAGGTCTCGCCCAGGCAGTGCGCGACGCGGCTGGCGGTGGTGAAGTCGGACTCGCGCAGGATCAGGCGCAGGCGGTCGCCGTAGAGCAGGGTCGCCGGGCACCTCGCGCTCGACCAGCGCGCCCTGGGACAGGGCGGCGTCGGTCTCGATGTTCCGGTGCTCGACGCCGGGCGCGGGCAGGCCGGGGCTGGCGGCGCCGAAGCCGCCGACGCTCACAGCGCCCTGGGCGACCGCGTAGATGCGCTCGTCGGCGCCGGTCAGGGGCGTCTGCAGCAGCATGCCGCCGCGCAGCGAGGTGGCGTCGCCGGCGACCGAGACGGTGGTGTAGAGGCGCGAGCCGGCGCGCGCGAAGGCGGGCAGGTCGGCGGTCACCGTCACCATCGCCACGTTCTTGCTGCTGAGGTCGGCGTCGTCGAAGCTGAGGTGCTTGGTCGCGAGCATCTGGCGCAGCATGCGCACGGTCGCGGGGTTCTTGTCGCCGGTCCCGGACAGGCCGACCACCAGGCCGACGCCGAACAGGTGGTTGTCGCGCACGCCGCTGATCTCGCAGAGGTCCTTGAGCCGCACGCCGGCGTCGGTCGGGGCGGGATCGCCCACCACGTGGCGGCCACGTCGCTGGCGGCCGGGGGCGCCGCGGCGGACGCCGCCGGCGGGGCCTCGCCGCCGACCGCCAGCCCGGCGAGCGCGAGCAGCGCGGCCAGGCAGGTCGCGGCGGGCAGGCCCAGGGTGAGGATGCGCATCAGCATGGTGTCGTCCGCGGGGGTCGGCATGGCGGGCTCAGAACGGCCACAGGTGGTCGAGGATGCTGGCCCAGCCAGCCTTCCGACTGCGAGCGGGTCAGCGGCCCATCGCCTTCGATGGCGACCTGGAAGTCGTGCAGCTTCTCGCTCGGCACGGTGTTGTCCGCCTTGATGTCGGCGGTGCGGATGATGCCGGTGATCAGGATGGTCTTGGTGTCGAGGTTGACCTTGACCGTGCGCCGCCCCTCGATGAGCAGGTTGCCGTTGTCGAGGACGTCGAGCACGCGCCCGGTGATGGTGGCCAGCACCTCGGCCTGCGCGGTGTAGTTGCCGGTGCCCTGGAAGTGCTTGTTCGAGGTGGCCGCCAGCGCCGGCAGCTTGCCGCTGGTGGGCAGGCCAGCGATCGCCGGCGTCTCATTGCTGCCGGGCAGCAGGTTGATGGTCGCGGCGATATCGTTCTGGCGCTGGGTCTCGGTCTTGTTGGTGTCGGTGACCGAGGTGGTCTCCTTCACCAGGATGGTGATCAGGTCGCCCTTCTTGCGCGCCACCTGGTCGGAATACAGCGTCCCATCGGCGAGCGTCTCGGCCTTCCACAGGCTTTCCGCGTAGGCCGGGACGCTGGCGACGATCAGCAGGACGAGGATGATAGCGCGCATGTGGTGCCTTCCGACAGCGCCCTGGGAGGGAACCGTCTGGAGGCTGACAACGCAACAGCCGTGCCGAGGGGCGGCGGCGTCCGACGCGGGAGGTCCGGAAGTCTGGGGGCCCGGGAGTCCGGAAGTCCCGTGCTTCGAAGCCTCAGCCGCACAGGTGCGGAGGCCGACACCGACGCATGGTCCGTCGGCGCGGCTGTCGGACGCCGCCGGCCTCCGGCGGCGTCAGCCGCCCGGTTTCACCCGCGCCACCGCCTGGTCGACGCCGAGATCGAGGTCGAACAGCCGTTCCAGGCGCAAGATGCGGAACACCGCTTTGACCTGCTCGGGGAGGTTGGCGACGGCGAAGCGACCGCCCGCGCCGACCACTTTGTTCCGTACGGCGATGATCGCGGCGATGTTCACCGAGTTCAGGAAACCGACCTGGGCGAGGTCGAGCACCACTCCGCGCGGGCACGCTCTTGAAATGCGGCTCGAGGTCGCGCCAGATCTGGCCGCATTGATCCATCACCGTGACGACCAAGGCGTTATCGCGTTCTACAATGTGCATGTGCCACGATTCCTGGCGGCGCGGATGGTCACGCGGATGCGACGTCGCGCAGCGCACCCGTTGCCTAGGCTAGGCCGCACCGCTATCAACGCAATGTCATCGGCGGAAGCTGGAGCTTGACGGCATCCCGATTGATAAGTAATCGTATGTTATCATAACTGGGGTATCCATGACCACCGCTACCGTTGCCGCACCTCCTGCTCGCCTCGCCCGCGGCTTCGGCGCCCATCTGCAGGCGTGCGCCATCGGCGCGGGCATCGACAACCTGTTCCGCCAGGTGGCGGTAGTGGCGCTGGGAGCGGTCGCCTTCGCGGCCTTCCCGAACGACGAGAAGGCCGCGGGAGAGCTGAGCGCCTCCTACGCCTCGTGGGCGCTGATGCTCTTCAGCCTGCCCTTCATCGTCCTCGCGCCTCTGGCCGGCAGCCTGGGCGACCGCCTGCCCAAGCACCACATCATCCGCGCCGCCCGGATCGTCGACGTGCCGATCGCCATCCTCGGCATCTGGGGTTATGCCGCCGGCAGCCCGGCGCTGATGCTCTCCGCGCTGACCCTCCTGGCGATCGCCAGCACCTTCTTCGCACCGGTCAAGCTCGCGGTGATGCCCGAGCTCGTCCCGCCCGAGAGACTGAGCTCCGGCAACGCCATCCTCGCCGCCGTCACCGTGCTGGCCATCCTCGGTGGCACGTGCCTGGGCGCCGTCACCGACCGCGACCTGCTCGCTCAGGTGTTCGGCGTCCACGCCGAGAGCGCGCCCCTGATCGCCCTCAGCGCGGTCTGCGCAGTGCTGTTGGTGGTGGGCATCGTCGGCGCCTTCAGGATCCCGCCACTGCCCGCCCAGGCGCCCGGACGGCCGATCGCCATGCCGTGGATGGTGGTCGAGCAGGTGCGCTCGCTGCACCGCGCGCCGGGCGTGTGGGCGCCGGCGCTCGGCCTGGCGGGCTTCTGGGGCCTGGGCGGCGCGGCCTTCGCCGGGCTGCCGACCGTCGCCAAGCAGGTCTACGGCCTGCACGAGGCCGGAGTGGTCAGCCTGTTCCTCGCCCTGGTGGTGGGCATCGTCGTCGGCTCGGCGCTCGCTCCGCGCCTGCTGGCGCGCCTCTTCCCCGCCGGGCTGCCGGTGAACGGCGCGCTGCTCGCCGGCCTCGCCTTCGCTGCCGCCGGCCTGGTCGCGGTCTTCGACGGCCACGTAGTCGCAGCGGAGCGCCACCGCTGGCTCTTCTCCGCCTGCTTGTTCGCGACCGGCATCGGTGCAGGACTGTGGGAGGTGCCGCTGACCATCCTGCTCCAGGAGCGCGCCCCGGCCACCAGCCGCAACCTGATCATGTCGGGAGTGAGCGTGCTGGGCTCGTTCGGCACCTTCGCCGCCGCGGGCTCCTTCAAGGTCCTCACCGGCGTCGCGGGGCTCACGCCGTCCGCGGCCTTCGTCACATCGGGGCTCTTCGCCGCGGGCGTCGCCCTGATCTGCCTGGTCGCCTACCGCCTGCAGATCGCCGGCTGGGTGGTGGCGACGCTCACCCGGCTCGCCTTCCGCATCCGCGTCACCGGCGCCGAGCACCTGCCCGCCACCGGCGGCTGCCTGGTGGTGTGCAACCACCTCAGCTACAGCGACGGCGTGGTGCTGGGCGCCAGCCTGCCGCGGCGCGCGCGCTTCCTGGTCTACCGCGCCTACGTCGAGATGCCGGTGGTCGGCTTCTTCCTGCGCGCCGCCGGCGTCATCCCGGTCGCGGCCGAGGACCGCCGGCGCGCGCTGCTCGCCTCGATCGACACCGCCATCGAGGCGGCCAAGGCGGGCGAGGTGGTGGTGATCTTCCCCGAGGGCCAGCTCACGCGCAGCGGCCAGACCAACACCTTCCACTCCGGCATGGAGCGCATCGCCGCGCGCGCCGGCGTGCCGGTGGTGCCGGCCCACCTGGCGGGCCTGTGGGGCACCATCACCAGCCGCGCGCCGCAGCGCCGCTGGCCGCGCCTGCGCCGCCCCATCGACCTGCGCCTGGGCGCCCCCCTGCCGAGCGACACCACCGCCGCGATCGCGCGCGACCACGTCATGCGCCTCGGCTACGAGGCGGCGCAGGCGCACGCCGACCGCGACCCGCGCTCGCTCGCTTCGGCCTTCCTGGGCCACCTGCGCCGCCACCCGCGCCGCACCGCGGTGCAGGACGCGGGCGGTTCGATCAGCTACTTCGGCATCGCCGCTGCGGCGCGCGCGCTGGCGCCGCGGCTCGGCCTGGCCGCGGACGAGGCGCGCGTCGGCGTGCTGCTGCCGCCCGGGCGCGGCGGCGCGATCGTGAACCTGGCGCTGGCCCTGCTCGGGCGCACCGCGGTCAACCTCAACCACACCGCCGGCAACGCCCAGGTCGCGCGCATGTGCGAGATGGCGCAGGTGCGCAGCGTGATCAGCTCGGCGCTGTACCTGCGCCGCCTGTCCGGCACCGAGGTGCCCGGCCGCCGCGTGATGGTCGAGGAGCTGCTGCCCGGCATCGGCAAGGCCGGCCTGCTCGCCGCCGGCCTGGGCGCGCTGCTGCTGCCGCGCCGCCTGGTCGCGCGCGCCCGGCCGGGCGACGTCGCCGCGATCGTGTTCAGCTCGGGTTCGACCGGCGATCCCAAGGGCGTCGAGCTGACCCACCGCCAGCTCATCTCCAACTGCGATGCGGTGATCACCGGCCTGGACATCGATGGCGCGCACGACGTGCTGCTCTCGCCGCTGCCGCTGTTCCACAGCTTCGGCCTGGTGCACGGCCTGTGGGTCGGTCTCAGCCAGGGCCTGCCGCTGGCCAACCAGCCCGATCCCACCGACGGCAAGGCGCTGGGCGAACTCGCCCAGAAGAGCCGCGCCACCATCATGCTGTGCACGCCGACCTTCGTGCGCGGCTACCTGCGGCGCATCGAACCGGAGCAGCTGCGCACCCTGAAGTTCGCCGTGGTCGGCGCCGAGCGCTGCCCGGCCGAGCTGCGCGCGCAGTTCCGCGAGCGCTTCAAGGCCGAGCTGTTCGAAGGCTACGGCTGCACCGAGCTGGCGCCGGCGGTGGCCTTCAACCTGCCGACGGTCAAGCGCGACGGCGTCACCGAGGTGCGCAGCCGCGATGGCTCCGTCGGGCGGGCGCTGCCCGGCATGCAGGCCTTCGCCAGCGATCCGGTCGATGGCCGCGCGCTGCCGCCCGGCAGCGAGGGCCTGCTGGTGGTGCGCAGCCCGGGGCGCATGCGGGGCTACCTCGACCGGCCGGACCTCACCGAGAAGGCGTTCACCGCCGGCGGCTACAACACCGGCGACATCGGCCGCGTCGACGCCGAGGGCTTCATCTTCATCACCGGCCGCCTCGCGCGCTTCGCCAAGATCGGTGGCGAGATGGTGCCGCTCGACAACGTCGAGCGCATCCTGCAGGAGGCGCTCACGACCGCCGCCGGCGCGGAACCGACGCTCGAACTGGCGGTCGCCGCCGTGCCCGACGAGGGCCGCGGCGAGCGCCTGGTGGTGCTGCACACCGGCTACGCGGGCGATTGGGAGGCGCTGTTCAAGGCGCTCGACGGCAATCCCGCGCTGTGGCGACCCAAGTCCCGCGACGTCCGCCTGGTCGAGGCCATCCCCAAGCTCGGCACCGGCAAGCGCGACCTCGCCGCGCTCAAGAAGCTGGCGCTGGAGGACGCGTCCGGCAAGCCCCCGGCGAAGCCGGCCGGGAAATCCCCGGAAGCCCCTCTCGACTCCACGCCGCAGGAAGCCGCAGGAGGCGTGGGGTCCGCGGGGGCCCAGGCCTGATCCGCAGCCGAAACGCGGGTTGCTCGCGCGACTCTTGGCAGGAGTTCCGGAGCGCCAACGGCGCGGCGCCAATCTTCAGCCCAGGGCAACCCCCTGGGTTGAAGTGATTTTCGGAGTGGAGCCCTGCAGGGCGGCCCGGATCCGTCAAACGTCTTGCCTGATTGGGGCCGCCCCTACAGGACTCGCACTTCCTTTTCGCTGCAGACCCAGGGCGTTGCCCTGGGCTGTCGATTGGGGCCGCGCCGTCGGCGCTCTCGGACGCAAGAGCGCATCAGCCTTGATCAGAAGTACCAGTAGGCCCGCGCGGCGAGCACCGTGCGCTCCAGGTCCCAGGCGCTGCCGCGCGAGACCTCGACGCCGATGCCGACGTCGCCGGTGACGTTGTAGCGCAGCTGGGCGCCGACCTGCCAGTTGGTGGCGCGGTCGCCGAGGACATAGCGGGTCAGCGAGGCCTTCGGACCGAGGAACCACTCGTCAGCCGACGCGCAGCAGGAGGCCGGCCTCGGGGCCGAAGCCGATGGCGTGGTGGGGGTCGCGCCCCCCACGCGCACGTCACCGTCGAGCAGGGCGTAGCCCAGGCCGAGGTCGCCAAGGCCGACGCACACCCCGGCGCCGCCGTTCAGGAAGGCCTGGTTGTGCCAGCCGTCCGGTGCGCCCTGCTCCTCGCGCAGCACGCCGGTGTCGACGCGCCAGGCGAGCGGCTGGTAGAAGCGGTCGATGGTGGCGAACGAGGACAGGTTGATGGCGTCGAAGCGGTTCAGTTCGGGGTGCGCCTCCTTCTCGTACCAGCGCAGCGAGAGGTTGGCGAACTCGATCTGCGCTCCGGGCAGGTAGCCGGCGATGGGGTCGGTGAGGTCGTGGTAGGCCGCGCGGACTCCGAGCTCGCCGAACGTGAGGTCATCGAGCCGGCCGGCGCCGACGGTGATGCGCGCCGAGGGGTGGCCGCGGTCCGGGGCGGCGGGCGCCGGCACCGCGGCGTCGGCGGGGGCCGGTGGCACGGCGAGCCGGCTGCGCGCGGTGAGGATGGGGAGCAGGTTGCGCTGGAAGGCGTCCTGCGCGACCTTCTTGCGGCCGCGCAGCGATTGCAGGTACTCGGCGGCGAGGTCGAGGATGCGCGCCTGGGTGGCCGCGTCCGCGCCGCCCTGCGCGACCTCCGCAGGGGTGCGCTCGCCGCGCGCCAGGCCGCGCGCCAGCTCGCCCTGGTCCGCGCTGAGCTGCGAGGCGAGGTGGTGGACCCGCGTGGTGCGGCTGGGCCGGTAGACCGGGTCCGCGATCAGCCCCGCGCCCTGCATCAGCTTGACCGTGTCGAGCGGGATGACCCAGCCGCCGGTGCGCTCGTGCAGGTCGAGGCCCGGACGGGCCGCGTCGATCAGGTACAGCAGGTTGAAGCAGCAGTTCTCGTCGAAGAAGTAATAGTCGGAGTAGATCCCGCGCATCTCCCACACGTGCAGCAGCATGCGGCGCAGCTCGGGCGCGCTGTACGACAGCTCGTACTCCCAGATGTCGCGCTGGTCGAGGTCGGTGTACTCCGCCACCTTCTGGTAGTAGGGCAGGAAGCTGTAGTATCCCGGGTAGAGGCCGAAGATGCCCTTCAGCGCGAAGGCCACGCCGTTGCTGGTGTCGGTGGTGGCCGCGTAGTTGATCGACTGGCTGAGCAGCGTGCTCTTGTAGCGGCTGCGGATGATCAGCAGGGTGTGGCCGAACATCGAGGCCGGGGTGTTCATGTAGGCCGCGGGGAAGACCAGCGCGGCGCCGCGCGGGGCGAGCTCGGCCAGCACCGTCTCGAAGGCCGCGTTGCCGGCCAGCGGCAGGCGGGTGCGGTCGATGCCGAGGCGCTCGGCCAGCCATTCCAGCCGTGCCGGGAAGCGGTTCGCCGCGGCGAGCTTGGCGTCGGCGGGCGGCGGCGAGAAGAAGGCGGCGAGGTCGGCGATGAGCTCCGTGGCGGGATCGTACTTGCCGTGCGGCGCCAGGAAGAAGGCCGGGTCGTCGACGCGGCTGAAGCGCTTCGCCGCACCGCCGGTGTGGAGCAGCGTGCGCCAATAGGGATCGGCCTCCAGGTCCAGCGCGACCGCGCGCTGCAGGAACACGCGCACGTCGGCGTCGCTATATGGCGGCCCCTTCGGGACCGGGGTGGGCGCGACCTCTGCGGGCGGCGCGGCGGCGGGCGTGGGCGCCTGCGCCGGCGCGGTGGGTTGCACCTCCTCGACGGCAGCGAGGCCGCCGGTGGTGAGCGCGGCGAGCAGCACGACCGCCTGCGCGCGGCGGGCGTGGAGGGAGTCGCGACCAGACGGGGACGGCATGCGGTGGGGCTCCCGGGAAGCGCACTCAACGCGGCTCCGCTGCGATGGCAAATTCAAAACGGCTTGCGGCCAGGACGATGTCGCCCACTGGCCACCGGCCCCCTGCCGGGGCCGAAAGGGATGCGATGGAAACAGGAACGCCGCGGCGCCAGGGGCGCCGCGGCGTTCGCAGGTGAATGCCTCGCGGACTCAGATCGCGGGCGCGAACTTGTCCAGGTTGCTCAGCAGGTCGGCGTGGGTCACGTCGGTGCCGGTGAAGATCTCGGCGAAGTGCGCCTGCAGGGTGCTGCGCGAACTCCGCGCGCTTCGCGGCGGGGATGTTCATGAGCTCGGCGAGCGAGTCGAGCGACTCGCCCGAACCGGCCGCGATCTCGCGGGCCAGGACGTCGAAGTTGTCGGCGGTGAAGCTGTTCACGCGCTCGTTCTTCGCCCAGAAGCCGGCGTAGGGGCGGGCGCCCAGGGTGCCGGAGGTGATGGCGAAGGTCTGGTTGCCGAAGGAGCCGTTGGTGGTCGCGGCGCTGATTTGCGAGATCAGCCCATCATGGCCGTCGAAGATCATGGTGCCGAGACCGATACCGACGTTGTCCTTCAGGGTACCGCCGGCGACGGCAGCGTTGAGGGCGGGGCTGATGGCCACGAGGGCGACAGCGGAAAGCAGGAGCTTCTTCATGCGGGTTCCCTTAGCGGGGTTTGGTGGCCGGAATTAGCCGCGGTCACCATGCGCTGCGGCGCACCGCCGTCAAGAAAAGAGTAAAGCCGTGCTGCATCCTGCATGGACGGCTGGTTGACACGATTCGGGAGCGGATGTTGGCAAAATGACGGGACCGCGACCGGACCTCCTGGCCGCGCGGCTGATGACCGGCGGCTGCGACCGCAACTCGGATCAGGCATTCGCAGCCCACCCCACGACGACCACCATGACGATGGCGAGGACCACGCCGATCAGCACGAACTCCCAGGCCAGGGCGAGCATGGCCAGCAGCGCGGCGAGGACGCACAGGCGCTGATGCTCGCGACGGACGAAGGCGCAGCCGCAGGCACTGGCGCCGAGCGCTGCGAGGCCGCCCCCGATCCAGCGCAGCACCAGCCCGAGGTGGTTGCCGTCCTTGTTCTCACCGACGTGGAACCACGCGTCCGGGCCCCGATAGCCGAGTACGGTCGCGGCGATGCAGCAGGAGATCGCCAGCGCTCCCAAGCAGACGGCGCAGAGCGCCCACGGCGAGCGTGCGGGCCGGCGGTGCGGAGGTCGCGCCGCCGGCATCGTTCAGGCGAGCTTGGGCTCGAGCGCCGGACCGGGGTGCGAGGCGGTCTCCGGGCGGCTTTCGCGCGGCGTGCTGCTGTCGACCTTGGGGATGGTCACGGTCGAGCGGCGCGGCGGCAGCTGACCGCCGTCGAGCAGCACCTTCACCTGCGCGGCGTCGAGGGTCTCGTGCTCGAGCAGGGCCTGGGCGATGCGCTCGAGCTTGTCGCGGCTGGCCTCGATGAGCTGCTTGGCGCGCTGGAACTGCGCGTCGATGATCGAGCGCACCTCCTCGTCGAGCTCGCGGCGGGTGGTGGCGCTGACCGAGACCACCGACTCGTTGCCCATGAAGCCGTCGTGGTCCTCGGTGTACTTGATCGGGCCCATCTTCTCGGACATGCCCCACTCGTAGACCATGCCGCGCGCCAGCCCGGTCGCGCGCTCGATGTCGTTGGAGGCGCCGGTGGTGATGTCGCCGCAGAACAGCTCTTCGGCGATGCGCCCGCCGAACAGCACGCAGATGTCGCCCATCAGCTTGCGCTTGCTGTGGGTGTGGCGGTCCTGGTTGGGCAGGTGCATGGTCGCGCCCAGGGCGCGGCCGCGCGGGATGATGGTGACCTTGTGCAGGTCGTCGCCGCCCTCGACCAGGATCTGCAGCAGGGTGTGGCCGGCCTCGTGGTAGGCGGTGATGCGGCGCTCGTCCTCGGGCATGGCGCGGCTGCCGGCCTTGCGCTCGCGGCCGAAGGCGACGCGGTCGCGGGCGTACTCGAGGTCCTTGTTGGTCACCGATCTCCTGGTCGTAGCGCGCGGCGTTGAGCGCCGCCTCGTTGATCAGGCTCTCGAGGTCGGCGCCGCTGAAGCCGGGGGTGCCGCGGGCGATGATGCGTGAGGTCGGCCTTGGGGTCGAACTTCACCTTGGCCGCGTGCACGGTGAGGATCTGCTCGCGGCCGGCGATGTCGGGCAGGTTGACGTAGATGTGGCGGTCGAAGCGGCCCGGGCGCAGCAGCGCCGGGTCGAGCACGTCGACGCGGTTGGTCGCGGCGATGACGATGACCTTGTCGGTCGAGGCGAAGCCGTCCATCTCGACCAGGATGGCGTTGAGGGTCTGCTCGCGCTCGTCGTGGCCGCCGCTGTTCATGCCGCTGCCGCGCTTGCGCCCGACCGCGTCGATCTCATCGATGAAGATGATGCAGGGCGAGTTGTCCTTGGCCTGGTTGAAGAGGTCGCGCACGCGGCTGGCGCCGACGCCCACGAACATCTCGACGAAGTCCGAACCGGAGATCGAGTAGAACGGCGCGTCGGCCTCGCCGGCGATGGCCTTGGCGAGCAGGGTCTTGCCGGTGCCCGGGGGGCCGACCAGCAGCACGCCGCGCGGGATGCGCCCGCCGAGCTTCTGGAACTTCTTGGGGTTCTTGAGGAAGGCGACCAGCTCCTCGACCTCCTCCTTGGCCTCGTCGATGCCGGCGACGTCCTTGAAGGTCTTGCCGGTCTTGCCCTTGGTGATGAGCTGCGCGCGCGACTTGCCGAAGGACAGCACGCCGCCGCCCTGGCCCATGCGGCGCAGCACGAAGAAGTAGAAGGCCGCCACCAGCAGCGCGAGCAGCAGCAGCTGGGGCATGAGCTGGCCCATCATGCCCTGCGGCTTGACGCCCTCCATGTCGATCTCGGGGGCCGGACCGTCGTTGACGCCGCGCGAGTACGCGTCGACCGCCGCCTGGAGCTCCTTCTGGTTGCTGTCGAGCAGGCGACCGGTGAGGTAGTTGACCGCGAAGGACTCGGACTCGTGGCCCGGGCGCTTGTTGGTGGTGACGACGGCGAACTCCTGGCCGAGCTGGATGCGCTGGACCCTGCCTTCGGCGACCATCTTCAGCATCGCCGACCAGGTCACGTCCTTGCCATTCAGCTTGCTCCACATCAGCAGCGACAGCGTCAGCACGCCGAACAGCGAGAGCATGATGAGCAGCAGGCCGCGGGGCTTCTGCGGCGGGACCGGGGTATTGTCGGGCATTGGGGGCTTTCCTCGCTCGGTCGCGTCACCGCGTGGCGCCGCTGCTGTCGCAGCATGGTCATAGGACCGGACGATGGTCAATCTACACTTCTTTCAAGGCGGTGCGGTGAGCCTTCGGCACAGCCCTCGGCAGGCCGTTCCTCAGCGGCGGCGATGGGGCCGGTGGCGCGCGCTCGAGGCGCTCGAACGCCCTGGTCTTGGCCGCTGGTTCGTCCGCCGCGGACTCCTCGGCGGCGGCCTGGGCGTGGCCCCCCAGGTCGTCGGTGCCCATGCCGTCCAAGGTCGCGAAGGTGCGCTCCTCGTGGGCCTTCTCGTCGGGGCGCAGGGCCGGCGCCGGCATCGCGCTGGAGTGCGGATCGATGCCCAGGCCCAGGGCCAGGCGCACGGCGGCGATCTCGGCGTCGAGCCGGGACAGGCGCTGGCGCTGGGTGCGCCAGCGCTCGCGCTCGGCGTGGTTGAGGTCGTCGGCGTGGATGGTGACCTGACCGCCGCGCATCAGGGTCGAGAGCGCGGTCTCGGGCAGGCCCAGGCCGCCGCCGGAGCGCAGCGCCAGACGCCCCGCTTCGACGAGCAGGTCGATGCGCGTGCGCTCGAGGGCCTTGAGGCGCAACTCGCGTTCGTCGCGCCGGCCGAAGACCTTGCCGACCTTGCGCAGCAGCCCGCTGCGGGCAGGGGCGGGCTCGACCGCCGCCAGCCGCGAGGCGCTGATGCGCCGGCTGTGCCGGGCGCCCTCGCCCTCGCGCGGGGCGGTGGCCGGTTCGACGGCCGCCGCGTGATCGGAGGCGGCCGGGGAAGAGTCGGGCGCCGGGTCGACTGCGGCGCCCGCCACGACTTCCGGGACGCCCAGGTCGGGCGCCTTGATCTCGGCGGTGCCAGTCGCGCGCGCGGCGTCCACCAGCACGCCGACCGTCGATTCGTTGGCCAGGACGGAGTGGTCGGTCGAGGCCACGCCCGGCGCTGGGGCCGGCTCGCCCGGGCCGCGCGGCAGGTGCGAGGGCTTCACGCCCTTGGCCAGGCAGCGGCCGCAGATGTGGCGCGCGCCATCGCTCCACCCGCGACCGCGGTCGCGCTCGGGGTCGCCGAGGCGGCCGTCGCACACCGCGCACACCGCCGGCTTGGGCGGGGCGTGGACCACCAGCTGGGTGTCGGTGATGTCGTGGGAATCGTCGCGGTCGGGTCCGGCCGCCGGAGGCGGATCGGCGCGCAGCGCGATGAACGGCTCCGGCGCGCTGGCGAGGACGGGCGCAGAGACCGGAGCTGCCTTGACCGGCGTCAGGGCCGAGGCGAGTTCGACGCGGAAGACGTCCTTGCCGATCGCCACCTGGTCGCCGTCGGCGAGCTCGGCGGAACGCATCTCCTTGCCGTTGACCAGGCACACCATGCGCGAGCGGTTGTCGAGCCGGTAGGCGGCGCCGTTCCATGCGATGCTCACCTGGCCGGCGTCCTGGCGCGCGGTGCGGGTCTGGATGGTGAGCGGCTTGTCGGCACCGACGCGCAGGCGGCGTCCGGCGGCGGCGCCGGCCAGCCCGGCCAGGCTCATCGGCAGCGGCGTGGTCATCGTTCCAGACTAACCGGACCGGGACCTTGGGCCAGCGAATCCCCCTTCTGCCCCGCTAGTCGGGCATGGCGTCGGGAGATGGACATCGGCGGCTCGGAGAACGTGGTCGAGCTGGCGCTCGAGACCCTCCCGGCGACGGCTTTCGGATTCAGTGCCTGATCGTCGTGCGCGGTGCCGGACCGCCGGGAGGGTCGAGCGCCAGCTCGACCATCACAGCGCGACCTGGGCTCCGGCGATGATGCGCGGCACTTCCGCCATCAGGCTCTGGAACGAGCCCGCATCGAGGCCGGCGGCCTGGATCAGCACGCCATCCATGCGCTTGTCGAAGGGGTGGTTCTTGAGCACGCCCACGCCGGCGGCGTAGATCAGGCGCTCGGCCAGGC
Organism: uncultured Planctomycetota bacterium; assembly: GCA_963818245.1. Lineage (GTDB taxonomy): Bacteria > Planctomycetota > UBA11346 > UBA11346 > UBA11346 > BOG-1363. Next base: position 73,131 of record CAWFSD010000041.1, read on the forward strand.
GCACGGCGGCGAGCTGCTTCAGCTCGGGCGCGTCGGCGCTGGTCGGGATGCGGTGGTGGCACGACACCACCTGCCTCAGCCGCGCCGGCAGCAGCCAGCGGTCGGCGATGCGCTCGCCGACCCAGGAATGGTCGAAGCCGAGGGTCTTGCGTTCGCGGGTGAGGATGTCGATCGGCTCCTCGCCGCTCTCGCGGCGCAGCGCGACGCCGTGCTTGGCGAGCAGCGGTCCGAGCACCAGCATGCCGACGTCGCGCATCAGCCCGGCCAGGAAGTACTCCTCGGCCTCATCGCGCGTGACGCCCGTGCGCTGGGCGACGACGCGGGCGAGACCGGCGGTGGCGATGCTGTTCTTCCACAGGCCCTGGTCGTCGAAGCCGTAGGCGCTGAGATCGAGGACGAGCAGGTTGGAGACCGAGGCCGCCATGACCAGGCTCTTGAGGCTGGCGAAGCCGATGATCGAGACCGCCTGGGCGATCGAAGCGACCGGGTTGGCCAGGCTGTAGAACGGGCTGTTGACCAGGCGCATCAGGCGCCCGGCGATGACCATGTCCTGCCCGATCAGGCTCTCGAGGTCGGCGGCCGAGCTCTGCTGGCTGCCGACCTGGGCGAGGATGCGCGTGACCACGGTGGGCAGCGACGGCAGGCGGTCGATGGCCGCGAAGATGTCGGCTTCGCCCAGGCGGATGACGGATTGCCCGCGCGACCGGTAGGACAGACCCGGAATCGTCCTCATCGTCGGCGGTCTTCGCCGCCCCTGGCTTGAAACGCTTGCCGGCGAAGAGGTCGTCGGGCATCGGGCGGTCCTCCCTCGGGCATGCGCCCGGACCACAGCATACCACGGGAAGACGGGAAATGAGAAGTGAAGGCAAGAGAAGGCACGAGGAGCAGCGTGCAGGCGATCCGACTTACCCCTTAGCAGTTCTTCCGGGCTCAGGATTTCTCGCTCTGTGGTTCCTCCCCGCACCTCCTATCCCCCCGGCCCCCAGCTCCCCCGCTCCCTTGCTCTCCTCTCCCCTTCTCGCCTACCTGTCCCGCCATTACCCGGCCACCCACCACGCTGGACTTGAGGCCAAGCCGCGGTTAATGGACTCCAGACCCCATCATGCCGATGCCATCAGCGTTCCCCCTTCCGCCGTCCCTGCCTGGCTGGGCCGGGTGACCATGCGCGCCCCCGACGAGGGTGAGCAACGCGCTGAGCGCCTGTCACGCGCCCTGATCGCCCTGCGCCACGCCCAGGAGGCCTGGTTGGACGACCTGCACCAGGTCTGCCAGGGGGATCCGGCGGTGGTGTCGGCCTTCCGCCGCTGGGAGGAGCGTCTGACCCTGATCAAGCTGCACGTGCACCGCTGCGAGGCGCGGCTGCTGCACTGGCTGATGATCCCCGGGCGCGCGCGCGCCGACGCTCCGGCAGCCCCGGGACTGCCGGAGCGCCGCGCCCTGGCCCGCGACTGGCGCGAGCGCCTGGAGCACTGGTTCAGCGCGCACCACCTGGATACCGCCTACCGCCGCATCGAGGACGTCCTCGACCACGACCAGGAGGCGGTGACCGCGGACATCGTCACCGACCTCGCCCAGCTCGCCGAGCTCGCCACCCTCGCGGTCGCCGCGCTCGCCGGGGTCGGACGAGGACAGCGACCCCGAGGCGCTCGAGGACCTCGCCTTCTACCGCGTGATCGGGCCCTGGCGCACCCAGGGCCAGCCGGCCCTGCACGACGTGCTGCGCTGGCTGGCCGAGCACCTGCGCGATCAGGAGGACTGGTGAGCGGCCCGCGCCGCCGCCAGTCCACGCTCTGCGCGCTGCTCCTCCTGCCGGCCTGGACGGGTGCGGCGGCGGAAGGCGGTGGGGAGCGGCCCACGCCGCCGCCGGGCATCGACGACATCAACGCGGTCGACGCCTTCGGCTACGCCGACAGCGCGCTGCGCCGCCGCCAGGACCTCAAGACCACGCCGCAGGCGGTCGAGGTGCTGACCAGCGACGATCTCGTCGACACCCCCGCGCTGGGCCTGCCCGACCGCCTGCGCTACCTGCCGGGAGTCGACGTCTACGAGCTGCGCGCCGGGCAGTACGAGATCGGCATCCACGGCTACGACGGCATCAACAACAACCGCGTGCAGGTGCTCTACGACGGCAGCGGCTTCTCGCTCGCCGAGTTCGGCTCGGTGATGTGGGTCGGCACCTACAACCAGAGCGACCTCGCGCGCGTCGAGGTGCTGAAGGGCCCGTCCTCGGTGACCTACGGCGCCAACGCCTTCGGCGGCGTGATCGCGCTGACCGGCCGCCAGCCCGGCGAGCACCAGCAGTTGTTCAGCAGCGCCAGCTACGGCAGCGACGCGCTGGTCGACGCCGACGCCACCGCCCTGGGTCCGCTCGGCGACGCGGTCTACTACAAGGTCGGCGCCGGCGGCAGCCACCGCGGCGACATCCCGGGCGCGGTCGGCCAGACCCCCTACGTGGCGAGCGCGCGCACCAGCGAGACCGGGCGCACCGACCTGGCCAGCCTGCGCTGGAACGCGCTGGTCGGTGTGCGGCTGCCCGCGGAGAACCGCATCGAGGTCGACTACCACGGACTCGACCTCTCCAAGTGGGAGTTCGTGAACGACCTCGACATCGGCTCGGACGACGCCCAGGTGCGGTCCCACGACCTGGTCGTGCGCCTGGTCGGGACCGTGGGGCGAAGTCAGCCAGCGCCGCGTGCGGGCGGACGACCAGGACAGCAACCAGAAGGCCGTCTACGTCCCGGCCGAGGACTACAAGTACGCCCAGGTCGGCTTCCACGACGAAACCGACGAGACGCGCGCGCTCCTGCACCTGCCGCTCGGCGCGCAATTCCTGGCGGTGGGCGGGGAGTTCCGCTCGTGGCGCTCGCGCTCGAACCTGTGGGACGCCGCCGGGGACTTCGCGGACCAGGGCACGTGGGCGGTGGCCAAGCTGCGCAACTTCGCGCTCTTCGGCGAGGACCAGTGGACCATCGACCCCCGCTGGACCGCGACCGCCGGGCTGCGCATGGACGACAACAGCCAGGCCGGGGTCAACTGGTCACCGCGCATCGGCCTCAACTGGACGCCCGACCGCGACCAGTTCTGGCGCCTCAGCTACTCGCGCGGCTACCGCATGCCGACGCCGATCGAGGCGTTCCTGCGCCAGTACTACTTCCAGTCGGACCAGCACCTCGACGCCGAGACCATCCAGGAGGTGGACCTCGGCTGGCAGGGGCGCTTCGACCAGACCACGCGTCTCGGGCTTCGACCTGTTCTACAGCCGCAGCAACGATGAGATCCGCACCGTGCCGCTGCCCAGCGCGGTGATGGCGGCGAACTTCAACCCCGGCGCGCCGGGGCCCTTCACGCCCGGGCCGTTCTTCTCGTTCAGCAACGTCGACAACCCGGTGCACGTGCTCGGCCTCGAACTCAGCGGCGAGCAGGCCGTCGACGGGACGCCGCTGACGGTGTTCGCCAACGGCACCTGGCAGCTCGCGCGCCACGAGCACGACGTGGTCTACCAGAGCGACGGCTTCGCGTCGCCGGCCGGCACCCTGTTCCGCTTCGACCGCGACCTGGGCCGCACGGCCGACGCGCCGCCGATGTGGAAGGCCAACCTCGGCGCGCGCTATGAGCAGGGCCACTGGTTCGCGAGCATCGCCGGGCGCTACGTCGGCGCGCACGAGGTCTTCAGCTTCGCCAACAGCTACTTCGACCTCGGCGCGCCGATCGAACTGCAGCGCCTGCCCGCCTACGTCGCCTGCGACCTGGCGGTCGGCTGGGCGTTCGCGCCGAACGACCGCTATGGCCGCTATGTGCGGTTGAGCGTCTTCGACCTCTTCGACAGCGGCCACTACGAGTGGTTCCGCTCGAAGGAGTCGACGTTGCTCGACACCCACGAGCACCAGTCGACCAGCGAGATCGGGCGGGTGGTGAGCGTGCAGGTGGGCTGGCTGTTCTGAGTGGTGCCGTCCCGCCGCCACGACGGCGGGAAACCCGTGACGCGGAACGTCAGCAGCAGGACCTCAGGGCGCTCATGACGCGTTAGATGCGCGTCGGCCGGCACTATCTGTATCTGTATCCGGCTGTATCCGGGACCGATGTATCCGCCGCGTTTCCGGTGTCATGCGACAGCGACGGGTCATGGCTGCGCAAATCGGTTGTCCAGGGATGGCGTCGACCCGGCGTCTCTCCCACGTCGCCCTCCGTGGAACCGTTTCCATTCAGGGAAATCGTCTCACTTTGTCCGCACTCGGCGTTCTCCGCCAGCCCGCCCCTGCCCTGGCCCAGCCATGACCCACCCGCGCCGTCCAGCCGCCTTCACCCTCTTCGAGGTCGCGCTGTCGCTCGGCCTGATCGCCTTCGGGGTGGTCAGCGTGCTCATGCTGATGCCGGCCGGGCTGAAGGCGCAGCAGATGTCGCGCTTCCAGATCCTGGCCGCGGCCAAGGCCGAGGAGATGGTCGAGGCCTTCGTCGCGGCGCCGAACGGCAACCCTGCGCTCGATACCGAAGGCATGACCCTGTACGACGTAGCCGTCGCGCACCGCGCCCAGACCTGGGACCTGGAATCGCGGCTGTCGAGCCACCGCTTCGGCCTGATGCCCCTGCCCACCGAACTCGCGCGCCGGCTCGACTCGGACGGCGATGAGATCAAGGACATCCTCGACCAGGGCGGCTACGTCTACTACTCGCAGCCCCTGGCCAGCACCAACACCGAGGAGCAGGGCCAGGCGACCTCGCCGCCCAACGAGGCGCAGCGCCTGATCATCGGCGTTTCCGGCTACGCGCAGCAGAACTGCATGCACAGCCTGCAGCTCAAGAACTGGCCCTACCACACGCCGATGCCGTCGCCGCCGCTGCACACCTTCCACATGGCCGACAAGTGGCTGCCCCAGCGCGATTACTCGCAGAACAGCTACTGGAACTACAACGTCTGGCCGTGGCCCGACTACGAGTACCAGTCCGGGCCGGACACCCGCAACAAGGTCGAGTGCTGGTGCATGCCGTGGGAGACCGCGCCTGGCAACGGCGACCCGGACATCCAGAAGGTCTATGACTGGCCCGACGAGAACAACGTCCACTGCGGCTACTTCCCCTACGCCTGCGGCCGGCTGTGGGACTGGCCCAGCGGCACCGGCCAGTTCAACGCCACCCAGCTCGTGCCGCCGTCGCAGCCGGGCCAACCGGTCAGCGCCAGCCCGCTGCTCGGCGACTACCCGTCGCGCCCGGGCGTGCTGCGCTACGTCGCGGCGACGCTGTGGTACGCGCAGCAGAAGGGCTTCACCGGGGCCGACCTGAGCTCGGTGGGCGACCCCTACGGCCCGTTCAAGAGCTCCGACGAGCGCGAGCGCTGGAAGGAGGTGCAGGCGCTGCGCTTCCTCTCCCACGCCGCCACCTGCCTGACCTCGTGGTACTCGTACAGCGCGGCAAGCGAGGACCGACGACCTGCAGCGCGGGGTGCGCATCCCGGTGGTGAACCTGGCCGGCATCCCCAGCCCCAGCGACCTGCGCATCACCCACCAGCTGGTCACCTACTACCACGAGCGCGCCACCTGGCTGATCAACCAGTTCGCGGCGTGCTACCCCTACGACTGGGCGGTGCCGCGGCCGCTCAACCGCGTGACCATGATGGACTACCCGCTGCTGCAGTCCGACATCTTCACCCCGCCGCTGCCCGAGGGCCTGCCGCCCAACCCGCTCTACGGCACCGACTGGGCGCGCTTCATCGGCCGCCCGGTGGACGACAACCCGCACAACTGGCGCGTGGTGAGCCCCGAGCCGATCCGCAACGTGGGCGTGAGCCAGACCTACCCGGCCAGCCCCATCAACCCGACCATGCGCGACGGCGGCTACGAGCCGACCTCGCAGTTCGGCGACATCGGCCACTTCAACCTGACCGAGCCGTTCGCGCCGGCGGAGCGCTGCCGCCAGATCGTGATGTGGGCGGTCGACTGGCAGTCCTACGAGGACTTCGAGACGCTGCCCAGCGCTCCGGTCGACGCCAGCAAGTACCCGATCGCCGGCCCGCGCGCCGGCTGGCACGAGAACGGCGACAAGCCGGTCACCTCGATCATCCACGACTTCGACGGGCGCATGATCGATCTCGAATTCCGCGACGAGCAGCTGTGGTCGTACCGCAATCCCGAGAAGGTCATCATGTTCTGGCCGAAGGGCGGCACCGACCCGCGCACCCTCGCCACCGGCGCGAACGTCAAGGACTACATGGTGCTGAACAACGCCTTCGACAACGTCACTGGCGAGGGCTGGCGCGACTACCCCGACAAGGGACCGTCGCTGGAGTCGCGCAAGGTGTTCAACGGCCTGTACGGGGCGGACCGCAACTTCAACTATCAGCTCGACCGCGGTCCGGTGCCGAAATCGGTGCGCATGCGCGCCACCACCATCACGCGCTTCAATTACTACGATCCCCGCGTCCAAGCCATCCTGCGCTGAGGCCCGCCATGCGCCATCCCACCCTCGACGACGGCGGCCTGAGCGAAGGCCTGGGCGAGGCCCACAGGGTGCGGAGCACCGCGCCGCGGGGCGCGGGCCGCACCCGCGCGCTCGAGCGGTTGCTGCCACGGTCCTCCCGCGCTCCGCACCCGGTCTGCCAGGGCGCTTCACCCTGATCGAGATGATGATCGCGATCGCCCTGGGCATGGTGATCATCTACGTCGCGGTGGCCGGCGTGCGCACCGCCGCGCAGACCATCGCGGTGGCGAACCGCCTGTCGCTGGAGAACTCGCTGCTGCGCAGCGGCTATTACGAGGCGCAGACGCAGCTCGACTTCTGGACCAACCTCGACGACCCGACCAAGCCCGCGGCGGAGCGGCCGCTGTCCGCCATCACCAACGGCCACGGCCTGCCCTTCACCCCCATGGCCACGCTCGCGGCGAACGGCGTGTGGGCCAAGCAGGGCACGGTGCCGCGCAACCCGACCAGCGGCGGCTTCTGCCAGATCATGCCGCGGCCGTCGGTGAACGCGGACCGCACGACCGACGCCATCGCCAGCGCCCACCCGCCCGCGAGCACCAGCGACTGGGAGGACGACCGCGGCTGGGACCCGACCATCTCGTGGGCCCCGCACGACCCGCGCGTCTGGTCGCGGGCGAACCTGGCGGAGAAGTGGATCAAGCCCGAGGAGTACGCCTGCCCAGGCGTGCTGCCGCCGGTGATGTTCGGGCGCTACGCGCTGTTCGGCTACACCGGCGCGCCCGACAACCTCACGCCGTTCACGCTCATGGCGGACACCAACGCCGCGGCCCCCGCCGCGCCGGCGTCGCCGCCGGCGGCGATCTCAGTCACCTACACCGGCTTCCCCACCGACACCGTGCACCACTGGTACTACAACCAGGCGAAGGCCCTGAGCAAGGCGATGGGCTACGCCGCGTTCTGCGAGTACCTGCCGCCCAACGCCATCTACACCTGGTACACCGACAGCAGCGACCAGGGCCTGACCGCCGGCGGCATCGACCGTCTGTGCGTGGAGCCGAACACCGACTTCTGCAACGGCGATGGCGGCCAGGTCTCGTCGCGCGGCATCTACCGCAACACCTACGCGACCTCGTACGGCTACCCCAATCCACGCGCCCCGAACGACTACCAGGGGGCCACCGGCGGCATCGCCAGCGCCTCCACCCTGCTGTGGTGGTACTACAAGCACTACGAGACCGATTACGGCGCCTACAAGCCGGACCCCAACGCGTCCTGGGACGGCGTGCGCGACCTCCAGTGGTTCGTGCGCCACACCAGCTTCCCCGAGCGCCTGCTCGACATCAAGCCGAGCCAGTGGCCGGAGATGCAGGTCTCGGTGGGCCGCTTCATCAAGAACGGCCGCCACGTGGCGATCGCCAAGGTGCGCCGCGTCTCGCCGCTCACCGGCGAGCTCATCGAGCTGACCTGGACCGGCCTGGGCTCGACCCTGCGCGGGGCCCGCCAGCAGCGCCTGCAGACCGGCGACGGCTGGGCGCGCTGGGACAACGGCGGCGCGGCGATCGACGCCAACCTCGACACCCCGTGAAGGCCACGCATGCAGCCCCCACCCGCACCGGCACCGTCCTGATCATCGTCGCCGGCATCTCGGCGCTGCTCGCGTCGCTGGCCCTGACCTTCCTGGTGCGCATGCGCGGCGACGTCGAGGAGTCGGAGCAGCTCATCCGGTACGCCCAGGCCAAGCTGATGCTCGCCGCGGCCTGCAACTACGTGCAGGAGGCCTCGCGCATGGGCTGGAGCCCGTACAGCGCCAACGTGCGCAAGGACCCGGTGTCGCGCCGGCCGCCGGCCATCCCCGGCGCGGCCACCTCCTCCTACCACGAGGAGGCGTTCGGCTGGATCGACGTGCGCGACGGCACCACCGGGCCGAAGAACCGCCAGCGCCAGGGCACCCCGGACGTCGATCCCGCCAACGTCTGGTTCTCGCCCGCGCCGGAGCGCGACCGGCGCCGCCCGGGCGGCGACCCGGCCGGGCTGGCCCGAGGTCGGCAGCGTCGCGCGCTGCCCGATGTACGGCATGGTGCGCCCGCCGTACGCGGTGCAGCTGACCGCGGCCTACAACCCGATGTCCACCACTTCGACGGACGCCAACGTCTACTGCTACCCGCTGCTGACCAACCCGGACCCGCAGCCGGTGGTGCCCAACGGCTGGCGCAACGGCGGTCCGGCGAGCGCCGTGAGCGCCACCAACTACGCGCAGTTCGAGGAGGGCGACCGCACGCCGCTGGCGCGCACCACCGGCCGGTCGTGGTTCCGGGTGCTGCGCGACGGGCCGGCGACCTTCGTCCTGACCTGCGGTGGCGGCGCGAGCATGGGCTTCCGCGACTGGCAGGAGGTCCAGGACCTCGATCAGACCGCGCTCTTCGGCGGCGACCAGCAGGCCTTCGAGGCGGCGGCGGCCAGCGAAGTGCGGCTCTGGTACCGCATCGAGTGGTCGGCGGCGGTGATGGAGACCACCTACCACAACCTCGAGCACGAGACCATCCGCAACATCGAGCACTACGAGTCGTGGCCGCCGAACTCCAGCCAGACCTGGGTGTTCTCGCGGCGCACCCAGACCTGGGCGAAGAACCCGGTGGGGACGATCCGCTGGATCCAGCGGCTGGTGACGGCGCCGACGTTCTGGTGAGCGGATGGGCGCTTGGCCAGGGGGCTGGGCGCTGGGCCCATGCAGGCCTAACGTTCCTCCTCTCCGATGCCGGGCCGATGTTCCGCTTCACCCGCGTGAGACCTGGCTGAATGGCGCCGTTGACACGCGGTCACGCGCCCGATCCACGGCCGCACCATGGCCGGTACCTGCGCGTCACCCAGCGCCGGCACGCGGTCCCGCCGCGTGGTGATCAGCGGACGGCGGCG
>CAWFSD010000042.1:0-123899 GCA_963818245.1 uncultured Planctomycetota bacterium
TGATCTCGGCGTAGGTGGGGATGCGCCCGACGATGTCGAGGTAGGCGCGGCGCAGGAAGGCCTCGTCACCGGCCAGCGGCGCCGCCTTGAGGTTGTGGCGGTCGAGGTCGGCCTTGACCAGCTGGTCGATGGCGTGGCTGGCGTTGGCGATCTCGGCGGCGGGCAGCGGCGAGGAGGTCTGCTCATGGGCGCCGAGCGCGGGGGAGGGGAACGCTGCCGGCGTTCACCGACCAGATGCCGACCGCGCCGAGGAGCGCGGCCAGGGGCATGGCGAGCAGGGTCGGGTGCGGCATCGGAACCTCCTGGCGACGCTCCGATGGGCCGGCGCGCTCCTGCGAGTCTACCAAACTCCGCCCTGGTCCAGCTGCGGAAAATCCCCACATCCGGGACGTCGATGCGCGCAGGCGCTGGCGCCATCACCGCATGGGACCGTATGGACCCTGTTCCGGTGGCCTGCGCTCACCCATGGCGGGGAAGGCCTGCTCACGGCCCATCCGGCCGGTCATGGCGTTTTGCGGATTGCGGTCATAATGGACCCGATGCCCCTGTCCGCCTTCCATCCCGCCGTGCAGGCCTGGTTCACCACCAGCGTCGGCACCCCGACCGCGCCGCAGGCGCAGGGCTGGCCGGCGATCCGCGCCGGACGCAGCGTGCTGATCGCCGCGCCGACCGGCACCGGCAAGACCCTGGCGGCCTTCCTGACCGCGCTCGACTCCCTGGTGCAGCAGGGGCCGTACCTGGCCGACGGCTGCCAGGTGCTGTACGTGTCGCCGCTCAAGGCGCTCGGCAACGACATCCAGAAGAACCTGCAGGTGCCGCTCGCGGGCATCCGCGCGCAGGACTGCTTCGTGCCCGACATCCGCGTGCTGGTGCGCAGCGGCGACACCACCGCGGCCGAGCGCGCGAAGATGCTGCGCCAGCCGCCGCACATCCTGGTCACCACCCCGGAATCGCTCGCCATCCTGCTGACCAGCGTCGGCGGGCGGAAGATGCTGGGAACGGTGCGCACGGTGATCGTCGACGAGATCCACGCCCTGGCCGGCAACAAGCGCGGCGCGCACCTCGCGCTGTCGCTGGAGCGCCTCGAGCACCTCGCCGGCGCCGCTGCAGCGCATCGGCCTGTCGGCCACGCAGAAGCCGCTCGACGGCATCGCGCGCTTCCTGACCGGCGTCGGCCGCGAGTGCCAGATCATCGACGCCGGCCACCTGCGCGGCCTGGACCTGGCGGTGGAGGTGCCCTCGTCGCCGCTCGAGACGGTGTGCGCCGGCGAGGTGTGGGACGAGGTCTACGAGCGCATCGCCGCGCTGGTCGGGGAGCACCGCACCACGCTGATCTTCGTCAACACGCGCAAGCTCGCGGAGCGCGTGTCGCTGCGCCTGGGCGAGCGCCTGGGCGCGGAGCGCGTCGCCTGCCACCACGGCAGCCTGTCCAAGGAGCGCCGCCTGGACGCCGAGCAGCGCCTGAAGGACGGGCAGGCTCGCCGCGCTGGTCGCGACCGCCTCGCTCGAGCTGGGCATCGACATCGGCGACATCGACCTGGTGGTGCAGGTGTCCAGCCCGCGCACCATCGCCACCTTCCTGCAGCGCGTCGGCCGCGCCGGCCACGGCGTCGCGCGCACGCCCAAGGGGCGGCTGTTCCCGCTCACCATCGAGGAGCTCGGCGAGGCCGCGGCGCTGCTGCGCGCGGTGCGCGCCGGCGAGCTCGACCGCATCCCGCTGCCGGCCGGGCCGCTCGACCTGCTCGCCCAGCACCTGGTCGCGTGCGTGGCGGCGGAGACCTGGGACGAGGACGCGCTGTTCGCCTGCCTGACGCGCGCCTGGCCGTACCGCGACCTGACCCGCGCCGCCTTCGACCGCTGCGTCGGCCCTGCACGGCGACGGCCGGCGCGGGCTGGTGCACCGCGACGCCGTCAACCGCCGCCTGCGCGGCACCCGGCGCGCGCGCCTGGTGGCGATGACCTCGGGCGGGGCGATCCCCGACGTCGCCAACTTCACGGTGCGCGAGGAGCCCTCGGGCGCGGTGGTCGGCACCCTGGACGAGGACTTCTCGCTGGAGTCCAACCCGGGCGACATCTTCCAGCTCGGCAACACCTCGTGGCGCGTGCTGCGCACCGATTCGCGCGCGGGCGTGATGCACGTCGCGGACGCGCACGGCGCGGCGCCGACCATCCCCTTCTGGCTGGGCGAGGCGCCGGCGCGCAGCCGCGAGCTGAGCGAGGCGGTCGGCGACGTGCGCACCCAGGCCACCGACCCCGCCTGGCTGGTCGAGGAGTGCGCCTTCGGCCCCGCCGCCGCCGGGCAGCTGTGGGACTTCCTCGCGGCCGGGCGGCGCGCGCTCGGCGCGGTGCCGAGCCGCACCCTGGTGATCGCCGAGCGCTTCTTCGACGACAGCGGCGGCATGCAGCTGGTGATCCACGCGCCGTTCGGCGCGCGCATCAACCGCGCCTGGGGCCTGGCGCTGCGCAAGCGCATCTGCGGCGGCTTCGGCTTCGAGCTCGAGGCGGCGGCCGACGAGGACGCCATCCTCATCTCGCTGGCGCCCACGACCAGCTTCCCGCTCGAGGAGGTGTTCACCTTCCTGTCGCCGGCGACGGTGCGCGACCTGCTCATCCAGGCCTGCATCACCGGCGGGCAGTTCGAGACGCGCTGGCGCTGGAACGCCTCGCGCGCGCTGCTGGTCGAGCGCTTCGCGGGCGGGCGCAAGGTGCCGCCGTACCTGACGCGCCTGCGCGCCAACGACGCGCTGGCTGCGGCCTTCCCCGGGGTGCTCGCCTGCCCCGAGACCCTGCCCGACCGGCCCGATCCGCCTGCCCGAGGGGCACCCGCTGGTCGACCAGACCGTCGCCGACTGCCTGACCGAGCTGCTCGACGTCGACGGCCTGATCGAGGTGCTGGCGGGCATCCGCTCCGGCGCCATCGCCACGCGTTCGATCGAGACGCCCGAGCCCAGCCCGTTCGCCCGCGGCATCATCGCGGCCAAGCCCTACGCCTTCCTCGACGACACGCCGCTCGAGGAGCGCCGCGTGCGCGCGGTCGGGCCGCCGTCGGTGGATGGGCGGGAGGCGGTCAGCGAGCTCGATCCCGTCAGCGTCGCCGAGATCCGCGCCGCAGCCTGGCCGGACCCGCGCGACGACGAGGAGCTGCACGAGGCGCTGCTGTGGATGGGCCACGTGCGCGACGACGAGGCGGCGGCGTGGCTGCCGTGGCTGGTGGCGCTGCAGGCGGGCGGGCGGGTGCTGCACGCGGACGCGCGCTGGTACGCGGTCGAGGCCGACCGCGACCCGGTGGCGCAGTGGCGCGGCCGCCTCGAGGCGCTCGGCCCGGTCGCCAGCGACGATCCCGCGCTGCTCCAGCTCGAGCAGCAGGGCCTCGCCCTGCGCTCGCGCCTGGACGGGCAGGAGGTCTGGTGCGACCGGCGCCTGCTGGCGCGCATCCACCACCACGCGCGCGAGGCGCGCCGGCGCAGCGTCGAGCCGGCCAGCGCCCTGCAGTTCCTGCGCTTCCTGGGCTGCTGGCAGGGCGCCGATCCCGGCTGCCGGCGCGAGGGACCGGTGGGCGTCGCGGCGACCATCGCCCAGCTCGCCGGCTGCGAGGTCCCGGCGCCGGCGTGGTCGCTGCGCGTGCTGCCGGCGCGCGTCGCCGGCTACCGCCACGACTGGCTGGACCACCTCGCGCTGACCGGCGAGATCGCCTGGGGGCGGCTGTGGAACGCGCCGCCGGTGCGCGACGATGGCGGCCCGCGCCGCGCCAGCACGTCGCTGCACGCCACGCCGCTCAGCCTGGTGCCGCGCGCCGACCTCGCTGCGTGGCTGGCCATCGCCCCGCCGGGCGACGACGCCGGACTGAGCGGCTACGCCACCACCGTGCTGCGCTGCCTGCAGGGTGGCGGAGCGCTCTTCCAGTCCGAGCTGGTGCGCGGGTCGGGCCTGCTGCCCGCCTACGTCGAGATGGCGCAGGCCGAGCTGGTCGCGTGCGGGCTGATCACCTGCGACTCGCTGGCCGCGCTGCGCTGGCTGCTGCTGCCCGCGCAGCGCCGCAACCGCGCGCTGCAGCCGGGCGGGCGCTGGAGCCTGTTCCGCCGCGTCGGCGCGCGCGCCGCCGGCCACCGGCACCGCCGCCGAGGACCAGGCGCTGTTCGTCGCGCGCGCCCTGCTGCGCCGCACCGGCGTGGTCTTCCGCATGACCGCGCTGCGCGAGCGCCAGCCCCTGTCCTGGCGCGACCTGCTGCGCGCGCTGCGCACCCTCGAGCTGCGCGGCGAGGTGCGCGGCGGGCGCTTCGTCGCCGGCTTCAGCGGCGAGCAGTTCGCGCTGCCCGAGGCCTATGAGCAGCTGCGCGGCGTGCGCGACCAGCCCGCCACGCCGCCGGTCGAGGTGTCCGCGGCCGACCCGCTGAACTACCGCGGCATCCTCACCCCGGACGAGCGCGTGCGGCCGAGCCTGCGGCAGCGCATCGCACTGGGCTAGCAGCGCGATCCGGATGCGCGAAGATCTTCCGCAGAGACGCAGAGCAGCAACGCAGGAAGCCGCAGAGGACGGCCGCTCCTGGGCAGGGAGGCACTCGATGCCAGCGCACTCGTTCCGAAGTCCGCTGCCTCGCCTCTGCGGCCTCATGCCTTTCCCCTCCGCGTCCCTGCGGTAAGCCCTCTCACACTCGACGCAGGAGCACCCCATGACCCTCGCAGGCAAGGTCGCCATCGTCACCGGCGGCAGCAGCGGCATCGGCGCGGCCATCGTCCTCGGGCTGGCCGCGCAGGGCGCCAAGGTGGTGATCGACTACGGCGGCCACCGCGACGCCGCGGAGGAGGTCGCCCGGCAGGCGCTCGCAGCGGGCGGCACCGCGCACGTGGTGCAGGCGGACGTCGGCAAGGTGGCGGACCTGCGAGCGCCTGGTGGCGGCCGCGGTCACGGTCTTCGGCCGCGTCGACATCATGGTCAACAACGCCGGCATCGAGACGCGCACCGGCATCCTGGACACCAGCGAGGAGCAGTACGACCGCGTGCTGGCCACCGACCTCAAGAGCGCGTTCTTCGGCACGCAGATCGCCGCGCGGCAGATGATCGCCCAGGGCGGCGGCGGGCGCATCATCAACATCTCGTCGGTGCACGAGGACTGGCCGATGCCGGGCAACACCCCCTACTGCCTGGCCAAGGGCGGCATGCGCATGCTGACGCGCACCGCGGGCGTCGAGCTCGCGCCGCACGGCATCCTGGTGGTCGGCGTCGGCCCCGGCGCGGTGGCGACGCCGATCAACCGCTCGACCATCGCGGATCCCGTACTGCTCGCCAAGCTGAACGCGGCCATCCCGCTCGGGCAGGATGGCGGAGCCGAAGGAGATCGCCGACCTCGTGGTGTTCCTCGCCGGTCCCGGCGCGAGCTACCTGACCGCGACCACGGTCTTCGCCGATGGCGGGATCATGCAGGGCGGTCCGGGCCTGTAGGGCGGACGCCGCTTCGGGAGATCGGACCCCTCCCCCTACCGTTTCCGACGCATCCGCTACCGTTCCGCCATGCCCGCGTTCGTCCACCCGTACCCCCCCCTCTTCCCGATCACGCTGGTTCCGGCGCCGGGGTCGCGGCGCGAGCTCTTCGCCCAGGCGCGGCGCATCGACGGCTGGGGGCCGCGCGCGTGGCGCGAAGTGATGGGCAGCTGGCAGCTCGATGGCTGCCTGGCGTGCTTCTCCGAACAGGAGCCCGGCGATGGCGATGGCGAGGACGTGTCCATCGTCATCGCCGTCACCGGGCACACGCTGGGCGCGGACGCTGCGACCGCGACCTGCGACTGGGTGCTGCGCCACTGCTGGGCGGAGCTGCTCGCGGCGCCGGCGATCCAGGTGCGCACGCACGCGCCCGGGGCGGCGGTGCGGGCCACCAACGCCTGCTGGTTCCAGGCCGCGGCCGCCGGCAGCGAGGCGGCGCTGTGCCTGCGCCTGGAGGCGGTCCTGCCGCTGGCCGGGATGTGCTGCGACGGCAGGCGCCTGATCCGCTTCCTGCGCCAGCTCGAGGCCTTCGCCGCCGGGCTGTGCGCGCGCCGGCGGCGCAGCGGGCTGCACGCCCACCGCCGCGCCGTGGCGGTGCAGCAGGCGCTGCGCGCGGCACTGCCGGCGCACGGGCTGGTCGCTTTCCTGGGCGCGGGCGCGCTGCTCGCGCGCGACGCGGACGACCGGCCCGCGGACCACTGCCGGCCGCTGCGCGTGCCGCCGGCGGCGCGCGTCACCATCGACCTCGGCCCGCTCGGCCGCCACCGCGGACTCGGCGTCCGCCACGGAGTCACCGCCGTGGCCGGCGCGCCCTACCACGGCAAGAGCACGCTGCTGCACGCCATCGCCGCCGGCGCCGTCGACCACCCGCCCGGCGACGGGCGCGAGCTGGTGGTCGCCGACGCGTCGCTGCTCGCGGTGCAGGCCGAGGACGGGCGGCGCATCAAGGACCAGGACCTCTCGGCGTTCTTCGCGCAGCTGCCCGGCGCGGACAGCGCGCGCTTCGCCACCGCGCGCGCCTCGGGCGCGACCAGCATGGCGGCGAGCGTGCTGCAGGGCGTCGCCGCCGGCTGCCGCCTGCTGCTGGTCGACGAGGACAGCGCGGCGAGCAACTTCCTGTCGGTCGACGCCGGCATGCGCCGCCTGCTCGGCCCGGCGCTGCGCGGCACCACCACCCTGCTGGAGGTGCTGCCCGACCTGGCCGCGCACGGCGTCAGCACGGTGCTGGTCGCCGGCTCGCACCTGGCCTCGCTGGCCGGCGCCTCGCGCGTCCTGGTGATGGACCACTTCCAGCCGCGCGACGCCACGCGCCAGGCGGCGGCCGCGCTGCGCGCCGGTGGGCTGGACGCGCCGGCGCGGCGCGCGGTCGCGGCCCTGCGCGTGCCGGAGCGGCGCTTCGCCGACGGCGCGGACTGCCTGCTCGGGCCGCGCCACTTCCTCGTCCTCGACGCGCGCGAGCCGGAGCGGCCGGTGGTCGACGGCCAGCGCCTGGACCTGCGCCGCAGCGGTTGGGCGCTCGATGCGGACCTGGCGCGCGGCGCCTGCGCCGCCGCCGCCTGGGTGTGCCGCCTGGCGGCGGGCGACGGCGTCACCCTCGCCGAGGCGCGCGAGCGCTGGCACGCCTTCGTCGCCGAGCACGGCATCCGTGGCTGCGATCCCTTCGACACCGCCCTGCTCGCGCTGCCGCCGTGGCAGCTGGTGGTGACGGCGCTGGAGCGGCTGGAACGGCCGCGGCTGGTCTGCGGCCGAGGGCGAGCCGCCGCCGTACATCCTTGCGTCCCGGCGTAGCGGCGCTGGCATGGCCGGATGCCAAGAACCCACTACCTCGTGCTGAACTATCCCGGACCCGGCGAGCAGAGCGATGAGGCCTGGGAGCGCTTCTTCACCCTCGCCCGCGCTTCGGGCTGCTTCTCCGGCGGCTCGGCCCTGGGCGCGCGCAGCGGTCTCGCTCAGCAGGGAGGCGTGGCCGCGACCAGCGCCGCGGCGGGGTACTTCATCTTCACCGCCGACAGTGTCGACGCGGTGGCCGACCTGCTGCGGGAATGCCCGATCCTGCTCTCCGGCGGACGCGTCGACATCATCACCGCCCAGGTCGACTGACGGCCCGGCGCCGCAGCGCCCGGGCCGTCAGTGCGGGCGCGCTCAGTTGCTGTGCAGGGCCGCGTTGAGCGAGGCCGCCCTCGGCCTTCTTGTTGAGCACCTCGATGGCGCCGGTCTGGCTGTTGCGGCGGAAGAGCAGGTCGTTGACGCCGCTGAGGCTGTCACGGCCTTGACCACCTCGCCACCCGGCAGCTTCTTCACCTTGGCCCCGGCGGTGATGTAGAGGCCGGACTCGACCGTGCAGCCATCGCCGAGGCTGATGCCCAGGCCGGCGTTGGCGCCGAGCAGGCTGCCCTTGCCGATGGCGATGACCTGCTTCCCGCCGCCCGACAGCGTGCCCATGATCGAGGCGCCGCCGCCGATGTCGGAGCCGTCGCCGACCACCACGCCGGCGCTGATCGCGGCCCTCGACCATGGCCTTGCCGAGGGTGCCGGCGTTGAAGTTCACGAAGCCCTCGTGCATGATGGTGGTGCCCTCCGCGAGGTGCGCCCCGAGGCGCACGCGGTCGGCGTCGGCGATGCGCACGCCGGTCGGCACCACGTAGTCGGTCATGCGCGGGAACTTGTCGACGGAGTGCACGCTGACGGTCAGGCCGCGCGCGCGCAGGCGCAGGCGCATGCCCTCGAACTGCTCCGGGTCGAAGGGGCCGTGGCTGCTCCACACCACGTTGTTCAGCAGGCCGAACACGCCGTCGAGGTTCTGCCCGTGCGGCTTGACCTTGCGCGTCGAGAGCAGGTGCAGGCGCAGGTACACGTCGTGCGCGTCGAGCGGCTTCTGCGCGAGGTCGCCGATGAAGGTCACCACCACGCGCCGCGGTACCAGGGCGGCGGCGTCCGCGCCGCGCAGGTGCTCGCGCAGCGCGGCCAGCGCCTCGATGTTGGCGTGCACCTTGCCGTCGCCGCGGAAGGGCGCGAAGTGGGCCAGGGCGACGTCCAGCTGCGCGGGCTCGAGCACGTAGGTGCGCGCGCCCGACAGGTGGCCGACCAGCGAGGCGAAGATCGCCGCCGAGCCGTGAGTTCTCGTCCTTGTTCGGCGCGGGGTACCAGGTGTCGAGGACGCGCGGCCCGGGCGCGCCCGGCTTCGCCGGGTCGGCGCTCGAGTAGCTGGCCAGACCGAGGGCGAAGGCCTGCGGGCGCTGGTAGCCGGCCTGGGCCTCGATGCCGGAGACCAGGGCCTTGAAGTCGTCGATGCTCATGGGGGTCCTCGGAGGGTGGCTCGGGTGGGGCTCGTCCCGCAGCGCGGGAAAAAGCTGCGAGGGGCGCGCGCCAAGGCAAGGAGGGAATCCCCGTCGCCCGTCATGCAGCCGTCATCGGGCTGGGGTACGCTGCCACGCACACCCCCGCTGGACCACCCGGCCCGGCACTCCTCCAGGAGCCTGACATGACCCGATCCCTGACCCTCGCCCTGCTCGGCGGCCTGTGCCTGCTGCCCGGCGTGGTCCGCGCCGCCGACCACCCCAGCCCGCAGCCCCCGCCCGATCCGGCCGCGCTGTTCACCAAGTTCGACACCAACGGCGACGGCAGCGTCAGCCTCGATGAATTCAAGGCCGGGCTCGCCGCCCTGCACGAGGCCCACGCCAAGGGCCACCGCCCCCCGCCGCCCCCCGCCGGCGATGGCGCCGACGGTCAGCCGCCGCCTCCGGCCGGTGGCGACGATGGCAACCGCCCACCCCCTCCCCCCGGCGGCGGGCCCGGCGGTCATCGTGCGCCGCATGGCCCGCCTCCGGCCGGAGGCGGCGCGGGCACCGGGACGACCGGCGCCGCCCGGCCGACGCCCGACCAGATGGCGGAGAAGGCGTTCGCCGCGGCCGATGCCGACAGCGACGGCAAGCTGACCGAAACGGAATTCGCCAACGCCCTCAAGGCGATGCCCCACCCGGGCGGACACCGCCCGCCGCCGCCGAACTGAGCGGACGGCGACCGGACCACCCGGCTCGCGGGTGGACAACGACGCGCCCGCCCTCGGTCTCCACGGGACCGGGGGCTTGTCGTTTCCCCGCGATCCCCGCCTGCAGACGCGTGGACCCGTCCTGGGACCGCGCGCCGCTGGCGCGCGCGCGACATCGGAGCGCGCCAGCGGCGCGCGGTCCCAGGAAAGGCCCCCACGCCCATTCCGCGACTCGCGGCAGTCCACCGCGGGCGGCGCTGCTTCAGGAGGTCACAAAGGGATCCACATCGATCGCCACGTGCACGCCATTCCTCTTCTCCAGCCCGCCCGAAGCCGCCAGGCGGTCGAGGAACCCCTGCGCCGCCCCGCGGCTGGGCGCCTTGATCAGCGCGTGCCAGCGGTGCTGCCCCTTGAGGAAGGCGAGGCTGGCCGGGTTCGGGCCGAGGATGGTGCACCCGGATGACGCCGCGCGCAGGCGCTCCCCGTGCGCGGTGGCGAGCAGCTGCACCGCGGCGGCCGATTCCCCGCTCCACAGCACGCGCACCAGCCCGGCGTAGGGCGGGTAGCCGTACTCCTCGCGCAGGCGCAGCTCGGCGTCGAAGAAGGTCTTCGGCCGGTGGTGCAGCGCGCACTGCAGGGGCAGCGCCTCGGTGTCGAAGGCCTGCACCACCACCGTGCCGGGGCGTTCGCCGCGGCCGGCGCGGCCGGCCACCTGCGCGACCAGCTGGAAGGTGCGCTCGGCGGCGCGGAACTCCGGGATCGCCAGGCCGCGGTCGGCGGCGATGATCCCGACCAGGGTCACGCGCGGGAAATCCAGGCCTTTCGCCACCATTTGCGTGCCGACCAGGCACTCCGCCTCGCCGCGCGCGAAGGCCTGGAAGAGCTTGGCGTGGCCCTGGCGCTCGTTGACGGTGTCGGCGTCGACGCGCAGCAGCTTCAGCTCCGGGATCTCGACGACCAGGTGCGCGGCGAGCTGCTCGGTGCCCAGGCCCTGCGTGGTCAGGGTGTCCTCGTTGCACGCCGGGCAGCGCCGCGGCAGCGGCGCCTGGTCGCCGCAGTAGTGGCAGCGCACCTGCCCGGCGCCCTTGTGGTAGGTCATGCTGATGTCGCAGTTGCGGCACATCAGGGTGTTGCCGCAGGCCTGGCAGCTGACCACCGGGCTCCAGCCGCGGCGGTTGAGCAGGATGATCGCCTGCTCGCCGCGCTCGCGCACCGCGCGCAGCCGCTCGATCAGCTCGCGGCTGATGGTCGCCGCGCGCTTCTGCGCGTGGCACTCCGCGCGCATGTCGACCAGCAGCGGCGCCGGCAGCTTGCCGCCGAGCGGGCGGTTGCGCAGCTGCAGCACGGTGTACTTGCCGGAGCGGCCGTTGTGCACGCTCTCCAGCGCCGGCGTCGCCGAGCCCATCAGGATGGGGATGCCGAGCTGCCCCGCGTAGACCACCGCCAGGTCGCGCGCGTGGTAGCGCGGCACGCTCTCCTGCTTGTAGGACTGCTCGTGCTCCTCGTCGACGATGATCAGCCCCGGCGCGGGCAGCGGCGCGAACAGGGCCGAGCGCGTCCCCACCACCAGGTCGAGCTCGCCGGCGTGGATGCGCCGCCACAGCTCGGCGCGCTCGCCGTCGGTGAAGCCGGAGTGCCACACCGCGACGCGCGCGAAGCGCATGCGCACGCGCGCCGCGAGCTGCGGGGTCAGCGCGATCTCGGGCAGCAGCAGCAGGACCTGCTTGCCGGCGGCGATGACGCGCTCGGCGAGCTCGAGGTAGACCAGCGTCTTGCCCGACCCGGTCACGCCGTAGAGCAGGAAGGGCTGGTGCCGGCCGGCGTCGAGCGCCGCCGCCACCGCCGCCACCGCGACCTGCTGCTCGTCGGTCAGGGGGTGGCGCTCGGCGCGCACCTCCAGGCGGATCTCCTGGATCTCGTGCTGGTCGCGCAGGCGCACGGCGCCGGCGGTGGCGAGGCGCTCGAACATCGCGCGGTCGGTGTCGGCCAGGCGGCAGGCCTCGGCCAGGGCGAGCGGCTCCGCCGTCAGCACCGCCAGCACCGCCGCCTGGCGCGCGGTGAGCTTGCCGGCGAAGGCCGCGTCCTTCTCGACGAAGCGCAGGCGCTCCATCGACGTCCCCTCGCGCACCGGCGCGGGCACCGCCCCGGCCAGGAACTCGCCGAGCGAGCAGCGGTAGTAGCGCGCGCCCCACTGGATCAGGCGCAGCAGGTGCGCCGGCACGCGCACGCCGGGCACGCGCGCCACCACATCGCGCAGGCGGACGCCCGCGGGCGGCTCGCGCTGCGCGACGGCGAGCACGAAGCCGCGCAGCGTGCGCGGGCCGAACGGCACGGTCACGCAGTCGCCCGGGGCCACCTCGGCGACGAGGTGGTCGGGCACGCGGTAGCTGTACGAGTCCCGGCCCGGGCAGTCGAGGGCGACCTCGGCGAGGGGCAGGGCGGCGGCGGCAGGGGCGGGCTCGGTCACCCCGGCAGGGTTGGGTCGCACGGGACCAGCGCAAGGGACGCCTGCTACCCCCCGAACATCCGCTCGCACGCCCAGTACGCCCCGACCAGCGCGATCAGCGCGCTCGCCGGGATGGTGATGCCCGTGCGGTACCACGGCTTCTTCCAGAACCACACCATCACCAGGGCCGCGCCGGCCACCACGGTGAGCTGGCCCAGCTCCACGCCGATGTTGAGGCAGACCAGGGGGCGGACGAAGTCGCCGGGCGCGAGCTTGAGCCCGGCGAACGAGCCCGCGAAGCCGAGGCCGTGGATCAGGCCGAAGCAGAACACCACCACCCAGCGCCACGGGCGGATCTCGCGGGTGAAGACGTTCTCGACCGCGACCGCGACGATGGAGAGCGCGATCAGCGACTCGACGATGCGCCCGCCCATCGTCACCACGCCACCCATGGCCAGGGCGAGGGTCACCGAGTGCGCGACGGTGAAGGCGGTGATCTGGATGAGCAGCGGGCGCAGCCGCGGCGAGAGCAGGAACAGGCCGAGCACGAAGCAGACGTGGTCGAGCCCTTCTGGCACGATGTGGTGGAAGCCGAGCAGGACGAAGCCCCAGGCGGACGCGGGCGTCTCGATGATCTCCTCGTCATCGCCGCCAGCGGGCGCTGGCTTGGCCGGTGGCCCAGCGGGCGGAGCGACCTTCCCGCCCTGGCCATCCGCCTGAGCCTGCGACGGGCCCGCGACCTGAGCCGCCGCCACGTGGAACTCCGCCACCCCATCGCCACCCAGGGTGGTGCGCAACCCCTTGCCGCCGATGTGCAGGGTGACGATGCCGATCACCGGGCTGCCGAGCTCGACGAAGGCCTTGGTGGTGATGGTCACGTCGGACGTCCCCGCCGGCAGCGGACACGACAGCAGGAATTCGAGGCTGCGCGGCACCGCGTCCCCGGGTTTCCACGCTCCGGGGTGGAGCAGGTCCGGCCCGTAGGCGATGAACGCCCCGGGCTGGACCCTGCCGTCAGCGGCGAAGGTCACGCGGTTGCGCAGGTACTCGCCGATGCGCGGCATCAGCGCCTCGAGGTGCGCACGGTCGCGCAGCACCGTCGACGGCGGCTCCATGACCGCGGCGATGTCGATCTGCTCGGCGGTGACGGTTATGGTGACGCTGTCGCCGTCGGCCACCGCGTCGATGCGGATGGTCACCAGCGGGTGGGCGTCGAGGCGCGCAGGCAGGACCAGGAGGATGGCCAGCGACAGCAGGGCGGCGAAGCGGCGCAGCAGGGGCATGGCCGCGCATGACACGCACGACTCGCCTCTTGGCCACCGCTAATCCACGGGGTACGGTGAGGCATGCCCTATACGTGCACCCGCCGGATCCTGCTCAACGACGTCGACGCGGCGGGCGTGGTGTTCTTCGCCCGCCTGGTCGCCATCGCCCACGAGGCCTACGAACTGGCCCTGGCCGAGGCCGGCCTGAGCCTGGCCAGGCTGATCCACGACCGCGGCCACCTGCTGCCCCTGGTGCACAGCGAATCCGACTTCAAGCACCCCCTGCGCCACGGCGAGGACGTGCTCATCACCGTGCGCTGCGCGCGCATCGGCAGCAGCAGCTACACCATCGCCATCGACCTCGCCCTCCCCGGCAAGGGCCAGACCGTGCTCGCCGCGTCGATGAAGCAGGTCCACGCCTGCGTCGACCGCGACCTCGGCGAGAGCGTGCCGCTCCCCCCGGAGATCCGCAGCGGCCTCGAGAAGCTCTCAGGCTGAATCGCAGCCAGCCCGGATTCCCCGCCCACTACCCACCTCTATCAATTCTCTTCCATCATCTGCGAAATCTCCCAAAATCTGCGGACTTTTCGAAGAACCGCAGAAGAATCCGCAGATTTTGAGAGATTTCGGGAGATTTCGCAGATTTCGGCCGAGTTCGACCACATCGAGGGGGGAGACGAGGGAATTCTGATCGAGGAGGGTTCTCTCCGTCCTCGCCTCTGCGGCCTCTTGCCTTCCCGCTCTGCGTCTGCGGTAAGCCGGGTCGAGTTCCGCCTTCAGCGCACCGCGGTCGCCGGCGGGTCCGGCAGTCGGATCAGCTTGAACGCCAGGTGCCGCGTGAAGTCCGGCACCACCACCTCGAGCGGGCCGCCAGCGTGCTCGACGCGGTCGGTGTGCACGATCCTGCCGGTCTCGGCGTCCCACCACTCGACGTTCATGACGCCGGCGCGGATGGCGTCGCCGACCTGCACGCGCAGGCCGCTGAGCGTGCCGGCGGGATTGCCGGACGAGCCCCACGCGCGGTCGAGGACGTAGCCGAGCAGCCGGCCCGGCCGCGCCCAGGCGCGCACCCACACCTGCCCGGGGGCCTGCAGCTCGACCGCCTTGCTGTCGCCGCGCAGGTCCTCGCCGGCCAGGAAGCGGCCGAGCGCCGCGTATGGGGACCAGCGGTCGCCCTGGTCGACCCACTCGCCCCACCACAGCATCGGCGAACCGGCGTTGCCGCTGACCATCGCGGCCCACGGCCCGCTGTGGTGCTCGGCGAGCAGCTGCGGCGGCGGGCAGGCGCCCGAGGTGCCGCCGAACTCGGTGACCAGGACCGGCTTGCCGAAGATGCGCAGGCCGTCGCGGGCGTTGACGCTGTCCCACACCAGCTGCGCGAGCATGGTCTCGCCGCCGTGGTAGGCGTCGATGCACACGTAGTTCAGTCCGGGCAGCTGGACGATGCGGCGTTCCGCCGCGCGGTAATCGCCGGACCAGTGCGTGGTCACGCCGTGGCCGGCGCCGTCGAGCTGCTGCCAGCGCTCCGCGGCCGCCTGGTGCCAGTGGAAGAGGTTGCCGCCCCCGGTGGTCAGGTTCTGCTCGCTCCACAGCTTCCAGCCGAGCACCCCCGGGTGGTCGCCCCAGCGCGCCACGATGTAGCGGCGCAGGCGCTCCTGCCCGGCGAGCGCCTGGGCATCGGTGAAGAACTGCTGGGCCTGGGCCAGCGGGCCGCCGATGGCGGCGTTCCACGGGTTGTTCTCCCACTCGCGGTCGCAGTCGGTCGAGCCCTGGCCGTGGTTGTTGATCACCAGGTTGATGCGCACGCCCAGCGCATAGGCGAGGTCGAGCAGGCGGTCGAGGCGCTCCGCGTTCTCGTCGTTGTACCAGCCCGGGCCGTGGAAGCCCGACCAGTCGCCGCGCCATTCCAGGCACAGGCTCCAGCTCGACAGCCAGATCTCCGCCGCGGTGCCGCCGCCGGCCGCCAGGCGCCGCAGGTAGGCGTCATAACCGGCGAGCAGGCGGTGCGGGGTCAGCTTGGTACCGGTGCAGTCGCGGCAGCGGGTGTCCCACACCGAGTGCAGGTTGAGCCCGCGCGGCCAGAAGAAGGTGCCCGGCCCGATGCGGGTGCCGGTCGAGAAGAAGCGCGGATCGGCCGGGTCGGCGCGCACGTAATCGTCCCACGGCGCGCCCTCGACCTGCAGGTCGGGCAGGTCCCAGGCCAGGGTCCGCCCGGACTTGGCCGCGTCCTTGGCGGGCGGGAACTCGCCGGAGCCGCCCCACACCGCCTCGAGGCGCAGGCGGTAGCGCCCGGCCAGCTCGGGACGGAAGCGCACCTGCCAGGCGGCGGCGGCGGTGGGCACGCCCACCTCGTGGTCGCCGCGGTCGACGATGTCCAGGGGTTGGCGGTAGAAGGCGTCCAGCCGCCACTGCTGACCGTTCGGCCCGGTGACCACCACCGCCAGCGCGAAGCGCTGCGGATCATAGGGCTGGGCGGGAAAGGGATCGGGGCGCGCACTGAGCTGCCAGCGCTCGCCGGTGCGCCCACGGCACTGCCCGAGCGCGGCGTCGTAGCCGTCCAGGTGCAGGTCGGTGAGGCGGACCTGCGCCTCGGGCTGGTCCTTGTCGCCGACCACCTCCAGCCGTTCGATGGCGAGCTGGGCGCGGCTGGCGCTGGCCGACCACAGGAACAGGCCGACGCGGGTGGTGCGCGCGCGCGCGGTGGCGGACCACGCCTCGCGCGCCGGTTCCTGGACCAGGCCGGCGCGGTCGCCCAGGTCGAAGGTCAGCTGGTGGCGGCCGGGCGTCAGCGCGTAGGTGCGCGGGCTGCGGAACCAGTGCCCCTGGCCGTCCGCCGCGTAGGCGCCCACGCCGAGATCGGCCGGCGCGTCGGCGGGCACGACCACCACCGCGTCGAGCCGCCCGGGCTGGGGCGGCACGGCCGCCGCCGGCACGGTGGTGTTCATCGGCGCGACCAGCGTCACCTGCCGGGCCGCGCTCTCGCCGGCGACCAGTGCCGAGAGGCACGTGCAGGCGAGCAGCAGGGCGGGAAGGGTGCATGCGGACGTGGGCATCGGTCGCGGTCAGATCCTACCGCCGGCATGGGGCGGTCGTTGAGGATGGCGCTGCCCTGCAATGGCCGGGCGCAAACGCTGTGACCGCCTTTTATGGGCCACCGGCGCCGCCGACGCAACCAGGAGTGGGCGCAACCGTTGCAGCCGGGCCAGGCGCGTGGCCCGCGGGAAGGCCCTGGAAACGACCGCTCAGTACGGCGCTTCGCCCGAATCGTGGATGCTCTTGACGATGCCATGGATCAGGACCGGGGCGGCGACCACGCCCGCGATCAGGCCCGCCACCAGCAGGCGCCTCCAACCGGCCGCAGCGCGCAGCCGCCCCCAGGCCGTCGGCCACGCCGCCAGCCCCGAGAGCGCGAGCAGCGGCAGGCCCCACAGCGGCACCTCATCGAGGAAGTACCCGAAGGTCAGCAGCAGCGGCAGGATCAGGGCGCTCGCCGTGGCGACCCCCGCCGCCGGGAACGGCCAGCGCCGCCACCACCCGACCACCACGAGGGCGCCGAACGCGGCGAGGAGCGGCGCCGCGAGCTTGGCGTGGCGCATGCCACCGAAGAGCAGGCAGGCGAAGGCGCCACAGGCCACCGCCATGATCAGGGCGGCGACGGCCACCCCGGTGCCCGCGGCCTGCGCACTGCGCCGCCAGGCCCACGCGCTGGCCAGCCACCCCAGGCCGAGGCCGCCGAACCACACCACCTTCTCACCGGACGACCAGCCGTGGCAGACCGGGAGCTGGCCGATGACCAGGCCGAGCATCGCGGCGATCGCCACCGCCAGCACGCCCGCCCGCGCCCAGGCCGGGCGCAGGGTGGACACCAGCACGGACGCCGCCGCGGCCAGCAGCGCGAACCACGGCAGCCAGTCGTGCACGTCGGCGGTGGGGTCGTGGAAACCGCCGCGCAGCCCAAGCCACGCGGCGCCCACCGCGATCGCCAGCACCGCGCCGTCGGCACCCGGGCCGGCCAGGGCCGGGCGGGGACGGCGGCGCAGTGCCGCGAGCGCGGCGAACCCCGCGAGCGCGAGCAGCGCCGGCAGCAGGACCATGAGGAGCGTTTCGGTGACGTCGAACATGGGGTCCCCCCTGACCGGCGCGCGCCGGTTTACTTGCGCAGGCCTTCGGTCGCGAGCGTGATGGTCACGTCGTCGCCGACCGCACCCGGCAGGCCGGCGACGCTGTAGTCGCTGCGCTTGACGGTGAACACCGTCTCGAAGCCGATGCGGTAGCCGCCGAAGGGGTCCTTGCCCTCGCCGGTCTTCACCACCTTGACGGTGACGGGCTTGGTCACGCCGTGGATGGTCAGGTTGCCGGTGACCTCGTAGTTCTCGTCGTCGACCTTCTTGATCGCGGTGCTCTTGAAGCCCAGGGTCGGGTACTGCTTGGCGTCGAAGAAGTCGGCGGTGCGCAGGTGCTGGTCGCGCTTCTCGACGCCGGTGTCGACGCTGCCCGCATCGATGGTGATCTCGACGCTGCCGGCCTCGGGCTTGGCGTTGTCCCAGGTGATCGCGCCGCCGACGTCCTTGAAGCGGCCGTAGGTGAAGCCGGTGTTGAGGTGCTTGATGCGGAAGCTCGCGAAGGCATGGGTCTTGTCGACGTCGAACGAGTCGGCGGCGCGCAGGCTGCCGGCGCCGAGGCCGATGGCGAGCAGGGTGGCGGGGAGGATGCTGCGGAGGAGGGACATGGCTGGTTCCTTGGGGTGATGGGGACGAGATGGCGCCAGGGGACGGTTGCGGTGACATCCCGCGCTGGCCGGCTGGCGTCGGAGGATCGGTGACGGGAGGTTCGGCGGCAATGGGCCGCTCAGGCGCGCAGGTCCTCGAGGATGTCGATGAGCTGGGTGAGGCGTTCGCTGCCCAGGCGGCCGAGGCGGCGCGCCTGGTGGGCGTCGATGCCCTGGTCGATGGTGGCGAGCAGGTCGAGCCCCTTGGCGGTGATGCGCGAGCGCACCACGCGGCGGTCGCTGGCCGAGCGCTCGCGCTCGAGCAGGCCCTGCCGCTCGATGCGGTCGAGCAGGCGGGTGACGTCGGGCTCGGCGGTCACCAGGCGCTCGCTGACCTCGCCGCAGGTCTTGGGCGCGCCGCCCGCGCCGCGCAGGATGCGCAGCACGTTGTACTGCGTCGGGGTCAGGCCGAAGGGCTTGAGGAAGCCGGCGACGTCGTGCTTGAGCAGGTCCGCGGTGCGGACCAGGTTCAGGTAGGCCTCGTCCGCGCGGGTGCGGAAGGGCTTGGTCTGCTTCAACTCGGATATCAGGCGTCCGACCATGCTGGGCAATGTATGTGACAACGACTATTGTCAAAGGGAATGTTGGAACGAGGGAGAGATCGCGGAGCTGCGCAAAAGCGCGGGGCGCGCCGCCGACCTGCAGTCCACCGTCACCAGCATCTGTATCCGTCTTCGCGGCGCGTGGCCAACGCCAGACACGCCCTCAGGGTCCTCTCGACATCCGGACCCCAGGGCCATATGCTGGTTTCCTTCATCGTCCCCATCACGCGCACGCCCGCTCGAGGTCCCCATGTCCTATATCCAGAAGCCGTCCAGCCCCGCCGTGCCCGTGATCGGCCTGTTCGCGCCCTGCGACCCGCGCATCGACGATCCGTCGCGCGAGCGCGCCCTCAACATCGCGGCGATGACCGGGCGCATCCTCAAGACCATCCGCCTGCCCGGCGGCGAGCGCCCCGGCATCTACGTCGCCGAGCGCACCGTCGAGCGCGAGAGCGACGCCGACGCGGTCGCCTACGACTTCAAGAAGCACGGCGTGTCGGTGCTGGCGATCGTGCCCGACACCTGGTTCTACCCGGGCAAGACCGCGATGGCGCTGACCGCGCACTTCCCCGGCGCGCCGCTGTGCTGCATCGCCGGCAACAACGCGCCCAAGCCCGGCGTGGTCGGCGTCGACGCGGTGGTCGGCGCCTACGCGCAGACCGGCCGCCTGTGCCACGCCGTCATCGGCACCATGCCCGAGGTCGGCCAGGACCCCGAGTTCGACGCCAAGTCCAAGGCCGAGATCGTCGACCTGGTGTGGGCGATGACCGCCGCCGCGTGGCTGCGCGGCAAGCGCCTGCTGTGCGCCGACACCGACTCCATGCAGATGGAGACCGCGCTCAACCACGTGCACGCCAGCCGCAAGTACCTCGGCGTCGAGACCGTGCGCGAGTCGATGAAGCTGTTCGCCGACATGATCCACAAGGGCGGCGGCTACGACCCCAAGGAGCTCAAGGAGCTCCTCAAGTGGACCGTCGACGTGCAGTGGAAGGGCCGCATCTACCCGGACATCGAGGCGATCTGCGCCGCCAAGTCGCCGATCTACACCGCACCGCACCTGGTGAAGCCGAAGCCGCTGACCGCGGGCCACAAGGCCAAGCTCGAAGAAGAGCTCAAGCTCTACCTCATCCTGCGCGACCACATGAAGGCGCACAACGCCATCGGCGGCGGCTGGACCAGCCAGCTCGCCTGGGGCTCGGACAAGAGCGGCACGCCGATGGCCTGCGCCGACATCGCCGAGGCGCTGTTCAACTCGACCTTCGACCACCGCGGGCGCAAGGCGGCGATCCCCTTCGCCACCGAGAACGACGTGCAGGGCCTGCTCACCATGGCCTGCCAGTCGGCGTTGACCGGCGGCGAGCCGGTGCTGTTCGCCGACTACCGCAAGGTCTACGAGCCGTGGGAGATCCAGAAGAAGGCCGACGAGCTGGGCATCGCCCTCGACCCGCAGAGCGCGTACATGCTGCGCGGCACCATCGACATGGACAACAGCGGCTCGGGCTCGCTCGACTGGTGCGACGAGTCGATCCTGTTCGAGGTCTACACGCACTACTTCCCGGGCGGCGGCTTCAGCACCGGCTACATCTCGCCCGGCGGCATCCAGTGCCAGGCGGGCCGCCTGGCCTACAGCGACCTCACCGGCACCTTCACCATGATCCAGGGCGAGGCCGAGTCGGTCGAGCTGCCGCAGCCGATCGCCGAGGCCTTCGCGCACGCCTCATCGTACTCGTGGCCGCACACCTGGATCACCTTCAAGCACGTGCCCGCCTCGATCACCAAGTACGGCTGCCCGGCCAACCACATGCACATGGTGCGCAACCTGCCCACGCGGCGCTGGCAGTACTTCAGCGATTACACCAACATCCTGAACTTCCAGTGGGAGGGCACGCAGAGGTTCACCGAGGGCGTGGACCGCATGGAGCCGATGCTGTACCGGATCTCGGGGGGGGAGACGTTGGCGAAGTTGAGGTTGGCGGGGAAGTAGGGGCGCGCGGGAGCCCGGCCATCACACACACCGGCCATTTGGCCGTGGGATAGCATCGGGGGATGCCCGACACCGGACGCCGGTGTCGGGCTTTTCCATTTTGTGACGCGCGTTGTCGACAAACGGCCGATGCGGTTCCGCTACGGGGGACGACCCGCATGCCGTGACGGTTTCCGACTTGGCATCGCCTGATGGCGCGCTTCAACCACATCGCCGGCGTGACCAGATGCCAGCCCAATGGAAGGCGGCAAGGTGACATCGGCGCCCCTGCTTCTCTGCGCGGCCTTGACCTCACAACCTGCCACCCTATGGATGGGAGTCTTTTCGCCGGACCCTACCACCCGCAATCAGCACCAACGATTCAACCATGCGCCACCGCCACACCGCCCTGCCCACCATAACCTGCCTCCTAACCTGCATCGCAGCAGGGCAGCGCGCAGAGGCGGTGGTGTCCGACCTCGAGGTCAACAAGCTGACAGTCGATGCAGGGGCAGTCCTCCAAGGGGCGTTGCCGGCGTCTATCTCATCGACCCAGGTGGGCATCGGGGCCGGTCAGGTGGTCATCGGCTCCAACGCCACGAACACGTTGCGCATTGGACCATTGAACAGCACAGACAATCGCACTAACTCGACCGTTCAGATTCAAGGATCGTTGACCACTTGGGCAAATTCCGACACCGTGGCCACGGACATGTTCGCCGCCGACGTCAACTTCTTCAACAACAACGTGTCGCCGAACTACGTCGGCGCGGGGGTGCGCTACTACGGAAAGAACTACGTTGGAACCTGGTCGGGGACGACGATCCCGCTGGCGAAAATGGCGCTGTTCATGGGCCAAAATACCGCGACCACTGCGTTCGGCACCAACAGCATCAATCCGCTGTACCTGCTCAACGCCAATGGGGTCGGTGTTACACTGAACCCGAACCTCTCGACCTCGTTCTTCGGGACCGCCGCCGCCGTCGCTGGAATCGGTCAGGTCAACATCGGAGGCGGCCTCATTTCGGCGAACAACCTGGACATCCGGACCTCCACCCAGGGCACCGACGGCATCATGACGGACAACGCGGCGGGCGGATTTCTGCGCGTCATGCCTAATGTCAGTGGATCCGCTTACAACCCTCTCGCCCAGTCTGGCGACGCGATGATCACGTATTCCAAAGGGTCGCTCGAATCGGGATCGCTCGTGATCGGTCCGCATAGCGCATTGCTCAAAGGCATCCGCATCGATGCCAGCGGCAAGGTCGGCATCGGCGGCACCCCCTTCGACACCCTCGACGTCAACGGCAGCGCGACGATCCGCGGGTCCATCTCCTCCAACTCCGCGACGGGGGCGTCGGGTGCGATCTACAACTCCACACCCGGCACGTACACGGCCTTCGGCGTCATGAATGGCGGGACCTTCAGTGCTCCGTCCATCGCCGGCTCATTGACCGCCAATGTCAACCAGGTGGAACTGCGCTCGACGACCAACCA
Organism: uncultured Planctomycetota bacterium; assembly: GCA_963818245.1. Classification (GTDB taxonomy): domain Bacteria; phylum Planctomycetota; class UBA11346; order UBA11346; family UBA11346; genus BOG-1363. The sequence goes on from CAWFSD010000042.1 coordinate 21,949, forward strand.
CCCGGTGGTCTTCATGACCAACAACGTCGAGCGCATGCGCCTCGACACCAATGGCCGCATGGGGATCGGAACGACTTCGCCTTCCTCCCCGCTCCATGTCAATTACGTCGGTGGCTTGACCTCACAGCCGACGCTGCAGATGAGTGGCGACAACGGCAGTATGTATTTTCTGGGAAATGCCGCTCCCGGATCCTACAACGGGCTGGTGCAGTCAGGGGACAAGGCCCTCATCTTCACCAACGGCGCCATCGACACCGGACGCTTGGTCATCGCCCCCTGGGGCAGCACCACGAGGGGCATGGTGCTCGACGCGACCGGCAAGCTCAGCGTCGTCGGCCTGATCACCGCCAAGGAGATCAAAGTCACCACCTCCGGCGCCGACTACGTCTTCGAGGACGACTACCGCCTGCGTACCCTCGACGAGGTCGCCCGCTTCGTCGCCGCCGAGAAGCACCTTCCCGAGATGATGCCGGCCAAGGCAATGCAGGACGGCGGCATGCCGGTCTCCGAAGTCGTCACCAAGCAGTTGGCCAAGATCGAGGAACTGACGCTCTACGCGATCCAGCAGCAGAAGATCATCGACGCCCAGCAGTCCGCGCAGACGGAGCAGCAGAAGCTCATCGCCACGCTGCAGTGTGGCCTTGCCGAGCAGCAGCGGTTGCTCGCCGCGTTGACCGCGAAGGTCGAGGCCGGGCACTTGGCCGAATGAGCCTGCTCGATCGCATCTGACGCATCTCCCCCGCAACCTTCCGCACTGAGCCATCAACCCGATCCCAGCCTCAGAAAGGCCCTTTCCGTGAGAATCCGAACCGTGTCCAGGCTCCTCGTCGCTGTCGTCTACGCCGCGAGCCCCTGCGCGCTCTACGCCGCCGATTTCGTGAACATGACCGCGAGCGGCGATGTCGGCGTCGCCGGACACCTCGGCATCGGTTTGCCCGTCAACGCCACGCAAGCCAATGTCCGGCTGCTGGTCCAGGACGCGACCTACCCGACCAGCTTCACCGGCCTCGGCACGACGCTGGGCATCGGCAACGGCATCCCCAACAACTCCTTCGCGAAGCTGACCTTCGGCAACAACAACGGCAACGCCGCCGCCATCGGCGCGCAGATCACCGGCGGAGGCAGCTACCTCTATCTAGGCACCTCAAATGCCTACGCCTCCGGAATCACCAACTCGGCCCTGGTCGTCGATCCCAACGCCAACGTCGGCATCGGCACCAGCGCACCGAGCGGACTCCTCCATCTTTTTTCGAATCACGCCGACTCTTCCCTCATGCTCGACCAGCCTGCTTCGCCGAATTTCGACACTGTCATCGCGTTCCGAGAGCAGACCACGTCCGTGTGGAACGTCGGCGTCGACCAGTCGGACGCGAGCAAGTTCAAGATCGCCGCTGGCGCCAACTGGAACAACCTGCGCACCACCGCGGATGACTTCTTGACCATCACAACCACCGGAAAAGTCGGCATCGGTGCGACCGCACCGGCGAGCCGGCTGAGCGTGCAGGACACGGCCTACCCCGCCGTGTTCACCGGCCTTGGCACCACCGCCAATATCGGCTACAACCTCGCCTACAACCAGTTCGCGAAGCTCACTTTCGGAGCGGGGACCGGGGGAATCGGGATGACGGTGACGGGTAGCGGCAGCTACCTGCACCTCGGCACTTCGAACAACTACGCGAACGGCATCACCAAATCGGCGGTGATCATCGATCCCAATGGCTTGGTCGGGATCAATAACAGCACACCGGACTATCCGCTCTCCATCAAGGATTCGGGAAATCTCGGAGGCATCAGCCTGCAGAACTCGACCGGAGTCACCAAGGCCTATATCATGACCTCGCAGGCAATCGGGGCCGCCCCCGTCGATGCCTTGCGCATCCGTGGCGATGCCGGCATCGCCCTGGGCACGGTTGGCCAAGTCGGCCTCTTCGTCGACACCTCCAACCACGTCGGCGTCGGCACCGTCACCCCCTCGGCCCTATTCGACGTGCTCACCACGGGCCAGGGAACCGACGGCATCGTCGCTAGGAACACAACCTCAGGGAGTATCCGTCTGATGCCCAACGCCGGGGGAGCGAACTACAACCCGTTGGTCCAGGCCGGGGACTCCACATTCATCTACACACAGGGCGGGCCCGACACGGGCACGCTGGTCATCGGGCCCTACACGACCAACGCGACACCCAAAGGCATCCGCATCACCGCCGCCGGCAACGTCGGCATCGGCATGACAAATCCCACGAACGCCCTCAGCGTCGCCGGTGTCATCTCTGCCAAGGAGATCAAGGTAACCACCACCGGCGCCGACTACGTCTTCGAGGACGGCTACCACCTGCGTTCCCTCGACGAGGTCGCGCGCTACATCGCCGCCGAGAAGCACCTGCCCGAGATGATGCCGGCCAAGGCCATGCAGGACGGCGGCATGCCGGTGGCCGAGGTCGTCACCAAGCAATTGGCCAAGATCGAAGAGCTGACGCTCTATGCGATCCACCAGCAGCAGGCCATCGACGCCCAGCAGGCGGCCCAGGCCGACCAGCAGAAGCTGATCGCCGCGCTGCGCGAGCAGGTGGCCGCCCAGCAACAGGTGCTGGCAGCTGTGAACGGCCGGATGGCGGCGCTCGAGACCGCGGGCGCCACCCAGTCGGCAAAATAGCCGGCGTAGGCCGACGGCGCGCAGGCTTGCGCAGGGCGGAGCGGTGGGGGTGCAAACGCACACCCGCCGACTCAGGTCGGTGCCAAGGGCAGCGGCACAGCCCATCCACCGCCCACCCAATCACCCCTTGTCGAGCCGCGCCGACCCCGCTAAGCTACGGGCCAATACGAACCCATCTGGAGCCCTCCCCATGCTCGCCACCCGCGTCAGTCAGAAGGAAGGCGTCTTCTACAGCGTGGTCTACCCCGCGGAGGACCTGCTGCGCCGCGTGCGCTTCACCTCGCGCTTCGAGGCCGAGGAGGGTCGCATCGCCGGCGCCGCGCCGGGCGAGCAGGACGAGGTCGGGCGCTTCATCCACAACGTCGAGAAGCAGGAGGACGCCTTCCAGCGCCCGATGGCCAAGGCCAAGGTCGCGGCGATCCGCAACTTCTACGAGACCTGCGGGCCGCAGCCGATGATCCCGGGTTCGGTGCTGCTCTACACCTCGAAGCAGCTGCCGTTCGAGCCGGTCGCGCCGTGGGACCACGTCGGCAACCTGGACGAGCCCTCCGACCGCTTCCTGATCATCGACGGCCAGCACCGACTCGCGGCCCTGCACTTCCACCTGCTCAAGCACCCGGAAGAGGCCAAGGACATCCGCGTGCCGTGCATGGTCTTCGACGGCCGCAACGAGAACTTCGCCGCCGAGATGTTCGTGCTGATCAACTCGACGGGCACGCGCATCAACAAGAGCCACCTCATCGACCTCTACGAGCGCGTGTCCTTCGCCGGCCCCGAGCGCAAGCTCGCCGCGCGCGTCGTCGACCGCCTCTACACCTCCGGCGACAGCCCGCTGCGCTACCGCATCAACCGCCTCGGCGGGCGCTCCGGCAAGGAGAAGTGGATCCTGCAGGCCGAGCTCTTCAACGAGGTGCTGCGCTGGGTCGAGGCCGACGGCGCGGACAGCGCCGCCGCGCCCGAGGTCGAGCGCCGCTACGCGGTGGTCCGCGACTTCCTCAAGGCCGCCGCGTCCGCCTTCGGCGAGCTGTGGGGCGACAGCGACGCGATGGCGACCAGGCCGGTGACGCTCAAGGCGCTGATCCGCGTCGCCGTCGACCTGGTGCGCAGCGACGCCGACCCCAAGGGCCGCCTCGAGCGCTGGACGGCGCGCCTGGCGCCCATCACCGAGCGCCAGCGCGACTTCCGCTCCGAGGGCTTCTACGAGCGCTTCGCCGCCAAGGGCCAGGTCGAGCGCGTGCAGCGCATCCACCGCGAGCTGGCGGCGGCGATCGGGGTGAAGCCGGTGGGGCGCAAGGCCAAACAGGCAGCGGCCGAAGAGGGCTGAACCTGTTGGCGGGACCACCCGCAATGCAGCTTCCCTCCATGCGGCCCCATCCACGATCCGCTGCCGATCATGGCCACCCTGGCGCAGACCTTCCGCTCCGACTTCGACGCGCCCACCCGTACGCGCGGAGAGCACTACGCCCGGAGCGGCCGCGTGACGAAGCTCGTCATGCACGGGCCTCGCCATTTCACCGCGCTGGTGAAAGGCAGCGACCTCTACGAGGTCGACGTGCTCGTCGACGGCGACGAGGACGGATCCGGCTTCCCGGTGGACGACATCACCAGCGAATGCGCCTGCCCCGTCGGCTATAACTGCAAGCACGGGGTAGCGGCCCTGGTGATCTGGGCCGCGAAGGTGGGCCATTCCCTCGCGCCCATGCCGGCACTCACAGCGCAGAACCGCAGCGCGCCACCGGCCCAACCGGCGGAACTCTTCCCCGGCCTCGCGGCGGTGCGAAACCGGGCTTGGCGTGGTGGCGATCCACAGGTGCAGGTCTGGCTCGCGGAACTCGGCAATCGCCAACGCGCCGCCGGCGCCAACGGGGAGGGCCAGTGGCTGGTCTTCAACGCCGAGCCGACGGATGACGGCCTGCGCATCATGCCCCTGCTCTGCCGCCGGCTCAAATCGGGGGCGCGCAGCGCCGGCAAGCGCTTCTCCAGTCACGACGCCTTCCTCAACCGGCCACCGGAGTGCGCGACCGCGGAGGACGAGCGACTGGTCAAGCTGCTCGACAGCGTTTCCAAAGGCAGGTCCTCGTGGCGGGACTGGCGCCGGCGCGGACCGGAGGCCTTCCCTGCGGCCGTGCTCGAGCAAGCCCTCGCCACCGGCCGCCTGCATTGGGGTGGCGATCTGGGCGCGCCGCTGACCAGGCTGGACGCCATCACCGCCCAGCCCGCGCTGGCGCAGCAACGGCAGGCTGCGCCGCGTGATGCTGGCCGACGACCAGGATCGCGACCTGGAGCTGCTGCCGGTCGATCCGCCCTGGGTGCGCGTCGGTGGCGGCCTGGCGCCGCTCACCTCCAACCTGCCGCAGGACCTGCTGCACAGCCTGATCCGCATGCCGTGGATGGAGGCGGCCGAGGCGCGCATCTGCGCCACCGCCCTGGCCGAGGCCGCGCCCGAACTCGCCGCCCCGGAACTGCCGCCGCCGGCCGTTCCCACGCCGCACCTGCGCGTCGCCCGCGCGCGCCTCCTCTGGTATGCGCGCGGCCAGCACCGCGAGCGCGACGCGGACCTCGCCGTGGTCACCTTCCGCTACGGCGACCAGGAGGTGGTGTGCGCCGGCGACCCGATCGTCGATGGCGCGGACGGCCAGCCGATCCTGCGCCACCTCGCCAGCGAGCGCGAGCGCAACGCCGAGCTGCAGCGCTTCGGCATCGTCGCTGTGGCCGCCACACAGCGTGCAGGCCGCGCCGCTGCGCGGCGCCGGCACCTCCCTGCTGTGGGCGCGCTGCGCCGACCTGCTCGCGCCGGGCGACGACCCGGTCACCCTGCCGCCCGCGCTGCTGGCCTCCCTGCGCGGCAGCGGCTGGGAGATCAGCGGCGCCGACGTCGGCGCGATCACCGAGGTCGACCTCGGCGGCGTCACCGCCCAGGTCGAGGAGCGCGCCGGCGGCGACTGGTTCGAGCTGCACCTCGGCATGGAGGTCGCCGGTCAGCGCCTCGACCTGGTGCCGCTGCTCACCCCGCTGCTGGCCGGCGGCCCGGAAGCGTGGGAGCGCCTGCCGCGCGGCGGCGGCGACCAGCCGGTGATCCTGGTCGCCGCCGGCGCGCTGACCGTGCTGCGCGTGCCGCTGGCGCTGCTCAAGGAGCTGCACGGCCACCTCATCGAGCTCTTCGACGGTCCGACCGCGGGCCAGCGGCGGCTGGCGCGTCGACGCGGCGCGCGCCGACATCATCGGCGTGCTCGACCAGCTCTCGCCGCGCTGGCTGGGCGAGCGCAAGCTGCGCGGCCTGGCCGACCGCCTGCGCTCCTGCCTCACCCCACCCGCGGTCGTCGCGCCGGAGGGGCTCGGCCTGACCTTGCGCCCGTACCAGCTCGACGGCCTGGCCTGGCTGCAGCACCTGCGCAGCCTCGGGCTGGGCGGCATCCTCGCCGACGACATGGGCCTGGGGAAGACCGCGCAGGCGATCGCGCACCTGCTCGCCGAGCACCGCGCCGGCCGCGACGACCGCGCCAGCCTGGTGGTGTGCCCGGCGAGCATGGTCGGACCGTGGCGCGAGCCGAGCTGGCGCGCGCCGCACCCGATCTGCGCGTGGCCGTGCTGCACGGCGCCGGCCGCGACGACGTGGCGACGGTCGCAGGCCGACGTCGTGGTGACCACGCACGCCACCCTCGCCCGCGACGAGGAGGCCTACGCGGCGCGCCCCTGGCACGTGGCGATCTGCGACGAGGCGCAGGCGATGAAGAACCCCACCTCGCGCCTGGCCGCCACCGTGCGCCGGCTCGACACGCGCCAGCGCATGGGCCTGACCGGCACGCCGGTCGAGAACCACCTGGGCGAGCTGCACACCCTGCTGTCGTGGGTGGCGCCCGGCGCGCTGGGCGCCGCGCGCGCCTTCGCGCGCACCTTCCGCACGCCCATCGAGGAGCAGCACGACCCCGCGCGTCGCGAACTGCTGCGCCGCCGCGTCGCGCCCTTCCTGCTGCGGCGCACCAAGGAGGCGGTGGCGTCCGACCTGCCGGCGCGCACCGAGGTCGACGTCGCGGTGGAGCTGCCGCCCGCGCAGCGCCGGCTGTACGACGCGCTGCGCCTGGCGATGGACGAGCGCGTGCGCGCGGTGATCGCCGAGCGCGGCCTCAAGCGCAGCGGCCTGCAGATCCTCGAGGCGCTGCTGCGCCTGCGCCAGGCGTGCTGCGATCCGCGCCTGCTGCCGGGCAGGCTCGCGGCGCGCTGCAAGGACACCGCCAAGCTCGACGCGCTGGGCGAACTGCTCGGCACGCTGCTCGACGAGGGCCGGCGCGTGCTGGTGTTCTCGCAGTTCACCAGCCTGCTCGACCTGGTCGAGAGCGACGTGCTCGCACCGCGGAGCGTCGCCTGCCTGCGCCTGGACGGCCAGTCGCGCGGGCGCGAGCGCCTGGTCGAGCGCTTCCAGGCCGGCGAGTGCCCGGTCTTCCTGCTCAGCCTGAAGGCCGGCGGCACCGGCCTGACGCTGACCGCCGCCGACTCGGTGATCCTGCTCGACCCGTGGTGGAACCCCGCGGTCGAGCGCCAGGCCGCCGACCGCGCGCACCGCATCGGCCAGCTGCGCCCGGTGACCATCTACCGCCTCATCGCGGCCGGCACCGTCGAGGAGCGCATCCGCCAGCTCCAGGCGCGCAAGGCCGCGCTCGCCGACGCCCTGGTCGACGAGGACGGCCAGGCCCTCGGCAAGCTCGACCTCGCCGACATCGAGGCCCTCCTCGCCCCCCTCGGCGAGGACGGCGTCGGCATGATGGGGTGAGCAAGGGTCGAGTTGGCGCTCGAACCTCCTGGCGAGCGGTCCCGATTCCCGCGGACCTGCCTCGTGCACGGTTCCAGATCGCCGGGAGGGTCGAGCGCCAGCTCGACCATCACCATGGAATTCGCACGCCCCCGGCACCGCGCACCACCGATGGTCGAGCTGGCGCTCGACCCCTCCAGCGAGCGGTCCCGGTTCCCGCGGACCTGCCTCGTGCACGGTTCCAGATCGCCGGGAGGGTCGAGCGCCAGCTCGACCATCACCATGGAATTCGCAGGCCCCCGGCACCGCGCACCACCGATGGTCGAGCTGGCGCTCGACCCTCCCGGCGACATCCCTAGGTGGTCTCCGGGCGCGGCAGGGAGCGCCCCTTCCACATCGCGAACAGCGCCGGGTAGACCGCCAGTTCGAGCAGGAACGAGGTCACCAGCCCGCCGACCATCGGCGCGGCGATGCGCTTCATGACGTCGGCGCCGGTGCCGTCGCTCCACAGCACCGGCAGCAGGCCGAGCATGGCGGCGAGCACGGTCATCAGCTTGGGGCGGATGCGCCGCGCGGCGCCGTCGACGATGGCGTCCTCGAGGTCGCCTGCGCTGCGCAGGCGACCGGATTCCCGCCACTGGCGGTGCGCGACGCGTCAGGTAGAGCAGCATGACGACGCCGGTCTCGGCGTCGAGGCCGGCGAGGGCGATGAGGCCGACCCACACCGCCACGCTGAGGTGGTAGTCCAGCGCCCACAGCAGCCAGACCGCGCCGACCAGCGAGAACGGCACCGCGAGCATGACCATCGCGGTCTCGACCAGCGAGCGCGTGTTCAGCCACAGCAGGAGCATCACCAGCAGCAGGGTGATCGGCACGACCAGGGTCAGCTTGGCCTTGGCGCGCTCGTAGGCGGTGTACTGCCCGACCCACTCCAGGCGCACGCCGGGGGGCAGGGCGACCTCCTTCGCCACCACCGCCTTGGCCTCGTCGACGAAGTCGACGAGCGGGCGCTCCGCGACGTCGACGAAGACGTAGCCGACCAGCCCGCCCCCCTCGCTGCGCAGCATCGGCGGGCCGCTCGCGAAGCGGACGTCGGCGACCTCGGCGAGCGGCACCTGGGCGCCGGCCGGCGTCGCGACCAGCACGCGGCCGAGCGCGGCCGGGTCGTCGCGGTACTCGCGCGCGTAGCGCACGCTGATCGGGTAGCGCTCGCGGCCCTCGACGGTCTCGGCCACCGCCAGCCCGCCGATCGCCGTCATCACCACGGCGTTGATGTCCTCGACGCGCAGGCCGAGGCGCGCCGCCGCCGCGCGGCGCGGCACGATGTCGATGAAGAAGCCGCCGGTGTTGCGCTCGGCGAAGGCGCTGCGCACGCCGGCAACGTGGCCGACGCTGCGCTCGATGGCCAGGGCGGTGCGCTCGATCGCCTCCAGCGTGGCGCCGTGCACGGCGATGCCGAGCGGGCTGCGGATGCCGGTGGCGAGCATCTCGGTGCGCGTCTGGATCGGCATCCACCACACGTTCGGCATGCCCGGGAACTGCAGCGCGGCGTCCATCTCCTTGACCAGGCCGTCCCAGGTCAGCCCCGGCCGCCAGGCGCTGCGCGGCTTCAGCGCGACCACGGTCTCGACCATGTTGATCGGCGCGGCGTCGGTCGGCGACTCGCCGCGCCCCATCTTGCCGAACACCGTCTCGACCTCGGGGAAGCGCTTGAGCGCGCGGTCCATGGCCTGCAGGACGTTGCCGGCCTCGGTGATCGACATGCCGGCGGGCGCTGGTCGGCATGTAGAGGATCGCGCCCTCGTTGAGCGGCGGCATGAACTCGCTGCCGAGGGCGCGCCAGGCGGGGACGGTGAGCGCAGCACCGCCAGCACGCGCGGCGATCAGCACCGGCCAGCGGTGGCGCACCACGAAGCGCACCACCGGCGCGTAGAGCGCGACCAGCCAGCGGTTGAGCGGGTTGCGCTCCTCGGGCGCGGACGCGCCCGCGGATGACGAGCGCGGCGAGCGCCGGCGCCAGCGTCACCGCCAGCACCGCCGCGAAGCCCATGGCGTAGGTCTTGGTGAAGGCGAGCGGGCTTGAACAGCCGGCCTTCGGTCCCCTCCAGGGTGAAGACCGGCATGAACGACACGGTGATCACCAGCAGGGCGAAGAAGATCGACGGGCCGACCTCCTGCATCGCGCCGATGACCACGTCCAGGCGCGTCGCTCCGGCCGCCCGGCGGTCTCCCAGCTCGTCGAGCGGCTTGTGGATGTTCTCGACGATGATGATCGAGGCGTCGACCATCGCGCCGATGGCGACCGCGATGCCGCCCAGCGACATGATGTTGGCGGTCAGCTGCTGGCCGAGCATCGGGATGAAGGCGAGCAGCACCGCGACGGGCAGGGTGAGGATCGGCACCAGCGCGCTGCGCACGTGCAGCAGGAAGAGGAAGATCACCAGGCTGACCACGACCATCTCCTCGATGAGCGTGCGGCCGAGGGTGTGGATCGACTCGCGGATCAGCCCGGAGCGGTCGTAGGTCGGCACGATCTCGACGCCCGCCGGCAGGCCCGGCCTGGATCTCGGCGAGGCGCGCCTTCACGGCGTCGATGACGGTCAGCGCGTTATCGCCGTAGCGCATGATCACGATGCCGCCGACGACCTCGCCGTCGCCATCCAGGTCGGCGACGCCGCGCCGGGTCTCGGGGCCGATGGCCACGGTCGCGACGTCCTTGATCGACACCGGCACGCCGCCGTCGCCGAGGCGGATGGGGATGTCCTCGAGGTCCGCCAGCGAGCGGACGTAGCCGCGCCCGCGCACCACGTGCTCGTGGCCGGCGATCTCGATGGTCTCGCCGCCGACGTCGCTGTTCGAGGCGCGCACCGCCTTGACGATCTCGGCGCATGCGCGACGCGGTAGGCGAGCAGCTTGCAGGGGATCGACCTGGATCTGGTACTGCTTGACGAAGCCGCCGACCGCGGCGACCTCGGCGACGCCGGGGACGCTCTCCAGGGCGTAGCGCAGGTTCCAGTCCTGCAGCGCGCGCAGCTGCTGCAGGTCGTGCTTCCCGCTGCGGTCGACCAGCGCGTACTCGAAGACCCAGCCCACGCCCGGTCGCGTCCGGACCCAGGCGCGGCCGCACGCCCTCCGGCAGGCGGCCCTGCGCCGAGCTGCAGGTACTCGAGCACGCGGCTGCGCGCCCAGTAGATGTCGGTGCCGTCCTCGAAGATCGACGTTGACGAACGACATGCCGAACAACGACTGGCCGCGCACCGCCTTGATGCGCGGCGCGGCGAGCAGGGCGCGGGTCAGCGGGTAGGTGACCTGGTCCTCGACCAGGTCGGGGCTGCGCCCCATCCACTCGGTGACGATGATCACCTGCACGTCGGAGAGGTCGGGGATGGCGTCGAGCGGCGCGCGCCGCAGCGCCATCCAGCCCCAGCCGGCGAGCGCCGCGACGAGCAGGATGGTGATCACGGGGTTGCGCGCGCAGGCCGCGATCAGCCAGGCGATCGGACCCGTAGCCGGCGGTGGCGCGCCTGCCGGCGCCGGTGGGAGCCGCTCAGCGGGCGTCATCGCCGCCTCCCCAGAACTGTTCGGCCGAGCGGATGCGGCTCTCCGCGGCTATCAGGAAGGTGCCGGAGGTCACCACGCGCGCGCCCTCCGCGAGGCCAGCGAGCACCTCCACGCGGTCCGCGTCCGCCTGACCGAGCGTCACCACCACCGGACGCAGGCGCCCTTCGCCCAGGTCGATGAACACCAGCCGGCGCGGACCGGTGTAGATGATCGCCGACCTGGGCACCAGCAGGTGCTCGCCGAGGTCGGCGGCGATGGTCACCTCGGCGAACATGTCGGGGCGCAGGCGCTCGCCGGGGTCGGCGATGACCACGCGGGCGCGCACGCTGCGCGTGTCCGCGTCGAGCGCCGGGTACAGGTAGTCGACCGTGCCGGCGAAGGTCGCCCCCGGCACGAAGGACAACGAGACCGTGGCGGGCTGCCCGACGCGCACCAGGGGCAGGTCGCTGGCGAGGATGTCGGCCAGCACCCACACCTGCGTCGTCGGCGCGATGCGGAAGAGCCGCTGCCCCGGGGTGACGGCCGCGCCCTGGACCACGTCCTTGGCGATCAGCAGACCGCCCGCCGGCGCGGTGATGACGGTGTCCTTCGCCGCCGTGCCCGCCTGCTCCAACGCGGCGATGCGCGCGTCGTCCAGGTCCCACAGGCTCAGGCGCTGGCGCGCCGCGCGCACCAGGCCGTCATCGGCCGCGCGGCCCTGGCGGGCGAGCAGGTAGTCCTGCTCCGCCGCGTACAGGTCGGGGCTGTACACGCTGAGCAGCGCCTGCCCCTGCGCCACGCGCATGCCGGTGGCGTTGGCGTCGAGCCGCGTGACCCAGCCAGCGACCTTGAGCGCGACGTCGACCTGCGCCGATTCGTCGTAGGCGACGCGGCCCAGCGCGCGCACCACCGGGTGCAGCGCGCCCCTGGCCACCAGCGCGGTGCGGATGCCGAGCTGCTGCTGGCGCGTCGGGTCGACCAGGATCTCACCGGAGGCGACCTGCGCCTTGGTCACCGCGACCAGGTCCATGGCGCAGATCGGGCAGTGCCCAGGCGCCTGCAGGCGCACCGTGGGGTGCATGGCGCAGGTGTAGAACGCCAGGTCGCTGGCGGGCGCCTCGCGCAGCGGCGCGGGCGACCCATCCGGCGGCGCTGCCGGGTGCGGCCCAGGCGCCGCGACCACGGCCGAGGGCGGCGTCGCGCTGCGCGCCATGCCCGGCGCGAGCGCCCCGAGGGCGAGCGCTGCGACCACCAGCGGCGCGGCGGTGAGCAGGATCCTGCGGCGGGAGGCGGTCATGGCTGGGCTCCGGGCGGGTCGGTATCGGCGGGGACGCGGCCGGTGGCCTGGGCGAGCGCGGCGGCGGCGCGCGCGACCTCCGCGGCGGTCTCGGCCGCGCGCAGTTCGGCGCGGCGCACATCGCGTTCCGCGCCCAGCAGCGTGGCGAAGCTCTCGCGGCCGGCGGCGAAGGCGCTGCGCGCCGCCGCCAGGCTGGCGGTGGCGATGGGCACCTGGCGGGTGCGCGCCAGCACGGCGGTGGCGGTGGCGGCCTGCAGCCGGCGCTGCGCGGCCACCACCTCGACGCGGATGTCCTGGGCCATGTGCTCGCGCTCCAGCCGCGCCATGGCGACGCGCGCCTCGGCCTCGGCGACCGCTTCGCCCAGCCGCTCGCGGTGCACCGGCAGCGCCACGGCGAGCCCCACGCCGTAGCGGTACTCGCGCTCGTTCCACATCGAGCTGTAGGACCCGGACACGGTGATCTCGGGCAGGTACTGGCGCCGCGCCAGGGCCAGCGCGGCGGCCGAGCCCTGTTCCTGCGCCGCGCTGCCGAGCAGTTCCGGACGCGCGCGCAGCGCCTCGTCCTGGAGGCCGGCGTCCGTCGCGGCTGGCCCACTCCTGCGTCTCCGCCAGGGCGGGTGGCGGCAGCGGCTCTTCCGGAGCGCGGTGGAGCAGACCATCGAGCCGGGCCACCACCACCGCGCGATCCGCCGCGGCCGCGAGGCCTTGCTGCTGCAGGTCGATGCCCTCGGCCTCGGCCTGCAGCGGGTCGCGCAGGGATCCGCCGCCGGCACCGAGCTGGATCTCGGCGCCGCGCTGCAGTTCGGCGACCAATGCCAGGTGCCGCGCGATGATCGCCTCCGCGCGCACCGCCAGGACGTAGTCGGCGTGCAGCTGGGCGGCCAGCGTCGCCAGGCGCAGGCGCACGGCGGCGTAGTCGGAGCGCGCCGCCTCGGCCTCGGCCAGGGCGATGGCGCTGCGCAGCGCGGTGCGCCCGCCGAGCGGGATCGCCTGGCTGAGTCCGATCTCCTGGCCGTAGGGCACCCCGCTGGCGATGCTCTGCGGGCGAGAAGCGGTACGAGAGCACCGGATCGTCCCACGCCGACTGCTGCGGGCCACGCGCGGCGGCCGCGCGCCACCCGGCGCGGGCCGCGGCGATGCCGGGGTTGACCGCGAGGACCGCAGCGATCAGCGGCTGCCGCTCGAGCGTGGGTGCGGCGACGAGTGCGGCGACGAGCGCTTGGCCGGTGGTCGCCGGCATGGCCATCGCCGGACCGGCGGCGGGCGCCGTCGAGGCGGCCGCGGCGACGTCATCCGCGCCGCGCAGGGCGCCCAGGCAGACGGACAGCGAGGCGGTCGCCAGGAACAGCGCGCGGAACCGCGGGCGTGACACGGAGGCGGATGGACTCGGCATGGAGGCACCTCGAGCGCTGGGGGCGCGATACGACGGACCACCGTCATCGCGGCCACGTGGGCGGATCTGGATGCGGGAACCCGGAAACGGAGCGCGGAGGGCGGAGACGCCGTACGTACGTCCCACCGCCCGGAGCGCGCGCGGAGTCCGCTGAAGGGTCCCGGGGCGCAGCCGTGATCCCCTGCGCCGGTGGCGCGGAGGACGGCTGCGCCGACCACGGGGACGTGCGGCGTTCCGCCGGACGGCGGACGCGCGTCAACGACCCCGGAGACTGCTCAGATCAGGTAGGTGCAGAAGCGCACGTAGCAGGGCGGTCGGGCGCGGCTCGCGCCTCGTCCAGCCGCCACCAGCCAGCCTGGAACCGGCGCGGGCTGTGCGCGCTGGGCCGCGATCGCAGGTCCCTGCAGCCAGGGCACGGCGACGACGATGAGCGCGACCGGCAGCGCGCACGGGATCTCAGCCACCTGCTCTTCCGGGTGCGGCGGCAACAGCACCACGTCGCAGCACGGCTTGACCGGTACGCAGGCGTGGTGCCGCCCAGGTCGCGCATGCCCACCGCGGCCGGCGCGCAGGCGCACGGGGGCAGATCGCGGCCGGGGCGCCCATGCGGCAATGCACCACCCGGCCGCTCGGCAGCATGGCTGCGATCGCGACGAACAGGGCGAGGATGGCGATGGGCAGGCGGCGCAGCAGCATGGTGGCGTGATCCCACCGATAAGCTGAATCCGCACCGGGCTGTTGCGCAAGGGCTTTGTCGAAAGGCTTTGCGCGTTCGCCTCCGCGTCCCGTCACGCACGCGCCGCACGCACGCGCCCGCTCGGGTGGCGGCCCCGCCGCAGTGAAGTGGCGCTCCGCAGGCACGACGTTTGCTCGAGTCCGACCAGTGACGTTCGGCAGCGTCGGATCGACATGCGACCTGCGCTGAAAGTCTCGCGCCGCCGCCTCGTCAGTTGGCATGAACCCCCGCCCAATTCCACCAGGTACCCCCATGACCACGAGCACCTCCTCCCGCCGGCCGCGCGCCACCCTCCTCGTCCGCTCCCTCGCGATCCTGGCCCCGCTGCTCGGCGCGCCGGCCTTCGCGCAGGACCACCAGCCGCCACCCGCGCCCGGCGTCGCCGCTGCGGTCGAGGCCGGCGGCACCATCAGCTTCGCGCCGGTGGTCAAGCAGGTCGCGCCGAGCGTGGTCACGGTCTCGACCAGCAAGGCCGTCAAGCGCAACATCAACCTGCCGCCGGGCGTCGATGAGCGCATGCTGCGCCGCTTCTTCAACCAGGACGGCGACGCGGAGGACGAGCAGGGCGCGCCCGCCATGCCCGGCGGCCATGACCGCACCATGCAGGGCCTCGGTTCCGGGCGTGGTGGTCTCCGCGGACGGCTACATCCTGACCAACAACCACGTGGTCGACGGCGCCGACACCGTCAAGGTGAGCTTCGCGGGCAGCCGCGCCGAGTACGACGCCAAGGTCGTGGGCGCCGACGCCAAGACCGACCTCGCCGTGCTCAAGATCGACGCCGGCCACACGCTGCCGGCGATCACCATGGGCGACAGCGCCAAGGCCGAGGTCGGCGACCTGGTGCTGGCCATCGGCAACCCCTTCGGCGTCGGCCAGACCGTGACCATGGGCATCATCAGCGCGCGCGGGCGCGGCGTCGGCCTGGCCGACTACGAGGACTTCCTGCAGACCGACGCCTCGATCAACCCGGGCAACTCCGGCGGCGCGCTGGTCGACGCCAAGGGCCGGCTGATCGGCATCAACACCGCCATCCTCAGCCCCAGCGGCGGCAACCTCGGCATCGGTTTCGCGGTGCCGATCAACCTCGCGCACGAGATCATGACCAGCATCATCACCAAGGGCGGCGTGACGCGCGGCTACCTCGGCCTGATGATCCAACCGGTCGACGACGAGCTCGCCAAGGCGCTCAAGCTGCCGGGTGACGAGGGCGCGCTGGTCGGCGACGCCGTCGCCGACGGCCCCGCCGCCAAGGCCGGCATCAAGGCCGGCGACGTGGTGGTGTCCTTCAACGGCACCGCCATCGACGAGCCGCGCCACCTGCGCCTGCTCGCCGCGCAGACCGCGCCCGGCACCACCGCGAAGGTCGGCATCGTGCGCGACGGCAAGCCGATGACCATCGAGCTGACCGTGCAGGAGCTGCCGGGAGGCGAGAAGGTCGCGGCCAAGGGCCACGCCGACGGGGAAGGCCACGCGGCGCCGGTGAAGCTCGGCGTGCATGTGGTCGACCTCAACGCGCAGATGCGCGAGCGCCTCGACGTCCCCGCCGACGTCGAGGGCGCGCTGATCGCCGAGGTCGCGCCGGGCTCGCGCGCCGAGCAGGCCGGCCTCAAGCGCGGCGAGGTCATCCTCGAGATCGACCGCAAGCCGGTCACCAGCGCCAAGGACGCCGTCGCCGCGATCGGCGAGTCCAAGGGCGCCATCCTGCTGCGCACCTGGAGCAAGCAGGGTGCCCGCTATGTCGTCGCCGCGCCGATGAAGGAGCAGAAGGACCAGTAGTCCGCCTGCCGCGCAGCGCGGGAGAGCCCCCATCGCGATCGCGGTGGGGGCTTTTCTCGTTGGTATGCGCCCGCGTCCGGAGGGGGAGCCAGGCGCTAGCAGAGTGATGGAAAAGCCCGACCGGCGCCTCGCCGGCCCCTCCAGCCTGTCTGGCCGCGTTGGACGAAGCTCGAAAATGCCCTGCATTTCCTTCGCTTCGTCCGCCTTGCCATCCAGGCCGGAGGGGCCGACGATGCTTGGTCGCCATTTGTCATCACCCCCCTTCCCCCGCATTGAAAATGGGAGCGCGGCAGCGACAGTCCGGGCTGCGCCGCCACCTCGCGAGGATGCCATGCTGACCCCCGGTGACATCGCCTTGCGCCTCGGCTTGACCTTCGCCGCGGCACTGGTCATCGGGCTCGAGCGCGAGAACCATGGGCGCGCTGCCGGCCTGCGCACCACGTTGCTCGCCGGGCTCGCCGCGGCGGCCGCGATGATCCTGTCGGAGCAGATCTACGCGCCGCTGGTCAACGCGACCGGCTGGCGTCCGGATCCCGCCCGCCTCGCCGCCGGCGTGCTCACCGGCATCGGCTTCCTCGGCGCCGGCACCATCATCCGCGATGGCGCCAGCGTGCGCGGCGTCACCACCGCCGCGACCCTGTGGTCGGTCACCGTCCTCGGCCTGGTGTTCGGCGCGGGGGAGTACCTGCTCGGCGGAGTGCTGTGGACGCTGCTGACGGCCACGCTGGTCGTCCTGCCCCGCCTCGAGCACCTGGTGCGCAACGACTGGTACGCCTGGATCGACCTGCGCTGCAGCCTGGACGGCGTCGACGAGACCGAGATCCGCGCCCGCCTGCAGCGCCACGGCCTGCACATCAAGCGCGTCGCCCTGACCTACGACCTGGTCGCCAAGGAGCGGCTGATGCGCATCGAACTCAAGTTCAAGCGCGCCTCGCTCTACGACCTCTCGCGCCAGGTGCTGGACGACCTGCGCGGGCTGGATGGGGTGCGCGAACTCAAGTGGGAATAGCCTGGGCTCAGGGCCGATACAGGAGAGTGGAAGAGGAGGCGCGGAGATCGGAGGAGGACGAGCTTGAAGGTTGGCCCACGCACCCCTGAGCTGCGTCGTTCAAACAGCCGGTTGAACGCCTCCTGGCCAGCGTGTCGCCCCCTCCGATCTCCGCCTCCGCGCCTCCTGTTTGATCGGCTGTCAGGCGTCCGATCGGCGCACGTCGCCGACCTCACGGCCGCGCGGCGCGGCGCCTGGCGAACACGATGGCCACGGAGCACGCGGTGATGGTGACCAGCACCGCGATGAGCCAGGTCGCGATGGTCGCGATCATGCCGTGGAAGGTGCGGTTGGCCTCGTCGATGCGCGCCGGCACCAGCGGCGAAGCGAGCAGGGCCTCGGTGGCCCCGAGGGTCTGGCGCAGGTCGTTGGCGGTGGCGGTGGCGGCCTTCAGCGCCTCGGTGTACTCGCGGATGTCGAAGGGCCGGGCCGGCGCCTTGGCGGTGCCGTCCGGCGCGGTCCCGGCCTTGGCCGGCGCGGCGCGGGCCACCAGCTGGTCGACGCCGGCGTTCAGCCGCTCGAGCGCGTTCGCCGCGTCGGTCAGCGCGCGCAGCGTCTCGCGCACGTCGGCCTGCGCCGGGCGGCTCTGCTCGAGCAGCGCCACGGCCTCGGCGCGCAGCTGCGCGGGCAGCGCGCGCACCAGCGCGATCGCGGCCTCGACGCTGGCGTTGGCGCGCTGCAGCTCGGCCAGCACGGTGCGGGTCGCGTCCTGCGCCTGGATGTCCAGCACCGCGCTCTGGAGGTGCAGGTCGATGATCTTGGGGTACTCGGCGAGCAGGTCGACGGCGCGGTCGGCGGTCACCGCCAGGCGCGCCACCGCGTCGCCGCCGGCCTTCACGCCGCTGAAGGCGTCGAACGGCGCCAGCGGCAGCGAGAGCAGGCTCTCGAGGTGCGTCGCTTCGAGCAGCGAACTGATCGGGTTGGAGAGCGGCGCGTCCCCGGCGAGGTAGCCATCGCCCTGCGCGAGCGCCTGGGTGACCTGCTGCTGCAGCGCGGCGAAGCGCTCCGGCGGCACCACCCGCCGCACCATGCGCTCGACGGTGGCCTCCATCTTCTGGGCGCGGGTGACGACCAGCGCCTGCTGCGCGCCGTACTGGTCCTTGCCGGTGCCTTCGGTGAGGTGGCGGGTGAAGGCCGCGGCCCAGTACCAGATCTCGATCAGTCCGGACATGGCGTTCTCGCGGCTGCGCGCGCGCTGGCAGATCTCGAAGGCGCGGATGCGCCAGCGCAGCGCGCGCTTGCGCACCTCGTTGCCGGGCTGGTCCTTCTCGAGCATCGCCGCCGTGCCGGCGACCTGGCTCTGCAACTGGTCGCTGAGCGTGACCAGGGCCGCGGCGACCTCGTTCGGCGGGATCGGGGCGAGGTCCGTGCCGTCGGCCGCCTTGCGCGTCTGGTCTCCGCAGCCGCAGACCAGCAGGACGAGCAGGAGCACGGAGACGTACCGCCCGAACAGACGTGCCATGGCGGTCTCCTCCCGGCCGGAGAGTTCAATCCCGGCCATGGGCAAGGCAAGGAGCGATGGCTGGAGCACCAACCGTGGATGCCGCGAGGTGCGCCCACCTGGACCATGGAACCCGGCCCCGGGGGGTCTTGGACCAGGACGACCTGCGCACCAATGTCCAGGGGATGGTCGAGGTGGCGCGCGAACCCCACGGGACGCGGCCAGTCGTCACCAGCGCCACGTCAGTCAGGCCCTGCAGATGCCATCGGCGCAATCGTCGGCCGCATCCGGCGTTTCCGCGAACCGCGCCAGCAGCGCGCTGAATTCCGCGGCCGGCTGCGCCCCGGCGACGCGTTCCCGCCCGTTGATGACGAACAGCGGCACGCCGTCGATGCCGCGCGCGCGGATGGCGTCCTCGTCGGCCTGCACCTCCGCCGCCCCGTCTCTGCCGGCGAGGAACGCCGACGCCCCATCCAACCCATGCGCAGTACCGATGCGCGCCAGCACGTCCTGATCGCCGACATCGAGTCCCGCGCTGAAATAGGCGCTGAACACCTCCTCCACCACCGCGTCCTGCACTCCGCGCTGGCCGGCCAGCCAGATCAGCCGATGCGCCAGCACGGTGTTGGGGGTGCGCCGCTGCGCGGCCAGGTCGAAGACCAGGCCCACGCGCGCCGCGACCGCGGAGACCTGCGCATCGCGCGCCGCCGCGTGCTCGGCGCTGCCGAACTTGCGCCGCCGGTACTCCGCGCGCGGCATGCCACCCGCCGGCATGTCCGGATTGAGCTGGTAGGGATGCCAGCGCACCACCGCCGCGCCGGGCGCGAAACCCGCAAGCGCCTCCTCCAGCCGGCGCTTGCCGATCCAGCACCAGGGGCAAATGACGTCGGAGTGGATGTCGATGGTGATCGGCATGGATTCCTCCGGCTGGCCTGGATTCTGGACCCTGGACCCTGGACCCTAGAAAAGCGATCACCGGCGGGTACATGCCCGAAAAAATTTCGAGTCGCGAAATGCGCTCGGGAATCTCGGACTTTGAGTCGCACCCTAGGGTCCAGGGTCTCGCGCCAAAAAGGCGCGCCTACCAGCGCATGTGCACGCCCTGATGGAAGAATCCGCCGCTCGGCCCCTCCGCGCCGAGCGTGGCGAGCGCGACCGTGGTGCGCGCGCCTTCGACCACGCCGAGCGGGGCCTGCTCGCCGCCGAGGTCGGTCTTCACCCAGCCGGGGTGGGCGGCGTTGACCTTGATCGGCGTGCCGGCGAGGGCCAGGGCGAGCTCGACGGTGTAGAGGTTGACCGCGGCCTTCGAGGTGTCGTAGGCGGTGTAGCGCGCCTGGAAGATCGGCGAATTGCGGTCGGAGTGCTCGGCGAGCGAGCCGAGGATGCTGGTCAGGTTGACGATGCGCCCGGCTGGGGACTTCTTCAGCAGCGGCAGGAAGGCCTGGGTGACCGCGATCAGGCCGAAGAAGTTGGTCTCGAAGACGCGGCGGTAGGTCGCCAGGGTGGTGCTCTCCGGCCCGGTCTCGGCGGCGTAGTCGAGGATGCCGGCGTTGTTGATCAGGATGTCGAGGCGCCCGTGCTCCTGGGCGACGCGCGCGGCCGCGGCCGCGATCGACGGCGCGTCGATGACCTCCAGCGGCAGCACGCTGGCGCTGACGCCGTCCTTGGCGAGGTCGGCGACCGCCGCCGCGCCGCGGCCGGCGTCGCGGCTGCCGAGCAGCACGGTGATGCCCTGGCGGCCGAGCTGGCGCGCGGTCTCCAGGCCGATGCCCTTGTTGGCGCCGGTGATGAGGGCGATGCGGGAGGTGGTGGCCATGGCGGTCCTCGCTGGATTGGTGGACCGCCACCAGAGCGGCTCCTGCCCCGTCCGCCAGCGCCGCCTGGCCGGGGTTTCGGCAAGGCGGGGGCACCTGCGGGAGGTTGCGCGATCCTGCCGTTGGTCGCGCCGCTGCCGCCGCATACTGGCCGATCACCCATGATCCCCTTCTCGATCCTCGATCTCGCGCCCATCGCGCAGGGCGGCAGCGCGGCGGACGCGCTGCGCAACTCCCTCGACCTGGCGCGCCACGCGGAGCGCTGGGGCTACCAGCGCTTCTGGCTGGCCGAGCACCACAACATGCCCGGCATCGCCAGCGCCGCGACCGCGGTGGTGATCGGCCACGTCGCCGCGGGCACCAGCACCATCCGCGTCGGCGCCGGCGGCATCATGCTGCCCAACCACGCGCCCCTGGTCATCGCCGAGCAGTTCGGCACCCTCGCCGCGCTGCACCCGGGGCGCATCGACCTGGGCCTCGGCCGCGCGCCGGGTGCGGACCAGCTCACCGCGCACGCGCTGCGCCGCGGACGCCGCCAGCGCTGGCGACGACTTCCCCGACCAACTCGCCGAGCTGCGCGGCTACTTCCAGCCCGCCCGCCCCGGCCAGCGCCTGCGCGCGGTGCCCGGCGCCGGCGCCGACGTGCCGATCTGGCTGCTCGGCTCGAGCCTGTTCAGCGCGCGCCTGGCCGCGCGCCTGGGCCTGCCCTTCGCCTTCGCCGCGCACTTCGCGCCCACCGACCTGCTGGACGCGCTCGCCGCCTACCGCGACGGCTTCCGCCCGTCGGCGCAGCTCCGGAAACCGCACGCCATGGTCGGCGTGAACGTGCTGGCCGCGCGCACCGACGCCGAGGCGCGCCGCCTGTTCACCTCGCAGCAGCAGGCCTTCGCCAACCTCATCCGCGGCACGCCCGGCCAGGTGCCGCCGCCCATCGACGACATCGACGCCTATTGGTCGCCGGCCGAGAAGGCGCGCGCCGAGCACATGCTGTCGTTCGCGGTGGTCGGTTCGCCCGGGACGGTCGCGCGTGGCCTGCAGGAGCGCATCGCCCTGACCGGGGCGGACGAGCTGATCCTGACCGGGCACGTCTTCGATCACGCCGCGCGGTTGGCGTCCTACGAGATCGTCAGCGGCCTGCGCGAGCACTCGGCGGCGCCAGCGCCGGCGCGCGCCTAACGCCCGTCTCAGGGCCTCTTTTCCGACCCTGGCGCACTCGGCGAAGCGGCGGCGGGCGGCTGCGCAGCCCGCTCGGGCCCTTGCCGATGCTGGTCCGGCGGCCTGGGCGATTCTCGCCCTTCCGCGTCCGCGATGGCGCGCTGACGGTTGTGAAGGTTCTGCGCGATCATCTCGCGAACCTCGCCATCTTTCCCCACCACGAGATAGTCTTCCAGGATCTTCGACGCCTCTTCATTTCCGCTCCACTCTCGGCAGAGGATGTTCGCCGCTGTCCGGTACGTCGAAAGATTCGTGAGATTCGCTCATCTTCCTCAAGAACGGCAGGGCGATGGGGTGGTGGACGGAGCAGATGCCCGCCAGCGCATCCCGCTTCCCGCCCCAATCCCGCGCCGCGCTGGAGACGACCAGCAGACTCTGAGAGCCACTCGATCGATTTCCGTTCGTCCGGGGGAGGCCGCCCGGGAATCGATTCAAGGGTAACGGGGCCGGCTAGCCGCAGCCCACCGGCACGCTTGCACCCCGGACCATGGGGGGACAATTGAAACGATTTTGATTCAAGGGTAGCGCGATCCGGCTCCGCTCGAACTGTATCGTAGCGGCGGAGCCGGGCATCCGCGGAAAACACGAAAAAGCCCGGTCCTTTTGGTACTCCCAACGAGATTCGAACTCGTGTCGCCGGCATGAAAGGCCGGTGTCCTAGGCCTCTAGACGATGGGAGCGGGTGACGGCGGGGCAGTGTTCAGCCCTTGGCAGGCGGCGCAAGGGGCTTCGCGGCCACCCGGCCATTCCCCAGTCGCGCCGCCCGACCACCCCCCCGCTGCGAGGCGAAAAGCCAGTACAGGCTGGCGCTTGCGGCGCTCCGGTAGATTGACCGTGCGGGCTGTCTTCCTATCGTCCACGGCTCGGAGGTGGCGGGATGGCCAAGATCACGGTGATGTTCGGATCCGATCCCCAGGGGGAATTCACCCTCGACAAGGACGAGATGCGCGTCGGGCGCGCCACCGATTGCGAGATCGTGGTCGACAACCTCGGCGTCTCGCGCCACCACTGCTCGGTGGTGCGCGATGGCGATGGTTGGGCGGTGCTCGACAAGGGCTCCAACAACGGGACCTTCGTCGCCGGCCAGCGCATCACCAAGCATCCGCTCAAGCACCTCGACCGCGTGGTGATGGGCAAGCACAGCCTGATCTACGACGCCAACGCCAACGCCGATGGCGGCGACAAGAAGAAGACCGCGCAGGGCATGGGCGGCGAGATGACGATGTTCGTCGACCAGTCGGCGCTGGCCAAGGCGATGGCGGGCGACCCCAGCCAGAAGCGCATGGCGATCGGACTCGACCAGGGCGGCCGCCAGGTGGTGGTGCCGCTCGCCAAGGACGAGACCACGGTCGGCGCCTCGCCGTCGGCCGACATCCCCGCCAAGGGCTTCCTGGTGCGCCCGGTCCAGGCCAAGATCGTCAAGGCCGGCAACGGCCACCACCTGATCGCCACCGGCGGCTGGCGCGCGGTCAAGGTCAACGGCCAGAAGACCAGCGACAGCGCGCTGAAGGCCGGCGACGTGATCACCATCGCGGGCCACGTCTTCACCTACAAGCAGGCGTGATGCGCGGCATCCGGCGCCGCGTCGCGGCCGGCGCTGCGGCCGGGCTGCTCGCCCTGCTCAGCGGCTGCGGCGACGCACCGGCGCGCAAGCCGCCCCACCCGCCGCGCGTGCCCGCCTTCTACCCCGAGCAGTTCCCCGACATCCCCCTGCCGCGGCCGAACTACCAGATGCAGCCGAACGAGGACCAGCTCGCGGTGGCGCTGGCCGGCGGCAGCGTGCGGCGCTTCGAGGTCAGCATGATCCAGCGCGAGAACGCCGCGCCGCAGAAGCCCGCCGAGCTGCTCGACGAGGTGCGGCGGCAGCTCACCTCCAACGGCTGGCAGGCGGTGTCCGCCGATGCGGGCGGCCAGCGCTGGCACAAGGGGGGCGAGGACCTGTTCATTGAGACTGGACGGGCGGACTCGCGCACTACCATCCGCTACCACCTGCGGCCGGCGACTGCGCCGGCCCCCTGAATTCCCCGGCGCGCCGCCTGGTCCGCGCGCCCACCCGAGAACGTCATCCAATGGCCAACGTCCCCGATACCGCCGGCCCCACCACCAGCTACTCCGACCCGATCTACGATCGGCTCGAGACCCTGTCGCAGAAGGTGGTGCGGCGCCTCGGCTTCCTGATCGCGGCGCTGATCGTGGTGGTGGTGGTCGCGGTGATCGTGCACTCGCGCATGCAGGAATCGCCCGGCGCCGCCAGCGTCTACGCCTTCCAGAAGGCTGGCGAGGAAAGCGACGCCGCCAAGCGCGAGGCCGCCTACACCAACGTCGCCACCGATGAGCAGATCACCCCGTTCTTCCGCGCGCGCGCCTACATCGAACTCACCCAGGCCGCCCTCGCCAAGCCCGATGTCGCCGCCGCCAAGGCCGCCGCCGACAAGGCCGCCGAGTGGGCGCTGAAGGCCGATGACCAGGACCTCGAACTGGTCGCCGGCCTGAGCCAGGCCGCGACCACCCTCGACGCCGGCGACTTCCCCGCCGCCGAGACCGCCTACCTCAAGATCGAGCGCAAGGCCGGCAGCAAGGCCCAGGACCGCAAGATCGCCGCCATCCTCGGTGCCGCCAAGGCCCAGGAGAAGCAGAACAAGATCGACGACGCCATCGCCAAGCTCGAGACGGTGATCACCCTTTCGGACGCCGGCGCGCGCCCGCTCATCGACCTCGCCCGCCAGGAATACTGGCGCCTCAAGCGCCAGCAGGCCGGTCCGCAGCCTGCCGCTCCTGCGGCCGCGCCCACCGCGACCCCGACGCCCGCCCCTGGTGCCGCCGCACCCGCTGCGCAGCCCGCTGCCGCCGCCGCGCCTGCTGCGCAGCCGACCGCTGCCGCCACCCCGGCCGCCGCGCCTGCTGCGCAGCCCGCCGCTGCCACCACCCCGGCCGCCGCGCCTGCTGCGCAGCCCGCCGCTGCCACCACCCCGGCCGCCGCGCCCGCTCCTGCGCCGGCTGCTGCCCCTGCGCCAGCCGCGTCACCGGCCGCGACCGCCCCGGCGCCGGCTGCCACCGGGCACCCCCGAAGGCAAGTAGTCGGTTCCGGGCGCGCAGCGACGCGCGTCAGCCCAGCACATCCGCGGGTAGTCCTCGAGAAGAGCCAGCACACGCCGAACGCATGCGGTCTGGCGCGAGCTGCACAGCGTACCTCCCATGGTCGAGCTGGCGCTCGACCATGCCGCGCTGAGTCCAGCGCCCTGGACCCGCTCGCCGCAGAACCACATCGCCACCGATGGCCCGCAGGCCTCCGCTCAACCGCCCGCAGCGCCCTGGTGGAGGGCGCGCTGCGCGCCGAAGACCCGGTCGAGGTCCTCATAGACGCGCGCCAGCCAGATCTTCACGCGCTGGCGCTCGAGCAGCCCGAGCTGCTGATCGCCGCTGCGCACGTTGACCGCGGCCCAGAAACTGGCGTCGAGCAGGTCGATCTTGCGCATCGAGCCCTCGTGCAGGCGGCGCAGCTCGATGATGGTGGCTTGGTGGTCGAGCGCGAGGCGCTTGGCCGCGGAGGCGTGGAAGGCCGCGAAGTCGGCGCCGCGGCCGTGGTTGAGCACCACGACGTAGGAGGCGCTGCGCCCGAAGGTCGTGACCAGGCGCTCGAGCATCGCCACCGAGTCCATGCCATCGTCCATCACGTGCCAGAAGCGCACCGGCAGGCCGGCCTCGCCGAGCAGCTCGAACACGCCGGAGTCCTCGCACCAGCGCTGCAGCGGCGCCAGGGTCTGGGCGGCGAGGTCGACCAGGACCTGGCGGTCCGGCGCGGCCACCGCCGCTTCGGCGACCGCGTCGAAGCTGGCGAAGTCGTCGATCACCACCGGGCTGGCGAAGTCGGCGTAGAAGCGCCGGAAGGTGGCGTGCGAGCGGTCGGTGTCGAAGCCGACGAACGGCAGGTCGCGGTCGATGAAGTACTGGGCGACCAGGCGCGCCATCACCGACTTGCCGACGCCGCCCTTTTCGCCGCCGATGAAATTGAACGAGGCCTTGGCCATGGGATGTCCTCCAGGCACCAGGATCGTTCCCGGGCCGGCGTTGGGATTGCTGTAAAATGTGACCATCTGCCGGGAAACACCGACTGTCCGCATCCCGCAGGATCACGGCGGGCGGGACTATGGCGGCGGCCCCGGCCCACGCCAGCGCCAGGCTCAGCGCTCCTGCGCCACCACCACGTCCCCATCCCCGATCACCAGGGCCTGGCAGGCGAGCCGTTCGGACCCATCGCCGCCAGGCAGCATCGCCAGTTCCGCCTCGCCCATGGGCGCGAGGTGCTCGCGCCCGGCGCGGATCCGCACGCGGCAGGTGCCGCACGAACCGCCCATGCACAGGTACTGGATGTCGGCCTGCGCCGACAGCAGCAGCGCGAGCAGGTCGTGCCCGGGCGTGGCCGGCGCCACGGTGTCGCCGAACACCACCCGCGCGCTGCGCACGCTAACCCAGGACCAGGTTCACGATCTTGCCCGGCACCACCACCAGCTTGCGCACCGGCCGGCCGCCGATCGAGCGCGACCACGTCGGGGTGCGCGAGCACCGCCTGCTCGAGCGCCGGCCCCACCAGGCTGCGCGGCAGCACGATCTTGCCCTTCATCTTGCCGTTGACCTGCACCGGGTAGCTCGGCCTCGTCGGCGTCGAGTTGGGTGGCGTCGTAGACCGGCCAGCCCGCGACGGTGATGTCCTGGGCGTTGCCGAGCTCGGACCACAGCTCGTGGGCGAGGTGCGGCGCGAGCGGCGCCAGCAGGCGCAGCAGGGTGGTGACGCCGAGCGCGAACACCGGCGCGGACAGCGCCTCGGGCTTGAGCTCGTTGCTCAGCTCCATGCACTGCGCGATGGCGGTGTTGAAGGCGAAGTCCTGCTCCAGCGCGTCGGTGGCGCGCTTGATGGCGGTGTGCACCGTGCGCACCGCGGCCTGGTCGGCGCCCGCGAGGTCGCGCGCGTGCCCGGCGAACGGCGCCGTGGCGGTCGAGCGTGGCGAGGTTGGCCTGCACCAGCACCCACACGCGCTTGAGGAAGCGGTTGGCGCCGCGCACCATGTCCTCCGACCACTGCACGTCGAGCTCCGGCGGCACGTTCATGAGCACGAACAGGCGCGCGGTGTCGGCGCCGTAGGTGTCGATCAGGTGCTGCGGATCGACGGTGTTGCGCTTCGACTTCGACATCTTCTCGACGCGCCCGACCTGCACCGGCTGGCCGTCGGCCCTGGCCCGGGCGCTGACCATGCGGCCCTTGTCGTCGCGCTCGATCTCGACCTCATCGGGGTAGAAGTACTGCTTCTTCCCGTCGCTCTCGCGGTAGAGCGTCTCCATGCACACCATGCCCTGGCAGAGCAGGCGCTTGAACGGCTCGCGCACCGTCGAGTAGCCGATGTCGCACAGCGCCTTCTGGAAGAAGCGCGCGTAGAGCAGGTGCAGCACGGCGTGCTCGATGCCGCCGATGTAGAGGTCGACGGGCAGCCAGTGGTCGACGCGCTTCTTGTCCAGCGGACCGGCGGAGTCCGGGCAGGTGAAGCGCGCGAAGTACCACGAGGACTCCATGAAGGTGTCCATGGTGTCGGTCTCGCGCCGCGCCGCCTCGGGACCGTGCGCGGTGCGCACCGTGAGCGCCTTGCCGTCCGCCGCGGTGGTCGCCCAGCGCGGGTGCTTCTCGAGCGGGTTGCCGATGCCGTCGAAGGTCACGTCGTCGGGCAGCGTCACCGGCAGGTCCTGCTTGCGCAGCGGCACCGCGCCGGAGGTCTCGCCGTAGACGAACGGGATGGGGTTGCCCCAGTAGCGCTGGCGGCTGATGCCCCAGTCGCGCAGGCGCCAGGTGATCGTCTGCCGGCCGGTGCCCGCGACCTGCAGCCACGCGGTGATCGCGGTCTTGGCCGCCGCCGAGTCCTGCCCGGTGAACTGGCCGGACGCGACCAGCACGCCCGGTTCGGTGTACGCCTCGCCGACCGCCGCCGGCGCGCCGCCGGGCGGGACGATGACCGTGGTCACGGGGATGCCGTACGCCGTGGCGAACGCGAAGTCGCGGGTGTCGTGCGCCGGCACGGCCATCACCGCGCCGGTGCCGTAGTCGGCGACGACGAAGTTCGCGGCCCACAGCTGCACGCGCGCGCCGTTCACCGGGTTGATGACGTGCGCGCCGGTGAACACGCCCTTCTTCTCGGCGGTGTCGCCGGTGCGCTCGTGCGCCGAGACCGCGCGGGTCTCGGCCTTGAAGGCGTCGACCGCGGCGCGGTGCGAGGCCGGCACGATGCGGTCGAGCAGCGCGTGCTCCGGCGCGATCGACAGGAAGGTGACGCCGAACACGGTGTCGGACCGCGTGGTGAAGACGGTGATCTTCACGTCCGTGTGGCCCTCGACCGGGAAGTCGATCTCCGCACCCAGCGACTTGCCGATCCAGTTGCGCTGCTGGGTCAGCACCGCGTCGGGCCAACCCTTCAGCTCATAGGTGCCCTGCAGCAGCTCCTCGGCGTAGTGCGTGGTGCGCATCACCCACTGCGGCAGCTCCTTCTGGATCACCGGCATGTTGGTGCGCCAGCACTTGCCGTCGATGACCTGCTCGTTGGCGAGCACGGTGTTCAGCCCGGTCGACCAGTTCACCAGCGACGACTTGCGGTAGACCAGGCCCTTCTCGACCAGGTCGAGGAAGATGTCCTGCTCGCGCGCCGCGTAGCCAGGGTCGCTGGTCGCGAACTCGCGCGACCACGCATAGCTCAGCCCCAGGCGCTTGAGCTGCCCGCGCATGTAGGCGAGGTTGTCGTAGGTCCAGGTGCGCGGGTGCGCGCCGCGCTCGATCGCCGCCTGCTCGGCCGGCAGGCCGAAGGAGTCCCAGCCCATCGGGTGCAGCACGTGGAAGCCGCGCATGCGCTTGTAGCGCGCCACCGCGTCGCCGATCGAGTAGTTGCGCACGTGCCCCATGTGCAGCTTGCCGCTGGGGTACGGGAACATCTCGAGCACGTAGTAGCACTGCTCGCGCGGCAGGTCGTCGCGCACCTCATGGGTCTTGGCGGCGTCCCAGTGGGCCTGCCACTTCGATTCGATGGCGGCGGGTTCGTAGGCGCGGGGCTGGGTCAGGGGCTGCGTCATAGGGCCGGGAATGATGCCGGGCCCCCGCCCCCGGGCAAGCCGGGGGCGCTTGCGTTCCGGTGGTCACCCCGTTCGCATAGGACTCCGGTGCGACCGACTGGGAGACTCTAGACCCTAGATCCTAGACCCTAGACCCTAGACCCTAGACCCTAGACCCTAGACCCTAGACCCTAGACCCTAGATCCGTCGACCACGCGATCACGTTTCCTCGCAAGTTCCAGCTCATCACCGGAGTCCTCTATCTCGGGTCTAGGGTCTAGGGTCTAGGGTCTCGGGGTAGTAGGGTCTAGGATCCAGGGCCTGGCCCGAAGCGCTTACCGCCGCCCCGCCCCTCTGCCCTGCCCGCGCACGCGCCGGATCAGCACGCGCAGGGCGTCCACGCCGGCCGTCGCCAGCACGCGCTGGGTGGCGGGGGAGGTCGAAGCCGAACCATGGCGTTCGGCGAGGTCGCGTTCCAGGCGGCGGGCGACGCTCTCCACCCACGGCATGTGCAGGCGCGCGGCGGTCTCGCCCAGGGCGCGGAAGGCCTGGACCACGGCCTCGATGCCCTCGTCGTCGAACTGGCCGGGCTTGTTCACCACCGACTCGATGGCGCCGAGCAGGTCGGTGGCCTCGCGGCAGAAGGACATGGTGTCGGGATCGAGGTCTCCGGCGGGGTCGTCGGACCCGGACGGCGGCAGCGCAGCGGTCTCCGGCGCGCCAGGCCCCGGCGGCGCGAGGACGGCGCGCAGCGCCTCGGCCTGGAGGACGAGCTGGGCGTAGGCCTCGGCTGCTTCCGGGTGCCCGGTCTCCAGGCGATCGCCGAAGCGCCGCATCGCCACCAGGCGGTCGCACGCGGCGGTCGGCCAGCCGGCCGCGTGGCGGCCCAGCTCGCGCAGCTGCTTGCCGATCTCGTGCCAGTCCCCCGGCAGCGTCGCCACCAGGCGGTCGATGGCGGCGAGGGCCGGCTGGTGGAAGCGTGCGCTGGTGACGATGCGCGGCTCGAGCGCGGGCTTGCCGGGCTCGTCGGGGGCGAAGACGTCGCTCGCCGGCGCGATCTCGGCCTTGATCAGGCGCACCACCGTCGAGGTGCTCGGCCGGTAATCGTCGGACTGCGCCAGGGCGACGTTGACCGCGGTGCGCAGCGCGGTGATCTGCGCCTCGTCGTCGCCCGGCACCGCGCCCTCGCCGCGCTGCGCGGTCAGCAGCACGCGCAGCCGCGCGAGGGCGTCGAGCAGGCGCCCGGCCTGCTCCGGGTCGCAGGGCAGGGTGCGCACGCGGAAGGCGTCGAGCGCGGACTCGAGCGCGCGCGCCAGGCGGTGCGGGCGCTCGAGGCCGAGGAAGCAGGCGCCGCCGGTGAAGGCGTGGATGGCGCGGAAGGCCTGGTGCAGCGGCTCCTCGCGGTAGGGCTGGCCGGAGATCGCGCGCACCGCGCCCTCGACGGTTCCCAGGTGGCGCTCCGACTCGTCCAGGAATTCGCGCAGGAAGGCGCGGCTCACCGCCATGGGGCGCTCAGGCCGTGCCCGGGCCGGCCACCGGCGGGCGCAGCGTCGTCGACGAGGCCAGGCGCTTGGCGCGGCGCCGCTCGCTGCGCGCCTGGCGGGCGCGCTGCGCCGCCATCACCTCTTCGGGCGGCGGCTGGCGGAAGACCATCTGGCAGACGTTGCCGCGACCGATCCAGCGCACGTCGTCGCAGGCGGTGCGGATCAGGTGCATGCCGCGCCGGCTCAGCGCGCGGTCCGTTTCCAGCGCGGCCATGGCGGGGTCGAAGCCCGGCCCCGGGTCGCTGACCGTGACCACGCCGCCGTGCACGGTGAAGGACGCGGTGACGGCGATGGTGCGGTTGCGCTCGCCGCGCGCGCCGTGCTTGACCGCGTTGGTGAAGGCCTCGTCGAGGGCGAGCAGGATGCGGTTGCGGCGCAGGTCGAAGCCGCCGGCCTGGGCGGCCTCGTCGACGCGCCCGAGCAGGCGCGTGCGCTCGGCGAGGTCGGCCGGCATCTCCAGCGACGGCGGCTGCTCCGCGCCCACCGCACCGTCGAGGCTGCGCCGCAGCAGCACCGCGCGCTCGAGCGCGCGGTTCAGCAGGTCGGGTTCGCAGGGCTTGGCCAGGCAGTCGCTGGCGCCGTCCTGCAGCAGCGCGCGGAAGCGCTCGTCGGTGAGCTGGCCCGACATCACCACGAAGGCGAGGCGCGGGTCGTGCTCGCGCAGGCTGACGAGCAGTTCGACCGCGCCCTTCCCCGGCATCACCAGGTCCGAGAGCACGACGTCGGTCGGGTCCAGCCCGAAGCGCCGCTCGGCCTCGTCGGCGCCGTCGACGCTGGCGACCTCCCAACCGGCGCGGGTCAGGATGACCTCGAGCACGCTGCGCACGGCATCATCGTCTTCGACCAGCAGGACGCGCCTCATCGTGACTCCAGCGGCGCGTGCGGTGGGCGGGTCCTGAACCGGTCGACCACGGGCGGCGACCATCGCTTGCGGGCCATCGGCATGCGTACCTGCGAGGGAACGGGTCTGATCACTACGATCCTGCGATCGTCGGCCGGGCGGTGCGGGATTCAAGCATCGCCCGGAATTAGTCCCCTGAGACGCGGTCCAGGCCCGCCCGGTCAGGAATCCGACACGTTGCCGTGGGCGATAGTGCAAATTGAAGTGACGTCCGCGTGGTCTTGTAGAGCCGATGGGCGGACATAGGCTCGCTCCATTGGGAGAGCCACATGCCACCGACCCCGAAGCCGAACCCCGGCAAGCCCGTCGCCCCCGCCGCCAAGCCGGCAGCCGCCGCCCCTGCCGCCAAGCCTGCGGCGCCCGCGGCCAAGGCCGCTCCCGCTGCGGCGGCTCCGGCCGCCAAGGCCGCGGCTCCTGCGGCCCGGCGGCCCCTGCCGCGAAAGCTCCTGCCAAGGCACCGAAAGTGGTGAGCGCCGACGAGCGGCGCAAGCTGGTCGGCGAAGCCGCCTATTTCATCGCGCAGAAGCGCGGCTTCGTCGGCGGCAACCCGGTCCACGACTGGCTGCTCGCCGAGAAGCAGGTCGACGAGACGCTGCGCAAGGGCTGAACTGGACGTCGGGGTTGGCGCCTCGGGTCGCGTACGGGGCACAGCCCGCCGGTCCACGCTGACCTTGCCGAGGCCGGATCCCGGCTGACGACGAGACCTTCGTCCTCGTGATTCCCGCCGTCGGGACCGCTGTCGATGGCGCGGGACGTCGTCTCGGCGCGCACGCCCAAACGTCCCCGCCCCCGCCAGCGCCTTCCGTGGTAGACTCATCGAGCGTGGCCAAGCCGCCAACCCGCGGCCGGCGCCACGCTTGCGGAGCACGCCATGAAGACCAGTACCGCGCTCGGCCTCGCCATCGTGGCGGTCGTCGCCATCGTCTGGTGGCGCTCCGGCGCCACGCCTGCGGCGGCCGCAGCGGGCACCGGCGGCGTCGGCGATCCCGTGACCGGTTCGATCAGCCTCGACCTCAAGGTGAAGGCGCAATCCGCGTTCGCGATCCGCGTCATGGAGCAGACCAAGAGCATGCGCCAGCTCATGGCGCTCGGCCTGACCGACAGCCCGGCGGTGAAGTCCAACCTCGACGAGGCCACCGCGATCCGCGCCCAGCTTCCCGAGACCAAGCGTCAGCTCACCACCCTCGGCGACAGCCCCGAGTCGATCGCGCGCTGGCTGGACAGCGTCCACTACGACGACTTCCTGAAGGCCGAGGCGGAGCTGCGCAAGAGCGCGGGGCAGTAGGCCCGCGCCGGCGCGCGGCGCGGCGCAGGGAGGAACGGACGTAGGCGCACGACGCTTGCGTGACCGGGGCCGCGGCTCGTCCCCCCCCGGCCGGCGCGCGCGACCGCTACTCCACGTAATCGAGGTCGTCGTCGAAGGTCTCGCGCAGGAACCACAGCGCGACGGCGGCGATGGCGAAGACCACGCCGCCGACCAGCGCCGCGGCGCCGAGGGACCCGAGCCCGGGCCGCAGCAGCAGGAAAGCGCCGGTCATCGGCGCCAGCGCGCCGCGCACGAAGTTGGGCACGCTGGTGGCCACGGTGGCGCGCAGGTTGGTCCCGAACTGCTCCGCGGCGACGGTCACGAACAGCGCCCAGTAGCCGACGAAGATGCCGAGCACC
Source organism: uncultured Planctomycetota bacterium (assembly GCA_963818245.1). Taxonomy (GTDB): domain Bacteria; phylum Planctomycetota; class UBA11346; order UBA11346; family UBA11346; genus BOG-1363. Next base: position 54,803 of record CAWFSD010000042.1, read on the forward strand.
ACGGCGGCGGCGTAGAACGCGGCGGGGTCGACTCCGCGCAGCGCGGTGAAGTACGCGGCGCTGAGCAGCGCGGTCACGCCCATGAACGCGGCGAGGGCGCGCTTGCGGCTGCGCCACCACTGGCTGACGAGGCCGCTGGCGAGGTCGCCGAAGACCAGGCCGACGTAGGTGAACATCACCGCGCGCCCCGCGCTGACCTCGCCGGTCACCCCCAGCGCCTTGGCCATCTCGGGCGCCAGCATGATCAGGATGCCCACCACGTACCACAGCGGCAGACCGATGGCGATGCAGGTCAGGAAGCGCACCAGCCGGCTGCGGTCGGTGAACAGCGCGAAGACGTTGCCGCGCGCGATGCCGTCGCCCCCGCCCTGCGCGACCAGGCGCGCGAACATCCCCGATTCATGCGCGATCAGGCGCAGGACCAGGAGAGCCAGGCCCATGCCGCCGCCGATGTAGTAGGCCTCGCGCCAGTCGGCGGCGCTGACGAAGTAGGCGACCACCGCGCCGGCCACGCCGATCGCCGACACCATCATCGTACCGTAGCCGCGCTTGCCGCGCGGCAGGCTCTCGACCACCAGGGTGATGCCGGCGCCGAGCTCTCCGGCCAGGCCGATGCCGGCGAGCAGGCGCAGCACCGCGTACTGCTCGACGCTGGTGACCATGCCGTTGAGGATGTTGGCGACCGAGTAGAGCAGGATCGAGCCGAGCAGCGTGGTGATGCGCCCGCGGCGGTCGCCGATGACGCCCCACAGGATGCCGCCGACGAGCATGCCGATCATCTGCATGTTCATCAGGTGCACGCCCACGGTGGTCAGCGCGTCGCCCGCGACGCCGAGCGCCTTGAGGCTGGCGACGCGCACGATGCCGAACAGCACCAGGTCGTAGATGTCGACGAAGTAGCCGAGCGCCGCGATCAGCACCGGCGCGCAGAAGAGGCAGGCCCAGGTGGAGCGCAGGTCCTCACCGGGCGGGCGGTGACGGACGGTGGCGGGCAAGGCTTCAGGCATGGTGGGTGGCTTGTAGGCGCAGGGGGAGGTGTCAACGGAGGCCCGACCGCCGACTCCGGGACATGCAGCGGCCCGAGCCAGGCGCCACCCTGCCAGCAACGCACCCCCGACTTCACCGCCGCGCCGTTCGCCGTTTCCTCGCGCCTCGCGCCTCGCGCCCCAAAAAAAACACCCCCGGGCATCTGCCCGAGGGTGCGTGAGGCCAGCGTCCGAGCGCCCTGCTCAGCCGACCGCCTTCTTCGCGAGCTTCTCGACCATGCTGTTCGGCACGGCCTTGTACTCGCTCGGCTCCATCGAGTACCCCGCGCGGCCCTGGCTCATCGAGCGCAGGTCGGTGGTGTAGCCGAACATCTCGCCGAGCGGCACCTCGCAGCGGATGATGTTGTTCGGGCCGCGCTTCGCGGTCTCGGTGATCATCGCGCGCTTGGACTGCAGCGAGCCCATGATCGAGCCGGTGAACTCGTCCGGGGTCTCGACCTCGACGTGCATCCACGGCTCGAGCAGCTGGACGCCCAGCTTGGGGTAGGCCTCGCGGATGGCGAGGGCGCCGGCCGAGATGAAGGCCTCCTGGCTGGAGTCGACGTCGTGGTACGAGCCGTCGATCAGCTCGACGTGGACGTTGATGCACGGGAAGCCGGCGATGTAGCCGCGCGCCAGGGCGTTGCGCACGCCCTCCTCGATGGGCTTGCGGAACTCCTTCGGCACGGTGCCGCCGCGGATCGAGTCGAGGAAGATGAACTCGTTGCCGGCCTTCTTCTCCTCATCCGTCAGGGGGCGGATGTTGAGGATGCAATCGCCGTACTGGCCGCGGCCGCCCGACTGCTTGACGTGCTTGCCGCGGATCTCGATCGACTTGCTGACGGTCTCGCGGTAGCTGACCTTGGGCTTGCCGACCACCGCGTCGACCTTGTACTCGTCGCGGATGCGGTGCTGGAGCACCTCGAGGTGCAGCTCGCCCATGCCGGCGACGATCAGCTGCGAGGTCTCGGGGTCGACCCACTTCTTGAAGGTCGGGTCCTCGCGCTCGAGGCGCGCCAGGGCGTACGCCAGCTTCTCCTTGTCGGCGTTCGACTTGGGCTCGATGGCCATGGTGATGACCGGCTTGGCGAAGGTGATGCCCTCAAGGAGCATCGGCTTCGGGTCGGTGGGGTGCACCAGGGTGTCGCCGGTGATGGTGTTCTTCAGGCCGACGATGGCCATGATGTCGCCCGCCGGCGCCTCCTCGACCTTGTTGGGGGTCGCGCCGACCAGCTTGATCATGCGGCTGGCGCGCTCGCTCTTGCCCGACTGGGCGCAGATGAGCTGGTCGCCCTCCTTGATGGTGCCCTGGTAGACGCGCACGAACGACACGTCGCCGATCGCCGGCATGCTCATGATCTTGAACACCATGGCGCGCAGCGGCGCCTTGGGGTCGCAGACCGTGGGCACGGGGTTGGCGTGGGTGATGTCGTCGATCGCGAACTGGGTCATGTTGTGCGCCGACTTGGGGTCGGGCAGGATGTCGATGACCGCGTCGAGCAGCTTCTGCACGCCCTTGTTGCGCAGCGCGGCGCCGCACAGCATGGGCTGGATCTTGTAGTGCTGGGTGCCGAGGCGCAGGCCGACGACGATGTCCTCGTTCGAGAGCGTGCCGGTCTCGAGGTACTTCTCGGTCAGCGCCTCGTCCTCGCCGGCGACGGCGTCGACCATCTTGGCGCGGCGCTTCTCGGCCTCGGCCTTGTACTGCTCCGGGATCTCGTGCTCGATCTGGTCCTCGCCCTTGTCGCCCTCGAAGGTGTAGTACTTCATGGTGATCAGGTCGATCATGCCGGTGAAGTCGTCGCCGGTGCCGATCGGCATTCTGGATGGGCACGGGGTTGCCGTTCAGGCGCTCGCGCACCTGCTCGACGACGCGGTCGAAGTTGGCGCCGCCGCGGTCCATCTTGTTGACGAACACCAGGCGCGGCACCTTGTACTTGTTGGCCTGGCGCCACACGGTCTCGGACTGGGCCTGCACGCCGGCGACGGCGCAGAACACCACGACCGCGCCGTCGAGCACGCGGCAGCGAGCGCTCGACCTCGGCGGTGAAGTCCACGTGCCCGGGGGTGTCGATCAGGTTGAGGTAGTGGTCGCGCCAGGTCGCGTACACGGCCGCGGCGGTGATGGTGATGCCGCGCTCCTGCTCCTCCTTCATCCAGTCGGTGGTCGTGCCGCCCTCGTGCACTTCACCGATCTTGTGCTTCTTGCCGGTGTAGTAGAGGATGCGCTCCGACACGGTGGTCTTGCCCGAGTCGATGTGGGCGACGATGCCGAAGTTGCGCATCTTGTGCAGGGGAATGGCCATGGACGAGCTCCGCGAGGCGAAAAATGGACGGAAGCGGCCTGCGGCCGGTCCGTGAGGGTGAGGCATCATGGGGGGTCGGGGCGGGAGACAAGGGGGAAGGGAAGACGCATTGGGATCGGGGCGGTGCACGGCGAAGGCCGGACGAGGAACTGTATAAGGATTTGTCAGGATTGGGGTTTGATGTGGCGGGCGCGAAAAGATCCTATACGTATCGACCGCACGGGCGACCTTCGGCAAACGCCCGTAAACCACCCAAGCTTCGCCCTGCAGGCGAAAGGACCCCTCCATGCCCGCGCTCCCCTCCAGAGTCACAGGCACCTTGACCGTCGATCCCTCGCTCATCGTCCCGGAGCGGCCGCGCCGCTCGTGACCATCAACAATGGCGGCTGCAGCGTCTCCAACTATCCCATGCATTGGCCGATCCACCCCGTACCACCGCGTACATCGCCGTGGCGGTGCCCTTCAACAACAACAACCCGACACCGAATCAATGTGGTCTACAACGGCACCACCTACACGCCGACCCCCGCGAGCGTTCATCGTCCCGGGACGGGCGCCGACGTGCCGGTCAACCTGACCCTGCCCTGAAGGCACTGACTGTTCCGGATCCGAGCGCCGCATGGACCGCGACGCGAGCGCTCTCCTGCGACCGGTCGACGCCACGGGCAGCGCAGACCCCTTTCTGGCTTTGCATCCCGCAACCAGGGCGGAGGATCCGATCCCCGCCATGCCACGGTTGCGCATCTTTTCAGCCCTGGACCCACGCGGACGCGGTCGGACCGTCGGCCGCGCGGCATGGCTGATGATGCTCGCGTGCCCGGGGGTCGCGCATCGCCGCCAGCGCACCCGATGCCACCGAGATCAACTTCGGCAACAGCCCGGCGCCGATCAACGCCGGCGCCCGTGCCATGGGCATGAGCGCCTTCACGGCCGATCGCCGACGATGCGACGGCGATGGCCGCCAACCCGGGCGGCATGATCCAGCTCGAGCGCCCGGAGGTGAGCGTCGCGGGGGGCCTGTACGCCACCTCCATCAAGGCCGGCGCAGGCGAGCGCCAGGACGCGAAGACGCGCTCGACCTCGACCACATCAGCGCGGTCCTGCCGTTTTTCGCCTTCGGCCACCAGCAGGCCGTCGGCGTGCATCTGGCAGACGGCAGTTCGACTTCACGCGCGCCTCCACGTTTTCGCACCACACCATCTCCACCAGTCCCCTTCACCAGGATGACACCAGGACGACAGCGTCACGCAGACCGGGGCCTTCTCCACGGTCAGCCTGAGCTATGCCATCGAGGTGATCCCCGGCCTGGGCGTGGGCATCACCGGAAGCGTCTGGGATGACCGCATCACCCAGAACAGCGCGACGCACCCAGTACCTGCACATCCACTCCGACGATGTCGAACCCGGATTTCAATGACGAAGTGATACGATCGATTTCACCACGAAGACCCGCATCCGCGTCGACGAGGGCTACAGCGCGGTGATGGGCGCCTGGTGGCAGGCCGCGCCGTCCCTGACCCTCGCCACGGTGGTCAAGCCGGGTACAAGCTCCACCTGTCGGAACACGTGGAGTCGCAGGATTCGACCGCCTCGATCGCCTCGCCGCCGAACTTCGTGCAGGACGCCGGGGATTCCTTCTCGACCCTGCGCATGCCGACCGTCGCGACGATCGCCGCCGCGTGGCGCCAGGACGACGAGGACACCGTCGCGGCCGAAGTGAGCTGGACGCAGTGGAGCCGCCTGAGCATCAGGTCGCGACCACACGGACAGCACTCCCTACAACGTGAACGTTCCGGCCTCATCCGAGCACGACGGCATCGCCGCGCGCGTGGGCTACGAGCATCTCTTCATCCTGCCGACGGTGGTCGCCGTCGCGCGCGTCGGCGCCTTCTACGAGGAGCAGCCTGGGCTGCGTCGCCTGGCGAATCTCTCCGATCCCCCCGCTGCCGGTACCGATCGCTACTACGGGCTGTCCACCGGCGGCAGCCTGTGCTACCGCACCGTCTCGTACGACCTCGGCGCGCAGGTGCGCTATGGCCACAACGTCGGCGCCGGTTATTTCGTCGCTGCGGACGACGCTGCCGAACATCCTCGAATTGACCGTGCGCCTGGGCGCGACCTTCCAGTTCTGACGGCCCGCGGCGCGGCGCGCCCAGCGCTGGCCGCTCCCCGCCTTGCCCCTCCTCCGCCGCCCCCGACGCTCCCAGCCATGCCCCGCCCGCTCTGCATCTACCACAAGAACTGCCTCGACGGCAACGGCTCCGCGGCGGTGGTGGCGCGCAAGGTCCCGGACTGCGAGTTCCTGGCCATGCAGTACAGCAACGTGCCGCCGCCGGTGCTCGACCGCGTGGTCTACATGGTCGACTTCGGGCTGCCGATCGAGCACATGCGCGCGCTCAAGGCGCAGTCGAAGGAATTCATCTGGATCGACCACCACGCCAGCCAGCTGCCGATCTGCAAGACCCTCGGCTGGGGCGTGATGGACACCACGGAGTGCGGCACCTCGCTGACCTGGAGGACGCTGTTCCCGGGGCAGGAGCCGCCGCCGGTGATCGCCTACATCAAGGACAAGGACCTCTGGCAGTGGAAGCTGCCGGACAGCCGCGCCGTCTCCGAAGGCCTGGCCGCGACCTTCCCCGGTGAGCGCTTCGCCGGCATCCTGGAGGCCGACATCGCCGCGATGGCCACGCTCGGGCGGCCGCTGCTGGCCGCGAAGATGGAGCGCGTGCTGAAGGCGGCGAAGACCGGGCTGAGCGTCGAGGCCCCCTACGGCCTGGTCGGCGCGCGCGCGCTGGCGGTGAACACCAACCAGGACCAGAACGAGCTCGGCGACCACATCTGCACGCCGGTCGCGGCCGGCGGCATGGGCTACGACCTGGCGATCCTGTATTACCGCAAGGGCACCGCGCGCTGGGTGCACAGCCTGCGCTCGGCCGAGGGCGGCCGCGTCGACTGCGGCGCCATCGCCGAGCGGCGCGGCGGCGGCGGCCATCCGAACTCGGCGTGCTACCTGGATCCGATCTGCTTCACGGCGTCGCCAGATTGCCCGGCCGGGAGCCGCGCCACGCCGAGTTGAACGCACGCGCGCAAGCGGCACGCCTCGCCCTCGGACCGCGGGCCACCGGCCGGCATCGACCGTCCGAACAGGGATCCGCCGTGGTCCACGGCGGGAGACCGCCTACCGGAACCTGCATTGCCTGTGGCCATGACGGTCCAGCCAGCACGGGGATGGATGCGGGCCAGCGGCCCGCGGTTCCAGGGGACCCTGCGATCACGGGGTGGTTTTCCTTATCACGAATTTCCATACGATTCGGATCGTAACGGCTATGTTCCTTGCACGTTTTTGTCTAAACGACACACATCCAATGGCACAGAAACCGCTAAGACTCGCTCAGAACTCCATTTCCCCGTCCCCGCTGTCCATCCAGGATGGAACCCATGTTCGACCCCAACACGCTCACCGAGAAGTCCCGCGCCGCACTCGTCGCCGCGCAGGAACTGGCGGTCAGCCACCAGCACGCCCAGGTGGAGCCGATCCACCTCGCCACCGCGCTGTTCGCCGATGACGACGGCCTGGCGAAGCGCCTCGCCGACAAGGCCCAGGCCGAGCCGGCGACGATCGAGACCGCGCTGCGCCGCGCCTCGGCGACCTGCCCAAGCAGAACCCGCCGCCGGCGCAGATGGGCATGTCGCAGCGAGCTCAGCAAGGTCCTGCACCGCTGCGGCCAAGGAGCAGAAGTCGCGCGGCGACTCGCACCTCGCCATCGAGCACCTGCTGCTCGCGCTCGCCGGCGAGCGCACCGTCGGCGCGCTGCTGTCGCTGAACGGCCTCAACCGCACCGCGCTGGCCAAGGCCATCGACGAGGTGCGCAAGGGCCGCAAGGTGACCAGCGACTCCGCCGAGCAGACCTACGACGCCCTCGCCAAGTACGGGCGCGACCTGGTCGCCGACGCGCGCGCGGGCAAGCTCGACCCGGTCATCGGCCGCGACGAGGAGATCCGCCGCGTGGTGCGCGTGCTCTCGCGCCGCACCAAGAACAACCCGGTGCTGATCGGCGAGCCGGGCGTGGGCAAGACCGCGATCGTCGAGGGCCTCGCCAACCGCATCGTCAAGGGCGACGTGCCCGAGGGCCTCAAGGACAAGACCGTGATCGCGCTCGACCTGGGCGCGCTGGTCGCCGGCGCCAAGTTCCGCGGCGAGTTCGAGGAGCGCCTCAAGGCGGTGCTCGACGAGGTCAAGTCGAGCGCGGGGCGCATCATCCTGTTCATCGACGAGATGCACCAGCTGATGGGCGCCGGCAAGAGCGACGGCGCGATGGACGCGGCCAACCTGCTCAAGCCGCTGCTGGCGCGCGGCGAGCTGCACTGCATCGGCGCCACCACCCTGGACGAGTACCGCAAGCACGTCGAGAAGGACGCCGCCTTCGAGCGCCGCTTCCAGCCGGTGCTGGTCGGCGAGCCGAGCGTCGAGGACACCATCTCGATCCTGCGCGGCCTGCGCGAGCGCTACGAGACCCACCACGGCGTGCGCATCGCCGACGCCGCGCTGGTCGCGGCCGCGCAGCTGTCGAGCCGCTACATCGCCGACCGCTTCCTGCCCGACAAGGCCATCGACCTGGTCGACGAGGCCTGCGCCAACACCCGCGTCGAGCTCGACAGCTCGCCCGCCGAGCTCGACCAGCTCAACCGCCGCCAGCTCCAGCTCGAGGTCGAGGCGACCGCGCTCAAGCGCGAGTCCGACCCCGCGTCCAAGCAGCGCCTGGCCAAGGTCGCGCGAGGAGCTCGCGCGCATCCGCGAGGAGCTGGCCGTGCTCACCGCGCGCCACCAGAGCGAGAAGTCGCAGGTCGAGGAGCACCGCAACCTGCGCCAGAAACTCGAGAACGCCAAGCGCGACATGGAGCAGGCCGAGCGCCGCTACGACCTCGGCAAGGTCGCCGAGCTGCGCTATGGCGTCGATCCCCGACCTCGAGAAGAAGCTCGCCGAGCAGGCGGCGCGGCCGAGCGAGCCCGGGCGCATGCTCGGCGAGAGCGTCGGCCCCGAGGACATCGCCGAGGTGGTGAGCCGCTGGACCGGCATCCCCGCCCACAAGCTCGGCCAGGGCGAGCGCGAGCGCCTGCTCAAGCTCGCGGCGCGCCTGCACGAGCGCGTGGTCGGCCAGGAGGAGGCGGTCGACGCCGTCGCCAACGCCGTGCTGCGCTCGCGCGCCGGGCTGGGCGACCAGAACCAGCCGCTCGGCTCGTTCCTGTTCCTCGGCCCCACCGGCGTGGGCAAGACCGAGCTCGCCAAGGCGCTCGCCGGCGAGCTGTTCGACGACGAGAAGCACCTGGTGCGCATCGACATGTCCGAGTACATGGAGAGCCACAGCGTCTCGCGGCTGATCGGCGCGCCCCCCGGCTACGTCGGCTACGACGAGGGCGGCCAGCTCACCGAGGCGGTGCGCCGGCGGCCCTACACCGTGGTGCTGTTCGACGAGGTCGAGAAGGCGCACCCGCAGGTGTGGAACGCGCTGCTGCAGGTGCTCGACGAGGGCCACCTCACCGACGGCCAGGGCCGCACGGTGAACTTCAAGAACACCGTGGTGATCCTGACCTCGAACCTGGGCAGCCAGCACCTGCTCGCCGGCGTCACCCAGAGCGGCGAGCTGATGGAGGGGGTGCGCGAGCAGGTCATGAGCCGAGGTGCGCGCGCACTTCCGCCCGGAGTTCCTCAACCGCCTGAGCGACACGGTGATCTTCACGCCCCTGACGCGCTTCCACCTGCGCGGCATCGTCGCGCTGCAGCTGAACCTGATCGGCAAGCGCCTCGAAGAGCGCAACGTGCGCCTGGTGCTGAGCGACGCGGCCCTCGACCGCATCCTGAAGGAGGCCTACGACCCGCAGTACGGCGCGCGGCCGCTCAAGCGCTACCTCGAGCGCCAGGTCAGCAACGCCCTCAGCCGGCGCATCATCTCCGGCGAACTGCCCGACGGCGCCGAGGCCATCCTCGAGCCGGACGGCGAGGAGGGCCTCGCCATCCGCGTGGTGCCCCCCAAGCCGGCGCGCATCGAGAGCGCCGGCGGCCGGTGAAGCCGAGGGGATTTTTACCGCAGAGGGCGCAGAGGAGGAAGGACAGGAGGCCGCAGAGGCGAAAAGCCAGGGGATGGAGTCACCCGCACGGGAGATCGCGCTCCATCCGAGTGCGTCCACAAAAGCAGTCCTCTGCGGCCTCCTGTCTTCCTCCTCTGCGCCCTCTGCGGTAAGCCGTCCGCAGGACACCCACCTTCAAGTGCGTGCCTCGAGGCGAGACCCTGCGACCTCAGCATCAAGCCGTCGATGGGACCACCTCGTCAGAGCTTGATGCCGATGAAGAAGTCGAGCACCGCGCCGCCGCCCGAGTAGGTGACGTCGTGGTCGATGACGGGCTGGTGGACCTTGGTGCTCCAGCCTTCGCCGCCGAGGTCGACGCCGAGGATGAGGTGATTGCGGAAGGTGTACATGGCGCTCACCGTCATGCCCAGCGCCGCGTAGCCACCGCGGTCGGAATCGCCGGCGTCGTCGTGCTCGCGCCCGCTGCCGAGGTCGATGTACGGCGTCAGCGCGAAGCGCCAGCGCTCGACGCGCAGGATCGGACCGATGGCGAAGCCGACGCTCGATTCCGAGACGGCGAAGTCGCCGCCCGCCTCGGTGTGGCCGTGGCGGCGCGAGACCGCCAGGGTCGGTCCGAGTTGCAGGCCGACCGGACCGGGGATCGGCGCCGTCCAGTACGCCGAGAAGCGGATGGTGCCCGCGCCGCGATCGTCGATATCGGTGGTCGGACCCCCATCGGCCTTGGCCTGGGACACGCCCGGCCCACCGCCCAGGGCGAGGCGGAGGTCCCAGCCATCGCCGACCTCGGCATAGGCCTGGGCACCCGCGGCGACCAGGAGGACGGACGGCAGCAGGTGACGGACGCGCAGCATGATCGGCTCCAGCATGGGGTTCGCCGCTAGCGTGCGAAAACCCGGCCGGCCGCAATGACGGCATTTCCACCACGCTCTCCCAGCGCCGCTGCGCCGTGCAGGAGGCCGGTGGGATCCGCGCGATCTCCAATCCGCGTCATCTCCGGAATTCTGCGGACTCTCCCCCTGGCCGCGGATTGCGCAGATGACGCGGATTTCGGATGGTGCCGACCACAGGCGGGTCGAGATGAGGGACACTTGCGGGTGAAGCGGCTCGAAACTCGTGGGTCGAAGCTAAGCTCCGGCCTTCCGACTCCCCTCCATCGGGTACCGCAATCCCACCTGCCGGCGCAGTTCGTCCAGGATGCGCATCAGGTCCAGCGATTCATCGAGGGTGACGACCGGGCTCTCGGTCAGCCCGGCGCGCAGGCAGCGGCCGACCTCCGCGGCCTCGAAGTTGTAGCCATTGCCGCCGTGGTGGCCGAGCTGCACGTCCTCGGTGCGGTCGTCGATGTCGGTGCTGGGACCGCCATCGGTCTTGGCCTTGGACACGCCCGGCCCGCCGCCCAGGGCGAGACGCAGAATCCCAGCCATCACCGACCTCGGCGTAGGCCTGGGCAGCGCCGGCAACGGCGGTCAGGAGGATGGATGGGAGCAGCAGCAGCGGGCGGGTAGGGGTCATTATCGGCTCCAACAAGGGTTCGCCACCAGCGTCAGCCGGTCCGCAGGACTCTCAATGACGGTATTTCCATCACGGCAGGAGCGGACACCTGCGGCATGCACGTGCTCCGCGCACTTCCACCGGCGACGGCGGGCCCATCTGGCGCTCCTAGCGATTCATTCCTTCACTGCGATCCCTCGCAGGGCCCTGGTGCCGGGGTGGTCCCGCCGTGGGCGGTCTCGATGCCAGGCTCAGCGATGACCCATGCTCCCGTGGAGGATATCACCTGGTCAGGTGGACTGCGGACGGCGTCTCGGATCTTCGAGCCGGGAGGCGAGAGGCCCGCCTTCGGCCCCTCCCTCCAGCGGATACCGCAACCCGACCTGCCGGCGGAGTTCGTCGAGGATGCGCATCAGTCCCAACGACTCGTCGAGCGGAATGACCGGGCTCTCCGTGAGCCCGGCGCGCAGGCAGCGGCCGACCTCCGCGGCCTCGAAGTTGTAGCCGTTGCCGCCCTGGTGGCCGAGCTGCACGTCCTCGGTGCGGTCGCCGGCGGTGAGGGTGGCGCGGTCGGCGCGCCAGAAGCTGGGTACGGTGATGCGGCCGGCGGTGCCATCGATGCGCAGGCCGTGCGTGGTCTCGGTGCGCACGCCGCAGGACAGCACGGCGAGCTGGCCCTGGGGCCAGGCCGAGCAGCATCCCGGCCTGCTCATCGACCCCGGTGGCGCCGAGATGGGCGAGGCCGGCGATGCGCGCGGGCTTGGCGCCGAAGACCATCGCCGCCGCCGCGATCGGGTAGATGCCGACGTCGAGCAGGCCGCCGCCGGCCAGGGCGGGATCGAGCAGCCGGCTGCCCGGGTTCCAGTCCGCGCGGAACCCGAAGTCGGCGGTGACCATGCGCGGCTCGCCGATGGCGCCGGCCGCCAGCCACTCGCGCACCCGGCCCATCGCCGGCAGGAAGCGCGTCCACATCGCTTCCATCAGGAAGACCTTCTCGGCGCGCGCGACCGCCACCACCTCCTCCAGTTCGGCCGCGTTGACCGTGAACGGTTTCTCGCACAGCACCGCCTTCTTCGCGCGCAGGCAGCGGATGGCGTCGGCGCGGTGCATGGGGTGCGGCGTGCCGATGTAGATCGCGTCCACCGCGGGATCGGCCGCCAGCGCCTCATAGCTGCCGTGCGCGCGCAGCGCGCCGGTCTCGGCGGCGAAGGCCTTGGCCTTGTCGAGGCTGCGCGAGCCCACCGCCACCAGCTGGGCGTCGGGGACCGCCTTCAGGCCGAGGGCGAACTTCCGGGCGATGGCGCCGAGGCCGAGGATGCCCCAGCGGATGGGGGTGGACATGGTGGAGCTCCGAGGTGCGAGGTGGCCGAGGCGGGAAGAGGGAAGCGGGAAGCGCTGGAAGCGAGGCTACGAGCGAAACGCCGTTTGAGCGTTCGCCGACGTGCAGAGACGGGGACTCGCGTGCCTGCGAATTGAAAATAGCCGGGGTCGGCCATCGGCTCAAGGTCCGTACCCCTCGGCGGTCCCGATTGATGATGGTGGAAATCGGCGACAGGGGTTAACGTGACCATGCAGCGACAAGGTAAACACGGGCCTTGCCAGCATCCGAGGCCCAAGCCGGACCTCCGGAGGGGCTATGTGGGTCCCGCTGGTCGCTCACTCGCTTCTCGCGACTCGCCCCTCCCGTCGCGCTCCTCTCCCACGCGATCGGACCATGCCCCTGACCCCCCTCCAAGCCACCGACCGCCTGCCGCTGACCTGCACGCGGCTCGGCACCTGCTGCCACGGCCACCAGATCTTCATCTGCCCGTGGGAGCTCGCCCGCCTGGCGCGCGGCCTCGGCCTGGCACCGCGCGCCTTCCGCGAGCGCTACACCGACTGCGGGGGCACGCGCCTGCTGTTCGATGGCCCGCCGGGCACGCTCGGGCCGCCCGAGCACCACACGCCGGCCTGCACGCTCTACCGCACCGAGGGTGGTTGCAGCGTCCATGCCGACCGGCCGCTCGCCTGCCGGCTCTACCCGCTCGGCCGCCAGCGCCACGAGGGGGCGATCCGCTACTTCCACCCTGGCGGCGAGCTGCCCTGCATCCGCCTGTGCCCGACGGTCACGTCGCTGCCGGCGCAGACCGTCGCCGAGTACCTCGTGGGACAGGATCCCGCCAGCGGGGAGCTGGCCCACGACGCCTATGCCCGCCTCGCCTATGGCATGGTGCAGGCCGCCGCGCTGATCAGCCGCGAAGGCCGCCTCGACCGCGCGCCGCTCGCCGCCTTCTTCCAGGCCGGTGCCGCGCTGAGCCCGGCGGAGCGCGCCGCGCGCGTCCCGCCCGGTTGGCTCGAGCAGCTCACCGCACCGCCCCTGGCCGCCCTCATCGATGAGCCCGAAGCGTTCGTCACCGCCCACGGCCAGCGCCTGGCCGACGCCATCCAGCGCACCTTCGCCGCGGGAACCTCCGCCGACCTGAACGCCGCCGCGCGCACGTACCTGACCCTCGCGCTGCACGTCGGCCCGACGGTCGGCGCGGACACGGCCGTCATGGCGCAGGTGCTGGAGGGGTGACGCGCCCGCCTGCCCCGCTACCCTTCCGGCCATGCTGATCATCGCGCTGCTCATCGTCCTCTTCATCTCCTCCAAGGCCTGGCTGGCCTGGCGCGATCGCGCCGAGCGCACGCCGAAGTGGTGGCTGGGCGTGGGCACCGTGGTCGCCGGGGTGGTCGGACTCGGCGTGGTCGCGGCCCAGGACCTGGTGGTGCAGAAGGCGCTCGGCCTGCTGCTGATGCCGGCCAGCGTGGCGTGGATGCTGCTCGCCGGGCTGGCGGTGGCCTCCTGGGTGGCGCGCCTCGCCGCACCGCGATCGCCGCGACCGCGATCTGGACGCTCTACACGGTCGCGGGCAACGTCTGGGTGGGCAACGCCCTGCTCGGCAGCCTCGAGGCGCGCATCCCGCCGTTCCGACCCGGGAGCCTGCCGGGCGTGTTCGATGCGGTCTTCGTGCTGGGCGGAGGCACGACGCTCGGCAGCGATGGCCGGCCGCAGCTCGGCGGCGGCGGCGACCGCCTGGCCCTGGCGGCGCAGGTCTTCGCGGAGCACAAGACGCTGCGCCTGGTCGCCTCGGGCAACAGCATGGCCGGGCTCGACCAGGAGCGCGACCTCGCCCAGGAGGCGGCCACGCTGTGGCGCGGGATGGGCGTGCCGGACCAGGTCATCCTCAGCGTCGACACGCCCGCGGTGAACACCCGCCAGGAGATCGCCGCCTACAAGCGCATGGTCGACGAAAACCATTGGGAGAACGTCGCACTGATCAGTTCAGCCTGGCACCTGCCACGCGCGCTGGCGCTGTGCGACAAGGCCGGACTGGAAGTCACCCCCCTGGGCGCCGACCGGCGCGGGCGCATCACCTCGTGGTCGCCCTACTACCTCATCCCGCAGAACTCCGGCTTCGATGCGGTGCAGATCGCCTGCTACGAATACCTCGGGCGGTGGCTGGGGCGTTAACGCGTGAGGGTGACGATGGCGACCACCAGGACTGCAATCAGCACGACCGCGAGGACCACCACGCGCACACGCAGGCCGATCGTGCGCCGGACGGCGCCTTGGTGGAGCGGGCTGTCGGGATCGGGCTGGGTGGTCCAGCGCGACGGCCGGCCGCTGCGCGAGCCGGCGATGGGCAGCCGCGTCGACGGCGGCGGCGCGACACCCTCTTCGCGCTGACCGCTGCCGCCACGCACGGTGCGCGCCTGGCGGCGCGCCAGCGGAACGGCCTCCGCCCCCTCGCGGTCGGAGGGTCCGGCCCCCGCGCCACCAGGCGCAGGCGATGGGGGGTCGAGGTCCATGCGGTCTCCGCGCTGACGCTGGCGCAGGGCGCTGCAAGGGCAAGCGCGGTCCGGTCGGCGACCGCGGAGGACCGCGCGGTAAGGAGCGCACCCATTGGAACGTCTTGTGCGGCATCCCGCTGGAGGACTACGCCATGCCCACCCGTCACCGCCTGCCCCGCGCCGCCATCCCCCTGCTGCTGCTGCTGTCCGCTGCCAGCGCACGCGCGGCCGACATCCATCCCCGACCAGACCCTGCTCGACCTGCCCCCGGCCGCCAAGGAGGCGATCCGCAAGGAGGCCGCCGGGCGCACCATCGACGGCATCAGCCGCGAGGTGGCCGACGGCAAGACGGTCTACAAGGCGACCATCGCCCAGGACGGCATCGACGAGCGGCTGAGCGTGGGCGCTGACGGCACGGTGCTCGACAAGAGCGACTACAAGGCGGTCAACGACGCGACCGCGAGCGCCAAGCGCACCGGCTCCGCCGCGTGGGAGAAGACCAAGGAGGTCTCCAAGAGCGCGTGGGCTGCGACCAGGGACACCGTGGGCAAGGCCGTCAGTTCCTTCAAGTCCGACGAGCTGACCCTCAACCAGGTACCCGAGAAGCCGCGCGCCACCCTCGAGAAGGAGGCCGGCCTCGACCGCCTGACCGAGATCCACGTCAAGGACGTGGACGGCAAGCACACCTACACCGCGACGGTCGTGCCGAGCAGCGGCGACAAGGTCCACCTGACCGTCGGCGAAGACGGCGCCCTCATCGACAAGAAGTAGCCCCCTGACTCACGAAGACCGATTCGCGGCTGAGCCGGGACGCGAGAGACAGGCCCCGGCCCCGAGCGGGGACGAGCGCCAGATCGACGAAGGGAGCCCCTCACGGCCCGTCCTCTGTCGGCTCCTGCCTTCCCGCTCTGCGCGCGCTGCGGCAAGCCGTCCGCAGGACACCATCTGAGCGGTGTGGGCCAGGTGGATCAGCCCGACGCGGCGCGGCTGAAGCGCTTGCGCTCGTTCTCGCTCAGCCAGAGCTTGCGCAGGCGGATCGACTTGGGGGTGATCTCGACCAGCTCGTCCTCCTTGATGTACTCGAGGGCCTCCTCGAGCGACATCTTGTGCGGCGGCGTGATGCGCACCATCTCCTCGGCGCCGGCCGAGCGGATGTTGGTGAGCTTCTTCTCCTTGAAGAGGTTCACGATCATGTCGGTGTCCTTGGCGTTCTCGCCGACGACCTGGCCCTCGTAGAGGGGCTCGCCGACGTCGACGAAGAAGGTGCCGCGGTCCTGCAGGTTGAAGAGCGCGAACGGGATGACGGTGCCGCCGGTCTGGCTGATGATGGCGCCGTTGTTGCGCTTCTCGATCGGCCCGCGGAACGGCCCGTACTCCAGGAACATGGTGTTGAGCGTGGCCTCGCCCTGGGTCGCCGACAGCATCGCGTTGCGGATGCCGAGCAGGCCGCGCGACGGGATCGAGAACTCGAGGTGGGCGTAATTGCCGTTGACCGCCATCTCGCGCACCTCGCCGCGGCGCGACAGCATCATGTTCATGACCTTGCTGCTGTGCACCTCGGGCACGTCGACCACCGCCAGCTCGATCGGCTCGAGCTTGTTGCCGTGCTCGTCGGTCTTGTAGATCACGCGCGGCGGGCCGACCTGGATCTCGCTGTTCTCGCGGCGCATGTCCTCGATCAGCACCGAGAGGTGCAGCACGCCGCGGCCGGAGACCTCGAACACGTCGGGCTGCTCGGTGTCGGCGAAGCGCATGGCGACGTTCTTCTGCGCCTCCTTGTCCAGGCGCGCCTTGAGCTCGCGGCTCTGCAGCGGCTTGCCCTCCTGGCCGGTGAGCGGCCCGGTGTTGACGCCGAAGGTCATCTTGATGGTGGGCTCGTCGATCGGGATCGGCGGCAGCGCGTTGGGGAACTCCGCCTCGCAGATGGTGTCGGAGATGTGCACCTGCTCGAGGCCGGTGACGACCACGATGTCGCCCGCCTTGGCCTCCTTGACCTCTTCGCGGCCGAGGCCGGCGAAGCGGTGGAGCTGCAGCACGCGGCTCTTGTGCGGGATGCCCGTGGGGCCGCTGACGACGACCACCGACTGCCCGGTCTTGATGGTGCCGGCGAAGATGCGGCCGATGCCCATGCGCCCGACGAAGTCGTTGTGGTCGATGTTGGCGACCTGCATCTGCAGCGGCGCGTTGGCCTTGATGGGCGGGCCGGGGATGTGCTGGACGATGGCGTTGAACAGCGGACGCAGGTCGCCGTCCTTCGAGACCAGGCGCTCGTTGCCGGCCTCGAGGGTGTCCTCCATGAAGCCCATGCGGCCGGAGCCGTACATCACCGGGAAGTCGAGCTGCCAGTCCTCGGCGCCGAGCTCGACCATGAGGTCGAAGATGCGGTCGGCGATGACGTCGGGCGAGCAGTTGGGCTTGTCGATCTTGTTGACCACCAGGATCATCTTGAGGCCGGTCTGGATGGCCTTGCGCAGCACGAAGCGGGTCTGCGGCAGGCAGCCCTCGAAGGCGTCGACCAGCACCAGGGCGCCGTCGGCCATCTTGAGCACGCGCTCGACCTCGCCGCCGAAGTCGGCGTGGCCGGGGGTGTCGACGATGTTGACGCGGATGTCGCCGGCCGTCGGGTGCAGGTAGTGCACCGCGCAGTTCTTGGCCAGGATGGTGATGCCGCGCTCCTTCTCCTGGTCCTTGGAGTCCATCACGCAGTCGACGATGGTCGACTTGGCGTGGTACGCGCCGCCCTGCTTGAGCAGGGCGTCGACCAGCGTGGTCTTGCCATGGTCGACGTGGGCGATGATGGCGATGTTGCGGATATCGCTGCGGCGTTCGACGTCGGGAAGAGGCATGGCGACCTTACGAGCTGGGAGAGCTTCAGGAGTGGGAGGCGGAACCCCGGGGGCGTGGGCCTGCCGGCAGGGTCGCTTCCATCCTTCCCCACCCCGGACCAGCCCGCGCAGCGTCATCCGCAGCACGCCGCAACCGAAACGGACACCAGGAAAAAACCGACCGCCACCACCAGGGCACCCGCACGCGGGCGGGAAGTATTTAGCGGAGTCCGGCGGAAAGGGAAGGGCTTCTCTTGGGCAGGCAGACGGCCTGGAGCGGCAGTAGAGGCAAGGCATGAGGGCGGAAATGGCAGGAGCCTGTCCGACCCGGTACCAGGCCGGGACCAGCTCGGACCCCTGAACAACGACTCTCAGCCCTCCTCCTGACTTCCCACTCGTCACCCATGTGCATCGGATCCCACCTCCCATCTGCGAAATCTCCCCAAATCTGCGGACTCTCCCGGAAGACCCGCAGAAGAATCCGCAGATTTGGGGAGATTTCACAGATTTCAGAAGAGTTCGACCTCACCTAGGCCAAGGGTGAGGGACCTTTTCGGTATTGGGAGCCTGACATCCCGGGTACGGATGTAACTCCTTCCCGGAAAGCCCCCCCACTACTGTTCGTCCCCCCCTCCAGGTCCTTGACCCATGGGGCCGCCAGCGATGGTTGGCCCCTCCAGCCTCCTCACCTGCACAAGCCGGGATGTCCCATGCACCTGACGCGATCGATGTCGGCGCTCCTCGCCCTCCTGATGGGTGCTTCCCTGGCTTCCAGCGCGGCCCTGGCGGCGGATGGGGCGCCGCCCGCCCCGGCCACCGCCGCCGCGGCCGCGCAGAATCCGACCGCCCCCACCGTCGACGCCGCCGCCGCGGCCAACGAGCTGCTCAAGAGCCTGCCCCAGGTGCCCAGCCTGGCGGTGCGGGACGGCAAGGTGGTGTGGGCCGACGGCGACAAGCCCGGTTTCGTGGTGGCCGAGATCACCAAGGACGGCAACCCGCTGATCGAGACCCCCATCGGCAAGCTGCCGGTCAGCCTCAAGCTGGTCGCCGACAACCGCCTCGACGCCATCGCCGGCCTGCCTGC
This sequence comes from uncultured Planctomycetota bacterium, assembly GCA_963818245.1. Taxonomy (GTDB): domain Bacteria; phylum Planctomycetota; class UBA11346; order UBA11346; family UBA11346; genus BOG-1363. The sequence goes on from CAWFSD010000042.1 coordinate 73,435, forward strand.
GCTGATCGCGCAGGCCCAGGTCGCCAAGCTCACCAGCGACGGCTTCGAACTCAAGGAAGGCGTGCTGACCGGCATCCACCTGCGCTCGCCCGCGACCATCGTCATCGGCGAGGGCGTGATGAAGAAGGTCGACAACCAGGCACCCGACCGGAGCGCCGACAAGGCCAAGGTCGCCAGCGCGGTCGAGGGCCTGATCGCGGACATGGCCAAGACCGACCTCGACGACCTCGGCAAGAAGACCCTCGAGGACGTGCTCAAGCGCCTGCCCCAGGACGACGACCCCAAGATGGACGTCGACGAGGTCGCGCCCAGCTTCGCTCGGCGCGTGGTGCGCGGGGGGTGGCTGCGCCAGTTCTACAAGAACGAGGTGGACACCATCACCGGTTTCGAGCGCCTGGTCGCGTCGGCCGAGCACTACGAACCCGTGACGCTCTTCGAGGGCACCGGCCTGCGCCTGGCCGAGGTCAAGGACTCGTTCGGGCGCAGCGGCTGGTTCCTGACCACGCCGACGCGCAGTTCGTACATCCAGATCCACGAGGAGCCCCTGTACTACTGGGTCCACCCCGAGCCCAAGCCGATGATCGTCGTCGACCTGCCGGGCGGCACCGACCCCACCGCGGTGCCCGACAGCGCCGCGCCGTTCGCCGCGCGCGTCTACCAGGGCCCGCAGCTGCTGGCCTCGTGGACGCAAGGACAAGGGCTTCACCGCCAACAAGGAGGACTGGCGCCGCGCCTTCCCCGCCGGCCACCACAAGGGCGTCGACCCCAACGCCGCCGCCGACTTCATGCCGCCGCACCTGCTGATCACCGCGCTGAACGGCGACCTGGTGTCGCTGCTCACCCCGCACGGCGTGCTGGTGCCGCCCGAAGAACGGCAGCCCCGAGGAGGTCGAGCGCTTCCTGGCCGACTCCGCGCGGACGCTGCCGGACCCGGCCAACCTCGACCTGATCGGCGAGTACATCTTCGCCTACGTCTACGACAGCCCGGACAGCCGCTACCCGTTCCTGATCGGCAACAAGAACGTCAAGGGCGACATCCACCAGACCGCGGCCCAGACCATCGGGACCGCCTGCGGCGGCATGATCCGCGGCGACTGCGACGACCTCTCCGAGCTCTACGAGGTGATCGCCAACCGCCAGGGCCGCTCCGCCCAGGTCATCGCCCTGCCGCAGCACGCCGCCATGGCCTTCGCCGAGAAGAAGGAGGACGGCAACTGGCACACCTTCGTGCTGCAGACCGGCCCGCCGCTCGAGTTCGTCGACGCGAAGCTGCCGGCCAGCCTCGAGAAGGCCTACCGCAGCTTCGACGAGTCCGAGACCTTCGACCCCGACGGCCTGAGCCTGCTGCTGCGCTTCAGCGGCGAGAACACGCGCGGTTCGTGGCGGCTGAGCTGGCGCATCTTCGCCGAGCCCGACTACGCCAAGACCATGATCGACGTGCAGCGCGACTGGCAGTACCAGACCTACCAGCGCGGCATCGCCAAGATGAAGAAGCTGATCGAGGGCGGCGACCAGGACAACGCCAACTTCCGCGAGCTCTCCGGGCTCTACAGCTTCACCGGCCAGTACGCGCTGGCCGTGCAGTACCAGCAGGAGGCGATCAAGCGCACCGAGGACGCCGGCGGCAAGCTCAGCCTGTCGGTCGAGCTGGTCATGCACCAGTTCGACGCCAAGCAGCCGGACGACGCGCGCAAGACCGCACTCGACATCCTCGACCGCCAGCTGCCCGCGCTGCGCAAGGCGCCGGAGACGCGCGAGAAGACCGAGGCCACGCTGCCCCAGGTCGGCCTCGAGCTGGCCGGCACGCTGATCCACGGCAAGGCCTACGACCTCGCCCTGCGCACGCTGAAGGACACCCTGCTCGAGAGCATGGCGACCAACATCGAGCAGGTCGGCCAGTGGCTGGCCAGCCCGAACTTCAACCAGAAGGCCTGGGACAACTCCGGCCAGCTGCTCGCCCTGCGCCACATGATGAACGCCTACTCCGGCACCGCGGTCGAGCTGCTCGACGGCATGGGCAGCGACGCGCTGACCAAGGACGCCGACCTGCAGGTGGTGGCGCGCAGCGTCCAGGACTGGCTGAGCAAGGTCGCCTTCCACGACACCGACGAGCCCGAGGACGCGCTCCAGCGCTACGCCGTGGCCGGCCGCTACTACGCGGCGGTGCTGGGCGAGGAGCGCCTCGGCGCGCTGCTCGACGGCGTCGCCCTGCCCAAGAGCGCGGAGTACGCGCACGCCAAGCGCATCGGCGGCCTCGCGCAGCTGCAGCTCGACCTGCCCTGGATCAAGCTCGCGCCGCCGTTCTGGTCGATCGCGCCTGATGGAGCTGTTCGAGAAGGAGAAGACCACCCTCGACCGCCCGCTCGCGCTGCGCCTGGCCAAGCAGGAGGCGGAGTCGTACGCCGCCGCCGCCAAGCTCGGCCTCGAGCACCCGTCGTTCGACCACGCGCACCACCTGTGCACGCTGATCAACGCGCTGCTGACCCAGGACGCCAAGACCGTGCGCGAGCGCCTCGCCTTCGTGAAGCAGAAGGACGACAAGCGCCTGCGCGACGACACCGCGCAGTGGCTGGGCGACGCCGCGCGCTTCCTGCCGCTGGACTGGTACGCCACCGTGCTCGGCATCTGGAAGGACGAGCTGGACTACAAGCCCAAGTACTACTGGATCGCCTGGCGCGCCGCCCTGACCGGGGCGCCCCGCCACGCCCTGATGGTCGCCGAGCTCGCCGCCAAGCAGTACAAGGACGACCCCTCGTTCACCGAGGAGTGCGCCTTCATGAAGCAGGTGCTGGAGAAGGCCGCGGCGGAGGCGAAGCCGGTGAGCTCCGCCAAGCCCGAAGCGGCCGCGGCGGGGAAGTAGGCGCCCCTCGTGCCGGGCGGCCATCCGCGGCGACGGTGGGGCGGGCGCTGCCTCGCTGGCGCTTCCGCGCTGGCCGTCGTGCTCGCGGTCCGGAATTCGCGGCCCGCGCGTCACCCGGACCTGCCAGGGTCGCGCATATGAAGCCACCCCGGATACCTGCGTCACCCACGGGGACGATCACATGGGAGCGGTGGTGCATAAGCGCACTGGTCCCCACGAGGTCCGCTGAACACCCATCGTGGCCCAGCCCGCCGGAACCCTGAGCCATGCGTGCCCGCATCCCCATCCCCACCGACCTCGCCACCGACCCTGCCGACGCCGGCGCGATCGTCATCACCTGGCGCGACCGCGTCGACCGCCACGCGCCGCGCGCGCTGCGCCTGCGCTGCCCGTGCGCCCACTGCGTTGACGAGATGAGCGGCGCCCCCCTGCTCGACCCCGCCACGGTGCCCGCGGGCATCCAGGCCGTGCACCTCGACCGCATCGGCACCTACGCCCTGCGCATCACCTGGTCGGACGGCCACAGCGCCGGGCTGTTCACCTACGCGAACCTGCGTGCCCTCGGCGAAGCCTGAACAACGGCGACGATCCCGCGCCACGGTGCCTCCCCCTGGGACCGCGGCCCATTGGGCAATGCTGTCAAGCTGAGCTCTTCTCTGGTTTCCCTGGTCATCTGTGTCCGATCGGCTGTCGGCTCCACATCCACAGCTCCGACCCACATCGAACGGAAGGCAGGACATCCAGAGAGAACACAGAGTACCAGAGAGCCCAGAGCAGCGAGAAAGACAGCTGCAGCCCGATCCTGGGATGACGTGGGGACCTCAGCTTGATAGCATCGCCCATTGGGTCGCATGGAGCGTGGTGCGACGCAGTGGGCCGCGGTCCCGTGGGGAAGCCACTCCGTCGCCTCGCGTTCATCCCTACCGCGGCGCCACCGGCTGTCGCCTCGCGCCTCTCGTTTAGGGTCTAGGGTCTAGGGTCCAGGGTCCAGGGTCCAGGGTCTAGGGTCTAGGGTCTTCCTCCCCCCTTCCACACCCCCCGCCCACCCCCCTTCCTGCCCTTGCCGCCGTGCCCGCCGCGCGGACAGTAGGACCATGGACGCCGGCGCCGACGACTGGATGCGCGCGCACGTCGGGACCCTGGTGGTCGCCGATCTCGATGAGCTGTACCTGGTGATCGGCACGCTCAGCGCCGTCGACCACCAGCACCTGGTCTTCACCGAGGCCGACCTGCACGACCACCGCGAGGCCAACTGCACCAAGGAGGTCTACCTGGTCGAGACGCGCAAGCTCGGCGTGCGCACCAACCGCCGCCAGGTCGGCATCCCGCGCGCGCGCGTGCTCGCGCTCAGCCGCCTCGAAGACGTCGCCCTGTGAGCACCCCGTGAAAAGCCTCGTGGTCTTCTCCCTGATCACCGCCACCGTCTGGCTCGCCGGCGACCTGCTGCTCGGCGCGCTCGCCGCGCCCACCCTGTTCTCGCACGCCCCCGGCGGGCTGGGGACCAGCGCCGAACTCAGCCGCGCCCTGGCGGGCATGCTCTTCGGCGACCTGCTGGCGCACTGGGCCAAGGTCGTCGAGTACAGCCTGTGGCCGCTGCTGCTCATGCTGCTCGGCGGCTGCGCCGGCGCCGCGCTGCGCGCGCACCGCACGGTGGTGGGGCTGGCCTGCGCCCTGGCCCTGGTCGGCCTGTCGGCCGCGCACCTGGCCTCGCGCGCGACCCTCGAGGCGGTCGTCCAGCACCGCCCGGCGGTCCCGGCCTACGACAGCCGCGAGCAGGCCCCGCCAGCGCAGAGCGAGGACGAGCACGCGACCTTCAATACCCTGCACCAGCGTTCGGTGACGCTGTTCTGCATCGAGAGCGCCCTGCTCGCCGCGGTGGTGGTCGGCTTGACCATCACCCTCCTGCGGCGCGAGCAGGGGGACGCGCCTTCCACCCCCCGCGGCGGTCCCTAGGCTCCCACGATGGCGCCCCGTCCACGCCCGCCGGCAGCCATCGTCCCCAGGCCTCGCGGCCCGGCGATCGCGGCTCGCGGCGCGGTTCCGCTGCTCGGTCTGGCCGCTCCTCGCCGCTGGCGCCGCCCTGGCGTCCGGCTGCGTCCAGCACCAGGCGCGCACCCAGGCCGCGCAGCCGCCGCTGGCGGCCCCGGCCGGCGAACCCGGCGACAAGCCGACCGCGACCACCGTGATCACCGTCACGCGCATCGCCGTCGATCCACCGGCCACCACCGCCACCAGCATGCTGCCCATCGACCTGCCGGTGAGCGCCTGGCGGCGCGAGGCCGACGGCAGCCTGGCGCGCTGCGAGACGCGCGTGCAGACGCCGCTCGCGTGGTGGCAGCGCTTCCCGGCGGACGCCGTCAGCGACCTGCTGCCGTGGACGTGGACCGCGGCTGCCGACGGCGAGGTGCGCCTGGCCGTGGTGCCGGCGAGCGCCGAGGCCGACCTGCTCAGCTCCGCCCGGCGCGATGGCTACGCCCACGCCCCCGTCCCGCCCGCCGCCCCGGAGAAGCCCGCCCCATGAGCCGACCCGTCCCCGCGATCCCGGGCCGCGCCAGCGCCCGCCCCGCCTGGCTGCTGCCGCTGGCCTGCCTCCTGCTGCTCGCCACCGGGCTGCGCGCCGCCGACGCCCCGACGATCGCGCAGTGGACCCCGGTCGAGACCGCGCTGAAGGCGCAGGACCCGGCGGCCGAGGGGCAGCTGCTGGCCATCACCGCGAACTTCCCGAAGTGGCCGGACGGCTGGCGCAGCCTCGCCCAGTGGCAGCTCGGCAAGGGCCGCGACGAGCCCGCGCTCGCCGCCGCGCAGCGCGCACTCGCCCTCGACCCCAAGGACGCGGTGAGCGGCGCGATCGCCGTGCAGGTGCTCGGCCGGCTCGGCCGGCGCGACGAGGCCTACGCCATCGCCGACCGCTTCGCCGACGCCCGCGATGCCCAGGGCTGGGTCAATTACGAGGCCGGGACCATCGCGGCCGGCGCCGGGGCCTTGGCGCGCGCCGAGCGCCACCTGGGCGTGGCGATGGGGCGCACCACCAGCGCGATCCCCCCGGAGTTCTCGTTCCTCGACGCGCGCGTCGCCGAACTGCGCAAGGACTGGACGCGCGCCATCGCCAGCCTGAACAACGCGGTGACCAGGCGCGACGCCTTCCCCGACGCTTGGTACGAACTCGGTCGCCTGCAGCTCATGCTCGCCTCCGACCCGCAGGCCAGCACCGCCGAACAGCGGCTCGGCTTCCTCGCCAAGGCCGAAGCCGCCTTCCTCAAGGTCACCACCCTGCAGGCCGGCGACGCCGACGCGTGGCTGGGAGCCGGCTGCGTGCGCATGGCCAAGGCGCAGACCCAGGTCGCCGAGGATCCCGAGGCCGCCAAGGCCACCGCGCGCACGGCCATCGAGGCGCTCGACAAGGCGGCCGCGCTGCGCGAGGCGTCGGCCGACATCCAGCTGCAGTACGGCAACGCCCTGGTCCTCACCGAGCGCTACGCCGACGCCATCCCGCACCTGCGCCGCGCCCAGGAGCTGGGGAGCAGCGACCGCGCCATCACCGTTCAACCTGCTGCTCTCCTACCAGCGCACCAGCCAGCCCGCCGAGGTGGAGCGCATCAGCCGCACCATCACCGCGGTCTCGCCCAACGAGCGGCTGACCAGCGGCATCGCATTCTATGCCTCGGGCAGCTATGGTCTCGGCCGCCAGCATGCTGGCGGCCGTCGCCGCGGATCTGGCGGACGACCCGGTGCGCGCCGCGGCCGCGCTGCGCTTCGCCGGCCACGCCGAGGCGCACCAGGCCGCGCAGGTGCGCGCCGCGGGCGGCAAGGCCGAGGAGGCCGAGGCCCTGCTGGACGCCGCGCGCGAGCACTGGCGCACGGCCGGCGGCCAGCCCGACTACAACGCCCAGCACGCCTACCTCGCGCAGGAGACCGCGCGCTCGGCCAAGCTCGGCTACGCCGCCGGCTGGCAGTACCTGGCCTGGAACAGCTACCTCGCGCCCGCCGGCTGGGCGGCGGTGATCGGCAACTACGGCACCACGGTCACCGACGGCCGCGGCTTCGCCGGCCTGTGGGAGACCCACCCGGTCCACGCGGTGGTCTGGGGGCTGCTGGTGCTGGTCCCCTTCATCCTGTTCCTGGTCGGGCTGCGCCGCGGCGGCGCGCCGGTCAGCGAGGACGTCGGCACCGAGCGGGTGCGCGTCGCGCCGCGCACGGTAGCGGCCGCCCCGCGCCCGCCTGCCGCCGCGTCCGCCCCCGCCAAGCCTGCGGTGTCGGCGAAGGCACCCGTGGCGCGCCCGGCGCGGTCCCGCCCGGCCTGCCGCCGCCCCGGCCAGGCCGCGAGCCTCGGCGCGCGCGCCGGCGGCGCCGGCCAAGCCAGCGCCCGCCGCGCGCCCCGCCGCGCCGCCCAAGGCAGGCGCCGCGCCAGACCCCGCGCCCCAGCGCGCCGAATCCGGAGAAGGACCAGACCGAACAGGCGCTGCGCGTGATCCCGGATCCGGAGCGCCAGCGCTCCGACCGCTCCACCACCGACATCGGCGACCCGCCGCCCCCGCGCCTGGTCGAGAAGGGCGCGCTCGAGCGCAAGCCCACGGCGCCGCGCCGCCCGCCCGGCTGAGGGCTGGCAGCGGATGTCCGCCAGCCTGATCATCCCTGCGGCCGGCAGCGGCAGCCGCTTCGGCGGTCCGCGCCCGAAGCAACTGCTCGACCTGGCCGGCCGCGCGGTGCTGCTGCGCAGCCTGGACGCCTTCGCCGGCCTGGTCGACGAGGCCGTGCTGGCGGTCAGCGCGGACATCCAGGCCGAGGTCGCCGCGCTGCTCGCGCGCGGGCGGTTGCCCTTTCCGGTGCGCCTGGTGGCGGGGGGCGGCACCCGCCAGGCCTCGGTGCACGCCGCGCTGCTCGCCACGGACCCCGCGCACGCCGTGGTGCTGGTCCACGACGCGGTGCGCCCGCTCGTCCCGCCCGCCTGCATCCGCGCCTGCCTGAAGGCGCTGGAGACCCACGACGCCGCGCTGGTCGCGGTGCCGTGCGCGGCCACGGTCAAGCGCTGCGGCGCCGCGCGCGGCGACGCCGCCCTGGTCGAGGCCACCGTACCGCGCGACGACCTGTGGCTGGCCCAGACCCCTCAGGGCTTCCAGCGCCGCCACGGCCTGACCGCCTTCGCCCGCGCCGCCGCCCAGGACTGGACCTGCAGCGACGACGCCCAGGTGCTGGAGCGCGCCGGCCACACCGTCGCCGTGGTCCCGGGGGACGCCCTGAATCTGAAGCTCACCACGCCGGACGATTGGCGGCTGGCGGAGGCGATCCTGGCACTCCGCAGTCCGGAAGTCCGGAAGTCCGGAAGTCCGGAAGTCCCGTAGCGCGGCGTTGGCGGATGACCCGTGGAGGGGCGGCGACCGGGACCGGGAAACGCCGTCCTCGGGATCAGCCACCGGAGATCCTCGGCCGTCCGCCTTCCGGACACCCGGACTTCCGGACCGGCGGGGCCGCCCCGGCCCCGCCTAGACATTTCCCGTGCTGACCTAGGCTTTCGGCCCTGGAGAAGCCCGTGGCGATCACTGCCGACGACGTGCGTCACCTCTGCAAGCTCTCGAGCCTCGCCCTGGGCGAGGCCGAGCTCCTGCGCATGGCCCAGGAGCTCGAGGCCATCGTCGGCTACGTGCAGCAGCTCCAGGAGGTCGACACCACCGGGGTCGAGCCGATCGCCAACGTCGCCGGCCTGACCAACGTCACGCGCGCCGGACGTGCCGGCGGCGATGCTCGACAACCAGGGCGTGCTCGGCAACGCGCCGCAGCGCAACGAGGTCGCCTTCCTGGTGCCCAAGGTCGTCGAGCGCTGAACGCCGGCCCCGCCGCGGCGGGGCCCTCCACCCCGGATCCCGCGCCCGCGCGCGCCGCCCCCCTCCCCGAGCGCCTCCCATGAGCAGCACCCAGACCGCCCGCGCCATCGCCGCCAGCGTCAACGCCGGCGCCAGCGCGCGCACCGCCGTCGACGCCGCCCTGGCGCGCGCCGGCGCCGACACCACCAACGCCATCATCCGCGTGCACGGGGCGCGCGCCCAGGCCGCCGCCGCCGCGGTCGACGCGCGCGTCAAGGCCGGCGAGCGCCTGCCCCTGGCGGGCGTGCCGATCGCCATCAAGGACAACCTGTGCCTGGCCGGGCGTCGAGGCCACCGCCTGCTCGAAGATCCTCAAGGGCTTCACCGCGCCCTACACCGCGACCGCGGTGGCGCGCCTCGAGGCGCGCCGGCGCGGTGGTGGTGGCGACCACCAACATGGACGAGTTCGCCTTCGGCTCGTCGAACGAGACCAGCGCCTACGGGCCGGTGAGGAACCCCAAGGACCCCGCGCGCATCCCCGGCGGCAGCTCGGGCGGCAGCGCCGCCGCGGTCGCCGCCGGCATCGTGCCGGTCAGCCTGGGCTCGGACACCGGCGGCTCGATCCGCCAGCCGGCCAGCCTGTGCGGCGTGGTCGGGCTCAAGCCCACCTACGGCCGCGTCAGCCGCTACGGGCTGATCGCCTTCGGTTCGAGCCTCGACCAGATCGGCCCGCTCGCCGCCGACGTCGCCGACACCGCCCTGGTGCTCGAGGCGATGGCCGGCCACGACGGCGACGACAGCACGAGCGCCGCAGCGCAGCGCGGCGGGCCTGGCCGCCGCCGGCCAGGGCGGCTCGCTCTCCGGGGTGCGGATCGGCTACGTCGCGGCGCACGCGCAGGGCCTGGCGCCCGCGGTCGCGCGCCAGCTCGAGACGGCCAAGCGCCGCCTCGCCGAGTCGGGCGCCACCCTGGTGCCGATCGAGCTCAAGCACGAGCGCTACGCCATCGCGGTCTACTACGTGCTCGCCACCGGCGAGGCCTCGTCCAACCTCTCGCGCTTCGACGGCGTGCGCTTCGGCCACCGCACCGCGAACCCCGCCGACCTGCACGCGCTCTACGCGCAGAGCCGCGCCGAGGGCTTCGGGCGCGAGGCCAAGCGCCGCATCATGCTCGGCACGTACGTGCTCTCGACCGGCTACTACGACGCCTACTACCGCAAGGCGCAGCAGGTGCGCCGCCTGATCCTGCAGGACTACGAGAACGCCTTCACCCAGTGCGACGCGCTGCTCGGGCCGGTCAGCCCGACCACCGCCTTCAGGCTCGGCGAGAAGCTCAGCGACCCGCTGCAGATGTACCTGTCGGACATCTTCACCATCGCCACCAACCTCGCCGGCGTGCCGGCGATCTCGGTGCCGTTCGGCGCCGACGACGCTGGCCTGCCGATCGGCATGCAGCTGCAGGCCGCGCAGTGGGCGGACGCCGGGCTGCTGCGCATCGCCGCCGGCCTGGAAGCGCTCGGCCGCGCCTGAGCCGCGGGGACCCCGGCATGCGCATCGTCGTGCTCGACAGCCACGCGGCCGACCAGGGCGCGCTGCGCTGGGACGGCCTCGCCGCCCTGGGCGAGCTCGCGCTGCACCCCCACACCGCCCCGCACGAGCTCGCGCAGCGCCTGGCCGGCGCCGACGCGGCGCTGACCAACCGCACGCCCATCGACGCGGCCGCGCTCGCCGCCGCGCCGCGCCTGCGCTACCTGGGCGTGCTCGCCACCGGCACCAACGTCGTCGACCTCGCCGCGGCGCGCGCGCGCGGCGTGGCGGTCACCAACGCGCCGGGCTACAGCACCGCGTCGGTCGCGCAGGTGGCCTTCGCGCTGGTCCTCGAGTTGACCGTCGACACCAGCGGGCACGGCCGCCTGGCGCGCTCGGGCGCGTGGGCGCGCGGCCAGGACTTCTCGATCTTCACCCGCCCCATCCACGAACTCGCCGGGCGCTGCCTGGTGGTGGTCGGGATGGGCGCGATCGGCAGCGCGGTGGCGCGCATCGCGCGCGCCTTCGACATGCGCGTCATCGCCGCGCGCCTGCCCGGCACGACCACCGCCGGGCGCGTGCCGCTGGCCGAGGCCCTGCCCCAGGCCGACGTGGTCAGCCTGCACTGCCCGCTGACGCCGGCGACGCGCCACCTGGTCGACGCCGCCTTCCTCGCCGCGCTGAAGCCCGGCGCGCTGCTCATCAACACCGCGCGCGGCGCGCTCTGCGACGACGCGGCGGTGGTCGCCGCGCTGGCCAGCGGCCGGCTCGGCGGCCTCGGCACCGACGTGCTCCCGGTCGAGCCGCCGGTCGGCTCGCACCCCTTCCTCGACGGCGCCGCGCCATGGGCCGGCCGCGTCGCGGTCACCACCCACATCGGCTGGGGCACGGTCGAGGCGCGCACCCGCTTGATCGCCCAGGTGACGGAGAACCTCGCGGCCTTCATGCGCGGGGAGCGGCTCAATCGCGTTGAGTAGGGGCGGGCCTGGGGCCTGCAGGCGCGAGGCGCGAGGCGCGAGGCGCGAGGTAGTGGCCACCTGGTCGAGCTGTGACGCCACACGATTTGCGTGATTCCTGAAGCTCGTCCACAGAACCTGCTCACGGGCTCACCTCACCGTCGTGAGCAGGCCTCGCGCCTCGCGCCTGGCGCGCCCCTAAGGCGACTTCTGCCGCGGCGGCAAGCCGGGCCGCTTGTGTTGAGGCCCTCCGGGCGGGATGCCGGGCGGACCGGGTGGCTTGCCCTGCTGGGGCGCGGTCGGCGCCTTGGGGGCGGGCGCGGCCTTGGGCACGTTGCTGGTGATCGGGGGCGGCGTGTTGACGGCGAGACCACCGCTGGAGAGGTCGCCGGTGCCGATCGGGAAGACCTGCTCGACGCCGGCGGGGTCGGCGAAGCGCGCCTGGTTGCCGTTCTCGATCGCGACCAGCTTCCAACCGCCGACGCTCTCGCCGACGCTGATGGTGGACACCGCGGTGTCGCCGGCGCCGCGCACCATCAGCACCTCCTTGCCGTCGGGGGCGAGCAGGCCGACGCACTCCGGGGCGTTGGCGGGCGCGGCGGTCACGCGCGGCGGGGCCCACGCGGGGCGGGGGGGTTCGGACACCTTCACCGGGTCCTTCACCGGGATGCGCGTCACCGGCGGCGGTTGGGGCGTGACCGCGATCCCGCGGGGGGTGCGGTGGCCGTGCGGGCTGGCGCCCTCCTCGTCCATGCGCTCCTGCAGCGGCACGAAGGGGTTGAGCTCGTTGACGTGGAACTTGTCGAACGCGGCGATCTCGGGCACGGCGGCCTCGAGGCGCACCACCGCACCGGCCTTGTACGAGGGCAGCCCGGGATCGATCGCCGCGACGCCGGAGAGCAGCCAGTAGCCGGCGGCCAGCCCGAGCAGGGCGAGCGCGGCGAAGGCGACGGGGCGCTCCGGGGCGATGCGCAGGCTCATCTCAAGGCCTCGCCGTGTTGTTGGAGGCGGCGGGCGCCGGCGCCGGCGCGTGCCCGCCCGCCGCGGCGTGGCCCACGGGCGCGTGCGGGTCGCGGCTGCGCTCCTCGGGGGTCAGGAACTGCATGCCGGCGACGCGGAAGACCGCGTCGAGCTGGTTGATGTGGTCCTTCGGCTTGGCGTTCTCGCTGACGATCTCCCAGCTCTGCAGGATGAGGGGGTAGGTGTGGGCCCCGTTCTCCTCGCTCAGGCTGAGCGCGTGCTGGATCCACATCAGGTCGCGCAGGCTGCCGCGCACGCTGCAGCTCGAGCGGGAACTCGCGCAGCAGCACCGGGCGGCTGACCGGCCCGGTCTCGACCACCGGGAAGTGGTGGATGCTCGAAGGACTCGACCGGCGCGTGCTCGCTGGACAGCACGATGTTCACCACGCGCTCGGTGAGCTGCAGCATGGTCATCAGGTAGGGCGCCTCGCTGTCCGGCGGCACCACCGTCTCGTCCGGGAAGCCGACGTTCTCGTCGTACTGCACGCTCTGCGGCTGGGCCTTCTGGCGCAGCGCCTGGCGCACCTCGATCTCGCGGTTGCGGAACAGCAGGCCGGGCTGCTTCTCCGTCGCCGGGATGCCGAAGCGCTTGGGATCGATGACGAAGCCGGAGTCCGCCTTCAGGCGCTCGATGGTGTCGCGCAGCAGTGCTGGTTGGCCTCGCCCTGCTGCTCGACGCGCTTGCGCAGGTCGACGGGGCCCTTGTGGCTGCTCCAGGTGTCCTCGGCCGCCTTGGCCTGGGCGGCCGCCTCGCCGCCGTCGCTGACGATCCACACCGCGATCAGCACCAGCGCGGCGGCGCCGCCGAACACCAGCCACGCGCGCTTGAGGTCCTGGGTGATGTCAGGGAGCACGGGCGCCCCCGGGCTGCGGCTGCGCGGTCGAGATCTGGTCGAGCTGGGTGGCCTGGAAGAACAGGCGGATGGTGAACGGCACGCGGCCGTCGACGATCGCGGTCTTCGGCTTGGCCCGGCGCGACGGCTTGCCGCCCACCGCCGCCTCCTCGTGCTGCACGCCGATCTCGATCACGCGCGAGTCGCGGAACAGCTGCGGGCCGTCCGGCTCGGGCCGCCACGAACCGAGCGCGTCCTTGTACTTGCGCGAAGAACTCCGTGAGTTCGACGTCGGTCTTGTTCTTGTCGAATTTCACCAGGCCGTGGACGTCGACCGCACCGCGGTCGATGGCGGTGTCCTTGTGGCCGGCGGCGGCCGGGGCGGCGCCGTGCAGGCGCTGCGGCCCGGTGGTGGCCGCGGCCGGATCGCGCACCTCGGCGTCGGTGCCGACGTCGAGGGTCTCGACGCGGGTGACCCACAGGTCGGGGGACTGTCCGGGTGAGCTCCTTGAGGGCGCGCACGGTGTTGAGCAGGTCGCGCCCGGCGTACAGGCGCCCGGCGATGGCGCGCAGGTCCTGGGAGAGGTCCTCCTTCTCCTGGTCGAGCGCGTCGAGGCGGGCCTTGAGCTGGTCGTAGTCCTTCTGGTAGGCGGCGAACGCCTCGTTGTTCTCGCGGTTGGCGCGCTGCTCGCTGATCAGCGCCCAGGAGTAGAACACGCCCGCCAGGACCAGGGCGGCCGCGGCCACGTAGGGCCAGGCGAGGCGCGTGCTCCACAGGCGCTTGCGGACCACGCTCTCCGGCACCAGGTCGATGCCGACCGCGCCCGGCGCGTCGGCCGCGCACAGCGCCAGGCCCAGGGCGGTGGCGAACTCGTGGCCGTGCTGCGGCAGCGCGCCCGGCAGGGTGGCGAACGGATCGAGGCGCTGCACCGGCAGGTTGAAGCGCCGCGCGAGGTAGCCCTCGAGCCCCTCGAGGCTGGCGCCGCCCCCGGTCAGGTAGACGCGCGTCACGCTCAGCGAGCTGAGGTGGAGCTGGGTCTTGAACCACGCCAGCGAGCTGGCGAGCTGGGTGTAGAGCGATTCCGCCGCGCGCGTCATCTCCGGGCCGAGGGCGCGGTAGCCATCGGCGATGGTCGCGCGGCCCGGTGCGAGCACGGCGGGCAGCGGCGCGGGAACCGGCGCCGGAGCGGCCAGCACCGGCGCCGGTTCCGCTGCGGGGAGGGCAGGCGCGGCGGGCTCGGGGACGTCCTCCGCGATGGCGATCACGTGCTCGTCGAAGCGGCCGGCGCCGACCGGGATGGCCGGCGCGGGCGGCGTCTCCTCGTCCTCGAAGAGCAGCGCGCCGGTGAACGCCGCGGGCGGGGCCGCCGGCGCCGCCGTGCGCGGCGCGGCGGGAGCGGGCGAGTCGGAGAACAGGCTCTCCGACTCGTCCAGCACGATCATGTCGTCGTCGCCGTGGACCTCCTCCAGCAGGCGGCCGGGCGCGGCGGCCGGTGGCGCCACCTGCGCCGCCTGGTGGCCGAGCTTGAGCGCCTCGGCCGAGGCCGGCGGCAGGCCCTGGGCGGTGGCCAGCGCCTCGGTGAAGGCGTCGCCGCCGAAGGCGAGCTGCCGGCAGGCGAGCAGGCGGCGCTCGCCGCACAGCACCACGCCGGTGGAGGTCGCGCCGATGTCGACGACCAGCGCCAGGGCGTCGCCCTCCACCGGCGGGGCGGGCAGCGTGGCGTTGAACAGGGCGAGGGTGCCGAAGTGCACCTGGCGCGGCGTGATGCCCGCGCTCTTCATGTCGGCGAGCGCGGCGTGGACCTGCAGCGGCTGGGCGAGCACGCAGCAGTGGATGATCTCGTCGCCGGGCACCGGCAGCGCGTAGGTGTCGGCGGCGAGCTCGGAGCCGTCCATGTGCTGCTGCAGCTCGAGGCGCAGCAGGCGCTGCAGGCGGTCCGGCGGCAGCGGCACGGTCGAGATGTAGCGCACCAGCGCCGGGATGTCGCTGGCGGCCACGACCGGCTGGCTGCGCCCGAGCGGCAGCAGGCTGTCGAGCTCGCCCAGCACCACCGCCATCGGGCGCGGCTGCAGCGCCTCGTCGCGGCGCGCCACCGCGGCGGTGGCGACCACCGTGTGGCGCCCGCCCTCGCGGCGCAGCGCGACGGCGCGCACCGTGTGGTTGCCGACGTCCAGGCCGACGACGGTGCGTGCCATCAGCGCCGGCGATCCCTGCGCCACACGGGACCCGCGTCGACCGGCTTCACGGCCTCGGGGTCGGGCTTGGCCGCTTCCACGGCGCTGTTCTTCTCGGCCTTGTCGATCTGGCCCGGCAGCAGGACGCGCGCGGTGTCGCGCAGGCGCTGCACCTCTTCGCCCTCCTTCTGGCCCTGGGGGTTCACGATGTGCGCGGTGACGAAGATCATCAGGTTGCGGCGCGTGGTCGCCTTGCTCTCGTGACGGAAGAGCCGGCCGAGCACGGGGATGTCGGAGAGACCGGGCACGCCCGCGACGGTCGACGAGTCCTTCTCGCGCGCCAGGCCGCCGAGCACCACCGTGCCGCCGTTGCGGATGTGCAGCGCGGTGACCAGGCGGCGGGTGTCGAACTGGGGCGGGCGCTCGATCTGGTTCTGCACCACGCCGCCGGTGCCGGAGGCGTTGTTGAAGGCGATCGCCTGCGGCGCCTGGGTCAGCTCGCGCACGGTCGGCGAGATGCATCAGCGTGACGATGTCGCTGTTGCGCGCCACCGACGGCCGGATCTGCAGGTGGATGCCCTCGAAGTCCTTGGTGAACTGCGGCACCAGCTGGCCGCTGTTCTGGATGATGTTGTTGTTGTTCGGGATGTTGACGTTGCCGGTCTGCGCGACGTTCTGGTTGTAGCCGACGTTCTCGTATCCGGAGATGTACGAGATGTCCTGGCGCACCTCGATGATGCCGACCGCGTTGTTGAGCGTGAGGATCTTGGGCTCCGACAGGGTGTCGGTCTTGCCCTTGCTCTGCAGCGCGGCGAGGGTCGCCTTGAACTTGAAGTAGTCGCTGGGGGCGACCAGCACCTGGGCGAGCAGGCCGCCGCGTGGCCCCGGCGGCGGCGGCGCCGTTGTTGATCACGGCGCCGGTGTCGGTGAGCCCCGGCGGGGTCAGGCCGGGGGTCGGCGCGCTGATGAACCCGGTCTGCGCGGTGTTGGCGGCGCCGCCGGCCCAGTCGATGCCGAGCTCCTTCTGCGCGTCGTCGCTGACCTCGATGAAGCGCGCCTCGATCAGCACCTGGACGTTGTTGTAGTCGAGGGCGTAGAGCAGGCGCTCGACCTCGTCGATGGCCGACGGGGTGGCGCGCACGTAGATGGTGTTCGACTTGCGGTCGAGGTAGATCTTGCCGTCCGCCGGCCAGCCCACCACCAGGTCGGGGACCTTGTCGAGGAAGCGCTCGAGGTCGGAGGTCGCCGGGGTGTTGGCGCCCTGGCCCTGCTGCTGCTGCTGGGCGAAGAGGTTCGCCGCGCCGCCCTGGCCCTGGCCCTGCGGGCCATAGCCGCCCGCACCGCCGCCTCCGCCACCGCCGCCGCCGCCCGCGGTCATGTCCTCGAGCTTGGGGTCGGTGACCACGTCGGTGAGGCCGGACTGCACGCGGATGATGCGCGTGATCAGCACGTCGCTGGCGGCGTTCGAGATGAACACCGTGCCCGCCGCGTAGTTGTAGCGGATGTTGACGAGCTTCGAGATCGTCGCCAGCGCGGTCTCGACGGTCTCATTGACCAGGTGGATGGTGAGGGTCTCGGTGCCGAGCGCGGAGTCGAGGATCACGTAGTTGACGCCGGCCACCGCGAACAGCGGCTGCAGCACTTCGCGCACCGTCGCCGGCTTGGTGCCACCGGTACCGTCGAAGATCAGGTCGAGGCGGGTCTGCAGCTTCTTGCGCAGCGCCTCGCGCTCGACCGCGGCGATGTCCTCGTCGAAGACGAAGACCTGGCGCTTGGACTTGGGCAGCTCGCCGGGCATGCGCGCGTCGTCGATGACGTCGTTGATGGCGTCGTCGTGGCGGGTGCGCTTGTCCTTGAGCAGCTCCGTGCGCTCGATCTCGATCATGGTCTTGAGCAGGCGGAACTTGAGCTTGAGCACCGCCGGCTCGTGCGGGTAGTCGCGCAGGATGGCGTTGAGCGTCACCACCGCGTCGGGGTAGCGCCGCTCGGCGGCGTAGTACTCGGCGATCTCCATGCGCTTGACCACCGCCTTGTCGGCGCGGGCGCGGGCGTCCTGGTAGTCGACGTCGAGGGCGGGATCCGGGTTCTTCGACTCCTCGGCGAGCAGCTCGCGGATCTGCTGCTCCATCTCGGCGACGCGCGCGGACAGCAGGATCTGGCGGGCGGGGATGTCCTCGGGGTGCTCCTGCACGCGCAGTTCGAGCAGGGCGCGCGCCTCGGCGGGGTGGCCGGCGGCGATCAGCACGTTGGCGCGCAGGACCTCGTCGCTGGCGCCGGCCGGGGCGGGGATCAGCACGGTCGGGCCGGGCGCGGGCGCGGTGTCGCGCACCGGGGCGGGCGCGGCGGGCGGCTGGGCGGCCGGCGGGGCGGGCGGGTCGCCCTCGGCGGCCCGGGCGACCCCCGCCAGAGCGGCGAGCGTCGCCGCCAGGACCAGGGCCATCGGCCGCTGCTGAGCACCCGCATTCAGGAATCGCATGCCACCTCCGCCAGACGCTAAAGCTTGCTGTGCCAACGAGTGAACGTACATCGCGTGGGTCCGCAACCGGATTGTTGCCGGGCTCGTCCCATCAGTATGACGGGAAACCGTTGGAGAAACAAGAGATGGCGTATCGCACCGGACTCTGGGCGGCCCAGCGGGCCCACGGCGGCAAGTTCGTCGACTTCCATGGCTGGGACATGCCCGTCCAATTCCAGGGCATCACCGCCGAGCACCAGGTGGTGCGGACCCGGGTCGGCGTCTTCGACCTCGGGCACATGGGCCGCCTGCGCGTGACCGGCGCCAAGGCCCTCGCCTTCCTCAGCCGCCGGGTCTGCCGTCGGCTGTCCGACCTGGCCCCGGGCGGAGTGCGCTACGGCCTGGTCCTGGCCGAGGACGGCACGGTGGTGGACGACGTGCTGGTCAGCTGCGAAGGGCCCGGAGTCCTTCCACGTCGTGGTCAACGCCGGCAACAAGGACGCCATCCTGGGCCTGTGGCCGAGCGAAGACGGCGCTGCCGTCGCCGACCTGTCCGCAGGCGAGGCCATGATCGCGGTCCAGGGTCCCCAGGCCGCCGCGCTGCTCGCCGGGCTGGGGCTCGATGGCCGGTCGCTGCGCTACTACAGCTTCCTGGATGCCGTCTGGCAGGGGACGCCGGTGCGCCTCAGCCGCACCGGCTACACCGGCGAGGACGGCTTCGAGTGCTTCCTGGCGAACGACCGGGCCGAGGCGTTCTGGCTGGCCGTGGTGGCCGCCGGCGCCCAGCCCTGCGGCCTGGGCTGCCGCGACACCCTGCGCCTGGAGGCGGGCATGCCGCTCTACGGCAACGAGCTCGATCGCAGCGTGACCCCGGTCGAGGCGGGGCTGGCCTTCGCCATCGACAAGCAGGGCGGTTTCATCGGCGACCGCGTGGTGCTCGACCAGCTCGCGCGCGGCGCGACCCGGCGCCTGGTCGGCCTGACCATGGCCGAGAAGCGCGTGCCGCGGCACGGCTACGCGGTGCTGTCCGGAGGCACCGCGGTCGGCGTCATCACCAGCGGCACGCTCTCGCCCACCCTGGGCATCGCGCTCGGCATGGGCTACGTGCCGACCGCCCTGGCCGCGATCGGCACCGCGGTGGAGGTGGACGTGCGCGGCACGCGCTGTGCCGCCCAGGTCTGCGCCCTGCCGTTCTACAAGCGCGCCAAGGCCTGAGCCGCCGCGCGGGCCAGGCAGCGCGCGCAGGGATGAGGCGGACTTCAGCACGGTCGTCGTAGGGACGGCGAGGGTGGGAGGGGCTTTCCGGGAAGCTCGGCAGGAGGGCCGGCGGCGGCCGGATGGTCATCTCCAGCCGAAGGCCGTGGGCCGGCCATGGCCCGAGGAATGTTCCAAGCGTCGCTCCGGTGCAGCTGCGCATGCGCCACGTTCCTGGGCCTGGAATCTGGAGGTTCGGAGTCTTCGAAGTCCATCCGCCGTCGGGGCAGGGACCTTGCGGAGATCGAGGTCGATCTGCATCAAACCCTCGCTTGCGGCCCAGTTGGCCGCGGTCCCAGGCGGAGCGGCCATCCGTGCCCACGGGTTGATCGCGCTGCGACGTGATCACGCCCCCCGGGACCGCGCCCGATCAATGGTCCTGGCCCTGGACCCCCTCAGCGGAAGCACTCCGGGCACTGCCGCCGCAGGCTCACGAAGCGCCCCCCATCCCCGCAGATCAGGTGATCGTTGAGCGGCAGGTCGAGCAGCCGCCCGCACTCCGCCAGGCGCCGGGTGATGGCGCGGTCGGCGGCCGAGGGTTCGGGGTCGCCGCTGGGGTGGTTGTGCACCGCCAGGCAGCTGCTGGCGCCCGCGGCGAGGGCGAGGCGGAAGAAGGCGCGCGGGCCGGCCTCGGTGCCGTCGACGTCGCCCTTGCTGACCACGCGCGGCTCGCCGATCAGGCCGCCGCGGGCGTCGAGCGCCAGGCACCAGAACTCCTCGTGGGCGAGGCGCACCAGTTCGCCCTGCAGGTACTGCACGGCCTCCTCCGGCGTGCGCAGTCGCGGGCGGTCGCGGCGGCGCGCGGAGCGCGCCAGGCGGGCGGCGAGCTCGAAGGCGGCGGCCAGTTCGGTGGCGCGCGCCGGCCCCAGGCCGCCCTCGTCCATCAGCGCGGCGAGGTCGAGGCGCGCCAGGCCGACCAGGCCGTCGTGGTCGGCGAGCAGGCGGTCGGCGAACTCGAGCACGCCCTCGTCGCCGGAGCCGGTGCGCAGCAGCAGCGCCAGCAGCTCGCCATCCCCTAGCGCGACCAGGCCCGAGCGCAGCGCCTTCTCGCGCGGGCGCTCCTCATCGCGCAGCCGCGCCAGGCGCTGCTGCGGACGGCTGTCGACGCCCTGCCGGGCGAGCAGCGCCACGTAGCCGGTGCGCGCCGCCGCGCTCCAGCCATCGCCGGCGAGTTCGCCGGCGCCAGTCAGGCGGCGGCAATAGAGCGTGGCCTCGTAATGGGGCACGCCGGCCCCGGCGAGCTCCCCCGGCGAGGGCGCGGCGAGGCCGAGCGCGGCGCGCAGGAAGCGCGTGGCGGACTCGGGCTGCAGGCGCAGCGCGTCCTCGAGGGCGAGCGCCATGGGCGGCTCAGCGCTTCAGGACGAGCGACATGACCACGAACCACAGCACCAGGATCAGCGCCACGCCGAGCAGCAGCCAGAGCCGGCGCCGACCGTGCAGGTCGGGCAGTTCGACCAGGGCCTGCTCGGCGGCGGCGTAGGCCCCCTGCGCAGCGACCTCGTACTCGGCCAGGCTGCGCGCGGCGGCCAGCAGGGCGGCATCGGCCAGCGCCGGGGCGGTCGCGGCCGCCGCCGGCACCGCCGCCGCGATGGTGCCGGGCTGCTTCGGGATCCCACCGGGGCGCAGGGCCAGGTCGATGGGGCGCAGCACCTCCTGGGCGGCGTCGCTGACCGTACCCGCGGTCGCCGCGGCCGCGCGCAGGCGCTCCACCGCAGCGGTCGTGGCCGCTGGCGGTTGCGCGGGAAGCTGCGCTTCGACTCCGGCCAGGGCATCGCCGCAGGACTGGGCGAGGCGCAGGATGGCGTAGGTGCGGTGGTAGAGCCCGGCCAGGCGCGCCTGGCCGGCGGCGATGGCGCGCGCCGCCTCGCGCGGCCCGGGTGGGCGCACCGCGGGTGGCGGGGGCTCCAGGCGCAGGGCGTCGGGAGGGTCCTGGGGCAGGCGCAGCCAACGCACCACCGCCACCCCGAGCAGCGGCACCAGGGCGAACAGCACCAGGCCGCCGATGACGGCGAACACGCTGCCCAATACCAGATCGGCCTCGACGTTCATGCCCGCAGCCTAGCAGCCCCCGGACGGGCGAGAAGCCTGCCGCGGCGAGCCTGGCCCCGGACTTGCCCGCGGGACCGCTGCCGGCACCATGCCCGCCCGCGACTCAACCAGGGAGCCCGTCATGGCCGTCACCGTCCGCATCCCCAGCGTCCTGCGCAACCTCACCGCCGGCAAGGAGACCATCGAGGTCCCCGCGGCGACGGTCGACCAGGCCCTGGCCGCGCTCGAGGCCGCCCACCCCGGCATCCTGGCGCGCCTGTGCGACGACGCCGGCAAGCTGAAGCGCTTCGTCAACGTGTTCGTCGGCGAAGAGGACATCCGCTTCCTCGACGGCCAGGCCACCGCGCTCAAGGACGGCGAACTGGTCGACATCGTCCCCGCCATCGCCGGCGGCTGAAACGGGCGGCGCGGCCCATCTTCGCGACTCTACCCCACCTGAGCGGTCGGCATCCGGCTCCTTGGGACGGCGGACGGGACTCGGCAGTCTTGCCGCAGGGACGCAGAGCGCCGGAGAGGGCCGCAGAGGAGAAGCGAAGCGTGCGGGAGGAGTGGGGTTGGATCGGAATCCCTGTGCATATGCCGACCCACGATGCGGCTCCTCTGCGGCTCTCTCTGCAGCTCTGCAGCTCTGCGCCTCCACGGCGGTCGCCTCCGGCCTTGAAGTGACCATCGCCAGCGGGCGGACAGGTCCCTCGCGCCCTAATGGGCCGCAGCTCGGATGCGCTCCAGCACCAGTTCCGGTATGCGCACCGGCCGGCCGTCCGCGCTGGTCGCGGCGACGGTGACCTCGGCTTCGGCGCACACCGTGGCGCCCAGGCTGACGACGGTGCGGAAGGCGAGGCGGCTCGGGCCCTTGACCTCGACCGTGGTCGCGCAGTTCGCGACGTCGTCGAAGCGCAGCGGGCGGCGGTAGCGGATGGACAGTTCGACCACCGGCATGAGCACGCCCTGGCGCTCCTGCTCGCGGTAGTCGGCCCCGCGCGCGCGCATCAGCTCGATGCGGCACTCCTCCAGCCACACCACGTAGGCCGCGTGGTGGGCCACGCCCATCTGGTCGGTCTCGGCGTAGCGCACGCGGATGTCGCGCAGGTGCGCGGTCATGCGCTGCTCAGGGCGCGGCGGCGACGTGGTCGACGGGCACCGTCGGCTGGGCCGCTGCCGGCTGGACCGCGGCGTCCACCGCCACCACCGCTGGTGCCGCGGTCGCCGCGGTCGCCATCTGGCGCGGCTTGACCAGCGCGCCCGGCCAGCCGACCAGGGCCACCACGGCGATCGCCGCGCCAGCCAGCGACCAGCCGGTCAGCGCGGTGCTGCCGGTGCGCACGGGCTCCTTCACCGGCGCCGACCACAGCGTCACCACCATGCGCAGGTAGTAGGCGGCGCCGACCACCGCCATGAGCATGGCGAAGACCGCGATCATGACCTTGTCCTTGGCCACCAGGTCGGCGAAGACCAGGAACTTGGCGATGAACCCCGCGTTCAGCGGCACCCCGGCGATGCTGATCAGGAAGACCGTCAGCATCAGGCCGTAGAACGGCTGCACGCGCCCCTGCCCGGCGAGGCCGGCGAGGGAGTCGCCCGCGTCCTCCGGCCCGGCGATGGCCGCGAAGGCGGTCAGGCTGCCGGCGGTGCTGATGGCGTAGGCGACCAGGTAGAACCACAGCGGGCCCAGGCCGAGCTGGTCGCCGACCGTCGGCAGCGCGAGCGCGAGCAGCATGTAGCCCGACTGGGCGACGGCGCTGAAGGCGACGATGCGCCGCGCGCTGGTCTGCTTGAGGGCGCTGAAGTTGCCCAGCACCAGGCTGAGCAGGCCCAGCACCAGGAACACCAGGTTGAAGGTGGCGAGCGCGCTCTTGCCGGCCTCGGTGAGCGTCACCGCGTCGCCGAGGTTCAGCGGCGCCTCGACCTTGAAGCCGCTCTTGACCGCGGCCATCGCCAGCCACAGCGCGCCGATCGCGGTGAAGCCGCCGACCTTGATGACCGCGCCCATGAAGCCGGTGACCGCGATGGGCGCGCCGGTGTAGGCGTCCGCCGTCCAGAAGTGGAAGGGCACCGCGCCGACCTTGAAGAGCAGGCCGATCATCATCAGCACCTGGCCGAACAGGAAGAGCTGGTCGTGCTGGCCGACCACCGCGCGGCCGAAGCCGGTGCCGCCGGTCGCGCCGTAGGTCAGCGCCGCGCCGTACAGGTAGATCGCCGAGAACACCGCGCCCATCACGAAGTACTTGAACAGGCCCTCGTTGGACTCGGCGCGGTTGCGGCGCAGGCCGACCAGCGCGTAGACCGACAGCGACGCCAGCTCGATGCCCAGGAACAGCGCCAGGGTGTCGTTGGCCATCACCATCAGCAGGGCGCCCGCCGCGCCGAACAGGGTCAGCGCGTAGGCCTCGCCACCCGGGTAGTCGTCGCGGCTCAGGGTCTGCTGCAGGCCGGCGATGGCGCACAGCGTGGCGCCGATGATCGACGCGCACAGCCAGGCGCGCGCCCCGTCCATCGCGAGCAGGCCGTGCAGGTGGCCGGTCGGGCGCCCACACCTGGACCACCCCCGCCGCGACCAGGAACAGCGCGGCCAGCCACGGCAGCAGCGCGTGCTTGGCGGTGCGCTGCAGGAAGGGTTCGAAGCCCAGCACCACCAGCGCGCCGGTGATGACCAGGCAGAGGGGCGCGAGCAGCGGGAAGAGATCGGCGGGAGGCATGGGGGTCACCAGGGGCTGGGCATCAGGGGGCGGGAGCGGCGACGGCCGGGGCGCCGGCGGGGGCCGCGGTGGCGGAAGCCACCGGTGCCGGCGCCGTGGCGAGCTTGGGGCCGCGCAGGACGTCGTTGGCGGCGCGCGCGGACTTGACCAGTTCCTCGAGCACCGGGCCGGTCTGGGCGGTGATCGGCTTGGGGTAGAAGCCCAGGGCGAAGCTGGCGAGCAGCAGCGGCACCACCGCCAGGGCCTCGCCGGCGCCCAGGTCGGCGAGGCGGTCGAGGCTGGGGTGGCGCTGGCCGTAGAACCAGCGCTGGATGACGCGCAGCAGGTAGACCACGCCCAGGATCACCGAGAGGCCGGCGACCGCCGCCACGGTGGCGCCCGCGCCGGCCCAGGTGCCGAACAGCAGCAGGAACTCGCCGACGAAGTTCGCCGTGCCGGGCAGCGCGGCCGAGGCCAGCGCCGCGACCACGAACAGCACCGCGAGCAGCGGCGTGCGCCCGGCGAGGCCGCCGAAGTCGTCGATGCCGCGGTTGGCGGTGCGGCCTTCGAGGTAGCCGACGAGCAGGAACAGCGCGGCCACGGACAGGCCGTGCGCGACCATCTGCACCGGCACGCCGGCGAGCGCGGCCTGGTGGAAGGTGAAGATGCCGACCATGACCAGGCCGAGGTGGCTGAGCGAGGAGTAGGCGAGCATGCGCTTGATGTCGTCCTGGGCGAGCGCGGCGAGCGCGCCGCCGACCACGCCGATCAGGCCGAGCACGATGAACACGTTGGCGTACTGGGCGCTCAGCGCCGGGAACAGCGGCAGGACGAAGACCAGGAAGCCGTAGACGCCGATCTTGGCCATCGCGCCGGCGAGCAGCACCGCGCCGCCCGCGGGGGTCTCGGCGTAGGTGCGCGCCTGCCAGCTGTGCAGCGGCACCAGCGGCACCTTGACCGCGAAGGCGAGCACGAAGGCCAGGAACAGCAGCTTGTCGGCGTGCTCGCCGAGGGTGCCGTTCGCGCGCAGCGCCGGCAGCGCGGCGACGACCTCGGCGATGCCGGTGGTGCCGGTCTTGCCCGCCAGCCACCAGATCCCGACCAGCATGAACACCGAGCCGAGCATGGTGTAGAGGAAGAACCACAGCGCGGCCGAGCGGCGCTCGGCGCCGCCGTAGACGCAGATCAGCACCACCATCGGCACCAGCATGGCCTCGTAGAACACGTAGAAGACCACCAGGTCGCGCGCCAGCAGCGAGCCGATCATCAGCCCCTCCATGGCCAGGACGGCGACCGCGAACTCGCGCATGCGCCCGCCGACCAGGCCGCGGCTGCCGAGCAGCGCCACCGGCGTCAGCCAGGTGACGAGCTGGACCAGCCACGCGCTGAGGCCGTTCGCGCCCAGGCTGAAGTGCACCGTGGCGTTCGTCCCCCACATGGTGAACCACGGCGCGGTCACGGGCTGGCCGGCGTTGCACAGCACCAGGGCCGAGCCGAACACGGCGATCGCCAGGGACAGCACGAAGCCGATGCGGAAGCTCGACTCGCTGTCCTTGCCCGAGGCGAAGACGGTGAGCAGGGCGGCGAGCAGCGGTGCGGCGAGCAGGGCGTAGAGCATCACGATTCCTTGGCGTGGCCAGGCGGCCTCAGAAGAAGAATTCCAGGAACAGGTAGAGGGTGGCCACGGCGACGCCGGCCACCGCCACGCCGATCGCCAGCGGGCCCTGCAGCAGCAGGACGGCGACCAGCACCGCCGCGCCGGCCACGCTCAGCGCCAGCGAGCTGCGCAGGCGCGGCCGCTGGATGCTGGTGTAGCCCTCGCTCATGAAGCGCGCGAGCGGCGCGACCAGGCCGGCGACGCCGCCGACGATGGCCTCGACGATCCAGGCGATGATGAAGGCGAGGATCTTGACCGGCGCCACCACCACCGCGTCGTAGAAGCGGTCGAAGCCCCAGGTCCAGCGCGCTGCCCAGCCGGTGAGGTCGCCGGCCAGGGCGCCGGTCGGGCCCTTCCGCCAGTACAGGCGCGCGACCAGCAGGCCGAGCACCGCGGCGACGGTGCCGATCAGGCTCGCCCAGGGGAACTCCTGGACGACGTGCGCGGCGCCCGCCGCCTCGGCGTGCTCGTGCGCGGCGCCCGCGGCCGCGGCGACCACCTGCTGCGCCCCGCCCACGACCGGGGCGAGGTAGTTGGCGAAGAACTTCACGCCGAAACCGTAGGGCGGGGCGAGCGGCGCCCACAGCACGCCCACCACCAGGCTGCCGAAGCCGAGGATGGTGATCGGCACCAGCATGGTCGCGGGCGACTCGTGGACGCGGGCCTTGGCCTCGGCGCTGAGCCGCGTCGGGCTCCAGAAGGTCAGGTACATCACGCGCGTCATGTAGATCGCGGTCAGGAAGGCGGTGGCCGCGGCGATCGCGCCGATCACCGGCGCGAAGTTCGCGCCGCCGAAGAGGCGCTCGAGGATCAGGTCCTTCGACCAGAAGCCCGAGCCGCCGGGCAGGCCGATGATCGCGAACCAGCCGCAGAAGAACCACGTGTAGGTGATCGGCATGAGCTTGGCCAGGCCGCCCATCCGGCGCATGTCCTGCTCGTGGTGCAGGCCGTGGATGACCGAGCCGGCGGCGAGGAACAGGGTGGCCTTGAAGAAGGCGTGGGTGAAGACGTGGAACAGCGCGACGTCGAAGGCGCCGACGCCGGCGGCCATGAACATGAAGCCGAGCTGGCTGACCGTCGAGTAGGCCAGGGCCTTCTTGATGTCGGTCTGCACCAGGCCGGCGACCGCGCCCCACACCGCGGTGACGCAGCCCACCACCATCACCCACTGCAGGGGGGTGAGGCCGAGCACGGTGACGGTGGCGTGCGCGTAGAGGTCGGAGAGGCGCGCGAGCAGGTAGACGCCCGAGGTCACCATGGTCGCGGCGTGGATCAGCGCGGACACCGGCGTGGGGCCGGCCATGGCGTCGGGCAGCCAGGTGACCAGCGGGATCTGCGCGCTCTTGCCGGTGCAGCCGAAGAAGATCAGCAGCGCGGCGGCGGTGATCAGCCCGCCCTGGGCGGCGATCGACGCGACGCGGCCGCTGGTGCCGTCCTGGAACCACACCGCGATGTCGCGGTAGTTCAGGCTGCCGTGGCCGTCGCTGTTGAGGACCATGAACAGCGCGAAGGCGCCGAGCAGGAAGCCGAGGTCGCCGATGCGGTTGACCACGAAGGCCTTGCGCGCGGCGTCGTTGTACTCGTTGTTGGTGCTCCAGAAGCCGATCAGCAGGTACGAGCACAGGCCCACCCCCTCCCAGCCCAGGAAGGTCGCGGGCAGGCTGTCGCCGATGACCAGGGTGATCATCGAGAACATGAACAGGTTCAGGTAGGTCATGAAGCGCGCGTAGCCGCGGTCGCTCCACATGTAGCCGATGGAGTAGATGTGGATCAGCGTGCCGATGCCGGTGACGAACAGCAGCATCATGCTGGTCAGGCGGTCGAAGAGCAGGCCCAGCGAGAGGGTGAAGTTGAAGGTGCCGGTCGAGACGCCGAACCACTGCCAGAGGTCCTGGGTCAGCGCGACGTTGCCGCCTTGGAGCTGGTTGAGGCGCACGGTGGCGACCACGGTCAGCACGAAGCTGAGGCCCGGCATCAGCACCGCGATCAGCGAGACGAAGCCGCGGCTCGGGCCGTTCAGGCTGCGCGCGCCGCCGAGGCTGAGCATGCCGTTGATGAGCGCCCCGAGCAGGGGCAGGAAGGGGATGAGCCAGAGCAGCTCGAACGTGGACTTCACCGGCTTATTCCTTCATGTCCGCGTAGGCGTCGCTGTCGAGGGTGTCCCGACCGCGGAAGATGCAGATCACCATGGCCAGGCCGACGCAGGCCTCGGAGGCGGCGATGGCGATGATGAACACCGGCGTGAGCTGCCCGGCGATCGAGGCGTCGCCGGCGAAGGTGCGGCTGAAGCCCAGGAAGCTGAGGTTGACCGCGTTGAGCATCAGCTCGACGCCCATCAGCAGCAGGAAGAGGTTGCGGCGCGCCAGCACCACGGCGATGCCGAGCGCGAACAGCACCGCGGCCAGGGTCTGGACCTGGAAGGGTTCGATGTGGTTCATCAGTGGTGCTCCTCGGCCGGGATCTCGGGCGGGGGGCTGTCGAGGTTGCGCTTGGCCAGCACCACCGCGCCCACCACCGCGGCGAGCAGCAGCACGCCGATCAGCTCGAACAGCAGGTAGTAGCCCGGGCCGCCGCGCGAGAAGTCGAACATGGTGGCGGCCATGGTCGCGACCTCGCCGCGCACCGCGCCGGCGGCGACCGGCGTGCGCTCGGAGACCGCGCCGACCAGGGCCGCGCCGAGCGCCACCGGCAGGGCGAGCGAGACCAGCGAGAACCAGTCGAAGAACGGGATCTGGTGGTCCTTGGCCTGGTTCAGGACCATGATCACGAACACCACCAGCATCATGATCGCGCCGGCGTAGACGAGCACCTGCAGGACGGCGAGGAACGGGCTGTCGAGCAGCGCGTAGATGCCCGACAGGCTGACCATCACCCCGATCAGGTAGATGGCGCCGTTCAGCGGGTGGCGCGCCAGCAGCAGGCCGAGGCCGCTCAGCACGGCGATGCCGGCGAACAGCCAGAAGTAGGCCGGGCCGAGGTAGATGTCGAGGGAATGGAGCATAAGGGGGTGTTCGCGCTGCGGCTGGGGGTTGGGGGCGGCGGCCGCGGCCGGGCTAGTGGTAGGTTCCCGAGCTGAATTCCTTCAGCGCCTCGGCGTTCAGGGTGCCGCCCGGCGCCTTCTGGCTCTGGGTGTCGTCGGCGGGGTAGTCCTTGGGGTTCCAGTCCATCAGTCCGGCCTTGTCGATGATGAAGCCGCGGCGGTCGCCGCCGGCCATCACCGCCAGCTTGGTGTCCATGCGGATCGCGTCGCACGGGCAGGCCTCGACGCAGAAGCCGCAGAAGACGCACAGCAGCAGGTCGATCTCGAAGTGCGCCGGGCGCTTCTCGATGTGCTTGTCCGGCGCCTCCTCGGCGATGATGTTGATGCAGCGCGCCGGGCAGGCGGTCGAGCACATGAAGCAGGCCACGCAGCGCGGCGTGCCGTCGGGGCGCTTCATCAGGCGGTGGCGCGCGCGGTAGTCGCGCGGCAGCTCCGGCTTGACCTCCGGGTACATGTGGGTCGGGAAGTGGTCGGGGTCGACCAGGCTCTTGCCCGCGTGCCGGATGGTCGTGGCGAGCCCTTTGAAGATCTCGACGAAGTAGATCTTCTCCCAGAAGGTGAGCTCGGGACGGGGGATGACTTTAGCCATCGGCAGGCTCCGGACGCGCGGCGGGGCGGGGGCGGGGAAGGCGGGGAAGGCGGAAAGCACGGAAGCAGCGCATCACTTGACCAGCTTCGCGATGAGCGCGGTGATGAGCAGGTTGACCAGGGCGATGTTGAGCATGACCTTCCAGCCCAGCGCCATGATCTGGTCGTAGCGGAAGCGCGGCAGCGTCCAGCGCACCCAGATGAACAGCCAGCACACGGCCAGGGTCTTGCCGATCACGACGTTCAGCTGCACCGCCGCGGTGACGATGCCGACCCACAGCGGGTAGACCGGGTGCGCGTCGACGACCAGCGCGCCGACCGGCTCGGTGTGCACCAGCGCGGCCACGGCCGCTCCGGCGAAGAGCAGGATGATGCCCAGGAACATGAAGATGCTGACGTAGACCCCGTACTCCTTGAGGCGCAGGTCGCGGTCGGTGGCGTCGAGCTTGGCGTAGTGCTTGCGGCGGCCGTTCACCAGGGTGGCGAAGCCGAGCAGGCCGAGCCCGGTGATCGCCAGCATGGCGCCGGCGACCAGCCCGAGGTTGGCCTGCAGCCACGCGGTGTCGAGGTGCAGCCACGGCTTGTCGAGGCCCTCGACCGGCAGCGCGAACGGCACCAGGTCGTAGCCGCCCAGGTAGAGCGTCGCGATCAGCGCCGAGGCGACCAGCACGTGCAGGTACTCCGCGGTCATGAAGCACATGAACTTGGTCGAGCCGTACTCGGTGTGGAAGCCGGCGACCAGCTCCGACTCGCCCTCGGCGACGTCGAAGGGGTTGCGGTTGCACTCCGCGAACATCGACACCAGGAAGAGCAGGAAGCCGACCGGCTGGACGACGATGCCCCAGGTGTGGTGCGCCTGCCACTCGACGATGCCGGTCAGGCTGAGGTCGCCGACGATCAGCAGCAGGCCGAGCACCGACAGGCCCATGCTGACCTCGTACGAGATCATCATCGCCGAGGCGCGCATGCCGCCGAGCAGGGCGTACTTCGAGTTCGACGACCAGCTGCCCAGCACCACGCCGTACACCGACAGCGAGCCGATCGCGAACAGCACCAGCAGCCCGGCGTTGGCGTCGAAGATCTGCCCGGAGACCGTCACCGGCCCGTTGGCGCCGGCCCAGGTCATGGGCGCGAACCACGGCAGCACCGACGGCGTCATCAGGCCGGTGATCACCGGGATGGCGGGCGCGAGGATGTAGAACCACTTGTGCGCGAACGGCGGGTTGAAGTTCTCCTTGAAGAGCAGCTTCACCAGGTCGCAGGCGTTGTAGATCATGCCGAACGCGCGCAGGCGGCCGATGACCGGCAGCGGGATGTACGCGCGGTGCGGGCCGACGCGGTCCTGGATGAAGGCCGCGCCGCGGCGCTCGGCCAGCACCAGCAGGGGCAGCAGCTGGAAGAGCAGCGCGACGATCAGCACCGGCTTGAGCACGGTGATGATGACGTCGAGGTTGCCGTAGAGGAAGTCCACGTTCACACTCCTGCGGCGACCGGTTTGGGCGCCTCGACGAGCTGGGCCCCCTGGGGGCCGATGGCGCGGTAGGTGAGGCCGGCGAACTGCGGCACGCGCGCCACCGCCGCGCGCCACACCTCGATCTCGCTCGACCAGGCCGGCAGCGCGGCGCCGGCGGCGGCGCCGACGCGCTGCAGCGTCAGCCAGGCCGGCTCGAGCTCGGGGTTCGGCACCACCGGGCAGGCCTGCAGCAGCTGGACGCGGCCGTTGATGTTGACCATCGAGCCGCGCACCTCGGCCCAGGCGCGGATGCCGATCGCGACGGTGGCCTTGGCGACCGTCTGGTCCTGCCAGCTCGACAGCACGATGCGGCTGGGGATCGCCTCCAGCTTCGCGGCCTTGGCGGCGTCGGCCTTCCACAGGTCGTGGCCGACCACGACCAGCGCGGCGAACTCGCCGGCGCGCGCGACCAGCGCGTCGAGGTTGTCGGCGATGCCGAGCAGCTGCACGCCCTTGCGGTTGGCGACCGGGTCGCCGCTCCTGGCGATGCCGTCGGGCTTGCCCACGGGCAGCCACGAACCGCCGAAGACCTCCGCCTGCGCGCCGAGCGCCTCGGCGAGCGCGAGCACCGCGACGTTGTCCTCGGTGGTGAGGTGGCCGCTGGCGACCAGGGCGATCTTCTTCCCGCTGGCCTTGGCCGCGGCGAGCGCCGCGCCCGCCGCGCTGGTGGCGGCGGCGAGGGTCACGTCGACGCCGGCGTGCTTGCCGTCGGTGAGGCGGTCGCGGCCCAGGTCCTGGTAGAGCATGCGCGTGCTGTTGGCGATCCAGCTCTTGTTGACCGCGCCGTTGCGGCGCGGCATCAGCCGCCACACCTGGCCGTTGTTGTACTCGACGGTCAGGTTCGCGCCGAGCGCGTCGCTGGGGTCGATCGACTCGACGCTCTTGAGCATCCACACGCGCTGGCGGAAGCGGAAGTGCTTGGCGGTGAGCGCGCCCACCGGGCAGATGTCGGTGGTGTTGAGGTCGTACTCGTGCGCGAGCGGGTCGCCGGGGAAGGTCGTCAGGTAGGCGTGGTCGCCGCGGCCGGCGATGTCGAGCTGCGGCGACTTGGCGACGTCGTCCATGAAGCGCACGCAGCGCGTGCACAGGATGCAGCGCTCCTGGTCGAGCACGATGGTCGGCCCGAGGTCGATCTTCTTGCCGCCGCGCTCCTGGCCCTTGATGTCGATGAAGCGGTGGTCGGCGCCGCCCTTGTACTGCTTGCCGACCTCGTCATCGAGCCGGCTCTCGTGCCGGCCCTGGCCCATGTAGTGCTCCTGCAGGGTGCACTCGCCGGCCTTGTCGCAGATCGGGCAGTCCAGGGGGTGGTTGACGAGCAGGAACTCCATCACGCCCTTGCGCACCTTGACGATCTTCTCGCTCGAGACCTGGGTGCGCACCTTCAGTCCGGGCGCGGTCTGCAGGTGGCACGAGATGCCCAGCGCCCAGCCGCGCGGGCCCTCGGTCTCGACCAGGCAGATGCGGCAGTTGCCGGCGACCTTGAGGTCCTGGTGGTAGCAGAACGCCGGGGTGTCCGTGGCGGCCTGGTCGCGCAGCGCCTCGATGAGCTGGATGCGCGGCGGGACCTGCACGTCCTTGCCGTCGACGGTGATGGTGATGAGGTCGGCCATGCGTGTTTCTCTCGAGACCGCGGGGGCGGTCTACTTGGCTCCGGCGGCGGGCTGGGGGGCGGCGGGCGGGACGGCGGGCGCGGCGGCCTGCTGTTCCTGCAGGCGCTTGGCGATCTTCGCGCCGAGCGCGGCGCCCCAGGCCTCGCCGGCGGCCATGGTGTCCTTCATGATCAGCGGCTGCGCGGCGACGAAGTGCCGGCCGCCCTCGGTCTGGTAGTACGCGATCGCGGCGGCGACGTCGGCGGCGCTGAGGTGCTGCTCGTAGGCCGGCACGGCCATCTCGATGAAGTCCTTGGGATCGACCTCGGCGATGAACTGGTCCCAGAAGGCCTGCGAGACGTTCGGCGCGGTGGTCTTGAAGCCGGCGACCATCTGCTCGACCACCTGCAGGGCGATCTTGTCCGCGCCGGTCAGCAGCAGCAGCTTGCGGATGTCGTCGCGGGTCGGCGCCTGCGGCGGCGCGGTCTCGGCGAAGCCGGACTGCAGGGCGAGAGCGAGGACGAGCAGGCGCAGGATCACCAGAACGCTCCGGGGCGCTGCGCCACCAGCTCGCGCGGCGCGGCCTTGGCGGGGTTCTTGTCGATGTAGGCCTGGAAGTGGCTGCGGAACTTGGTGATGAAGCTCTGCACCGGCCACGCCGCGCCGGGAGCGAAGGCGCAGATGGTGGTCCACTCGTAGCTGTCGGCGAGGTCCTTGATCAGCTCGATGTCGCCGTCCTTGCCGTGGCCGTCGACCAGCTTGTCGAGCACGCGGTCGACGTAGCCGGTGCCCTCGCGGCACGGCGTGCACTGCCCGCACGACTCGTGCGCGTAGAAGCGCGCGATGGTCTGCAGGTAGCGGGGGACGTCGGTGGTGGTGTTGAACGGCGTCACCGCGCCGCGAGCCCAGCATCGACTTCAGGCTGGCGAGCGACTCGTAGTCCATCGTCGCCTTGCGCGTCTCGTCCGCGGTCAGCACCGGGGCGGACGAGCCGCCGGGGATGCAGCCGAGCAGCTCGCCCTTCAGCCCGCCGGCGAGTTCGAAGAACTCCATGTACGACATGCCCAGCGGCACCTCGTAGACGCCCGGCTTGTGCACGTCGCCGGAGACCGAGAACAGCTTGGATCCGGGGCTCTTGTCGGTCCCGAACTGGCGGTAGCCCTTGGCGCCGTTGGCCAGGATGTACGGCACCGCCATGATGGTCTCGACGTTGTTCACCACGGTCGGCGCGGCGAAGGCGCCCGAGACCGCGGGGAACGGCGGCTTGAGGCGCGGCTGGCCCTTGAAGCCCTCGAGCGAGTTGATCAGCCCGGTCTCCTCGCCGCAGATGTAGGCGCCGGCCCCGCGGTGGACGTAGATGTCCAGCGAGTAGTTCGAGCCCGCGATGTTCTCGCCCAGCAACCCGGCCGCGTAGGCCTCGCGGATGGCGTTGTTCAGCGCGGTGATCTGCGGCAGCATCTCGCCGCGCACGTAGATGTACGCGGTGCGCACGCCCAGCGCGAAGCCGGTGATGATCATCCCCTCGATGAGCAGGTGCGGATCGCGCGCCATGCACAGGCGGTCCTTGAAGGTGCCCGGCTCGCCCTCGTCGGCGTTGATCACCAGGTAGACCGGCTTGGCGCCGCCGCGCGGCACGAACGACCACTTCATGCCGGTCGGGAAGCCGGCGCCGCCGCGCCCGCGCAGGCCGGAGTCCTTGACCAGCTCGATGAGCTCGAACTGGCTCTTGTCGAAGAGCTGGGCGCCGATGGTGGCGTAGGCGCCGTGGCGCTTCGCGACCTCGAGGGTGTGGCCGTTCTCGACCTGGAAGAGGCGGCTGAGGATGTTCGGGAGGGCCTTGCCCTTCCACTGCGCCGGTTGCGGGAAGCCGTTGAGGGTGGTCATGGCGTCAGGCCTTCGCCGGGGCGGGAGCGGGAGCGGCGGCCGGCGCGGGCGGCGGCGGGTTCTCGCCGGTG
Source organism: uncultured Planctomycetota bacterium (assembly GCA_963818245.1). Taxonomy (GTDB): domain Bacteria; phylum Planctomycetota; class UBA11346; order UBA11346; family UBA11346; genus BOG-1363. Next base: position 107,377 of record CAWFSD010000042.1, read on the forward strand.
GCGGTCACCACCGGGCTGGGCCGCGCGGCGCGGTCCTTCTCGTGGGCGATCACGCGGTAGCTGGCGCTGACGCCGACCGCCAGGGTATCGACCGCCTTCTGGTCCTTGGGGCCGGGCGTGACCAGCTCGCGCCACGAGGCGCCCTGGTCGTCGGAACGCTCGACCACGACCTTGGAGCAGGCGCCGTCGTTGATCCAGGTCAGGTTGATCGTCGAGCCGACGGCCTTGGCCGCGACCTTGAGCGCGGGCGGCGCCGGGCTGTAGCCGGGCGGCAGGGTCTTGCCGGCGGCGCCGGGCGCGCCGGGGTGGCCCTTGGTGTTCAGCACCGGCTTGCCGATGGCGTCGCCGGTCACCGGCTGCTTGCTGGCGGCGGGGTCCTTGGCGTGCTCGGCGCGCAGGAAGGCGATCCACGCGTCGAGGATCGCCGCGGTCGGGTGGAAGTCGGGGACCTCGAGGTGCGCCTCGCGCAGGTCGCCCTGGCCGAGCGCGTGCGGCACCGGGCCGATCGCCTGGTCGTCGATCATCACGCCGGGGCCGGAGCCGCACAGCGCCAGGCACTCGACGCGCACCAGGGTGAAGAGGCCGTCCGCGCTGGTGCCGCCGGCGTGCACGCCGAGGGCCTTCTCCAGGTGCGCGATCAGGTCCTCGCTGCCCTGCTGGAAGCAGCACATGGTCTGGCAGACCTGGACGAGGTGCTTCCCGGTCGGGACCTGCCGGTACATGGTGTAGAACTCGGTCACGCCGAAGGCGTGCGCGGGCGACACGCCGCTGACCTCGGCGGCCCACTTGATGCCGGTGCGCGGCACCCAGCCGAACTCCTCCTGGACCAGCCACAGCGCCTGCAGCAGCGCGCCGCGCTTGACGGGGTAGCGGCGCCACAGCTCTTCGACGCGCGGCTGGTGGCGGGCCATGCGGCCCTTGACCACCTCGGGCGTGAGGTCGGCGGGCTGGTGCTCAGCGGGATTGACGGTGCATCCACTCACAGGGTCGGTCCTTGGACGGGCGGCGCGCAGCGGACGGTCATCGATCGAGCTCCCCGGCGATGATGTTGATCGAGCCGAGCGAGGCCGCGATGTCGGCGACCATGCCGCCGTCGATCATCGCGCCGTAGGCGGCGTACTGGGTGAAGCAGGGCGGCCGCACCTTGATGCGGTAGGGGTTGGTGCCGCCGTCGGAGACGATCAGGAAGCCGAGCTCGCCGTTGGCCGCCTCGGTGGCGTCGTAGCACTCGCCCGCGGGCGGGCGCACGCCCTCGTAGATCAGCTTGAAGCTGTTGATCAGCGCTTCCATGTCGTGGTAGACCTGGTCGCGGCTGGGCAGCATCAGGCGCGCGTCGCTGGTGTTGATCGGGCCCGGCTTCAGCTTGGCCAGCGCCTGGCGGCAGATCGACACCGACTCGATCATCTCGTAGATGCGCACCATGATGCGGTCGAAGGTGTCGCCGGTGGTGCCGATCACGGTGTCGAACTGGTACTGGTCGTAGCCGTAGTACGGCTCGTCCTTGCGCAGGTCGCGGTCGACGCCCGAGGCGCGCAGGCACGGGCCGGTCCAGCCCCAGCTGATCGCGTCCGCGGCGCTGACGATGCCGACCTCCTTGGTGCGGTCGATGAAGATCTTGTTCTTCTCGATCAGGCCGCGCACCTCGCCGACGGCCCTCTCGATCTTCACCAGCACGCCGGCGACGTCGCTGGCGAAGTCCGGGTAGACGTCGCGGTACATGCCGCCGATGCGCGTGACGGTGTTGGTCAGGCGCGCGCCGCAGAGCTTCTCCCAGATCTTGTACACCTCTTCGCGGGTGTTGAAGAAGTACCAGAAGTTGGTCAGGGCGCCGAGGTCGACCAGGTTGGTGCAGGTGCACACCATGTGGTCGATGATGCGCGAGAGCTCGTTGAGGAGGACGCGCACGACGATGCAGCGCTCCGGCACCTCGATGCCGAACATCTTCTCGACCGCCTTGCAGAAGCCGATGTTGTTCATCATCGCGCTGCAGTAGTTGAGGCGGTCGGTGTAGGGCAGCACCATGTTGTAGGTGCCCTGCTCGACCATCTTCTCGAAGCCGCGGTGCAGGTAGCCCATCTCGAGCGCCGAGGCGACGATGGTCTCGCCGTCGAGGGCCGCGAAGATGCGCAGGGTGCCGTGCGTGGCGGGGTGGCTGGGGCCGATGTTGACCGTCATCAGGTCGAGCGGCTCGCCGGCTGGGGTGAGGACCTTCATGGCTTGGCTCCCGCGACGGTGCCGGCCGGGGCGGCGCCCGCCGGGCTGACGCTGGCCGGCGCGCCCGCGCCGACCTGCCCCGCGCCCAGGCCGCCGCCCGACAGCTTGGCGCCGCGGTCGTTCTCGCGCGCCAGGCCGCCGCTGGCGTCGGCCAGCGGCACTTCGCCGACCTCGCTGATCGGCGTCCCGGCGTGCGCCTCGCCGCGCTCGACCACGGTGTAGCCGCGGCGCTTGAGCTGGGCCTCGAGCTGGTCGACCATCGGGTCGTTGGTCGACAGCTTCTGGCGCTTCTGGCAGGGGTAGTCCTTGCGCAGCGGGTGGCCGACGAACTCGTGGTGGTTGAGCAGGCGCTTGAGGTTCGGGTGGCCCGACGAAGACGATGCCGTACTGGTCCCAGGTCTCGCGCTCGGCCCAGTCGGCGATCCGGAACAGGTCGTGCAGGCTGGGGACCTTGGCGTCCTCCTCCTCGACCCACACCTTCACGGTCAGGCGGTGGCGGTAGACCAGGCTCTTGAGCGGGTAGGTGACGGCGTAGCGCGCGCCGCGGTGGTCCGGGAAGGCCAGGTAGTCGATGCCGATGACGTCCAGCAGCATGTCGAAGCGCAGCTCGGCGTCGTCGCGCAGGTGGCGCACCACCTCGCGCAGGCGGCTGGCCGGCACGATCACGGTCACGCCCCAGCGGTCGCGCGGGTCGCGCTCGACGTTGAACGGCGCCAGCTTCGCCAGCAGCTGCTCGGCGCTCAGGCCGGGCTGGATGGGCTGGGTGGTGACGGCGGCGCCGGCGCCGTGCGCCGCGGCCGCGTGGGGATGCGCGCTCATACGCCCACCGTCCGCTGTTCCTTGAGGGATTCCTGCGCGATCTTGTCCTGCAGCTGCACGACCGCCTCGAGGAAGGCCTCGGGGCGCGGCGGGCAGCCGGCGATGTAGACGTCGACGGGGATGATCTCGTCGATGCCGGGCACCGTGCAGTAGCAGTCGTAGAAGCCGCCGGAGGTGGCGCAGGCGCCCGCCGAGATCACCCAGCGCGGCTCGCACATCTGCTCGTAGATGCGGCGCAGCACCGGGGCCTGCTTGTAGGTGACGGTGCCGGCGATGATCAGCAGGTCGGCCTGGCGCGGGCTGAAGCGCACCAGCTCGGCGCCGAAGCGCGAGATGTCGAACATCGAGCTGACCACGCCCATGAACTCGATGGCGCAGCAGGCGGTGCCGAACGGGAACGGCCACAGGCTGTTGCGGCGGCCCCAGTTGACCACCGCGTCGACGCGCGTGGTGATGAAGCTGTCGCCGAGGTTGATCTCGGGGGTGACGCCGGCGGGGACGGGCTTGTAGGTCATGGGGTTCCTTGGCTGGGGAAGCCTGGTCAGGTGCGGGCCGGGCCCGTCACTTGTCCCAGTCCAGCGCACCCTTCTTGTAGAGGTAGAGGTAGCCGACCTCGAGCAGGACCAGGAAGACCACCAGGGCCGCCACCATGCCCCACCCGCCCAGCTTGAAGTGCATGGCCCAGGGATAGAGGAAGGCGACCTCGATGTCGAAGGCCAGGAAGAGCATCGCGATCAGGTAGAACTTGACATCGAAACGCTCACCTGCTGTCCCCAGGATCGAGGCCAGGCCGCTCTCGTAGGGCTCCATGCGCGCCTGGTTGGTGTTGCGCGTGCCGTGGGCGACTTTGCTCAGCACGTAATTGGCGATGAGCAGCGCGGCGGGCACGGCGATGCCCAGGATGAGCAGCATGGTGAGCGGGAAGACCTGGCTGAACACGCTGGAGCCTGCGGTCGCGGCCGGGACGGCCTGGACGGGGCCGGTCATGGCCGGGGCATCGGCCTGGAGGAGCACCTGGGCCAGGGTTCCGACGATCGCCGCATCCATGGGTTTTCCTCGCGCAAAACGGCCGACGGACGACCGGACTTCCAGGGCGCGCGGTTTATAAAGGCATGGCCACGCAACACCAACGGAAAAAGGGCTTTCGCATGCGGCATATGGCAGCAATTCGCCCGATCCATGTGCGGCACGCGATCCAAAGACCCGGCACGGCCGTCGATCGGGTCGCACGCGTGCCCTTGGGATTCTGACCGCCAGGACGCCCAGGCGCCAAAGGGTCCAACAGGGTGGAGAGCACCTGCCGAGCATGGCGTCCATGGAGTTGCGATCGAGGCCCCTGGGCGGGTCTTGACGGCTCTGGGTCTTGGCGGCAAGAGCCCCAGTCCCCGCAAAGGGCTGCCGCGGGCCGACGCCTGCCTACCTCTTTACCCGTTGCTCCTTGTCCAAGTTGAGGTTCCGATAGAAGCGCGATGAGCATGCACAGCGTCACCTGCCAGATCTGCGGCAAGCGGCCCGCCACCACCCACCTGACCGAGCTCGATGGCGAGAGCGCGGCCGGCCGGCAGGAGCTCCACCTCTGCGCCACCTGCATCCAGCGCCTCGACCTCAAGCTCGAATCGGGCCCACCGGCGATCGCCACCATCCTGAGCATGAAGGCGGAGGACGTGGGCGGAGCCAAGCCGGTGACGGTGACCGCCAGCGAGGACGACGCCGATGAGCGCTGCCCGCACTGCGGCCTGTCCTTCGGCGAGTTCGGCTCGGGCAAGCTGTTCGGCTGCCCACACGACTACACCGCCTTCAGCACCCAGATCGACGCCCTGTTGAGCCGCTACCACGGCACCACCCACCACGTCGGGCGGGGCCCGCGGCACGTGCCGGCGGCGGGCGAGGACCCCTCGTCGCGGCGCACCCTGCTCGACAACGCCCTGCGCGCCGCGGTCGCGGGCGAGCACTACGAGGACGCCGCCCGCCTGCGCGACGAGCTGCGCCGCCTCGATCGGCCGGGCGGCCCATGAGCCTCGACGACCTGCTGGCGCGGCCCGCGGCGTGGCTGGACAGCCCCGGCGCGCACGGCGGCATCGCGGTGTCCAGCCGCATCCGGCTGGCGCGCAACCTGTCCAGCTTCGCCTTCCAGCGCAAGCTGAGCAAGGTCCGCCAGCAGGAGCTGGTCGGCCGCCTGATGGAGACCACCGCGCGCGTCACCGGCTGGGCCGGCGCGCGCCAGCTGCGCCTGGGGGCGCTCACCGAGCTCGAGCGCGCCGCCCTGGTCGAACGCCAGCTGGTCTCGCGCGACCTGGCCAACGGCAAGCACCCCACCGGGGTGTTCATCAGCCGCGACGAGATCCACTCGCTGATGTTCAACGAGGAGGACCACGTCCGCCTGCAGGTCATCTCGGCGGGGCTGTGCAGCAACGCCAACCTCGAGCTGGCGGTGGCCCTGGACCAGGCGCTGGAAGGCGAGCTGGGCTGGGCCTGGCACGCGCAGTACGGCTACCTGACCGCCTGCCCGACCAACGTCGGCACCGGCCTGCGCGCCTCGGTGATGCTGCACCTGCCGGCGCTGGCCGAGAGCGGCGAGCTCAAGCAGGTGCTGCGCGGGCTGACCAAGCTGCACATGACGGTGCGCGGCCTGCACGGCGAGGGCAGCGAGCCGACCGGGCATTACTTCCAGATCAGCAACACCCGCGCGCTGGGCGCCAGCGAGCGCGCCATCGTCGACCAGCTCAACGAGACCGTCGAGCGGCTGATCGCCTACGAGCAGCTCGCGCGGCAGTCGCTGCTCACCACCCAGCCGTGGCGGCTGGAGGACAAGGTCTACCGGGCCTGGGGCCTGCTGACCCACGCGCGCAGCCTGACCACCGAGGAGCTGACCGAGCAGCTGAGCTGGGTGCGCCTGGGCGTGGCGCTGTCCCTGCTGGAGTGGCGGAACTGGAAAATCCTGGATAGAATCTTCTTGCAGTGCCAGCCGGCGCACTTGCAATTGCAGCATGCGGAAGCCGGCGAGCCCGAGCAGCGCGACCGCCTCCGTGCGGATTTGGTACGGAAGTGGCTTTCTTCTCCACCGGCCTCCGCGAACTGAGCTATATTGGCTTTCCGTCCCGCTGACCGCGCCATCCTGACACCCCGGGTCCCCCTGCCATGTTCGACAAGTTCACCGACCGCGCGCGCAAGATCATCGCCCTCGCCCAGAAGGAGGCCGAGCGCTTCCACCACGACTACATCGGCACCGAGCACCTGCTGCTCGGCCTGGTGAAGGAAGGGTCCGGCGTCGCGGTGACCGCGCTGAACAACCTCTCCGTCGACGTCGAGAAGGTGCGGCGCGAGGTCGAGAAGCTGGTGGTCGTCGCCGACAAGGAGGCGCCCTCGGGCCCCCTGCCGTTCACCCCCCAGGCCAAGCGCGTGCTCGAGCTCGCCAGCGAGGAGGCGCGCGCCCTCGGCCACCCCTACATCGGCACGGAGCACATCCTGCTCGGCCTGCTCTCCGAGCAGGACAGCGTCGCCGCGCAGGTGCTGATCAACCTCGACCTCAAGCTCGAGGACGTGCGCAACGAGATCCTCGACCTGCTCGGCGCCAGCGACGTCTCGAACATGCCGCAGGCGTCGACCAAGGACAGCGGCGACAAGCCCGCCGAGAAGCCGGCGGCCAAGTCGGGCAAGAAGGGCGAGGAGTCGGCCACGCCCGCGCTCGACGCCTTCGGCCGCGACCTGACCGCCGCCGCCGAGGCCGGCGAGCTCGACCCCGTGATCGGCCGCGCCAAGGAGATCGAGCGCCTGTGGCAGATCCTCTGCCGCCGCACCAAGAACAACCCCGTCCTGCTCGGCGAGCCGGGCGTGGGCAAGACCGCGATCGTCGAGGGCCTGGCCCAGTCGATCATCAAGCACGAGGTCCCCGACCTGCTGGCGAACAAGCGCATCATCTCGCTCGACCTCGCCTCGATGGTCGCCGGCACCAAGTACCGCGGCCAGTTCGAGGAGCGCATCAAGGCGGTGATGAAGGAGGTCAAGACCTCCAAGAACATCATCCTCTTCATCGACGAGCTGCACACCCTGGTCGGGGCCGGCGGCGCCGAGGGCGCGATCGACGCCAGCAACGTGCTCAAGCCGGCGCTGTCGCGCGGCGAGATGCAGTGCATCGGCGCGACCACCCTGGACGAGTTCCGCAAGTACATCGAGAAGGACGGCGCCCTCGAGCGCCGCTTCCAGTCGATCGTCGTCGACCCGCCCTCGACCGAGGACGCGATCAAGATCCTGGTCGGCCTGCGCGACAAGTACGAGGCCCACCACCGCATCAAGATCACCGACCCGGCGATCGCCGCGGCGGTCAAGCTCAGCGACCGCTACATCACCGGCCGCTTCCTGCCCGACAAGGCCATCGACGTGATCGACGAGGCCGGCGCCAAGCTGCGCCTGAAGGCGACCTCGCAGCGCGCCCGCCTACAAGGAGATCGACCTCGAGATCAAGGAGCTCGAGAAGCAGAAGTCCGAGGCCGTCCTCAACCAGGACTACGAAAAAGCCGCGGAGTTCCGCGACCGCGCCGAGAAGAAGAAGAAGGAGCTCGCCGACCTCAAGCGCAAGCACCAGGAGCAGTCCAAGGAGCTGTGCGGCACCGTCGACGAGCACCTGGTCGGCGAGATCGTGGCGTCGATGACCGGCATCCCGCTGCAGCGCCTCGACCAGGGCGAGGCCACGCGCCTGCTCGAGCTCGAGAACCACCTGCACAAGAAGGTCATCAGCCAGGACGAGGCGATCAAGGCCGTCGCGCGCGCCATCCGCCGCTCGCGCTCCGGCCTCAAGGACCCCAAGCGCCCGGTCGGCTGCTTCATGCTGGTCGGCCCCACCGGCGTCGGCAAGACGCTGCTGTGCAAGGCGCTCGCCGAGTTCATGTTCGGCGGCGAAGAGGCGCTGGTGCAGATCGACATGTCGGAGTACGGCGAGAAGCACAACGCCTCGCGCCTGCTCGGCGCGCCTCCCGGCTACGTCGGCTACGAAGAGGGCGGCCAGCTCACCGAGAAGGTGCGCCGCCGGCCCTACAGCGTGGTGCTGTTCGACGAGATCGAGAAGGCGCACGGCGACGTCTTCAACATGCTGCTGCAGATCATGGAGGAGGGCAAGCTGACCGACTCGTTCGGCCGCGCCGTCGACTTCCGCAACACCATCATCGTGATGACCTCGAACGTCGGCGCCGCGCAGGCGAACGAGGCCGGCACGCTGGGCTTCGACACCGCGCACGGCACGACCAGCGAGAACTACGCCTACAAGGCCACCAAGCAGGCCTACCAGCGCGCGCTGGAGGACTACTTCCGGCCGGAGTTCCTCAACCGCCTCGACGACACCATCGTGTTCCGCCCGCTGGAGCGCGAGGACCTGCGCCAGGTCGTCAGCCTGGAGTTCTCGAAGATCGCCAAGCGCGTCCTCGAGCAGGGCCTGATCGTGCAGCTGACCATCCCGGCGATCGACTTCCTGCTGAAGGAGGGCTACAACCCCAAGTTCGGCGCGCGCCCGATCCGCCGCACCATCGAGCAGCACGTCGAGGACCCGCTGTCGGAGGCCCTGCTGCGCGGGGAGTTCCTGGCGGGCACGTCCCTGTCGATCGACCTCGAAGGCGACGACAAGGAGAAGGACACCAAGGCCCACCTGGTGTTCCGCCGGATCGAGAAGCCGGACGACCTCAAGATGCCGGACCTGGTCACGCCCAAGACCTGATGTGTGCACGGGTTAGGCCCCCTGCCCTGGTCGCCGGAACTATCCGGTTGACCAGGGTGGTGAGGCCTCTAGATTCTGCCCCCTCAAGCGGTTGGCGCGATTAGCTCAGTTGGTAGAGCAAGGGATTCTTAATCCCTGGGTCCATGGTTCGAGTCCATGATCGCGCACCAGAACCACACCCAAATTTTTAAATCTGGGTGTTTTTTTATGCAGAAATCGGTGCCCTATCCGGGGAATTCGGCACTCGGTCATGGCCCCCGTTACCTCGATGTTAGCCTTTGCCCATGAATAACGACGAAATAAGTGAAAAAATGGCCAGAGTCTTGACCTTGAAAATTGTTACGAACATCCCGGTAAACAATAATTACCTAGATACCATTGACGGAGTTGTGGTACTTAGGAAAATATTATTGCACCTCAGGCAGAATTAAACAGTGAAATACAGACTTTCAAAGACGCCGCGCTCACTATTGGGCTCGCTCGTCCGCTCCTTTTTCCGCTACATTGCGCGCTGTCGCATTCCTTTCTACAATATAAATTAAACTTCGCGTGGTTATATTCCGAGATTTTCTACGCACTTTGTATCCTAGTGGCGTTTTGGTGAGTAACTCGTAAAGTTAAGAAGAACCGAAAGCGTTGGGCGATAATTAGTAAAAGGCTTTTGAAAATGAATGGCTAACTAGTGCATTGTCTACAAAATTATAGTGAATTCCTCTCTGTTAATCTTCGTGCTAGGCTTTACGCTCGGCAATGCGCACCCAGACACGAATTTTGCCCCTCTCCTCCTCCGAACGTTCGGATTTAGAACGTGTCCTTCGCCATCAATCAGGCCGCGCCAGCGCAGCACAGAGGGCCCGCATGGTTCTTCTTGCCGCCGAAGGAATGACCAAGTGTGAGATCGGGCGATTAGTCGGGTCTCATTACAATAACGTAGCCAAGTGGCTTCGTCGTTGGCGCGACCGTGGGATGGAGGGCTTGGCTGATGAAGCCCGCAGTGGGCGCCCAGTGGAACTCACCGCGGCCATCGTTCACCGGGTCATTGCGAAGGTCTGTCGCAAGCCCCCAGCACACCTGAGCCGCTGGAGCACACGGACCCTGGCAGCGCACCTGGAGATGCCCGTCAGCAGCGTTCATCGGATCCTCAGCGATCACGACCTTCATCCACATCACCTGCGCACATTTACATTCAGCCCTGACCCGTTGTTCGAGGAGAAGCTGTTAGACGTTGTGGGGTTGTATATGGCCCCTCCCGAGAATGCCGTAGTGCTCTGCGTAGACGAGAAGACTGGGATTCAGGCTCTGGATCGCACTCAGCCAGTTCTCCCGCTCGATGCGAAGAAGCCACGGGCATGGACGAATGAATATGTGCGACACGGAACACGGACCCTGTTGGCGTCCCTGGATGTCGCCACTGGCGAGGTCTTTGGGCACGTGAAGCAATCCCGGACGTCTCGGGATTTTCTTCATTTCATGGATGACGTCTCAGAAAAATACGCTGGAAAGCGTCTGTGCGTGATCATGGATAACCTCAACACCCACAACAACCCTGCGGCCAAAGACTGGCTGTCGCGGCATCCCGGAATCACTTTCCATTACACGCCAACTCATGCTTCATGGGTGAACTTGATCGAAGCATTCTTTGGCATCTTGACCAAGCAGGGGCTCCAGCAGGCTGTCCATACCTCGGGAAGGCAGTTGGCTCGATTTCTCAAATTGTTCATCGCCAAGTACAATGAACGCTGCGGGCCATTCATTTGGACAAAGGGACCCACGAAACTGCGCAAGATCATTGAACTGACCAAAGAGTTCCAGAAGAACTCACCATAACTTATGGTACGATGCACTAGGACGACATTCATCTCATCGCCCATCTAGCCCTTCAGGTAGTTGCGACCAAGGCGGTGGTCGGTCTTGAGACGGCCGATGACGGCTTGATCGCAGCCCACCGCTTTCGGTAGTAGAGCCCGAACCTTTTACTCATTTCTTCAATCCCCTTCTATTTTTCCACCAAGCATCGCTCTTGAATCTTCTAGGCATGCCAGTATAAGGCGAGTCTATCCCGAGTTGTTCGGCTCTAGTAAACCACTCATCTCTCAAGCTAGATGGCAATTGACTTCTACACCAAGGACAAAAAAGAATGCACAGAAAAGATGAACCTCCGTCGGGAACGCAAATTCCATATTCCCTAAATTTCTTCTCATATAAAATGGATTTCAACGAAATCGCATCTTGCATTCTTTCACAGCAATGTGGGGCGGGGTTAGAGTTCATATTTTGTGCTCACCACGTAATTCTGTCCTAAAAATAGCTCGGAAGTGGTTGACGAACCGGCCGTCTCCTGAGGTGCAGAAGCCCGATGCCGAGGAGGGCATCGGTGATGGCTCGACGTCGGACGACGTCGAAGGAAGGGCGAGGCAGGTGATGGGTACTGATGGCGTCGTCCCAGCGTTGCTGTGAGCATGCGGTGACAGCCTCCTGGAATTGATGGCGTTCGTGATCGCCGATCGGCGGACGGCTGGCGAAGCGTTGTTCAGCCGTGAGTCCCAAGCGCTGCGCATCGCTGCCATTGGCCTGTAGGCGCGCGGCCTCGACCTGATTGCAGGTCCAGACGGCGGGGTCGCCGTCGCGTGCAGCGAGGTGATGCGTCCGGGTCTTGAGTGCGCCGAGTCCAGCTTCACAGGCGCCATTATAGCGCGGGGTGTATGGCGGCGAAAGCAGCAGGGTGACGCCCCGTTGGCAAAGCAGCTCACGGACCACCTCTGCCACGAAGTGGGAGCCGTTGTCGCTCTTGAGCACCAGCGGCACGCCGTGTTCGGCGAACAACCGGACCAGAGCGGCGACGGTAGTGTCCGCGTCGGCGTGGTGGCACGGCAGGGCCAGCAGCATGCAGCCGGTGGCCAGTTCGCGGACGCAGAGCAGGTAGCGGAATTCGCCATCGATGGGCGTGGGCGGTTCGGTGTAGTCGATGGCCCACACGGCGTCGGTGCGCGTCCAGGTGCAGGCGCAGTAGGACAGCAGGCGGTCGTCGCGGTAGCGGCGCCAGCGGTGCAGCGCCACGTGACGGGCGAGTTCCCCTTTCGGCAGGCCGGGGAAGTGATCCTGGAGCGTTGGCACGCCGACGGTGTTGCCCCACAGGTCGAGGAAGTCGCCGATCTCGCGGCGCTGCGTCGGCGTGGCGATGATAGCTGGTGCGCCGAGCGGCGTGGCGGGCGTGCCAACGGTCTCGCGCCAGCGGGAGAGCGTACGCATCGCGAGTTCGAGCGCTTCGGCGACGGTACTTTCAGCAACGCCACGCCATCCGGCCCAGCGGATGACGGCCAGGGTGTGGAGTCGCAAGCGGTGTTCGCGCTCGCGTCGTTGGCGCTGGAACGCCGGTCCCCGTTCCAGGTGGCTTTGCGCGCGGCGTTCGTAGCCGTCCTGCGCGGTCTCGTGCAGCAGGGCGGCATGGCGTCTGGCACGACGCTCGATGGGCGTTGGTGGTGGCGCGGGGGCATGGTCGTTCGCAGGTGGTTCATCACCGGCGTTTTTTTATGCGTGGTCCGAAACGCTTGGTCATGCCGGCGGCGACGAGTTCTTCGCGCAGCGTCGCCAGTTCGAGTCGCACGGTGAGGTCGTTGATGATGCGGTCCTTCTCGGCGAGTGCCGCGCGGACCTGATCTTCAACGGAGGGTTCCTTTGCTGGGCGCCCGAGTGGCTTGGGCTCCGCCGCGGCGACGGTGCTCTGGAGAAGTTCGTCGCGCAGCTCGTGGAAGCGCTGCGTGCTGATGCCGAGCTGCCCCGCAGCGGTTTCGACGGTGAGCGTACCCGCGATGGTTTCCAGTATCAGCCGCGTGCGTTGGCGTGCCGCGTCGGAGCCGGCGAGGCGATCGACGAGTGCGGGGCCGAGTGGTGGACGGGACATGGTGACCTCTCCGTACGGACAGTGATTGATGATGCGGACGACTGGGGCGCTGCCCCAGACCCCGGGATTTTCCGCATGGGGCCGGTCCGGCAGCAATGAAGCAACACCCTGGGTGATGGTCATCCATCACCCAGGGCTGCCGTCGCGGCGCCGCAGCGGCGCTCAGGATCCATCCCTGGAGAGCCCTATCCTCCGCTGCGACTGGTGTCGGGTGTAGACACTGACGGTGGCGGTGTCGATGCTGCCGCGTTCAACCGTTTGGCCGCGCGCAGGGCCCGGACCTTGGGCTGTCGCCGCCCTTTGCCGCGACCAGGCGGCCCTGCTGGGACCGGCGTCTGCCGCGGTGGCAGCGCAACGCCCAGACTGCGCTGACTCGTGCGCACCAATGCCTGCTGGCGCAGGAGCGCCTGCGTCAGACGCCCATTTTCCGCAGTAAGCAGCGCGAGCTCTTTGCTCGGATCTGGCTGTCGCCCGCGCGCACGTGGACCACAGGCAGCGATCAGGCCATCAATGGCCTGTTCCTCGATCACGTAGTAGCGCGCCAGCGACAGGCCGAGCGCACTGGCGGCATCGCCTGGGGAGCGATTGCCGGCCAACACGTCCAGCACCACCACGGCGGTGCGTTTCGCCCGTTCAGCCACGGCACGTGGATCCGACTCCGCTGGATCCACTGGCTTGGGCGGACGCTTCGGCGTGCGCGTCAGCACCTCCTGCACGGCGGTGCGCAGTGGCTCGGGAAGCGGGGCGGCAACCGGGGTCGATGGAGCGATCACGACGCACCTCCCGGTTGTGCCTGGGACGACAGCGGTGCCGGCAACGGGAAGGCACCATCGAGTGCCGACACACCGGGCGGATGCGGACCATCAGCACCGTTCCACGGTGACTCGGGAATCCCCTGCGGTGCCTGCGGCACCGGTAGTGGTTCCGGTGGCATCGTCGACGATGGCGTCGATGACGGCACGCCAGCTAACGCTACTTCCACCGGCGTGGCACCGCCGGTGGACATCATCAAGCGATCACCGGCCGCATGCACGCTCACCGCCTGGCCGTTGATGTTGCCGGCCAGATAGAACGGCGCCTTCCGCGTGCCGCTGCGCGCGATCTCCAACGCGTTCGCGGCCACCCGTTCGCGTAGCGTTGCTGCCATCGCAGGGGCGGCCCCGAAGAAGCGATCCGCAGGCGCCAGGTTGCCGATGCCTTGGTGCGGGCGCTGGAAATTGTAATGGTCGACGAAGTGGCCGATGCGGGTGCGCGCATCGGCCAGGTCGGCGAAGGTCGCCGTCTCGAGGCATTCCCGCCACAGGGTACCCCAGAAGCGCTCGGTCTTGCCGAGCGTCTGCGGATGAAGCGGGGTCGCCACGATGTGCTGGATCCCGCGTTTATCGCATTCGTGCGCGAACTGGCTCTTCCCCCGCCACGTCACGTACTGCGTGCCGTTGTCGGTCAGTACCTCTGCCGGGGCGCCGTACGACGCGATGCCGGCGCGGAACACCTCCAGCACCAATGCCGCCGACTGGCTGGCGTGCAGCCCATAGCACACCACGAAGCGGCTGTGGTCGTCCAGGAACGCGATGAGATACACCCGCTGGTTCTGCCGCTTCAGCACGAAGGTGAACAGGTCGGTCTGCCACATCTGATTCGGCGTCGCCCGTTCGAAGCGGCGGACCTTGTCCGGGTGGGGCCTGGTCGGTTCCTCCCGCAACTCGTAGCCCCACTCCTTCAGCACGGTGCCGATGGCACCTGGGCTGGCGCCCAGCGCTGGGCCGCGCTCCAGCACGGCTGAGATCCGTTCCACGCCCCAATCGGGGTTGGCCTCTTTCAGCATGATGATCGCCCGCTTGGTCACCTCTGGCAGGCGACTGCCCTTCTGACGGCCACGCACCTTGTCCATCAGCCCGGCAGGGCCCTCGGCTTCGAAGCGGTTCTTCCACGCGTACAGCGTGTGCTGCGAGAGCCCGACCAGCGGCGCGAAATCGCCCGCCGGCAGGCCACTGCGTTTCCAGCTATCCAGGATCAGCAGTCGCTGCTCGGGCGTGAACAGCACCAGCCGGGGATTGTCCTCCGGCTTGGCCAACGACTTACCCCGGCGCGGGCTGCCGGGACGGCGGGCTGACAAGGCCGGCGTCGCGCCGGTCACGGCGCTGATGGGATCCGGCTTTGCCGGTTGCGGCGCGGCATCGCCCGCCTCGGCCGCCGGCGGCTCATCGGTCGAGGGGTCGTCCACGACGACCAGCATCGGATCGTCGTCCAGGGGCGGCGGTTCGCTCACCGGTTCCAGCCAGGGGCTGGGTGGTGGGGGAGGCGGCTGGCGGACAGCCGGCCTGGGGTCGAAAGGCGATGCCGGAAGTACCGGAACTTCACCTGACGTATGGGTGGATGGGGATTGCGACATGATCACTCCGTGGGACAGGGTCCCGATGGCGGAGCGACCGATTCATCAACCTATTTCAAGCGCAGTCGCGGACAGATTTGTGGTGAGGACAACAGCTTTCCTCTGCCGCCGACTATACAGGGCGCTGGGTCACCGGCGACCCGGCGAACACTTCCACCATGACCGCATTCTACCGTGTCAACCTCTCGCGCACCCCACTCCTCGCCGCCGGGCGCGGACCAGCCACATGGCCGTCGGTGAACGTCACGGTGATGCGGTATATCAGCTATAACCGCCTGCCATGCGTGGTCACGGTGGGATGGACTGACCCACTGTCCGGCGCGGCGCACAACCTGAGCTTCAGCGCCATCGGTACCACCCTTCGTGGCGCACGCATGCAGCGTCGCAGCGGCGCCGCCGGCAGCGCCCCAGGCTGGGCGAAGTGGGCCGCGGCGGGCGACGTCGGCAACGACCAGACCCTCGACGGGTATTGAGGCCCGAAATGGCGTCCTCCCCGCGATGCGGTTCGCTGCTGATCGTGGTCGCCGGCCTGTCGGCGCTGCTGATGAGCATCACGCTGATCTTTCTCATGCGCATACGCAGCGCAGCGGAGGAGAGCGCCGCCGTGCTGCGCGAAGCTGAGGCGCACATCATGCTCGTGGCCGCCTGCAACTACATCCAGGAAGCTTCGCGGGCCCCGCTATATGCGCACACCATTTTCCAACATCATATCCAAATGGCAGCATGGCTCAGCCGTCGATGACACATCAAAAAGTGATTTATTATCTGGCGCGGAAGGGCGCTTGAGCCTAAATACCTGGCCCTTTCCAATAGATCGCACTTCCAGTGCCGGCGGCACTGCTCCTCCGGCTGTCACCAAACATGCCGCCGCGTGCGCGACCACTTCAGGACGCGCCCGCGGCGTGCTCGGAGACTCTAGACCCGGGTGCCGCCGCGGCCGACCAGGAACATGATCACCGCGATCACCAGACCGACGATGGCCAGGATCTTCGCGATATAGGCGGAATCGCCCGCGATGCCGCCGAAGCCGAAGAGGGCGGCGATGATGGCGATGATGAAGAAGGTGACGGCGAGACGGAGCATGGCGTGTTCCTTCGGGAACGTGGGTGGAGATCGACCGCGAGATCGACCGCTGAAGGCGACCCACAGCTGGGTGAGCTCTGGGCCAGGCAGGCAGGACGCACACATCGACGATGGAGGTAAAGCCAACAGTATGCCATAGGAATAGCAGGCACGCCGCAACCTACCTTGGTGCCGGACTGTAGATCTGTTGCTGGATGGCCTGGCTGACGGACCGTTCACTGGAAGCCGGGATCATTCGCTGCATGGCGTTGTCACGGACGGAGTAAGGCCCATACAGAACGTCTTAGGAGCAGGCATTCCCTGGCTGCGTACGAGATCCTTCCTGCACGGTCCACATGGTACCGCTGTCTGCAATCGCGCTGAGGGACCTCAAATCAACACTGTCCAAGACTCGTGATGCCTGCCTTATG